>JAGUYG010000020.1 GCA_020061465.1 Ignavibacteriales bacterium
CGTCGCTGCCTTGGACGTTGGAGGTTACTTGAAACATCACATATACAAAAAATCTCATTAAGCCCACAGAATTCTTTGGGCAACCTCCGATGATTACATACTGATTTGTCCCGTGTAACATCGAAGGTTTACTAAATCAGAAAACCTCCAACGTCGCTGCTTTGGACGTTGGAGGTTACTAGAATCTCTGCATATATAAAAATTCTGAGCAACCTCCGAGGTTTACGTCCGTAATGCGATGAGCAACCTCGGAGGTTTGCCATTTATAACATCGGAGGTTTACTACTCTGCAGTTTTTTTGAATATCTTATCGAAATCTATCTCCTCTTCATGGTTAATATACTCTTCAAATTCCTTTACATCATTAAAATAATCCAATATAATTTTATTTGTAATTGTTGCTTCTGAAATTCCCATCAACTCTTTACCACTCGAATATTCATAGTCATAAAAGTTATTACACATTTTTGCTCTAACAGGGTTAAGTAAAATATATTTTGTTAAAATGGGGAAAGCATTTTCATCATACACAATTTTGCTTTTAGTTTTTCCTTCGAATAAAACACCGCTTCTGTTATATTTTTTATTAATTGATTTTGTGTATGAATTTAACAAATTACCGATGAATTTACCTATAGGATTATTTTTGGAACTCTGTCTTACAAATAAATGAAAATGATTTGGCATTAGGCAATATGTTAGAATATCGATTTCATATTTAATTTTATAATCCAGCAATCTTCGTTGAAAGTGTAGATAATCATTACCTTCAAAAAAAACTTTTTCCTTGAATGCTCCACGATTATATAAGTGGTGAAAAGTATCCTTTTGAAAATATCTGGGCGAGTACAAATTTACTTTCCTTTAATACAAATTCTGAAATTAAAATAAGAATTTAATTGTTAGGTATCAAAAATAAATATCAGAAAACCTCCAACTTCGCTGCTTTAGATGTTGGAGGTTACTAGAATCGCTGCATATATAAAAAATCTGAGCAACCTCCGATGTTTGCACACTGATTTGTCCCGTGTGACATCGGAGGTTTACCATATCAACACCTCCAACGTCGCTGCCTTGGACGTTGGAGGTTACTTAAAACATCACATATACAAAAAATCTCATTAAGCCCACAGAATTCTTTGAGCAACCTCCGATGTTTGCATGCTGATTTGTCCCATGTAACATCGGAGGTTTACTATAAAGAAAGTCCTGAATGCCCCCGCCTTATTCCGCCGCCAACTCATATTTTTTTACTTTATTCTACTGATAAATAAGAAATTAAAAAGTATATTTGATTGTAATTATTATACTTTTTAATTCAAATGAGAAGATCGATATTAGCAGCCATCGTAATATTAGCGGGACATTTATTTGCCCAGGAAAATCAATTTATTATAAATTCGTATGAGGTTAAGCTGGAGAATTCGTATTTGATTATATCAGCCCCGGATGGAAAGGAAATTTACCGCCGCGCTTTTTTAACTCCCTCGATATGGTTATCTGATCTTGATAATGACGGAGTTCAAGAGATTGTACTTATTGACAGTGAACCGGAAAGCGGAAAAAGTTCTTATAAAATATTTATTTATTCTTTGTTCAACTCGGTAAAATTAATTGATAGCATTTCCTCCGGCTACATGCAGCCTTATGATATTATTTCGGACGAACTGCAGCAAACGATTATTATAACTGGAAACCCGTCGTTCAATCAGTTTAATTTAGATTCGGAACTAATCTTTCTTCCGTTAAATCTTTGGCGTTATGAGAATTTCGAACTGTACCTCGTAAACTCGGAGCTATATGATGTGTTCATCACGGAAAATGAAAGCATTATTTCTTTTTTAGATGATATGCTTCACATTAAAAAATGGAATTGCGAAAGTTCATTGGAAGTCCTAAATGCTATAATTGCCGCATACGTAAATTATTTAAACGCCGAGGAGTATTCAATCGCTTCGCAGCTTCTGCAAAAATATTATGTCTGCGAAGATATCGGGAAGTTAAAAAATAAAATTGATAAACTAATTAAAGAAGGAGAACTCCATGAAAATGGAATGGAATAACTTTTTAGGTAAAACCCTAAATATCACCATGCATGAAAATTACGGGCTTACTCTTGATCCAAAGGGAGATACTCCGATTTATGAAATCGTTTTCAAATCCGGCAGGCTTATAGAAGCTTATAACGACGGACTTCTGCTGGAAACTTATAGGGAAAATGAACAGGTAAGAATTTATGTTCCATATTCTTCCGTTAAGTGTGTTGAAATTTTTAATTTCTGAAAGAGATATTTTGTTTAAGATTATAAAAAAGTTTTTTGCCGTTTGGCTGCTGCTTACTGCAAGTCTGTGGTCTCAAGAAATTGAGATTAAAAGTCTGAAGTATTACACGGCAGACGAAATCTCGCTCCCTGTTATGGAATTAGATTTAAGCCCGCCGCAAACGCTTAAAATTGAATTTGATTTAAATGCGAATGTAATTCCCAACTTAAATATCATCTTCCGCTTCTGCGATATAGATTGGAATCCGGTTGATAATATATTTCTGTTAAATATCGGACAAAATACATCTTACAATTTAGACTTCGAAAGACTTCCGACAATCATTGAAGGTGCGCGCTATCATTACAAAGGTTTCTTTCCGAATAATAAAGATGTTGTCTCCTTTCCGTTTTCGGGTAAGTGGATGTTTTTTATAGCAGATTCGTACGACACTTCGGTTGTTTATGAAACCGGTAGATTTTATGCAGTAAGAAATGATGTTAATTTAAAATCAACGCTCAAGCGGGAGCAGCTTGAAGACAAAACTTATTTTCCGGCAGACCTTGCTAAGGTATTTAATCTAACTACAAATTTCGATTTACCGGAAGAATTTACTCCATCATTTGTCAATTATCTCGAAATAATAGAAAACAAAAAGTTAGACGATGCCGTAATTGTCGACAGACAATTCAATACAAATACACGTCAATTTTATTGGAACGGTGCGAAAAAATTTTCTTTTATTGCGCGTGACTTAAGACCCGGCAACGGGTATCGCCAGGTCGATCTTAGAGATTTCAATATCTTCAACAGAAAAGATGTTAATGCCAAATTCGACGGTATTGAATATTCGAGATTTTTTAAGAAGCCTAATCCTAATCTCAAAGGCAGCTTTCTTTTAACCAATTACAAAAGTGAATTTGCAGATTATCTAAACGTAACATTTTCAATTAGACCGCCCGAAGAGTTTACAGGAAGTATATTCTTAACCGGAGCTTTCAACCATTGGCGCATCCTTCCGCATTATGAAATGAAGCCTATTAACGGTCTCTATTCGATTACTATTCCGTTAAAAAGAGGAATATACGATTATCAGTATGTTACTGCCGATATAATTAATGAAAAAATAGTTAACGAAGATTGGTTCTACCTTGAAGGAAATAATTGGGATACTAAAAACGAATATTCGGTCTTTCTTTTTTATAATGATCCGCAGTACGGCGGTTACGATAGAATTACCGGTTATCAAAAACTAATGAGCAGATAAAATGGATAAATTAAAAATAGGGGTAGTGGGTTTAGGACATTTAGGCAAGCTTCATCTAAAAATGTTTAAGCAAATTGAAAATTGTCAAGTGACAGCAATCTTTGATATTAACCGGGAACTAGTAGACTCCATAAGCTCGGAGTATAAAGTAGCGGCGGCTGAATCGCTTAAAGATTTAATCGATAAAACCGATGCCGTTTCGGTTGCGGCTACTACCAGTGCCCATTATGATATTTGTAAACAATGTTTGCATAATAACAAACACGTATTCGTTGAAAAGCCTATTACCGCAAGAATAGATGAAGCCGAAGAGCTTGTGCAGATTGCAAATGAAAATAATCTCGTTTTACAGGTAGGACATATCGAACGGTTCAACCCGGCTTTAATATCATTAGAAAAATATATTATCCAGCCTATGTTTATTCAAACGGACAGACTCGCACAGTTTAATCCGCGGGGCACCGACGTAGCTGTAGTGCTTGATTTGATGATACATGATATCGACGTTATCCTGAGCCTTGTTAAAAGTGAAGTAAAGAAAATCGATGCGAGCGGTGTAGCGGTGGTATCCGATAATGTTGATATAGCCAATGCACGCATCGAATTTGAAAACGGTGCAGTTGCAAACGTTACGTCAAGCCGGATATCTCAGAAGAAAATGAGAAAGATGAGAATTTTTCAGAAGGATACTTATATCGCTTTAGATTTCATTACGGGTGTTTCGGAAATCTATCGGTTGATTCCTCTTGAAGAAAATACTGACGAAGGAACAATTTCATTCGGTGAAATTGGAATTGGTAAGAAGAAAAGACGGATAGTTTATGAGCAGGCAGAAACCAAAGAAGTAAACGCTCTGCACTATGAACTTCAGCTTTTTGTAGATTCCATCCTCACAAATTCAAAACCTGTGGTATCCGGAGAAGACGGATTGAAAGCGTTGAAAGTCGCCGATATTATTCTAAAAAAAATTGAGGAATCCAGGGTTTAGTTTTTAAATTAGCTGAGGGATAGGCAATAAATGAATTACATTTCTGTTAACATATTAAAATCTTTAAGGTTTACCTTTTCTAAATTATTTTTTTTTATAGCATGTTGTGCCAAATATAATCTCATGTTAGGCAAAACGATAAACCTCCGAGGTTTCAATGAAGAGTGTTAAGAAAAATTTTTCGATAATGTTCTTAAAGATAACTTTAAGAAAATTCGAATTAAAAAATCTCGGAGGTTTTCCACTTTTTTACGTAATGTGAGTTATAAGGTTCCTCTAATATGGTAGGCTCGATAAAAAAATTTGCGCCTTAAGTCAAAATCGTAATTAAAAAATAAATTTCGAACTTTTTTGTGTGAACATAAATATCGTTCGTGCCGATATTTCGATTGATTTTTTAGACGTAGAGCAATAAGTTAGAATAGATTTTAATCCTAGTTTTAACAATTAAATAAGTTATAAATATGCCTCAAGTAAAAATTAATGTTAACGAGAAGCAGATACAATTTCTTAATAAGTATCAAACCTACGGTTTTAAAGACAAAAGTTCATTAGTTCGTAAAGCAATTGACCATTTTAAAAAAGAGCTTGAAATTAAAAAATTAAAAAAATCTGCCGAATTATATTCTGAAAGTTACCGTATAGATTCCGAGCTTAAAGAGTTAACAAATTCCGCATTATCAGAGTGGCCTGAATGACAAAACTTGAACGGGGAATGGTTATTGATTTAAATCTAGACCCATCGTTAGGTTCAGAAACCGGAAGAATCAGACCTTGTGTTATTGTTACGAATGATATTTATAATGAAAAAGTTCCGGTTATTCAGGTCGTCCCCGTAACAGCCTGGAATGAAAAGAAATCGTTAATAAAAACAAATGTTGAAATTGAACCAACCGAATCAAATGGATTAACAAAAAAATCCATCGCCGATTGTTTACAAACAAGACCTGTTGATTATAAGCTTAGGTTAGTAAAAATAAGAGGGAGATTATCTTCTGAATTAATTGAAAGAATCGATGAAGCTTTGGCTATAGTTTTTGGTATTCGTTTTTAAGAGTAGTTTAAAGGTAAGTTGAACATACTGTAAAAAAGGATGTCGTGATGCATGTGCTTATGTTTTGATTCGGGAAATTGAAATAAATTTTCTTCCCCGTTTGTTCAGAAGATAGGATGCAAAACCCCATTAGCGTGTTCTTGAAGTTGTATTTTCAATAATTGCGGTTAAGCTTTTTTGATATTATTGTCTGATGCTCTAAAATATAAGAGACTCGTTTAGTACCTGCATATGGAAATATTATTTCAGAATGCAGTTCTGTGGGTTTACTTATTTAGGACAGTTAACTTTAAAAAGTTTTTTCAAACAAAGTATGTTAATAAACCCGGTATATTATTTCCCGTTAGACTGTGGAGTAGCATACAGTCTTCACAGTTGAATTAAAAATGCTGTCAAAAGAAAAAAAGAGGTGCGTAATGAAAAAATATTTATACCTGGTTTTATTATTCTCTCTTACTTTAACAAGCTGCAGTGTTTACCAAACGATGGTTAATTTATCACGTTTAAAATTTAAGCTTGGAGATGTAACAAGCTTTAAATTGAACGGCGTAAATATCTCTAATAAATCTAAGTTGGGCGATTTTACTCCGCAGGAAATTATATCTCTTTCAAGTGCAGTAGCGCAGGGGAAATTACCTATATCGTTTGTTCTTAATATCGAAGCAAAAAATCCCAACGATGGAACAGGCGGTTATCCTAAAACTAATGCTTTAATAAAATCGTTTCCATGGAGATTGTTAATCGATAATAAACAAACAATAAGCGGAAGCATCGGCAGTGAAGTAAGCCTGCCGGGAACAGGACAAATCACAAATATTCCCGTTGAGATTGGTTTGGACCTTGTTTCCTTCTTTAAAGATAGGGGATATGAATCTTTGATAAATTTAGCATTAAGCATCGGCGGAAGTGCTGGTTCATCATCTAACTTAACATTGTATGCTAAACCAACAGTTACTTCTGTCCTTGGTGATATTACATATCCGCAGGAAATTAAAATTGTATCGATGGATTTCAGTAATTAGCAGGTTACTTTAGCATTGCCGTCGTCTATAAAAATTCATAATATTACACAAGACGATACCTGATATAATTAACAACTTAGCTGCCGTAAAAAAATATTTTATATTGACTAAGATGTCCAAAAAAGAAAAATATGCCGTTGGAGTCGATCTTGGCGGAACAAACTTGAAGCTGGGAATTGTAACTGATGACGGACAAATTATAGAAAAATCAGCCTTGAAGACTAATGCTGATGAAGGACCCGATAGTATCATCCGTCAGATAATCAAAGGCATCAACGAAATTTTTTTGAATAATAAATTTAAGATCCAGGGAGTAGGAATAGGATCACCGGGAGTTGTTTCCCCAGAACACGGTACTGTTGAAAATCCTCCCAACCTCCCTCATTGGGGTACAGTACCGCTGGGAAAATATATTAAAGAGGAATTTGGTCTTGCGGTTCATGTTGAAAACGATGCTAATGCTGCGGCAATAGGCGAGATGATTTTCGGAGCAGGCAAAGATCTTAATTCATTTATAATGATTACTTTAGGTACAGGTGTCGGCGGGGGAATTATACATAACAGGCAAATATTCAGAGGAGAGTTTGGTGCAGCCGGAGAAATCGGACACATGACGATTAATTTTGAAGGTCCGAAATGCAACTGCGGATCCATCGGTTGTATCGAAACCTACATCGGAATAAATTATTTAAAGAAAAGGGTATCCGAAGAGCTGTTGGAACACCGTAACTCAAAAATATGGAATTTGATTAATGATAACCTTGCTGAAGTTACTCCTAAAATAATTCAAGAAGCTGCCGAAATGGATGACGAATATGCAAAATTTGTAATTGAAAGAATGGGACTTCATCTTGGAGCAGCATTAGCGTCTGTTAGTAATTTATTAGACATCAATACCATCATAGTAGGGGGTGGAGTTGCAGGGTTTGGCGCCCCGCTGATTGATGCTATAACGAAAAATATTAAAGAGCGGGTTCTTACTTCGATAAAAAATAGAGTTAAAGTAATCCCGGCTCTTCTAAAGAATGACGCCGGAATTCAAGGCGCATCGGCTTTAGTATTTTACAAATCGTTATCCGGCTAATATTGATTTGAATTCTCAATTTTGCTTCAAATGAAATTTTCGGTTTTAATATTTAGTTTCAACTTACTGGCTGTGAATGTCCTTTCGCAGCAAATCGATACAACAGTAGCTGCTTTACCGGATACTTTAACCAGCTTCGCTCCCGATACAACTTTTGCTGTAGACACAACTTTGCAGCGCAGATATGATGTAGATACGGTAGTTTATGCAAGCGCTTCCGATTCACTAATTTTTTTCATCAAAAACCGTAAGATGAATTTGTACGGGGAAGGGGAGCTTTCATATAAGCAAACTAATCTTAAAAGCGCAAATATTTTTGTAGATTTTGAAACTAGTGATATCGAAGCAATCGGAATACCGTCAGATTCGCTTCCAAATAGTTATGAGGAAACACCGGTGCTTAAGGAACGAGGCGAAGTTTATGAGGGCGTTAGAATGAAGTATAATTTTAAAACGCAGCGTGGGTTTATTTCTTCAGCAGGCAGTGAGTCCGAAGGAGCAATTTATACAGGGGCAAAAATAAAAAAAGTCGATAGAGAAACTTATTTTATCGAGGATGGAATATACACAACCTGCGATGCCGGTTTTCCTCACTATCATTTTTATTCACCAAAGATGAAAGTGATACACAAAGAGCAGATGGTAGCCGAATGGATTTGGTTGAATTTTGGAGGAGTTCCGTTTCCGATTCCGCTGCCCTTTGCAATCTTTCCGATTGAATCCGGGAGGCGGTCTGGTTTGCTTCCGCCTGCATTCGGTGAAGACGGAACTTACGGAAGATATTTTTCACGCTTCGGTTATTTTTGGGCTATAAGCGATTATGTGGATTGGAATATAACCGGCGATTATTATACTCGCGGTAGCTACAATTTAAACAGCCGCTTTCGCTATGCTAAGCGCTATAACTTCAGCGGATCGATAGAAGGGGGATATTCTGATTTTAAAATTGGTGAAGAGACCGATATCGACAGGCAAGAAAGGCAGGACTGGAGAATACGCTGGAATCATAATCAAACTATCGATCCTTCACTTCGTTTCGATGCCAACCTCGAATTTGTATCGGGAAATTATTTAAGAAGAAATGTTACCGATTTTAATGAAATACTTAGGAATGAAATTTATTCCAATGCAACAATATTTAAATCGTGGGATAACGGAAATAGTCTCTCTATGAGCTATTCAAGACGGCAAACTATCGAAACAGGAGATATAAGCGAAGTGCTTCCTAATTTATCGTTCAGCATTCCGCAGAGTTATCCGTTTAAGAGAAAAGCTGCTGTCGGCGATCCCGAATGGTATGAGCTTATAGGCTTCAATTATAATTCTCAGTTTCAAAATAATCGAAATAAAAAAGCCGGTGATCTGCAAATAAGAGGAGCAATACAACACAATGCAACTTTAAATGCATCACCTAAAATTGGTTACTTCAGTATTTCGCCAAATGTTCGTTATCAGGAAAGATGGTATAATAAGAGAGTAGAAAAAGAATCTATAATTTCTCCTTACACAGAAAAAGATTCAGTTATCACAAGAGATATTCATCAAATTAATTTTGTAAGAACTTTTTCGTTAGGAGTCTCGGCTTCAACCAAATTCTATGGGGTACTGCAGCCAAATACATTAGGCATAAGCGCAATCAGACATACAGTTAATCCAAGCATCTCTTATTCGTTTCAGCCCGATTTTTCAAAGCCGTTCTGGGGATACTATGATTCTTACAAAAATTCTGCTGGTCAGGAAGTTCGGTACAATAAATATGAAAGAGAGCTTTTTGGCGGAATAGGTTCCGGTGAAAGGCAGGATATTTCATTTTCGGTTTCTAATAACTTCGAAGTGAAAACGATGGCTGATCCTACCGACACGACTTCGAAAGAAGAAAAAATCCAGCTAATGAATATTAATGCGGGCTTAAGCTATAACTTTGCGGCTGATAGTTTAAATTTTTCTGATATTAATGTTAGCTTCAGAACGCAGGTGGGAGATTTATTAAACTTATTCGGTTCGTCAACCTTCTCGTTATATGATTACACTTCCGAAGTAAATCGAATAAACAAATTTTTAATTAATGAAGGCAAAGGATTGGCGCGGATGACCAATTTAAGTCTCTCTGTGTCAACCAGTATTTCAGGTGAAAGATTACAGTCCAAAGAAACATCGCAGCCGCAGCAGTACGAAGAACCGGGAGAATTTGAGCTTAATAATTCCGACAGAAAAATTTATCAAGGAATATATTCTGAAAAAGATCCTGACTTTAGCATTCCTTGGGATTTACAGCTAAGTTATAATTACACGTATAATAAGCCTACACCGCTTCAAACTACTACTTATTCAAATATAAGCGGAAGCTTAAATTTTAATTTAACGCCTAACTGGAAATTTTCTGTTACCGGGAGTTATGATTTTGACAGAAAGGAATTCTCTGCTCCTCAAGTTAGAATTTCAAGAGATTTGCACTGCTGGTTAATGAATTTTACATGGAATCCTTTGGGAACGTTACAAGGTTATAGATTTGAGATACGCGTTAAAGCTCCACAGCTCCAGGATTTGAAAGTTACTAAAAGAGATTTGTTCTATTCGGGTAAGTAAACATAAAATTAAATTTACAAAACGATGCAAGAATTCCTTATTGACGGAAATAATTTGATTCACAAGCTGCCGCAATTAGTAAAGGTACAATCAAAAGATAGAGAAGCGGCACGAAGTAAATTAGCTTTTCTGCTGGATAGATACTTCAGCGGAAAAAAGGTGAAAGCATATCTTCACTTTGATGGATTTTCGGAACGATCCTTTGGAGAGGGAGAGCGAATAAACGTTTCAAACATTAAAATAATTTATTCAAGCAATAAAACTGCCGATGAGAATATCAGAAAGTACATCGAAAAATCATCGAAGAGATATTTAATTACGGTAATCTCGTCTGACAGGTCGGATATCACCGGATTTGCCAAAGTATGCGGGTGTAAAATAATCTCATCCGAAGGATTCGCAAGTAAGTTGCAGAAATTGAATTCAATAAATGAAGAAGAATCAATAATTCAATCTATTAATGATGTTGAAGAATTTAAAAGGTTATTTAGCTAACTTTTTAGCAGTGGTTTTAGCTAGTTCATAAAACTCTTTTCGGATAAAAAGTTTAACAGAAATACTCTTTATCTGTCTGAACCTTAGTAGTAATAACTATCATCTCAATCTCCCCGCCTTATTACCTAATTTTTTTGAATAAAATTATTTTGGACAACAATGGAAGCTTTCATATCTGTCCAAAATATATTTTTTATTTCGTCCCTATCGGGACTTCTGGTTTTGATGTGATTGTTTTTTTCTATAAATATTCTGTCTCTACGGGACAAAAAACTTTTAATAATTGATTTAACATTAGTCTAATCCCTTTAGGGATTGAATATTTCTAGAAACATCTATGACCCTTGCTATTAAAGTCCCTTTAGGGACGAAATAGGTTTCAATTACAAAGTAAGACTAATAATTGGAAATTTGATTGTATTGTAAATTTATTATAGATTTTAAAAATAATTTGGAGAGTACTGGAATCTTTATAGATCTTAAGTTTTTATTAATCAACTATTTACAATCAAAAATTATTTTATTAATTTTAATTAAAATGTTTCTAAGATTTTTATAAAAAATCGCTAATTTTTCTAAAGGAACGGTGCTATGAAACCATTCCGGATATTTTTAATCACTGCTCTCACATTTTTTTTAGCCACATTCACGCAGCACTGCACTTCTCAAAACCAATTAAAAGAAGAAGAAAAAAATATAGTAAATGAAAATTATTTTGCACCAAGACCATTACCGCATAGCAGCGCTGAAGTATCCTGTACTGTCATAGATATTTTTGAAAAAGAAAACAAAACAGTAATCATTGTAAGAATCGATTCTGTTCATGGATATGGGGCAGCCACTAGACCTATTGGGATTGGGACTAAATTCGAAATTGAATTAACTGAAAATCATTTGGATGACTCTAAAAAATCGGCTAATGAAATTTATAAAATAAATTCAAACCATAAATTACTATTAGCACTTCTAAACAACGAATTTGACATGTCACAAAATAAATCCTGGAAAATAATTTCCGGGGAAAAATAATTTTAATAGTGGGTATAAATTATGAAAACAACATTTCGCTACTTTATAATTACTATTCTAGCATGCTTAATTTCCTTCACCTCCTTTCATATTTCCGAGGAGAGCTCTATTTATCTGAATAAGTATGACAGCATTAAAAATGAGAAGATCCGGTCAAGTTCATCTCCTAAAGCTGGCTTTGAGACTAAAGCAAACCGTTGGGATTATTTTAATAGAATGTTAAAAGACCCAAGAACAAATCATATTCCGATCGGAATCAGACAAAAAGAATTAGCTTTTGCCAAGGAGCTTGAGGCAAAAAACAACTTAAATAAATCTCTAAAAATTAATGATTTAGGCTGGAAAGAAGCGGGTCCAAGAGATGTTGGCGGCAGAACCAGAGCGCTTGCAATAGATGTAACAAATTCAAATACTATAATTGCCGGAGGTGTTTCCGGGGGGATTTGGAAATCTACCGATAAAGGCGCAACCTGGCAGATGAAAAGTACTACAAGCCAAATTCTTAGCGTAACTTCTGTGGTTCAAGACCCAAGAGCCGGACAAACAAATACATGGTATTATGCAACCGGTGAATTTGACGGAACAGCAGGTGACCAAGGATATACTCATAGATTTACGGGTGACGGAATTTACAAATCTACCGATAATGGTGAGACATGGAATTTGCTTCCTGCTACTGCCAGCTCAAATGTATCATCGTGGAATAGCCCTTTTGATTATGTATATAAAATTGCAGTGAATCCTTCTACAGGAACTATTCTTGTAGCAACTCAAGGATTTGGAATTTATCGTTCTACCAATGGAGGTAATTCCTTTAATATTTCTCTTGGAGGAACGGGTCATCATTATAACAGTGATGTTAGTGTATCTGCTAATGGAACTATTGCAGCAGTAGTATCTTCTCCGTTAACCGGTTATACTCCAACTAATTCACCCGGGGTTTACAAATCAACTAACGACGGTCAAACCTGGAATAATGTAACTCCGGCAAATTTTCCGTCTGCGCATTATAGAAATCTCGTAGAAATTGCACCATCAAATAATAATATTGCGTATGTACTGTCTTTTACCTGGCAGCAGGTTAATAATAAAAATGACGATATTAAGTTTTTCAAAATAAATCTTGCTAACGGAACTTCTGAAGATCGTTCGGTAAATATGCCTCATTTTAATCCTGGCGGAAATACTGGATTTGAAGAATGGATTAACACTCAAGGAGGATATAATTTTACTTTAGCTGTTAAACCAAATGATGAAAATTTTGTTTTAATCGGTGCCACAAGTCTTTACAGATCAACAAATGGTTTTGCTACAAAACCGAATAATGAAAAACAAGATTGGATAGGCGGATATAATTCGCAAACCTTTTTCTATCCTAATCTACATCCGGATATTCATTCATTTGCTTTTGAACCGAATAATCCCAATGCAATGTGGTGTGGGCATGATGGAGGTTTAAGCTATACTTCAAATATTACGACTACTAATTATACGAATCACTTCCCATGGGAAAATAAAAATAACGGATATAATGTAACTCAATTTTATACCATAGCTATTTCTGATAAGGCTGATGACACCAGAATAATGGGGGGCACTCAGGATAATGGTACGCCATCATTTAGATTCGACGGAACAACAATTTCAGAATCTTATGATGTTAGTACAGGGGATGGTTCTTATTGTTATTTTGGGAATAATTATCCATATGTATCTGCGCAAAATGGAGCCGTAATTAGAGGAACTTATAATCAAAACGGGAACCCAAGGAGAGATTATCCTAATTGGAGTAATATCACGCCTAAAAATGCACAAGGGATGCTTTTTATAAATCCGTTTGTTGTTAATCCGGCAGATGAGAATATTATGATTTATCCCGCAGGAAATACTTTGTGGAGAAATAATCAATTAAATTCTCTTCCAAATAATCCTAATTTTGCTGAGGGAATTACAACAGGATGGACGCAATTAAATAACCTTTCTGCTCCGGGCGGATATATTATTTCGGCTTTAACTATGTCTGTTTCTAATCCGGCACATAGGCTTTATTATGCCGCATCGGATTTTTCACAGCAACCCTCCGGTACGCCTAAGATATACCGGCTTGATAATGCTAATACAGCAACAAGCGGAGCAGTGGATATCTCAATTCCTATATCTGATCAAAATTATCCGCGTTATTATATTCATAATATTGCAGTTAATCCGGATAATGCGAATGAACTTATGGTTGTGTTTTCTAACTATAATATTATAGGAATTTATTATTCAAATAATGGTGGACAATCCTTTACAGCCGTCGAGGGAAACTTACAAGGAACAGAACAAAATCCGGGACCATCAATTAGAGGAGCCGCAATTTTACCAACATCCGGCGGGACACAATATTTTGTAGCAACCAGTACGGGTGTTTATTCAACACTTCAACTAAATGGAGCTAATACCGTTTGGAGTTTAGAGGGTGCCAGCACAATTGGTAATGTAGTAGTTAACTACGTAACATCCCGTAAATCCGATGCAACAATTGTAGCCGGTACGCATGGAAGAGGTGCGTTTATAGCTAAAGCAGCTTCCGGCGGCAATGCAATAGCTTCTGTAGATGTTAGTAGTCTAACTTTACAATCTTCCCCCGGACAAACGGGTTCTACAAGTTTTACGCTAAGCAATACCGGAACGGCTCAATTAATATTTAATGTATCGGTTACCGGTAATTTTGGAACCATCTTGCCAAAATCCAATTCTTCAGAATATATACTCAACAAAGCAGATATGAATTCAACTAAATATGATAAGTATAGAAAAAAATTGAAATTTGGCGGTCCCAATTCACAGGTTCCAAAAAGTATTATTTCAAATGAGCAAAATTCATATTCTAACTTAAACAAAACAGCGGGTGATGATGTTTTATATCTTGATGATGGAAATTCCACTGCGGATAATTTTGTGGGGTGGGGTAATGGAGATGCGTTCGCTTGGTTAAATGAGTTCAATCTTTCACAGAACTTTGATTTAGACGGGTTTGATTTTTATATGCGAACAGAAACTGCTTCATCTAATAGTATCTATGCAGCTATTTACAACCAAAATAATAATTTACTTGCCGAAGGATATCTTAATTTAAACCTTGCATCCACAGGTAGTTGGTATACTATTACTCTTAATCCGTCGCTATCATTTTCAGCGGGTGAAACTTTCTACATTGAAGTTGATAGTTACAGTTTTATTGCCTATCCGGCAGGAGCGGATTTTAACGCGACTATAAAAAACAAAAGTTATTATTTCAATCCAAGTTCGGGGGCGTGGGTTAATTTAAATACGGTTTCAGGATTTGAAAATGGAGCATTTTTGATCAGAGCGAGAGGAACATTGGGCGGTGGGGGAACAAACCAAGATCCGGTAGCAGTTGCTAATATTTCAAAAACTCAAGCTCAAACTAATGAGGTGATTACTTTTGATGCCTCAGCTTCCTACGATAATGATGGTCAGATAACACAATATTTGTGGAATTTTGGCGATGGTAACAGCAGCTCACAAATGACAACAACACATGCTTATTCTCAGCCAAATACTTATACATACTCGCTCACTGTAACAGATAATCAAGGAGCTACCGGTCAAACATCGGGACAAATTACTATAAGTGGAACTTCGAGTAATTTAGTAACTGTAACTCCGTCAAGTGGCACTATTTCACCGGGAGGATCGCAGTTAATCACTTTAACTCTTGATGCTTCAACTCTTCAAAATGGAAATTATACAGGACAGGTTCTGATTGCAACTAACGGAGGTAATATCACAATTCCAATTGATTATTTGGTGAATGTGGAAAAATTATCTTCGGTTCCTGCTGAATTTGAATTAAGTCAAAACTATCCTAATCCGTTTAATCCGTCAACTAAAATAAATTACAAGGTGCCTAGAGGTGCATATATAAAAATTAAATTATTCGATGCTCTTGGTAAAGAGCTGGGTGTATTGGAGGATGGATATAAGAATGCGGGAGTTTATGAAATAGAATTTTCCGTAGGAACCTTTGGAGATGGAAGTAATTTATCAAGCGGAGTGTATTATTACTGTTTACACACTCAAGATTTTATCATTACCAAGAAGATGGTACTATTGCGTTAATTTTGAAAATAATTAAAATAGCAGAAAAGATTATTTTATAATCCGTCATTTTAAATTAAGGTATAATTCCGAAGGCTAATACTGACGGCAATAAATTGAGAAGATTTTCTCTCATCAATTACCGTTCACTTTAGTTTACCAACCAAAGGCGGGGAAGGGGTGTAAGACTAACAGATAAAACGGACTTTAGCCCAAATTAAAACCCTTAGAACGAGGTATGGAAATTAATCGTAAAACTCGTGGGCAAATTCATCGGTGATGATACTCCCATCGATAAACTCCAATTATCTTCTTCAAGTCTTTTTTTATTGTATGCTGCTACAAGTCTTACGGCATTTATTGCACTTGCTAAACGGTTTATCAACATAGCCCCAACTACAAACCGGATATTATTGTATGCCTGCTCGCTGTTAACCCACATGCTGCGATAACTTCGTCGGTCTTCCTGCGACTGCCAATTCCAATCATACTCATTGTTAAAATACATTTTATTAAATGAACGCCGCAGCGCTTGCTGGTTGTTATATTGATCGATATTCATGTACTCACCGATAGTTGCAAAGTACTCTTCGTCTTTACCGGCAGTATTAACGCCGCTTTTTGATTGAGCAAAGGAAATATATCTATCCTTTTGCCAGCCTGCGTAAGTGTTCATTCCGATAAGTATTCCCCAAAGCGCACCGTCGGCAATTGTAAAAAATTTTCCGGTTGAATAATCGCCGGCATACAATTCTCCAATACCCGGAAGCACTAGTGAAAATATAATTGCAAGCCCTGCATTTTTTTTATCAGATTTTTGCAGAGCAATCGGCTGCACTAATAGTGAGCCTGATGGCTCAACACTTTTTAATTCATGTTCTAATAAAAAAATGGGGTTGTTATTATGAGATTGGCTAAAAGATAAGCCGGATAGTAAGATAAGGTATAGCGTGAGTATTTTCATATTTTTTTAGCACAATGTTAGTTTTAACTCGCTTTTAAGTCAATTGAATTTTTATTCTCTAAAATATTTCCTTCACAAATTCCGTCAACAATTCCAGATATACTTACCTTAACGATTTCATTAGTTAGGTTTGAATCATAAACGGTGTTTACTCTTACATAATTAGAAGAAAATCCTCTCATTGTGCCGAAATGATTCTCTGTTTCGAAAAGCACTTCAAGCTCTTTACCGATCATCTTTTCGTAGAATGACATTTTTTTCTTTTCGCTTAGAATTCTGAGCATATTGTTTCGTCGTCTTCTTTCATACACATTAATCTTTTCTTTCATTTCTGCCGCAGGAGTATTGGGTCTCTCCGAGTAAGTGAACACATGTAAATAAGAAATCGGCAGCTCCCGTAAAAAATTATAAGTAGTTAAAAAATCATTTTCAGTTTCACCAGGAAAACCGACTATTACATCGACACCGATTCCTGTATCATCCGAGTAAGAGTTAATTTTTTCAATTAGTTGATAATAATATTCGGGGGTGTATCGTCTTCGCATCTGTCTGAGAATGTGCTGGCTGCCGCTTTGCAGCGGAATATGAAAGTGATTACACATCTTTTTATTTGAAAATGTTAATTCTAAAAGTTCATCCGATAATAAATTCGGTTCGATTGAACTGACTCTTATTCTAAAATCTCCGGGAATATCGGTTAATCGTAAAAGCAATTTATAAAGACCTGTTCCTAATGAGTGTCCATAATCGCCAACATTTACTCCTGTGAGGATGATTTCTTTATAACCTTTTTCTACCAGGTTAATAAATTCGGAAACCACTAAATCCGGATCCATGCTTTTGCTTTTTCCTCTTGCAAGCGGGATAGTGCAAAAGGTGCATTTGTAATCACAACCGTCTTGAATTTTAAGATATGCTCTTGTACGATTATCGGCATCGGTGGAATGGGCAAAGCCAAATTCATTTATTTGATTAACAGGCGAGACGAAAATACATGAGAGATCCTTTTTAGTAAAATCGTCAATCAACGAGAATAAATTGAATTTCTCCTGATTTCCTAGTACGGCGTCTACTCCTTCAATTTGACATAATTCCTCAGGTCTTAATTGAGCATAACATCCAGTTACAATTACAAATGCATCGGGATTGTTTCTAAGGGCGCGGCGAACTAGCTGTCTGCATTCTCTTTCTGCGTTTTGTGTTACTGTACATGTATTGAACAAATAGATATCGGCGTATTCGTCAAAATTGACAACTTGAAAACCGTTGTTAAGAAATTGATCGCCGATTGTTGAAGTTTCGGAAAAGTTCAACTTACAGCCTAATGTATGTAAAGCAACTTTTTTTTGCATTTAAGAATTTAAAATTTAAAGAGCGGGCAATATACCCGCTCTCATAAAGATTCTAACATTTCTCTATTTAGAAGTATTTTCAGCCGGACTTTGTTGTGCTTCTTCAGAGATTTCGAATATCGGAAAATCGGATGCATCAACAGAGCCTGTATCGGCAGCTTTAATTTCATCGACAGAAACCCGGTCAAATTTATGCTTATCGAGATATTCTCTAATCTCAGCTTCCGATTTGTCTTTTAATGCAGCGATTGCACTAAGCACTATCTTTTTATTTTCCTTATCGAATTCGATTACCTTCAATGGAATCACGTCGTCGATAGGGAAGTGGTTAGCGACGTTTTTAATTTTGGATGTAGCCAATTGAGTTGCAGGTACAAATCCGTCAACCTTATTAGGAAGCTCTGCAATTAAACCCTTCTCAATAATTCTAACCACTTTTCCTTGAGTAAACGTACTAACGGAATAAACCTTCTCGAAAGTATCCCATGGATTATCTTCAACTTGCTTGTGTCCTAATGATATTTTACGCTGCTCAACATCAACGCCTAATACAATCACCTCGAGTTTTTCGCTTTTCTTAACAACTTCGCCGGGATGACGAATCTTCTTAGTCCAAGATAAATCTGAAATATGTACTAAGCCGTCCACACCCGGTTCAAGTTCAACGAATACTCCGAAGTTGGTTAAATTCCTTGCGATACCTATGTGCTTAGTACCGACGGGATATTTCTGCATTAACGATTCCCACGGATCCGGTTCTAATTGTTTGATACCGAGCGAAATCTTCTTTTCTTCTTTATCGAGGCTTAAAATAACAGCCTCAACAATTTGACCCATTGAAACAATTTGCGAAGGATGTTTTATGTGCTGTGTCCAGCTCATTTCGGAATTGTGAATAAGTCCTTCGATACCTTTTTCAATTTCAATGAATGCGCCGTAATCGGTAAGAGATACAACGCGTCCGCTCACCTTATCACCGATTTTATATTTATTCTCGATGTCTTCCCATGGATGAGGGAGAAGTTTTTTAAGGCTTAACGAAATTCTTTTTTTCTCCTCATCAAAATCAGTAACAACAATTTTGATGGTTTCGTCAAGTCTTACAACTTCGTTCGGATGATTAATTCTGCCCCAGCTTAAATCGGTAATGTGGATTAATCCATCAACGCCGCCTAAGTCAACGAATACACCAAAATCTGTAATTGCTTTTACAGTTCCTTCAAGTATTTGACCCTTTTCTAATCCGTTTAAGATTGCGGCGCGCTGATCGGATATTTCTTCTTCAACCAGCACTTTGTGGGATACAACTACGTTCTCGGTAGGTATATTTACCTTAACAACTTTGAAGTCCATCACCTGCCCGACAAAGGCATCAAAATCTCTAATAGGGCGTATATCTATTTGAGAGCCGGGCAGGAAAGCTTCCATTCCCATTAAGTCAACAACCATTCCGCCTTTAATTCTTTTAAGAATTTTACCTTGAAGAATTTCTCCGGTTTCGTGTGCTTTAACCACTTTTTCCCAAATTCTTAAGAAATCTGCTCTTTGTTTGCTAAGAACCAGGTTGCCGTCCTGGTCTTCAAAACTTTCCAGAACAACTTCTATCTCATTACCGACTTTGATCTCTTCGGATTCATGAAATTCACTTTTAGGGACCGAACCTTCTGATTTTAACCCCACATTGATAATAACATTGTCGCCCAGGATACGAACAATCTTACCTTTGATTAGTTCGCCCTCTTTTAAATCCTTAAAAGAATCTGTATAGAGTTTAGCAAGCGTTAAGAATTCTTCTTTCGAATATTCTTCGTTGCTGAAACTTTTCTTTGATTTTTCATACACATCTTCGGATAAAACATTCTTTGTCTGTTCTTTTATCTCTTCAGACATTAAGCCTCCTAATTAATTGATCTGCTTATATTGCTTAAAACCATAAAAAGCAGTACAGGCAGAGGGTTTATGTTACATAATTTATTTAAAATGGTTTTAAAAATAATTCCTAAGCTATAAAAACAGTCAGACCTTTTTTTGCTGCGGTTTCTTTTACCTTTTCTAAAATTATATTTACCTGTTCATCAATCGTTACTTTAGAAGTATCGACCAAAACAGCATCGTATGCCATCGTTAACGGACTCACACTTCGTGAAGAATCAATGGTGTCGCGTTCTTCTAAATTTTTTTTTACATCCTCTAAGGGGACATTCTTACCCTTTTCAATAAATTCTTTTGTTCTGCGAAAAGCGCGCTCGTCAATTGTTGCCGTCATGAATATTTTTACATCTGCATCAGGGAATACTACTGTTCCAATATCTCTGCCTTCCATTACCACTCCAATTCCTGTGCGTATCATCTCTCTTTGCTTGGCAACCAGAAGTTTACGAACCTCCGGTATTTTACTTATTTCGCTCACATTTTTATTTACTTCCGGCAGACGAATCTCTTCGGTTACATTCTCACCGTTAACTCTTACCCACGTTATTCCTTCTTTAAATTCAAGCTCGATTTGTGTGTTTTTTGTTAGTTCAATAACAGCTTCAGTATTATTAAGAACGTTATTCCGGATAGCTAATAATGTTACAGTTCGATACATCGCCCCGGTATCGATGTATAAATAATTCAATTTTTGAGCAACTAATTTTGCCGAAGTGCTCTTCCCGGAACCGGCAGGACCATCGATAGCGATGATTAACTTTTTCGACATAGGGCACAAAAATATAGAATATTGCTCAATTTTCAAAAAACTGTAGTGTTTGGGAAGTATCGAATGTTTTAAAAGGGGGTTCTTATACCAATTCTTTGCCTCCGAGTTCATTCATTATTGTTTCTGCAAACGGGTCCCCGTTTTTGGTTTTAGACTTTTTAGGTTTACTGCTTTTGAAGCTGTTTGACTCCATGCTTTTGGATGGAGAGAGAACTTCATCCTTAATTACCAAATCTATCCGTTTGCCAAAAAAATCAAACGCCTTTTTATTGATATAATCTTTGTGATGCTCAAAAATCTCCTTGCCGTCAGGATTACCGATTTGGAGGTTTAATCTTTGCCCGTCAAGGCTTAAAGGTTTTGTGCTTCGCATAAATGGTCCTAAAATTAATCCCCTTTCGGAAGATATATCGGCAATGAAACCTTCCCACTTCTGAATTATTGCGTCAAAATCCGGAGATGAAATGATTGTTCCCGCACTTGCCTGCACCGGTTCAATTTTTGTAGCCTTCGGAGAGGCAGTATCATGAATCGGTTTATTCGGATTTACCTGAGCGGGGCGATTTAAAATTTTTTTTTCAGCGCCGTAATTATCGGTTCTGCCGGCGTCATGAACTCTGTTTGAACTTTCGACCCGGTTGTTTTCTATAGAAGAAATCAGCTCGCTGAGCGTTGAGGTATTTTCTAAACCGATAAGATGACTCAAGCTTATTTCGAGCTTCAATTTAGGATTTTGTGCGAACCTTAATTGCTGCTGAGACTTGTTAAGAAAATTAAGCAGGCGGAGTAAATCGGGTTCTGTAAAACTTCCGAGGTAAGCAATGTATCTTGTTCTAAAGATTTCAGCAGTTTCAATCAGCGAAGTTTTTTCGGTTAAAACAACTGTTAATATATTTCTGAAGTGCTCAACCAAACCGTCCATGAAGTCCGTAAAATCCCAGCCGTTATTATAAATCTCATTTGTAATATCAAAAACTGCCTTGAAATCTTTTTTTAGAACTGCATCCGAAATTCTAAAGTATAGCTCTTCGTCTATCAGGTTCAGTATTTTCGAAACGGTTTCGGAATCCACATTATTACCGCAAAATGCTACCACTTGATCAAAAAAGCTTTCGGCATCTCGAAGAGCACCATCGGCTTTTTTTGAAATTGTCGTAAGAGCTTTATCATCAATAGTTATTTTTTCCGCTTCGGCAATTTTGCTTAACAGAGCCTTAATTTCAGTAAGTTGAATTCTTCTAAAATCGAATCGCTGGCAGCGTGAAATAATTGTTAACGGTACTTTGTGAACATCAGTAGTAGCAAAAACAAAAACGGTATGCCCGGGCGGCTCTTCCAAAGTTTTAAGGAAAGCGTTGAATGATTCTTTCGTAAGCATGTGTACTTCGTCGATAATATAAATCTTATATTTACCTCTTGTCGGTGCATACCTTACCGATTCTCTTAAAGTCCGGATCTCATCTATACCTCTATTGGAAGCTCCGTCGATCTCAATAATATCGAGCGATTGAAAATTTTGAATTGAAGTACACATTTCACATTCATTGCAAGGTTCGGCATCAACCGGACTTAAACAATTTAATGTTTTAGCAAGTATTCGTGCTGTGGTCGTTTTTCCAACGCCGCGCGGACCTGTGAAAAGGTAAGCGTGTGCTATTCTATTATTTTTAAGTGCATTTTTTAGTGTGGTGGTAATATGTTCCTGCCCCACAACTTCCTCAAAGCGCTTAGGGCGCCACTTTCTTGCTGTTACTATGTATGTCATTCTAAATTATTTATGTTTTTAATTATTAAAAATTTCTTCGGCTAAGAAATCACATAAGATTTCAAGGTATTGCTTATCAACGTCGTTAAAGGAATTATAGTCATTACTATCTAAATCCAAAACACCTAACAGCTTACCTGCTTTGATTATCGGAATAACAATTTCAGATTTGGAATCCGGATCGCAAAAGATATGACCGGGAAACTCTTCAACATTAGGAACAATTACGGTTTGTTTTTCTGCAGCGGCTTTACCGCATACTCCTTTACCAATTTCTATTTGAGTACATGCAATCTTTCCCTGAAAAGGTCCGAGGAATAATTTATTTCCGTCGTAAAGATAAAATCCAACCCAGCTAATCTTTTCGAAAGTTTGTTTTAATGCTGCAGTAAAATTAGATAGATTGGAAAGAAGCTTGTCTTCCTTTACAAGCAAATGTTTTAGCTGTGTTGAAAGCAATTTGTATTTTTCTTCAACGGATTTATTCGCGTGTATTTCTAATGTTTCTGCCAATTAATTATGCTTTCGGCTTTTTTTCTTTGTCTTGGATTTATTAGAATG
The DNA here is from genome assembly GCA_020061465.1 of Ignavibacteriales bacterium. Classification (GTDB taxonomy): domain Bacteria; phylum Bacteroidota; class Ignavibacteria; order Ignavibacteriales; family Ignavibacteriaceae; genus JAGUYG01. Next base: position 23,238 of record JAGUYG010000020.1, read on the forward strand.
AAATGTCAGCTTATAATGAGAAAACACATGAGGTATGGCTTCCTCAATTCTTTCGATTAAAACGATATCTAATCCTTCTTTCACTTTCTCGTTAATGTCTTTTAGATCGATTTCATTTTCCAGCGGGATAAGAACTTTACTTATTTCGTTCCTTTTAGCGGCTAAAAGTTTTTCGGTTAGTCCACCAATGGGTAACACATTACCGCGTAAAGTAATTTCACCGGTTAAAGCTATATCGCTTAAAGCTGATTGATTTGTTACTGCTGAAAGCAATGCCATTGCCATGGTGATGCCTGCTGAAGGACCGTCTTTAGGAATAGCTCCTTCGGGCAGATGGATATGTATTTCTTTATCCTTAAAGAAATCGGGATTTATACCGAACTTTATTGCATTTGAGCGAATGTAACTTAAAGCAGCCTGAGCAGATTCTTTCATTACGTTACCCAGTTGACCGGTTAGTGTAAGCTTACCGCCGCCGTTCATAATTGTTACGTCAACCGAAAGCAGCTCACCCCCAACGCTTGTCCACGCTAATCCGGTAACGCTTCCGATACGGTTTTCTTTATTATGCTTTTGGTGCCTGAATTTTGGAGTTTTAAGATACCCTTCAATCTTCGCTTCATCCACAGAGTATTTGTTTTTTCGCTTGCCCTTTTCCGAAGAATTGTTTCGACCGTTTGAAGATTCTTTTATTACTATTTCCCGGGCTAATTTTCTGCAAACCGAAGCTAATTCTCTTTCAAGATTTCTTACTCCGGCTTCTCTGGTGTATTCACCAATAATTTTTTTAATTGCCGCATCGGTGAACTCGATATTTTTATTATTCAATCCGTGTGCTTCTAACTGTTTAGGTACTATATGCCTCTTAGCAATTTCAGTTTTATCGTACTCCAGGTAACCGGCTAATTCAATTATTTCCATACGATCCTGCAGAGGCAGCGGAATGTTATACCTGACATTTGCAGTAGTTATAAACATTACCTGCGACAGATCATAATCTACTTCGAGATAATGATCGTTAAAGCTGTGATTTTGTTCCGGGTCTAACACCTCAAGCATTGCTGAAGATGGATCGCCTCTAAAGTCCATACTCATTTTATCAATTTCGTCAAGAAGCATCACAGGATTAATTGTTCCTGCTCTTTTCATAGATTGAATTATTTTTCCCGGTAAAGAACCGATATAAGTTCGGCGATGTCCGCGTATTTCTGCTTCGTCTCTGATTCCGCCCAGGCTTATTCTGACGAATTTTCTTCCTAACGCTCTTGCAATGGATTTACCCAAAGAAGTTTTGCCCACTCCGGGAGGTCCAACAAAACACAAAATTTGCCCTCGCATTTGCTTAACTAAATTCAATACAGCTATATGTTCCAATATTCGTTCTTTTGGTTTTTCTAAACCGAAGTGATCCTCGTCTAATATTTTTTGAACGTGTTCAATCTTCAAATTGTCCTTCGTCTTTTTAGCCCAGGGAACCTCGGTCAACCAATCAAGATAATTTCTGATAACGGTAGATTCGGGCGACATCGGCGGTGTTTTTTTTAGCTTGGCTAATTCTTCCAAAGCTTTTGTCTCCACTTCCTTGGGCATCTTTGCTTTTTTAATCGAATCGCGGATTTTCGAAAATTCTGGCGAACCATCCTCATCTTCACCTAATTCATCCTGCAAGATTTTTATTTGCTCCTGGATGATGAATTTACGCTGCGTCTTTGCAATATTTTCCTGAACCTTATTATCAATTTCCTTTTCGATTTTCAGGATATCAATTTCAGAATTAAGAATTTTTATTACTTCATAATACTGCTCTTTGAGAGTATATTTTTGAAGCACCGCTTGTTTCACTTCAATTGCTTGAGAAATATTTGCCGCAACATAATACAATTTTCTATCCAGCTCTTCTATATTTTCAAATGCACTTAACGCTTCGTTCGGAATGTTTCTGCTTATTTTAACGTAGTCTTTAAATAGCTGCGACATCTGCCGAAGCATTGCATTCATTTCGTGGTCTTGTTCATACCCCGGAATAACTACTTCAATTTTTCCCTCAAAAAAATCTCTATTATTAGTGAACTCGAGTATTCGTCCTTGCAAAAGTCCGTCAACAAGAATTTTCATTAAGCCGTTCGGCAGTTTCAAAATTTGAATGATTTTAGCAATTGTCCCTTCAATATAAATGTCTTCCTTTCTTGGATCTTCGATGTTAGATTTTTTTTGCGTGGCAAGAAAAATATACTTAGTCTTATCAAGTGCATAGTTTGCTGCTCTAATTGACTGTTCGCGCCCCACTAACACAGGAAAGATCATGTACGGGAAAATTACTATATCTCTTAAAGGCAAAATCGGAAGAATAGGCGGGATATTTTCTACAATTGATTGATCTGATAAGTTTTTTATGTCTAATGCTCCGTGATGATTCAACAGCTCTCTCCTTAAATTATTCTATACATATTATTGTAATGAAATATATTAAAATTCGTTCCTGCTATCAAGGAAAGAGAATATGCTTAAAATTATGGGATAGGTAAATTTGTATTATGTGGGGAAATAAAATTAGAAGTTAGGAGTCAGAAGAAAGAAGACAGAAGTCAGTGGTTTTAGAGATTTTGTCTTATATTGCGCATCAAAATTTGGGGTAATTGTGATTGATAAAATTATACAGATTGCTAAAGAAGCAGGCAGTGTTATCAGGGAAGGCTTTGGAAAAAATTTCAGTGTGGAATTTAAGACCAACGAATTAAATCTAGTCACAGAAATCGATAAAGAATCAGAAAAATTAATTATAAATTTTATTCGAAAAAATTTTCCTAAGCATAGCATTCTTGCAGAAGAAAGCGGCAAATTAAATGAAGGTTCAGAGTACGTTTGGGTAATTGATCCATTAGACGGCACAACAAACTTTGCACACGGACTTCCAATTTTTTCAGTATCCATAGGAGTACAAAAAAATAATCGAACTATTGCCGGTACAGTTTACGACGTAATGCGGGATATCATTTATGCTGCTGAAATAAATTCAGGTGCTTTTGAAGGCAGTGAAAAAATTTTTATTAGTAAAGAAGAAAATTTAGGAAGGAGCCTGCTTGTTACCGGTTTTCCATATAACATACGTGAGAATCCGGAAAGTGCACTGGAAAAATTTACGGCATTCACCTTAAGGGCAAGAGGCATTAGACGGTTAGGTTCGGCTGCAATAGATTTCTGCTATACTGCTAAAGGCGTATTCGAAGGTTTTTGGGAGGTGCATTTGCATCCGTGGGATATTTGCGCAGGAAAATTAATCCTGGAAGAAGCCGGCGGTAAAGTAACCGGCTTCGACGGAAACCCGGTTGATATCTTCTCAAAAAAAATTCTCGCATCGAACGGATTGATTCATCAGCAAATGATCGATGTGTTGAAAGTAAATTAATGAGTTTGTTTTTATTATACTCTTTGATACATCTCATCAATTAAATTTGCGTATCTCTCTTCGACGAACTTTCGTTTTATCTTCAAACTTGGAGTAATTTCACCTGTTTCAAGCGAGAATTGATGATCGAGAAGAATAAATTTACGGACACGCTCATAGTTAGCAAGCTTTTTCTGGATGCCCGACATCTCCTTCTCAATTAAATCATATACTTTATCCGATTTGGCAAGGTCTTCAAGTTTTTCGTAAGGAATATTATTTGAATCGGCATATTCTTTTAAGGCTTCAAAATCCGGTACAATCAAGGCGCTTAAAAACATTCGTTTATCGCCGATTAAAACGAATTGATCAATATACTTGCTGGAAAGAAATAGATTCTCAATAGGTGTAGGGGCAATGTATTTGCCTGTTGTTGTTTTGAACAGATGCTTTTTACGATCCGTTATAACTAAAAAACCGTCGGCATCAAATATTCCGATGTCTCCTGTGTAAAGCCATCCGTCTTTCAGCGCCTCATTAGTTTCTTTTCTGTTCTTGTAATAACCCTGCATAATGTTCGGTCCTTTTGCAAGTATCTCGCCGTCGGGCGCAATTTTAACCTGAATACCCGGAAAAGGTTTACCGACAGATCCAAATTTATAATCATCGATTCTGTTAGCGGAAATTACTGGAGAGGATTCAGTTAATCCATAACCTTCCAGAATCAGAATATCGACTGCCTCAAAAAATTCGCCCAATTCACGCGGAAGCGCAGCGCCGCCGGAAATAAAGAAACGCAAATTACCGCCGGTTTTTTCGCGCAGCTTATGGTAAACAAGCTTATCGGCAAGCTTGTGTTGTGCCGAAAGAATCATCGGTATGTGTCCGGACTTTTTAGCGGCAGCATATTTTTTACCAACATCTATTGCCCAGAAGAAAATTTTTTGTTTTGAAGCAGGCTGGCTTTCGACGTTCTTAATAATCTTGGAATAAATTCTCTCAAATAATCGAGGCACTGAAGTCATAATGGTTGGTTTTACCTCGATTAAATTTTGAGCGACTGTCTCTATGGTTTCGGCATAGCAAATTGTACCGCCGGATGAAAACGCAGTGTAGTATCCCCCCATCCTCTCGAAGATGTGACATAAAGGTAAAAAGGAAAGGAAGACATCATTATGATCAATGGGAAAAGTTCTAAGAGCAGATTGAACATTAGAGATAATATTTTTGTGAGTAAGCATTACACCTTTTGGTTCACCGGTTGTACCCGAAGTATAGATGATGGTGCACAGGTCATTTTCATTAATGTTTCTAATAGATTGCTTTATCATATCGGGATTGCTTCTTTGCAGTTCCGTACCTTTCTGCTGCACTTCCATAAAAGTATATAATGCATCAATTTCTTCCAGCTTATCTTTTTCGTTGAGAACGATGATGAATTTTAAGTCGCGGCATTTATTTCTAATCTTCAGAACTTTATTAAGCTGCAGTTTATTTGAAACAATAACTCCAACAGATTCGGAATTGTTCAAAATAAATTCAACCGATTCGGCAGTGAGCGAAGGGTATAACGGGACATCGATACCGCCTAATGACAGAATTGCTAAATCGCTGTAAACCCATTCAGGTCTGTTTTCGGAGATGATCGCTACTTTATCGCCCCGTTTAACACCTAACGAAGCTAAACCGTAAGCAAATAAATCTGTTTCGATCTTAAGTTCGTCGTATGTAATACCTTCATACTTATCCTTTACTTTTCGCTTGAGGATAAACTTACCCGTATTTTTTCCGTATTCCTCGGTTAAGAATTCATAAATTTCCGGTATAATTTTACATGCTTTGAGAAGCGCCATAGTCTCCTCCCTTTATTAATTTAGAAGCCGATTGTTGAATTTGATTAGTGAGAAGCAGTTCAAAATAATGACTACCATTTTCTTGGCTAAAAAATAATAAAGTTTAGCTTTAGAGCAAATAATAAACTGCGGAAAACTTAAACATTTGGGAAAGTTTTGAAAAGATGAAGAAATATGCTTTCACTAAAATAGGGGGAAATAGCTTCTTAGGCGGAGTTTAAAGTAGAGGTGTTACCGTTTACGCACACTATTAGATTTCGTTAATTCGATTTAAAATAAAAAAACCTTCAGGATTTTCAGCTAACCCCAGAAGGTTTAAATTTTAAGCTCCACCTTTTGGCAATTCTTCTAATTATGATTTTGACGTGTAATTGCTGCCGACCATATTCACTTTAATTTGAATCTTCTCGGCTACTTTTTGACCGATAAGCGAATTATTCATTCCGAAGTCCTGCAGATTAATTTCAAACTCGGCGGTAACACCCAGCAGGTCGCCGGGGATACGGGTTTGTGTCTGTTCGCTTTCATCTAAAAAAGTTAATTGAATATTAGCTGTAATTTCTTTTGTTACGCCGTGTAAAGTAAAGCTGCCAACTACATCCGCTTTAACTTTATTGTCAGCTAATGACTGAATATTTTTTAAATTTTTTATTTCGAATGTTATCTCCGGATATTTTTCGGTATTTAACCAGCCTTCTCCTCGTAAATGTTCATCGCGTAAATCAATTCCTGTTTTCAGAGAAGCGGCATTGATAACAATTTTTCCATTTAGGTTTTTTGATAAATCTTCAACATTGAGAGTAACCGAACCGGAAATAGCATTCGTCATTCCATTAATATCTTCAATTGGCATTGAGCTGTAAAACAAAGCCTGATTTCTTCCTCTATCATCTTTAAAATCAAAAGTGTGCGTTCCTTTTGCATTTACTTTAAATGCTTGTGCAAATGTTATACTTACACTTATAATTAATAGTAGAACTATGTTAGTGAATTTTTTCATCTTTTTTCTCCTTCTTTTTGAAATAATAAATTAGAACTGTTGAAACGATGATTGTAAAAGCCGAAATAACTAATGTCAGATCAAGACCCCAGATAAATTTTTTCTGCCACTCTTTGTAAGTTGTATTAAAAAGTTCATCATGAACGTCAACTAATACCGCGGTTTTGGTGAAGAACTCGCTGCCCGAAACCAGCCAAATTATTGCAGAAGCAAGAATAATTATTGAACCGAAAATAATTACGAAAGTACTTTTCTTCATTTTTAAAATGCTCAGTCTTTTGTGTGTTCATAAAATCATTTTTTATTCAAATCCGATCGAAATAAATATAATCCAAATATTGGATGGTTCAATATAGAAAGATTGTTAATGCCAAACAATTTATAAATTATAAGTGGTGATACCAATCAATATAAGGGCATTTCTAAAATCTCAAACATCAAATAGCAAATGACAAATAAATTCCAAATTCAAAAAACAAATTTCAAAAAAACCTCAGTTTTGCTTTGTTTTGGTTATTTGAATTTTGGTTATTGGAGATTATTTGACATTTGTTTTTTGCGATTTGGAGTTTTTAGAAGTTCCGATAATATATTTGATTTTTATTTATTCAAGTCCAAACAGATCTTTCGCGTAACATAAGCTTTATGACGGTTTTTTTTGCATTTAGAAAGCCTTACTCCTATTTTTCTTCAGTGAATTTTTAACTATCAAAACGAAAAAATATTCAAAACATGAATGAATCGGAGGTTTTAGATGTCTAACGCGTATTTCAAAGTACCCTTTCCCGTAAATGAGCCTGTAAAGACTTATCATCAAGGCAGTAAGGAGAGGGAAGAGATAAAGAAGAAAATAAACGAATTGAAATCACACCAAATCGAAGTGCCGTTGATTATCGGCGGGGAAGAGGTGAAAACCGGAAATACTGAAGAGATGAGGATTCCACATAATCACAAACACATTTTAGGTGTTTACCATAAAGCAGGTAAAAAGGAAGTAGAGATGGCTATCGAAGCTGCACTTCAAGCACGAAAAGAATGGTCGGAAATGCCATGGGAACAGAGGGTATCAGTATTTCTTAAAATGGCAGATCTTCTTTCGGGTTCATGGCGTGCAGTAATAAATGCTGCCACAATGTTAGGTCAATCGAAAGTTGTTCATCAAGCTGAAATTGATTCTGCTTGCGAGTTAATCGATTTCTGGAGATTTAATTCTTATTACATGACCCAATTAATGGCTGATCAACCATATTCACCCGGCGGTATGTGGAACAGAGTTGAATATCGTCCCTTAGAGGGATTTATTTTTGCAGTCACTCCATTCAACTTTACTTCTATAGCCGGAAACTTACCGACGGCACCTGCTATGGTTGGCAATGTTGTTCTTTGGAAACCGGCATCGAGTGCAGTTTATTCTGCGTATCATCTAATGAAACTATTTGAGATTGCGGGACTGCCAAAAGGTGTAATAAATTTTGTTCCGGGGTCGGGTGGACAGGTAGGAAATCCGGTTATGGCAAGTCCCCACCTTGCAGGAATTCATTTCACCGGTTCAACGTCAGTATTTCAGGGAATGTGGAAAACAATTGCCGATAATCTTAAAAACATGAAATACTATCCGCGGATTGTTGGAGAAACCGGCGGTAAAGATTTTATATTCGTTCATAATTCCGCAGATGTTGATACACTTGTTGTTGCTGCAATTCGTGGTGCTTTTGAATATCAAGGACAAAAATGTTCTGCAGCTTCAAGGATGTATATTCCAAAATCGAGATGGAATGAATTTAAAGAAAAATATGTGACAGAAGTAAGCAAAATAAAAATGGGTGATGTGGAAGATTTTACAAATTTTATGTCAGCAGTGATTGATAAGGCAGCATTCCAATCGATAGCAGAATACATTGACTACGCAAAGAATTCGCAAGATGCCGAAATAATTACCGGCGGAAATTATGAAGATTCGAAAGGATATTTCATAGAACCAATAACAATCGTTACTTCCAATCCAAAATATAAAACGATGGAAGAAGAAATTTTCGGACCTGTTTTAACAATATACGTTTACGAAGATGAAAAGTTTGATGAAGCGCTTGACTTATGCGATACAACTTCACCTTATGCGCTTACCGGTGCTGTTTGGGCGCAGGATAGAAACGCCATTATCCAGATGTCAAATAAGCTTCGTAATGCAGCGGGTAATTTTTATATAAACGATAAGCCGACGGCAGCAGTTGTCGGGCAGCAGCCTTTCGGAGGCGGCAGAGCTTCAGGCACTAACGATAAAGCCGGCAGCGCTATGAATATCATGAGGTGGATGACAGCCAGAACAATAAAAGAAACTTTCGACCCGCCGAAGGATTGGCGCTATCCGTTTATGGGTGAGAAATAATGTTGAAATTTTAGAGGCGGAAAATTATCTGCCTCTTAATTAACCACTTCCAATCAACTAAAATGATGGATGTTTTATTTTTTTTTTGCTTCAATTCTCAGCCAATATTTTTATGATATATCTGTAGGTCAACTTGCCAGGTTGACCAATATTATTTCAGCAATTGCATTTTCCTTGATAACAAAATTACTAAATTAAAACCGCAGTATTACTGCGGTTTTTTTTAACCAGGTAGGAGACTTCCATTTATGTCGAAATCAGTAACGAATTATTTGAGGTTGCATCTTCTTCTTTCAGTTTTGTGGATACACGGCTGTATTGATATACCCGATGAGGTCATTTTGCCACGCTGGGATGTGGAGTTAAACATTCCAATAACAGAAAGATCATATTTCCTGTCTGAGATTCTCGATTCTGCCAGAAATCCGAACATTGATATTTTCTCGCAAGTCGGTGTTGCCGACAGTTTATATATGCTTGTTTCAAGCGATATATCCGGTTCTGCTGCCATACAGGATACAATTAAAATACCTGTTCAACAAATACCTACCGATTTTGACTTATCAGGTACAGTAACACCCGGTACCCCGATACGCAGAGGATTGGTTTATAACCCCGATCCCGAATTTCATCTGCTAAAAGCAGAGTTCAAATCCGGAACAATTAATCTTAAATTAAATAATGAATCGTCAGTTCCGGTAAAGTACACATTTGTTCTACCCGGTTTTATAAACCGTATTACAAATGCCGTTTTGGAATTAAATGGAACACTAAACCCTAACTCATCCTTTGAAGAGAAGATAAATCTTGCTTTGTACCGTTATGAAGAGAGACCGGTACTTGGATTTAATCAGCTTAATCATCCCTATGCTTCACAGGCATCCCCGGGTTTCTTCTTTGTCGGTATTGCAGAAGTCACAGAATCCGGTTTAATCAACTTTGGTTTTACTTCTGAAATTACTTCTGATGAAATTATCGTAAGTAGAATGGAAGGAAGATTGAAAAGAACGGAGCTTGCACGTCAAATCTTTACTTTTGATAACACTTTCGGTCAGGATGTTGGTGATTTTGGCTCAAAAATAAAATTCCAGGAAATAGATTTAAATTTTGCATCAATCACAACTGGTGATTTTGAAGGATTAAAGATTATTATTGACTCTTTAATGGTTACCGGTTATGATATACTTCCAAACGGAAACCGCGCAAACACTATACCGCTTTTATTTGATGGGAATCCTTATTTAGTGAGAGAAATGGTCGCCGGTGTGCCCATTTCTTTAGTATTTAACGAAACAAATACAAACCTGACAGATTTTTTAACAAGCTTTCCGGATGAAATAGAAGTAAGCACTAAATTTGTTATTGATAACGTATCTGCAACTTCAACCGGTGTTGTTTCAAGTGAAGATTCAATACATTATACTATAGATATCCGGGCACCGTTAAAAGTTTCACTTAGTGACGCAGGTTATGCAGACACAGTAAAAATTGAAGGTTTGAGTGAAGAAAACCGGAAGGACATTGTAAATGGTAATTCTGCAAATCTGACTCTTGAACTTGAGAACATGATTCCACTTGGTGTTCTTGCCAAAGTTACCATGCTCGACAAAAATTATGATCCTCTGTTTATTCTGAAGAGCAGTGATAACAATGTTGTTGGTGATATAATACAGATTGGATCGGCAGCTATAAATAACGAAGGTATACCGATAACACCCGCAACACAAACCACCACCCTTCTAATGGATAAAGATGACTTCAGAAAATTTGCAGAAACCGAGTATGTGCTTATTGATGTAGCAGTTCGTTCAACCGGTTCAACCGCTACTAATTTTGGTCCTTTTGTACGGGTTCGTGCAAAAGACTGGGTAAAATTCAAAATATACGGCGGTATTAATTATTACTTAGATTTAGATCGATAAAGAGGAGGAACACAATGAAATATATTATCTTCTTTTTAATGATTTATTTAACGATTCCTTCTCTTTATGCACAGGGAGGAGGTTCAGTCGGTGCATCAGATGCCCGTTCAACTGCTATGGGTAAAACTTACACAGTCACTTCTCGTGGTGTGTATGCTATCGGCAAAAACCCTGCTAATTTAATGCTTAGTAAAGATGGAACTGTACAGTTTGCTACACTACTTCCTATTCCGAACATTAATTTAAGGTCAGGTACTGATTTTATCACTATCAATGATTTCAACTATTTCTTTGGAGGCGTTGAAGAAAACGGCGTTAAAAAAGGAAGATACTTCGATGATGATGATAAAGAGAGGTTGAATAATATCTTTGAAGGGGGCGGTTTCTTTGTTACCGATGCAGAAGCAATTCTGCTCAGTGCAACCTATAAAAACAGTGATGATATAGGTGCTTTCGGGTTCAGCATAAGCGACAGATTTGCTTTTAAATTCAACATACCTGAACAGTTGATCAATCTTGGACTTGAAGGTAACCCAGTCGGTTCAATTTATAATTTTGACGATGCAGATATTAAAGGTTGGTGGCTTAGAGATTATTCGCTAACCTATGCCAGAAGTTTGAATGAAATAAAACCGGATAACTTCAAAAATCTTTTTGCAGGGATTTCCTTTAAACTGGTACATGGGTTTGCTTACATTGGAACTGAATATGTTAATTCAAAACTTGAAACCGGGCAGGGGAATGTTCTTTCTGCAACAGGTAATGTTCTTGCTTATTCCGCATTCTCCGAAGCATTTGCAATCAAGTATGGATTTGATTCTACCGGTAATGATAAAGAGAGTAGCATTGGTCCATTTCCCACACCTGCAGGAAAGGGATTCGGTATAGATTTGGGTTTTGCCGCAGTTCTTGATGATGCTTTTTCATTCGGGCTTGCTATAACAGATATTGGTAGTATTAGCTGGACCGAAAATGCTGCAAAATTTTCTTCTAATAACGCAGTAGTTTTAACTGATATTACAAATGCAGAACAGCGGGATTCACTCGTTAATAGTATTACAGGTGATGGGGAATATATTAATAACTTTTCTTCTCCTCTTTCTACCGCACTAAGATTAGGTGTTGCTTTTCAGCTTGATAAATCCAATATGGTTAGTGATTTTTTAGGTTCACTACTTATTACTTTAGATTACAACCAGGGATTCAATAACCAGCCGAGAAACAGTACCGTTCCAAGAGTGTCGTTAGGTTTTGAATGGAAACCGGTTAACTGGTCAGCTATCCGTACAGGGTTTTCTTTCGGCGGGAAAGATGCTTTTGGCTGGGCATTCGGATTAGGTTTTGATGTAGGTGTTTTAGAAATGAATTTTGCAACTTCAGATTTACAATATCTCCTTTCTCTTAACAGTGCCAAGCGGGTTGCAGTCTCTTTCGGATCACGCTGGATTTTTTAATTAAGACTAGAAACGAAAGACCGGTTATGGGATGCCCACTTTGGTTTTGAAACGATCCCTTGGATAAGCTTCTGTGGGTGAAAGAGTAATCGGCAATGTTTTTATACATTACCTTGCCGTTTGGATATTCAAGTTTTAATAAGTCTTTTTCAACTTCTGTTGCTTTTGGGAATCCATCCCTTTGGGAAATATCCCCACGATTTTTTAACTGCAGAAACTTTTCCTCTTTACCGCCACTAGCAGCTAACTGTCCAAAAGTAAAACCACCGACAACAAACAATAAACCCAAAAAGCTTTCATCACTTTTTTGCCTCTTTATTAAGTATAGGGAAAGAAATCTACAAAATGTTGTATAACTCATATTCAATATTTATTAAGCAAAGTAAATCTGGTTGAGAAGAACGACTCCCCGTAGTTTTTTCTGGAAATGTAAGAATGTTTAGTGGATTGTATGTCCATCCTGTTTGCAACGCAAAATTCGAAAATATCATATCGGATAAAAGTGATAAGTAATTCTAATGGCAGCATAATCACCACCCCCGTAAGATGGGAAGGATAATTACAACAACGCTTTGCAGAAGATTAAGAAATATATTCAGAATCTCATTCACTCTTATCCCCCGAATTACACACCCAATAAGCTAAAATATTTTAAGAAAATCAACGAATATTTTTATACTATAATCTGTAGGTCAACTTGCCAAGTTGACCAACCTCTCATTTCAGCAATTGCATCTTCCTCGATAAAACTTTCCCGTTCGCATTTAAGGTGTAGATGTATGTCCCGCTTGGAATATCTTCGGCGTAGAATTCAACTTCATATTTTCCGGCAGGTTGGTAATCATTTATGAGTGCTGCAATTTCTCTTCCAAGTAAATCAAAAACTTTCAATGTTACCATTCCTTCCTCTTTAATTGAATATAAGATAACAGTAGACGGATTAAATGGATTTGGGTAATTTTCATTTAATGCATATACAAAGTTGTTATCTTTTGCTTGATGTGAAGCTGAATTTTTCCATGTACTCTGCCCGCTTGTTGAAACATAATCTGAATAATCGGATGCGTTATCTGATTTGTCGATTGCCTGAACCGAATATCTGGCTATAAGCTCTCCATCTCTTCGTCTTACAATATTTACATCAGTATAAGGACTGGTTGCCGGGTTGATGTAAGTGGGATTTCCCCAGCCGCCGCCAAAATTATATTCAATTTTAAGAATGAAGTGATCAATATCCGGTTCTCCGTTATTAGTCCATGATAAAACTGGATTTTGCCCCCATCCTCCGCTCATGGAAATCGTAGGGGCTAATGGGCTGGTATCGTACTGGCGGTATTTTAAGTAATTACCTGAATAAGGTTTCCATATAACAAATAAATCGTTTGCAACCGCTGATGCAGCTACGTTTGAATTAGAACTAGTGTATTCATCGAAATAATAAATATCGCTCCAACTACTTCCGTCAAAATAGCGATGCCTCACATCTCCACTGCCGTATAATATATGTAATTTTTCATCTGCTGTTTGTTCGGCACCAATAAAATTTACCGGATCGCTATAAGCACTAATTGTAGAGTAATTTGACCATTCCGTGCCAGATAAATCCCTGGAACGTACCTTTAATTCAAAACTATATTGACCTAAGTCAACCCAAAAATCATAATAAAAATCGTAAAGCTTGTTCGTTCTTACTTGCAATTTTTCTCTTGCAGAAGTTTCTGACTGCCCTGTGACAGTTTGAGGTGTTTGCCAGTTATCATAGTATTTGTCTCTAACTTTGGCAGTCCCTTGATACTCTCCGGGAAATGTGCCGGTATTTGTATTGTAACTTACGTGAACCATGTTTTCCGAAACTGCTACTGATGGAAAACCACCAACTTCATCTTGATATCCGGTAACATATTCAATGCCGCCCCATTGGTCGTTTGAAATTAAACGGTAATATGTTTCATAATCCGGGTAATTATCCCGCATAGCGTAAACTACATGTAGACCATAAATATTATAAACTATATCAACTCCATTGCACGTGTTACTACCAATAGATTGGTTAACCGCGTTACCCCAGGAGCTGCCTGCATCTGTCGATTTTTTGAATCGAAGATATTCACCAAGTTTATATACAAGATAAATCTTTTCATCATCGCCAGAGATATTTGGAAACTCAGCACCACCGGATGATTCAATGGTTGCGCTTCGAACAAGTGAGCCTGATGAATTTAATAAATAATATTTAATTGAATTTGAGCCATTGGAGTTTTGAACTACAATGTGATTTCCGTCTTTATTAGTGAATAAGTCAATCTTTTCTGCGTTTGGTTCGTAGATGGACGTAGTAACTATACTATTCCAGCCTTGAGAAAAGATGTATGTACTGATAACTAAAAAGAAAAATAGCATCTTTTTCATTTTAAAATCTCCAATATTTTTATTTAAGTAATAATACTTTTTTAGTTTTACTGTAAGATTCAGTTTTACTATGTGCTGATAATCTAATAAAATATATTCCTGAAGGTAGTGATCTACCTTCATGGTCTATTGCTTCCCAGCTATATGTATAGTTGCCGGGAGGAAAATCTTTTTCTACCAATGCTGATATTTCTTTCCCTATAACATTATATACTTTTAATGAAACCATTGCATGAGCGGTTATATCGAATTTGATATTTGCCTTAGAATTAAAAGGATTGGGAAAAATAGGGTATAATTTATAACTAGTCGGTCCATCTTTTTCTTCAACAATTATTTCTGCTGGGAAATTTGGTTTATAAATTTGCGAAAATAATTTCAATCCAACATTTTTCTTTATGTCATCTAAGGTAATAATTACTTCTTCGATACCATTACCTGTTAAATCGTACATCACTGCGCCGTAAAAAACACTATTTCTACCGTCTAATGCTAAGTCATTCTTTTTTAAATAAAACAGTTCAAATGACTGTCTGTTAGTTTCTCCATTGAATTTTAATATTAACACAGTCTGCTCAATACAAATCATCATCTCTTCTATACCGTCATTGTCCACATCAACGGCTTGATAGTTTTGAGCGAAAAATGAGAATACTCCGACAAGATCAATTCTTCCTACTATATGGTAACTATCGTCTCCGTCAGCTTCAAATATTGTTATTCTTGTCATAGGTCCTATATCAGGGTAAAACGCATCGCCGCCTACCCAAATTTCTTTCTTGCCGTTACCGTCAATATCATTAGTTTGGGCGAGCTGATATGCATTGTAAGTTTCAACTCTTCCCACCCAGGTTGGAGAGTATGAATTGTCTCCTTTATTCTCGACACATGATACATAACCTTTAGTGCTTCCGGAAAAAAATTCTGTTCTGCCGTCCTGATCGAAATCGTCTATAGCAAAACCGGCAAATTCCCGATTAATTGAAATGTTGTCGTAGAAGTATACTGAATCAAAATTCTGAATTGAAGGATTATATTCAAAGATGAACATACCTATACCCAATATATGGAAAGCCTGATCTGTAAATTCATCGCCATCCCAATCACCGAATTTATTATCGTTTTGTTGAGTAGTATAGGGAGTGAATGGATAATAGAAAATAAACGATAATTCCTTGGCTAAGCTATCAATTGAAGATTTCCTATAAAATAAATAACTATTTCCCGGATATAGTGAGTCTTCAAATCTTCTAAGGTGAAGTTCAGACATTCCGTCTTTATCAATATCATAAATTGATTTAGCAATACTTGTATTGGAATAACTATAAACTGAATCAAATCCTCCATAATTATTCAATTCATAGACTACTATATCGGAATAATCGGTGTTATATCCCTTCTTCCTTCCATAAAGCTCGGGCAGCTTATTATTATTAACATCGCTAACTAATACAAATGAATTTGGTCCACTGCCCACCGGCACTTCTTTCCAAAGGCTGTATTTGTCGTAGTATAGTGTTGTATCAATATTCCTTAGATCTATTTCAGTGATGGTATAATTAGGGGAGTAGGTGGTTGGATGTGGGTAGTAGGTGGTAGGTTGTTGGTCGAAGTCGGCAATGTTTTTATGCATTACTTTACCGTTTGGAAATTCAAGTTTTAACAAGTCTTTTTCAATTTCAGTCGCCCTAATATAATCCCGGGTTTTTAATTGCTGCAGCTTTTCTTCTTTACTGATGCCTGCAGCTAACTGTGCATAAGTAAAACCGGAAATAACAAATCCAAAGAATCCTATTGAAAACAAACAGAAAACAAAAAATGATTTCATCTCTTTTATACCTTCCTAATAAGTATAGGGAAAGAAATTAACACTTTTAGATATTATTGACGAATGTTTTCTTAATCTAAGTAAAACCGGTTGGGAAGAATGAGTCTCTGTAGTTTTTTCTGAAAGTTGATGAATGTTTAATGAGCGGTATGCCCACTCCGTGCGCAAGACAAAATTCGAAAATATCATATCGGATAAAAGTGATAAGTAATTCTAATGGCAGCATAATCATCCCCCCCCCGTAAGATGGGAAGGATAATTACACTGGCATTACAGAGAAGAGTACAATTTATTTTAAGAATCTTCCTCAAATTAAACCCCCGGATTCTGAGTGCAATTAGCAGAAATATTTATTAAAAATCAATCTATTTATTCAGTCGTTGTGCTTTGCTGAGGAAATAGAAGGAACAGCGTGAATATCATTTGACTGACGAAGTTATTTACACTACGTCCTGACATATTTACTCATCCGAATGAAGTTTTCATCCAAACCAAATTCTTAATAAATTTGACCTCGAAATAATTAAATCAAATAATAAAAAGTTTATTAAAAAGGTTAAAATGAAAATTCATGAATATCAGGCTAAAGAGCTCCTAAAAAAATTCGGAGCGGCAATTCAAGACGGAATTGCTATCAAAGATATCAGCCAGTTTGATTCAGCTATTGCAGAACTTCAAAGCAGAGGAATAAATCAATTTGTAATAAAATCTCAAATACATGCAGGCGGAAGAGGCAAAGGAAAAATTTATAATCCCAACAGCCGCCAAGAATTAATTTTAGAGGGCGGAGTAAAATTTGTCACTTCAGTTGAAAAGGCAAAAGAATATGCAGTCAAAATGCTTGGTAATCTGCTCGTCACTCATCAAACCGGTCCGGAAGGAAAAATTGTAAAAACGGTTTTTGTTACCGAAGGATTAGATTATAAGAAAGAGCTTTATCTCGGAATTCTGTTAGACAGAAATGTATCTCAAAATGTAATAATGGCTTCCACCGAAGGCGGCGTTGAAATTGAAAAAGTAGCAGCCGAAACTCCGGAAAAAATTATTAAAGAATGGATTGATTCAGCAGTCGGTTTGCAAAACTATCAAGCAAGAAAATTAGCATTCGGATTAGGACTTTCAGGCTCCGCATTCAAAAATTTTATAGTATTCATTCAAAAATTGTATAAAACTTACGAAGATACAGATGCATCATTGTTAGAAATAAATCCTTTGGTAATTACTAATGACGACCGCATCGTTGCCCTCGATGCTAAAATGAATTTTGACGATAACGCTTTATTCCGTCACCCCGATATAGCAGCATTTAGAGATTTAGATGAAGAAGATCCCCTGGAAGTTGAAGCATCAAAATATAATTTAAATTATATCAAACTCGATGGGAATGTGGGCTGCATGGTTAACGGTGCCGGACTTGCAATGGCAACTATGGACATAATAAAATTAGCAGGCGGCGAACCGGCAAACTTTCTTGATGTAGGCGGCGGCGCTAATAAAGAAACTGTTGCAAACGGATTCAAAATAATCTTAGGAGATCCCAACGTAAAGGCTATTTTGATAAATATTTTCGGTGGAATTGTGCGATGCGATCGCGTAGCACAGGGAGTAATTGATGCCGCAAATGAAATGCACGTCAACGTTCCCATAGTAATTCGTTTGGAAGGAACCAATGCAAAAGAAGCTGCAAAGCTGCTTAATAACTCGGGATTAAATTTTGAAGTTGCTTCTGATTTTAAAGAAGCCGCAGAAAAAGTAACATCGGTGTTGAGGAATTAGGTTATCTATCATTAGAAATTTAGAGGAAATCTCTGAAATGTGAAATACCAAATAGCAAATCCCAAATCACAAATAATACTCAAATATCAAGAAATAAAACCTTAAAGTGCATTACATTGATGTTTTGAATTTGACCTATGGATCAAGGCTGTTCAAAAATCCTAACCAGGAAGGAGCGGAGTTCAGTAAAGAATAGAAGTATTGCCTTAACAGATTTTCAAATTACAATTTGGTTAGAAAATATTTTATTAAGTTCAACAAAATTTTAGGGATTTGTTAATCCTCTATTCAAAGGATGCTGCGCACAAGGTCATTTTTAAAACATCGTAGATGTTAAATTATTGTAGAAGCATTATATTAACCGAGTAAACATCCTTGTAGAGGATGAAGAAAGGTGATGTTCTATTATGCAAAACCTAAATAATTGAGAGAGTTGAATAAAGTATATGAAATTTAAATTAACGCTCATGCTCAAAAGGGGGAAATGCTAAGAGAAAAAAGATTTCTCCCCTGAAAATCTTCGGGAATTGATATTTAAGTTTTACTGCTTGTATTCAACTCACATTTCAAAATTTCTTCAAGAGTCATTTGAAAAATCTTTTTGGTTAGAATTAGCAGTTGCTGTTTAATGCTGAAACTTTTTTAAAACCTTTCTTCTCTTCTGATAGTGACTTGTTGAAGAATCTCCTTGTGGATACTAATTACTCTTATTTGCAAGTGAAGAAAATTATCATATTTTGAAACCGTATGTTTTTATATTTTGTCATCGCTAAAAAATTATGATAATATCGCCTTGATTTTAGAATTTATTAGTAATACATTTTTAATGAACAAAACAGAGTTTGGTGTATAAAATGTCCCTATTCGATTCCGAATATAATGATGACCTGAATACTTACGATGCGTCAAAGAATATCGATGAAGAAATAAAACGCTGTAAGGAATTAATAAGAAGCTCGGGGGTTTACAACTGTACCGATACCCTCGAGGAAATACTGAACGATTGTCTCGATGAGAATAAATTGGAAGATGGCTTATACTTTGTTAATCAGCTATTGGAAGTATTTCCTTATAATAGCGAGTATTGGGTAAAGAAGGGATTATTTTATAACGGAATGCTTAGATATTCAGATGCATTAGATTGTTTTGAAAAAGGTTTATCGTTGAACCCCGGTGATTCCGAAACGCTGCTCGACAAAGCCGCAGTGGAAGAAATGATGGGTCTATTCGATAATGCAAAAGAATCTCTTAATGCTGCCATTGCAATAGAACCAAATAACGAAGAAGCTTACTTCCAAATAGCGCTGCTTGAACAGAGGAACGAGGAGTACCGGAAAGCAATTGCGTTGTTTGAAAAAGTAATTTCGATTGACCCGGCTTTTTCTGAAGCATTTTATGAGATGGGATACTGCTTCGAATGTATAAATCAATTCGAAAAATCACTTGAGGCTTATGAAAAATTTCTTGAGTTGGAGCCTTATAGCCCGAACGGATGGTATAACCGCGGTGTTGTACTAGTGAAGTTGAACAAGCTTGAAAAAGCACTTGACAGTTATGACCTGGCAATTTCAATAAAAGAAGACTTCCCTAATGCATGGTTCAACAAAGCTAATGCTCTTGCTGATTTAGGCAGACTGCAGCAAGCCGTAGTATGCTTTAAGAAAGTTTATGAATTAGATAAGGATGATGAAGCTTCCTGCTATAACATCGCCAACATTTATGAGGAGCTGGGCGATGCATTAAATGCTGTGAAATATTATACTGAAGCGATTAAAATAAATGAAAGTTATTATGAAGCCTACCTTGCCAGAGGTTATTGTTACGATGCAATCGGAAAGTTTCATCTCGCACTCAAGGATTTTAATAAAGCTATTTCTCTTTCGCAGGACAGCGCCGATGCATGGTATGCTAAAGCCGATCTCGAGTATTCCCTCGGCAAATTAAAAGAAGCCGTCCTCAGCTACACCGAAGCGATTAAAATTGAACCGGATAATTATGACATTTGGTTTAATCTTGCAGAAACTTATCTTGAAATGGGGGGATGGCTTGAAGCATTGGAAGCTTTCGATAATTGTATCAGAATCGACCCTGAAGATGCAGATTCTTACTACGGCAAAGCTAAGATAAATTTTATCCTAAGCCGTACCCAGGAAGCAGTGGAATGCCTTAGAACTGCTTTCACAATCGATCCAACTATTAAATCTGATTTTGCAAAAGAATACCCCGAAATTAAATCTTCCCGGCTGTTTAAAAAACTGTTAGGGGAGATTTGATATCCTCAAATTAAGCAGAATTCTTTTACCTAATTACTATGTTCAATTGGCAGAGTTTAATATCATTGAATAATGAAGTTGAGAAATATTTATAACGTGTTTTTTCGATGAAAAATTGTCTGACAATCTTATTCCTAACGACAACTAAAAAATCATGAAGAAAAATTCATTTCACTTAAATACAAAACTGTTAGGGTTAATAGGGCATCCGATCAAACATACATATTCGCCCTTTATTCATAACGTAGCAAGCGAGCTGCTAAAGCTTGATTATATTTATCTGCCGTTCGACGTTCCATCGTCAAATTTAAGAAGTGCATTAAAAGGAATGATTGCGCTTGGTATCAGAGGATTTAACGTTACTATTCCGCACAAAGAATCTATATTTCAGCATCTTACAGATATATCGGAAGAAGCTTCTATAATAGGTGCAGTAAATACTATCGTAAATGAACACGGGAAACTTAACGGTTATAATACCGATGTCCATGGAGTAATAGAAACACTTCTGCCGTATAAAGAGGAAATTGCCGGACAAGAAATAAGCATTGTTGGTTCAGGCGGTGCTTCCAGAGCCGTCATTTACGCTATGATTAGATATTTTAAACCGGCAAAAATTTATCTAATTAACCGCACTACACAACGGGCGGAATCGTTAAAAGTTTATTTCAGAGATAAAATGAAATTCGATGCGTTCAAAACACGTGAACTCTTCCCCCCGGATCTTGTGGATATTTTCAGCGGATCAAAATTAATTGTAAATGCCACTTCCATTGGAATGTTCCCGGAAATTGATGATTCAATAACCGAGTTGGCAAATTCTTTCGGGAAGGATCAAATAGTATTCGATTTGGTTTACAATCCTCTTCAAACTAAATTGCTTCAGATCGCGCAAGCTAATGGAGCAATTACAATTGGCGGGTTGAAAATGCTTGTTCATCAGGCAGCGAAGGCATTTGAATTGTGGACAGGCGAACAAATGCCGATAGAAAAACTAAATAAATCGCTCCAGTTGTTCATTAAGAATTGAGCAAAATTAATTAGAGATTAGTCAGCAGAAATAAGCCCGTACGTTCCACCGTGTAGCAAAATGTTGTTTAAGTAAACTTTTGTACAAAACACCAAACAACAAATCCCAAAACCCAAATAAATTTCAAATATTAAAAAGTCAATTACTAAACGGTTTTGTAATTTGAATTTTGAAATTGGAATTTGTTTGTCCTATGGATCCTATGGATAATTTATTTTTTGTGATTTGTCCCAAGACTCCTTTGGAGGAATTTCACGTAACGTTTAATTCGTTTCTAACCTCTGGCTGCATAATGTCTTGTGAATAAACTCATTTTATATCTTACTTCAGCTTAGCCAAGGCGTGCTTAATTCTCACAATTGCTTCTTTAATCAATTCCAAAGAAGTAGCGTAAGAGATTCTTATAAATCCTTCCGAACCGAACGCACTGCCGGGCACGACGGCAATCTTTGCATCGTAGAGTAAATACATAGCCAGGTCGAAAGAATTTTCAACTCGTAAAACATCCGTACTTTTTCCGAAGTATGCCGATATGTTCGGGAAAAGGTAAAAAGCTCCTACAGGTTTGTAACATGTAATTCCTTCGATTGAAATTATTTCGTCATACATATAATTTCTTCTCGTTTCAAATTCCTTTCGCATTTCTTCAAGAACATCTTGGGGTCCTTCAAGCGCTTCCAAAGCAGCATATTGCGAAATGGTGGATGCATTTGATGTGCTGTGGCTTTGAATTTTATTTATTCCCTGAACAACATTTTCCGGTCCGGCAGTATAACCTATCCTCCAGCCGGTCATTGAATAAGATTTGGAGACCCCATTAATCAACACAGTTTTGCTCTTTATCTCGTCACTAAGCGAAGCGAAACTTACAAACTGAAAATCATCATAAACTAATTTTTCATAAATCTCATCGGCTATCACAAATATGTTTTTATCTTTAATGATTTCAGCAAGCGATAACAATTCATCTTTTGTATATGCTGAACCTGTGGGATTAGATGGATTACATAGAATAAGCGCTTTAGTGTTGCCGGTTATTGCCTTGCCCAATTCCTCCGGAGTAAGCTTAAAACCGTTTTCTTCCTTTGTTTGAATTATTACAGAAGTACCGTGTGCGAGTGTTACCATTTCCGGATACGAAACCCAGTAAGGTGCGGGAATTATCACCTCATCATTATTATAAATAAGGGAGTGAATAGTATTGAAAATACTTTGCTTCGCTCCGTTTGATACTATTACTTCGTTGAGGTTATACTCCAATCCATTATCTTTTTTTAGTTTTTTTAGAATAGCTTTCCTCAGCTCCGGAGTGCCGGCATTTACTGTATAATAAGTCTTATTTTCTTCTATAGCTTTTATAGCAGCTAATTTGATGTTCAACGGGGTAGGGAAGTCCGGTTCACCTACGCTTAAATCAATCACGTTAACACCTTCGGACTGCATCTTCTTCGCTTCTGCAGCCACTTTCATAGTCGGCGAAATGCCAATCCTATTTACTCTTTCCGATACCAATTATTTCTCCTTTCGAATCGGATAAACATTTAACATTAAATAAATATAAATAACTAAGCAGGAGTGATTCTTTGTGGGATATCTCTACTTGATTTTACTTGTGGTAAAATCGCGGCGAAATATAGTATAAGCATTCATGAATTTAAAGCAGTAAAGAAGCCGAAAAATATTTTAATCATGTACCGACAAAGGTTGAAATCAAACAAGGATTTTATGATTAACTGATGTTGTTTAGAAATTTTCGTTTGTATGAAAAACTCTTACCCACCCTTCGCCACTCCAAGGAGGGGACAACCCGCTTTTTAAGAAATTAGTAAGCAATATATTTTTATTTGTAATGTTCTGCTAATTCTCTTAATAAAATGTTTAAAAATTTCTGAGGTACGTTACCATTTTTAACAAGGTGAGTCGTCCCCTCTCGAGAGGGGAAGAAGGGGTGTGTTAATGCTGTTAAACCGAAATTGTAAGGTAATTTTTTCCTTCGCCATACGACTGTAGTCTCTTCATAGCTCATCAAATGTTTCGCTCCTAACGGAGCTTTGTTTAATTATGGTTTTCTATTCCTACTGATATGTCGCTCCTAAAGGAACTCATGTAAATTCTGGGATGGTTATATCTACTGATGTACCTCTCCGTAGCTAGAAGCAATTTTTATGTGTCTCTAGTATTATAAACGAGTTTGAGTATTTGTATTTGGTTCTTTATTATTAAATCACAAAATTGCACAAAGAACATTATAGTCAGTTACTTGTAATTCAAGAAGTATAAATGCTCAAATATTATTAATGATTGTCATTCTTAGAACTAGATGTCATCTTTAACAATGCGTAAAATGATTCCTGACTAAATCAATTATTGCTCCGTCACTTGTTCCCTAATCTCTTCGGTCCGGCATTAAGCACTTCTTCGGCAGTTCCTTTTTTGTACAATTTAAAATTCTCAATAAATCTTGCTGCCAATGCATCGTACTTTTTCCAGTACTCTTCCTTATTGCCCCATGAATTTGAAGGTTCTAAAACTTCTTGCGGAACTTCGGGACACGTTACGGGCACATCAAAACCGAATAATTTATCTTTTCGGTATTCCGCTGTATCAAGCTTTCCTTCAAGCGCAGCATTTAAAAGATTTCGTGTATGGCGAATACTTATTCGCTTGCCAACACCAAATCTTCCGCCGACCCATCCTGTGTTTACCAGCCAAACATTTGATTTATGTTTTAACATTCGCTGCTTTAACATAGCGGCATATTCAAATGGATGGCGAACCATAAAAGGTGCACCAAAACAAGCGCTAAAAGTAATTTGCGGTTCAATGCCAAGCCCGATTTCGGTACCGGCAATTTTGGAAGTATATCCACTTATAAAATGATATTGTGCCTGTTCTGGTGAAAGTTTTGCAATTGGAGGCATAACACCCGAAGCATCGCATGTTAAAAAGACGATATTCTTCGGATGTGAGTGAACATATCCATCAGGAACAATGTTCGGTATGAACTCAAGAGGATAGGAAGCGCGCGTATTTTCGGTAATCATATCGTCGTCAAGATCTACGCGTCGTGTTACCGGATCATATATAACATTTTCTAATATTGTTCCGAATCTTCTTGTAGTAGCATAAATCTCAGGTTCATTTTCAGATGAAAGGCGAATAACCTTTGCATAACAGCCGCCTTCAAAATTGAAGATGCCCTTGCTGCTCCAGCCGTGTTCGTCATCTCCGATTAATTTTCTTTTGGGATCAGCCGAAAGAGTTGTTTTGCCGGTTCCGCTCAAACCAAAAAACAAGGCTGCATCCCTGCCGCTTCCTACGTTTGCAGAGCAGTGCATCGGCAGAACCTCTTTAAAAGTGAGAAGGAAATTCAGCACAGTGAAGATCGATTTTTTTATCTCTCCGCCGTAAAGCGAGTTTGCTATTAATGCAATTCTATCTGCAAAGTTTAATATGATTGCTGTTTCAGTTCTGGTTCCGTCAATTTTAGGATCAACTTTAAAACCCGGCGCAGCAATCACAGTAAAATCGGGGATGAATTTCTTAAGCGTATCGCGGTGTTCTGTTGTTAAGAACATATTTCTTGCAAATAAGCTGTGCCATGCTTTTTCAGTAATTATTCTTACCGGCATTTTGAATTCCGGGTCGGCTCCGGCAAAACAGTCCTGCACAAAAAATTCTTCACCTTGAGCATAAGCTTGTAGTCTGCTCATGAGTGCATTAAATTTTTCAAGGCTAAATGGTCGGTTGTGAACTCCCCACCAAATTTTATCTTCGGTCGATTCTTCACGAACTACAAATTTATCTGCCGCTGCTCTTGCGGTGTGTTTGCCGGTATTTACAATCAATGGACCTCCGAAAGCGATATGTCCTTCATTCCTAAAAACAGCTTCTTCATACAAAGCTGATGCAGGCAAATTCCAATAAACTCTATCGAGGTAAACCAATCCGTGATTATCTAATTTATAATCTGAAGCTAATTCCTTAGCTTCTTTTGTTGCGGGGGTGTTGAATTCTAAATATTTCATGACCAATCCCTCACTAATTTACGATCGCCGATATATAGTTCATTGGGTGAATTTGGGTCTAATGCCCATTTTATTCTTTCTATTCCTTCGGTAATCTCTTTGATTGTTCCGCAGTAACTTAGCCGCAGAAAACCTTCCATTCCGAATTCAACTCCGGGGACAGTTAAGACCAAAACTTTGTCTATCAGCATCCCGGAAAGTTTTGTTGAATTTTTTTCATAAGCGCTGAAATCGGCAAAGCAGTAAAATGTTCCGTCGGGTTTAGTAACTTTAACGCCTTCGAAGGAGTTCAGGTAATCAATCATTACATTTCTATTATTTTCGAGTGTTACTCTAAGACTTTCCACACCTGATTGAATCCCGTTGAGTGCACCCACTGCGGCTTTTTGAAGAACTACCGATGGTCCCGATGTTTGATGACCTTGAATATTCGTCATTGCTTCAATTATTTTTTTGTTTGCCACTGCCCACCCGATGCGGAATCCTGTCATAGCATACTGCTTTGAAACTCCGTTGATTAAAATAATTTTTGATTTTTCTGAAAGATCTTTTGCATAATCATAGCAGTTAATAGGTTTCTTTCCGTCGAATATCAGTCGATGATAAATATCGTCCATAATAAGATAAAGCTCTTTGCGTTCACAATAATCTACCACATCAGCTATAAATTCTTCCGGATACATTGCGCCGCTGGGATTATTCGGGCTGTTTATAATAACAGCTTTTGTGTATGAGCCTACTCTCTGCTCAATATCCTGAATGCGCGGATAGAAGGAACCGTCTTCGGGGTAAGCCGCTACACCTACTGCTCCGCAAAGCTTAGCCATTTCAGGATAGCTTACCCAATATGGTGCAGGATAAATCACTTCCTCCTGCGGATTAAGAATTGCCTGAAGGGCAACCATAATTGCTTGCTTTGCACCGCCGGATGCAATTACATTTTCAGGTGCTACTTTCCGGTTATAAAACTCTTCCGTATATCTTATAATTGCTTTCTTTAATGCCGGAATCCCATCGGCTGGTGTATATCTTACCTCACCTGTATTAAGGTGTGAAGCTGAAGCAAGTATGGCATCCATTGGGACCTTGCTTTTAGGCTCTCCTCCTCCCAAATGGATAACCGGATCTCCCTTCTCACGAAGAATTGCAGCCTTTTCATTTAATTTTAATGTGGGAGAGGCACTTATAGTTTTCGCAATGTGACTGAGACTCATAACATCCCCAATTAATTGGTATAATTCTATTTGATAATTACAAATTTACATACTCAAGATATTAGCGGAACGTTAGATAAGCAAGAGGGAGATTGGCTTACTGAAAAAATATTCGACTAAAGAAAAGTGTTCCCTGCAACCTAAAAGAAAAAAATGAATAAATATTATGTAGGTCGAATCTCCGATTCGACCACACCCTGACAAATCGATAGATATTGAAACAGTATAATAAACATCAAAAAGACTCACCAACTCGAAGTTAGTAACTCACCTTACGCAAAATTCCAAAAAAATGTTTGAAATTATTATCAAACTATATAATTAGTTACGTGTTATACAGTCGTAGAGACGGGGCATGCCCCGTCTTTACAACCTATAACATGACATACCTTCTAGCTAGCAAAAAGACTTAAACGAATTTTTTCTAAATTATGCGTAAGATAAGTTATTAAGTCGAATTCCTCATAAAAATTTTTTCTTAAGTGCGTCTGCAACAACGGCAGGAACAAAGTCACTCACATCGCTTTTCAATTCAGCTAAATTTCTTATGATGGATGAATTCAGATAGGTATATTTCTCATGCGGCATAAGAAATATTGTAGTTATATCTTTAGCTAATTTGCGGTTCATAAGCGCCATTTGGAATTCATACTCAAAATCGCTTACAGCCCGAAGTCCGCGAATGATTCCGATCGCTCCGACCGATCTGGCGAAATCGACTACTAATCCTTCAAAGGCATCTACATGAATGTTATTATAGTCCTTCAGGCTTTCTTTCAATAAAAAAAGTCTTTCCTCGATTGTGAATAGTGGTGTTTTTGTAGGATTTATTGCCACGGTAACCACAACCTCGTCGAATAATTCTTTGGCTCTTGATATAACGTCGATGTGTCCAAAGGTTACAGGATCAAATGTTCCGGGATAGATTACTCTTTTCATTATGTTGTTTTATTTTGACTGAAATAAAATTTACGCAAGTAAAGTAATAAAAAATGGCGATAAGTCAGACACTTTCATAAAAAAAGCCGGTGCGTTTAACACCGGCTTAAAAATCTGAAGTAAAGAAATTATCGTAAAAGCATCATCTTCTTAACTTCACTAAAATTGCCCGAACCATCTACTGCGGATGCTTCGATGCTATAGAAATATAATCCCGAAGTTATATTTTTTGCATTAAAGCTGATTTCATAGTAACCGGGTATTTGAACGCCATTGATTAATTCGTCAACTTGTTGACCGATTGCATTAAATACGGTAATTCTGACACTGCTTTCGTACGGTAAGGCATAATTGATTTTGGTAGAAGGATTAAACGGATTTGGATAATTCTGACCCAACGAATACTTAGACGGCAGGTTACTTATTTCAAGTTCAACCTCACTTGAATAACTGAATGAACCGTCGTAGTCAATTTGTTTTAACCTATAGCTAAAAGAAGTTTCGGTTAACTCACTTAAATCATCTATGAAGGAATAGTTTTTGGCTTCGGTTGATGTTCCGCTTCCTTCCTTGAATCCAACTGTTATCCATGTTGAGTTAACCGCCTTTCTTTCAACTTCAAAACCTTTGTTGTTAATTTCTGTTGCGGTTTCCCATTTCAGTTCAATTTTTCTACCTGTGGCAGATGCAGCAAATGAAATTAACTCGACAGGTAAAGCCGGTCCAACCCACTTAACAATTGATCCTGCATCACCCACGGCAAAAGCAGTAGCACCCGCTCCGCAAACATCTCTTAATCTTGATGAATGAGGTGTGATCATCGACCATGTAGCCCCATCATCTATTGAAAGATAAGTTACACCGCTAGTTCCGACAGCTAAAAATCGAGTACTGTTCGGAACATAATTTACAGTATGAAATGCACTTGCAGCAACGGTTGAAGACAAGGTCCAGGTTGCACCGCCATCAGTTGTTTTTGCGAATTGTCCTTCATAAGTACAAAGCACGCCGACATTATTATTCTTGAAAGAAATACCGGAGACACTAACAACTCCACCACCAACCTCTACGGCAGTCCATGTATTTCCTTTATCGGTTGATTTATAAACTCTGGCTAAGAATGGTGCCGCCCCTGAACTATTTGCAGTTCCGAACCAAACATTGTTTCCATAAACAGCCATGGAACCAACATCACCGTACTCACTATAAGCTGAATTTGCGGGTGGATAAGCAGTGTTTGGCACTCTTGTCCAATTGGTGCCGCCGTTAGTTGTAACTAAGATTTCCCAGTCGGTATTCGGAGGCCACGGTTCGGGATCGCCGTAAGCAACACCGTAATTGGCGTCAAAAAATTTAATTACATTTCCGAAGTTAGCCGCATTAGAATATTGTACGTTCCATGTGGTTCCTCCATCGGTTGTTTTATAAATTTTACTATCGGCACCGGTTGAAGGATTAGTAACATAAATCCAGGCGGTATTTTCGTCGATTGCATCCAAGGAATATGCACGGTTAGGTACTGTTGTTAAAGGATTCCATGTAAGACCGCCGTCTGTTGTTTTTAATAAAGTACCGTTTGAACCGCCTACCCAAACAACATTTTCATTTATTGCTTTTACGGCGTATAAACTTTGGGTGGTTCCGCTTGTTTGTGCTGCCCATTGGGCGAGAATTGAGGAAGATGTGAATACTAAAAAAGAGAGCAGAAGGAGAGAAAATAATAAAGATTTTTTCATAAATGCTCCGACAAAAAATTTAATTAATTGAGTTTTTTATTAAAGAACAGATTCCCCCTTGCAAGAATATTTATTCCGAATGAAAATTACTCTTAATAAAATATTAAGTCAATAGTTTTTTTAAATTAGGTTAGTTCGCGCTGGAATGATGAACTGTGTATCACTAAATCTGATGGGAAGAATATAGTTTATATAAACAAGTATCTCCGATCGTCTTGAATGGTTCAGCTTTCATGTTTAGCATATCTTTTTCTTTAGTTTGAATTGAACGCTCTACAATAATAATCCCTTGCTCTTCAATAAAATTATTTAAAAGAAAATTTTTGATGACTTCATATATATCATCCATAAAGAAAGGCGGATCGGCAAGTATTAAGTCATATTTAGTCAACGGTGCGTTTCGCGAAAAATCAACCGTAGTTGCTCTGAATGCTGTACATCTTCCGGAAACGCCAAGCGATTCGATATTTCTAATCAGATTTTTATAAATGAGAGAATTTTTTTCAACAAAGTGGGCTAATGCGGCACCACGGCTTATACATTCCAAACCAAGTGAACCTGAACCGGCATATACATCTAAAACGTTTATCTCTTCGAAGTCTATTAGATTATTAAGAATATTAAAAAGTGTTTCTCTGGTTCGATCGGTTGTGGGTCTGATAAGATCTGATTTAGGTACGTTGATTAATCTTCCGCCAAGCTCACCTGATATTAAACGAAGTTTCATTCTAAGTTATCGCTAAAAAGAATAATTCCTTCATGCTAATCTGTAAGCAATTCCAGCCGCTGCCGCAAATGAATTATATTTTTCCGTATAATTTTTGTTCGACCACAAATTTTCTGCGGGGGTAATTCTCTCGAAAGGATTGAAATGAACAAAATTAAAATTAAGATCCCTTCTTAATGTTTGAACCATCGCTTCCGAAATTTCTTCACCCGAAATAAATGCTTCTTCTATGGACGAAATGTTTGGAATTGCGAGTGATTTTTCCTTCAGAAGCGATTTCAGATTTTGCTTGGCATCTGCTGCATCGTTTACCGGAATTATCAAAAATTGGAGCGGCTTTCCCTTCGATGAATAAATAACGGAAAGAAATTTATTGCTCAAATAAACACTTAGTGTTAATCCATCCTCTCCGGTAAAGCTGCTTACAGCCAACCCCCTCTCGGAAGCAATATGGACATTATCTACGAACTTAAGCCTCAGATTATTTGAAGAACAAAAATTTTCCAAAATGTATAAAATCTTTCGTGGTATAGCGGTTATAATTGCAGTATTGTAGGAATACAATTCATTCTTTTCTATCTCAATATATTGAATAACTAAATCTTTTACCGGTATTGTAGGATAGAGTATCGAAAACTCCCATCTGAATTCTTCGATCAAATCTCTGTAAAGCAATGTGTTATCAAAAGGTATTTGCATCAAGTAGAATATATCGAAAGGGAGTGTGAAAGATACGGAGGTGCTCTTGATCGGTTTTTTTATGATGACCTCATTAAAAGCCGATTGGAGTAAAGCGCCGATTTTTGTATCCTTCTCTGCTTCCCAATTAATTGGATCGTTAAAGTATACTTCTTCGATATTGTTTAAGACGAATTGATTTTTGTCGTAAACAACTTCAACAAGCTGTAGTTTGGTTCCCGTTAAGCTGATTCCGGCATGATTGTCAAAACCACTCATCTTTTAAGTTATTACTCCCATGAAGCGGAGTTCTTCAATGCCTCATTATCGAGGCTGCCTATTGTTCCATATCCGTCAGGATCTTCAAGGTAATACCTTGAACCTATTACAACAGTCGTATCTACTCTTAAAATTCTGCCATATTGATTAATAACGGTATCGATGTTAGTAGAAGTATCAATCTGCAGAATATAAAATTGCCGGGAACGCGGAGTTCTGAATAAACTTTCGGGTGAAAATTCGCCATGAGAAAGAGCGACAAACGGATCGGCGGGACGTCGGGTTAATGAATCGAATGCTTTTCTTACACTGTCAACAAAGGGGTCGTGTTTAATAAAATCAACTAATTTATTAAGATCGTCGGTAAAGGTTCCGAATTTTTTGAACCATAAAATCTCCGCTTCTTTTATGTTGGTCATTCGCAGCCTTGATTCGGTGCGGTTATACTTTTCTGCTTTTACAACTTCTTTCGGATCGATGATAGCAACTTTAATTAATACTACTACCAAAACGGCAATAATTAGGTAAAGAATTGCATGAATATACCAGGGTTCTGGTTTAGAAGTCATTTTTCCTCCGGGTATTAAAAATTTGAGTTTTCTTAATCAATGTAAATGTATTTTTTAATATTGCTAAACTTAGAATCGCCAATCCCCTTAACATCTAGCAAATCATTCAATTTAGTGAACTTACCCTTTTTCTTTCTAAGTTCTAAAATACTTTCTGCCGTTTTTTCTCCTATACCGGGCAATTGAGTAAGCTCCTTTATACCCGCTGTGTTAAGGTTAATACTTTTTTCGGCGGGGAGAACTTTTGTTTTACTTTCTTTAAAATTTCTTGCGTTAAAATCCAAAACTTCTTGCTTAGAGTCAACATTTTTATCTTTTAATTCTTCTGCTAAAAGTGTTGAATCGTTTATTTCACTGCGAGCAAATAAGCTATCCTGAGCCGAATAGTCGTATTCAACATATTCAATTGATTCATCCTGCTTAAAAAAGTTTTTATATATTAAGCCAACTGCAAAAACAATTAGCAGAACAAGCGTAATATTAAACTCGGTTGTTGTTAAACCGAATTTACGCGAAAAATTTTCAAGAATTTTCAATGTCAATTCCTTTGAATTGAATTTCTTTGATGATTATTAATTAACTCAATTGTTTAGAACTGATTCTCACAAGGGCAGACCAAATCGGTTACTTTAAAAACCAAATCGTTTAAAGAAATTTTTTTCATCGGCATAATTAAGCTTTTTGATGTTAGGCATTTCTGCTAACTCTTTTAATAGCTCTTTTTCTTTTGAACTTACTTTTGAGGGTATATGAACATTAACCCTGACAATCTGATCACCGTATCCGGAATTATTTAAATGCTTTATTCCTTTATTACGCATCTTTAACAGTTTGCCGGGTTGTGTCCCGGCTTCAATCCTAAGTTTAGCTCTTCCATTAAGTGTAGGTACCTCAACATCGGTTCCTAAAACAGCCTCGGGGTAGCTCAGGTAAAGGTCATAAACAATATCGTCGCCGTCGCGCATAAAATATTCATGCGGTAATTCCTTGAAGAAGACAATAATGTCACCGGCTCTACCTCCTCTTATGCCTGAATTTCCTTCGCCATCTAGAGTTAAGTAACTGCCTTCATGGATACCCGGTGGTACATTAATATTAATCGTAGTTTCTTTTAATTCTCTTCCTTCACCAAAACAGTTTTTGCACGGTGTTTCGACCACATAGCCCTCACCGTTGCAATTACTGCATGGAGAGATATTAACAAATTGACCGAAGACTGATCTTGAGATTGTTTTAACTTCGCCCGAACCATGGCATACAGGACAACTTTTTTTACCTGTGCCGCTTTGTGCGCCGCTGCCCGAACATTGTTCGCAAACAGAATACTTTTTTATTTTAATTTTTTTTGAAACACCTTCCGCTATTTCTTCCAAAGTGAGCTTAAGTGTTACTCTTAGATCTGAACCAGGAATGCCCTGCGAACGCCGCCTTCCTCTGCCTCGCTGCGAACCGCCAAAGAAATCGTCTAAAATGGAGCTTCCGCCAAATATATCTGAAAAATGTGAGAATATGTCATTTATATCAGAGAATCCTTGCGAGCCAAAGCCGCTATTTTTTACTCCATCGTGTCCAAAGCGGTCGTATCTTGCCCGCTTGTCGTTATCACTAAGAATTTCATAAGCCTCTGCAGCTTCTTTAAATTTTTCTTCGGCTTGTTTGTTATCCGGGTTTCGATCCGGATGATATTCCATTGCTAATTTCCGGTAAGCTTTTTTTAATTCTTCTTTCGTAGCATTTTTTCCAACCCCTAATACTTCGTAATAATCACGCTTTGTCATATTTTCTATTTATCCTCGGTATTGTTGCTTTCTGAAACTTGAGACTCGTTCTCGTCAGCCGGCAGCTCGGTTGATTCAGTGCTGATTATAACTTTTGCGTGTCGTATTACACGGTCTTTATAAATATAGCCCTTCTCTATTTCTTCAAGCACGGTATGAGGAGGGACGTTTTCATCTGCTCTTTGCATTAAAGCATCATGATAATCAACGTTGAAGTGTTTACCGACCGTTTCCATCTTTTTCACACCTTGCTCTTCAAGCAGCTTCATCAGTTTTTCGTAAACAAGCTGAATTCCTTTTATTACAGCTTCATTGTTCTGAGTATTGTTGATATGCGGCAGGGATCGCTCAAAATCATCAACGATAGGAAGCAATTTTATTATAAATGATTCAGCGGCATATTTAATCAGGTTAAGCTGATCATTTTCTGTTCGGCGTTTATAGTTTTCGAACTCGGCTGCTTTCCTAAGCAGCATATCTCTTAGCATATTTATCTCGGATTCAAGCTGTTTTATTTTTTCCGCTGCCGCTGTTTCTTCGCTTAATTCATTGATTGTCTCTGTAGAATTCTGGTTGCTATCGTCATCAATTTTATTAATCTGCTTTTCATCAGATATTTTATCTTCCGCAGAGGAATTTAAAGATGGCTTATCATTCTTACCGTTTAATGATTCCTTTTCTTCTTTCTTTTTATGCAGCATAGCTAACTCCTTTGATTCTATTTTATCTTAAAATATCGGATAACAATTTTGCCATATAATCTACTATGGCAACAATTTTTGAATATTCCATTCTTTTAGGTCCAATTATTCCAAGCGTGCCGGAGATTTCACCAAACTTGTATTCCTTACTTACAAGGCTGTAGTCGTTTAATTTTTGATATCTGTTCTCACTGCCGATAGAGATAAAAACTTTGTTATCGTCTACTTCGCCGGATTTTTCAAGTATATGAATTACTACATCTTTGTCTTCAATCAGTTCAATGATGCTTTGAAATCTCTCCGGGTCGTCAAACTCTGGCTGCTTAATTACATTTTTTGCACCGGTGATTACCAAATTTTCGGGTTGACGATTTTCTTTGAATATTTTGTCAAGCGAATCGATAAACAACCGTATTATCGGTCTTTCGAATTCGCTGATGTCTTTAAATCTATCTTCAAAACTTGTTCTTATCTCTCTTATGGTTAAGCCGCACAACCTTTCATTCAATAGGCTTTGCACAAGCTCAATCTGAGAGTCTTTTATTTCGCTGTTTAATTCGAGTGTAATGGTTTTGACCAAACCCGATTTAATGCTTATAACTATTAAAATCCTCGTTGGGGATAATCTTATTATTTGCAGCTTCTCCAAGAGACCCGAATCTATCTTAGGATAAGTAACGCAAGCCAACTGCTTCGTAATATTACTAAGGAGATTCGAGGTAATTCGAATTAGATCATCCGTTTCGATATAATCTTTATCTAATTCTTTATTTATGATTCCCTTTTCAGAATTTCTTAAGTGCTGTACATCCATTAAGGAATCGACATAAAAGCGATAGCCTTTATCGGTAGGCACACGCCCTGCTGAAGTATGCGGATGATCGATAAAACCCGATTCTTCAAGATCAGCCATGATGTTCCGCACCGTTGCAGGAGAAATTCCAAGCTCGTATTTCTTTGCAATATTTCTTGAACCGACCGGTAAAGCCGTAAGAATGAACTGCTGAATAATGTACCTTAATATGTTCCGTTCGCGTTCGTTTAATTCTGAGGTAATCATAATCCAAGATATGATTTCTGATTTTTTAGGTTACAAATATATTAAAATTCTTCCGAATTGTTAATCCGTAAATTGTGAACCTTGATATGATAAATTGTGTGGTCAGCAGCTGCTTGAAGCAGAAAAAAATAAACATAAACAGGACAAGCCGGAACCAAAATGGATCATAGTCATTGGTAGTCATTCGCTTCGCCTGCTTGCGCGAAGCCGCGTCGGTATAAGCAGGCTGTTATTCATTAACATTCGTTGTTTAAACTATTGAATTACAATGAATGACTACTAATGACAATGTCTGATATTTTCTAATTTCTTTTCCATTTTGCGCATGATATTTTAACTTATAGAATAATCTCACTGCTCGTTAGTCCTTTTTTGTTTAACAAAGCATTAAGTGTTAATTTTGAACGGCAGTAAGAATATTAAAGTGAGCTTGAATGAAGATAAAAAAAAATGATTATAAGTCTTCCGGAGTTGATATCCGTGCAGCCGAAGAGACGATAAGAAGAATTAAGTCTTTTACCAGGTCGACATTTAATAAGAACGTTTTAACCGATATTGGACTTTTCGGCAGCTTCTATGAATTGAAGTTGAAAGAGTATAGAAATCCTGTACTTGTTTCGAGCGTTGACGGGGTTGGTACCAAATTGAAAATTGCATTTGCATTAAATAAACACGATACTGTAGGGCAAGACTTAGTAAATCACTGCGTAAACGATATTGCCGTATGCGGAGCTAAACCGCTGTATTTTTTGGATTATTTAGCATTCGGGAAATTAATTCCTGCTAAAGCTGCTGCCATCATAGAGGGGTTCTCAATAGCTTGCAAAGAAAATAATTGCGCACTCATTGGAGGGGAGACAGCCGAAATGCCCGGCTTATATGCTGAAGATGAATATGATATGTCCGGCACAATAGTCGGAATAGTAGATAAACAAAAAATAATAGACGGCAGAAAGATTAACAAAGGAGATATTCTCATCGGTTTTGAATCTAATGGTTTACATACAAATGGTTATTCACTTGCAAGGAAGGTGCTGCTCGATAAATTTAAATTAGAAACCTACAATGACGAATTGAAAACTTCATTGGGTGAAGAGCTGCTGCGGATTCATAAATCTTATCTGAATATTATTAATCTTATAACCTCAAACATCAAGGTAAAAGGATTTTCTCATATCACAGGCGGGGGAATAATCGGCAATACAATGAGGATAATTCCTGAAGGATTAAAATTGAAAATAAATTGGCAAAGCTGGGAAGTGCAGTCTATTTTCAGTTTAATACGGGATGCCGGAAATCTTTCAAATAGAGAAATGCGAAAGGTCTTCAATCTTGGAATCGGTTTGATTGCTGTTGCAGAGCCAAAAGACGTGGATAAGGTTATGGAGTTGAGCCGCACAATGAATGAAAAATGCTGGATTATCGGAGATGTAATATGAAAATATCTTGCAAATTTCATGTAACCTTGTTTATTCTTGTATTTATTTCATTAGGTTGTTATAATGACTATGCACAAATCAAAATCATCTTTACTTCAATTGATTATAATACTGAAGATGTGCGGGCGGTTATTTGCGATTTTGACGGCAGCAATAGGATAGACCTTGGATTTAATAAAACTTATTTACCTGTTTGGTTTAACGATAAGATTCTTTTTAACAGCGATACTTATATGTGGGAGTGCGATACGGCAGGGAATAATCTTAAACAGCTTCCGGAAGGATTCCGAATTTCGGTCTCAAACGATAAAACAAAATTTGCATTTTACAATTCAAAAGGAATAGCGATTTCCGATTCTTCGGGTAAAATAATAAAGCAAATTTTAGTTGATGCATGGGAAGATATTACAATAACCTGGTCGAAAGACGACGAGATGATTTCATTCTACAATCCCGAATTGGATATCTGTTATCTTTTCAAGCTTTCGAACGATTCGTTAATGGTTTTCGGTGATTCGATTTATCATCCGCTGTGGAATAAAAAGAACGATAAAATTCTTTATAACAAAATTACCGACGAAGGTTTCTTTGATGTTATGTTAATTGATTCATTGGGAAGTAAAAATCCTGTTCGTATCAATTCAGAGAAAGAATTGGCGGTAGTACCTGTCTGGTCTAATTCCGGTGAAAAAATAGCCTACCTCTCTGCTGCAGCAGAACCGGAAGAAGAGTGGATAACCGACATGCTTACGTCCAAGTTAATCTTGTATGATTTGAATACTTCAGCCTCGATTATATTAACTGAAAGAGCAGGTTTTACCGACCAAGCTTTTCCTCAAATATTTTTTGACGAAAATGATGAGTACATTTATTTTACTTCAATTAACGACAATGGTATGGGCGCATTAACAAGAATCAATTTAAACTTTTTGAATAATTCCGATTTATCCGGGCAATTACCAATCCAA
This sequence comes from Ignavibacteriales bacterium, assembly GCA_020061465.1. GTDB lineage: Bacteria > Bacteroidota > Ignavibacteria > Ignavibacteriales > Ignavibacteriaceae > JAGUYG01. The sequence continues at coordinate 60,670 of JAGUYG010000020.1, forward strand.
ATAGAAATTATTAGCAAAGACTCTTCAGTAGATGATAGATTTCCTCAAGTTAAGAAATTTTAATTCCGTCAATTTTTACTTTGCATTCATAATAATTGCAGTCAGTCATTTAACAGGATGCAGTAAAAATCCCGATGAGCTTCGAAAAGATGCGGTAAAGTATTTTGAGCAGGCAGTGGATTATTATTCAAGAGGTTATTACAGCAACGCAGAAAAGCTTTTCAACGAAGTCATATCTATCGAATCAAAAATAAAATTAAAGGACTACTCCGGCGATTCATTTCTTTATTTAGGAATAATTGCCTTTGAAGAGGGGAGCTTTTTAAACGCAATAAAATTTTATGAATCGGCTAAAACTATCTATAAAAGTAAGCTGTTAAGAAATAAAGAAAGCATAGCGGAAAATAACATAGCTAATGCTTACGCAAGCATAGGCAGTTTTTATAGAGCAAAAGAAGCTTACAGAAATGCCATCGGAATATCGCAATTATCAGCCGATAAAGAGGGGGAGGCAGCAGGCTGCAACAACCTCGGAATGCTTTTCTTTATAGAAGGAAATTATCAACATGCTTTTAATAATTTTTCAAAAGCGTTAGATGCTTATCAGTTTTTAAATAATATCGAAGGAATCATTCTATCCTCAATGCGTTTAGGCGAAGCATATCTCCGCTTCGGTTCCATTCAAGATGCTTTGACAACATTCGAGTTTTGCTTAAACAGTTCTTACGAGACCGGTTTTGATAAATATCTGCCCGGGATATATAACAACATCGGGCTATGCTTCTTTCATCTAAATAATTTCGCTGAAGCAGAATCGGCATTTGAAAGAAGTCTAAATGAAATAAATAACCGCAATCTAATTTCGGATTATTCATGGATTGCAGCAGTTAACCTTGGCGATGTCTATTACAAAACTTATAGATTTAAGGATGCATTAAATCAGTATCACAATGCAATTGCAATATTAGATGAATTAGGAGAAGGACTTACAGCCGCGCTCGTTAAATTGAAAACTGCGTTGATTTACTTGCTTAGCGGGCTTGATAGAAATGAACAAGATTTGGGCAGAGCTGAGATGCTTTTCAAAAATTTAACCGAATATTTTGATGACCTTGAATTCCAGAGCGGAATGATAAATTCAATTACGGGATTGGCTAAATGTTATCTCGCATCAAACCGAAGAGAAAAAACCGAAGCGTTGATGAAAGATTTGAATCGTTTAATAGAAAACCACAGTGTCAGCTTAAGAAATAGGATTACAGAAAATTTTGCTATCGTCCCCCAAATTACCGGCAGAGTTACGTTGAATGAATACTTTACCATTCCTGACAAAGTTAGAGAAATGATTGAATTCAATTTAAGGATTGATGAAAATATTACAAGCTTTCTCTTGAGGAATCAGCTTTATTTTAATTTGGGTGACGAAGCAAAAAATGTTCTTATCGATTCGCTCAAAAACTTAGATGCACAAATTGATTTTCTCACTTTCGAAATTGCAAATGAATTGTCAAACGAGAAATATTTTAACCCGGAAAAAATTAAGAGTTATAAAAAATTGTTGAGAGAGGTAAGAAAAAAATATGATTCAAAATTGATTAACGTACTGTCGGAAGAATTCGGTTTGAAACACAATATTAGTTTGAGAGACATTCAAAAAAAGTTAGATACTGAATCGGCTTTTTTGGCATTTATATCATTCGAAGATTCGCTGCTTTCCTGCATAGTATCGAACAATAAGATTGAAACAGTTTCAATACCGTTTAATATTTCCGTGTTGGAAGGACAAATAAGCGCATTAGCACAAAATTTAGAAGAAGTAAATGATTATTCCGCCGCTAACATTTTAAACGGTTTGTATAATAGAATTATAAATCCTATTGAGGACTACATAAATAGCTATAAAAATTTAATTATTTATACAAGCGGTTCAGATTTTCTTGATATGATTCCTTTTCACTCATTAACTGATAATAACGAAAACACTTTGATTAACAAGCATAATGTTTTTTACTTCAGCGGAATATCTTCCGATTTTAATTCGACCGGAAGTTCAATAGCAATTGTACATGATTCGTCATTCAAGTTGAAGAACATTGACATGAGAAATCCGAATGTAAATTTTCTTGAAACATCGAGCACATTAAAAAGTGATTTATTAGGAAAAGATTTTAATTCTATTCTCTTTTTAACCGGCGCATATTATAATACTATTCAAAATAATCTGATTTATTTGGAAACATTTTCGGATTCTGCGTCGATACCGGAGTTTAATATAAAAATCGGTGAAGCTAAAGCTTTAAGAGCAGAAAATATTTTGATCAATAACATTTTTCCAAGAACAACTTTTCCATCGCGGTATTTAGCAGGATTATTTCCTAACGCGAAAAAAGTAATAATTGGACAGTACAAATTTCCTGCTGAGGTGCAGTCTGTTTTGGAATTGGAAATGATTAAACAGATGAATGTACAAACCGATTTTGAACGTATATTAAATAAAACTTCGGAAGCCTTACAGACAAAGAATAAAATCTTTCTCTCGGCTTACTTTCACTATATCCGGTTATAAATTATTCGATTAGATAAAAATCGTGTCCCCATAAATGGAGTCGCAAATCGAAAAAAGCCTGATAAATCAGCTTGTGAAAACATAATGAGTGAATAACGAATGCTTCCGGGATACTTTTTTAGGTAAGCGTTAATGTTTATGATATAATTCTAAGTTAATTCATAGCAGTACCAGTTTAAATTGATAATGATTTTTCACTCAAATCCTTACCTTGTAAGTGAAGATTAGGCTGTTTATATTTTTTACATGAAAAAAATATTCGTCATATTAGTGCTGATAAGTATATTAATCTTAAGTAATTGCGGTGGAGGTATAGAACCCGAACCAGAAATACCGAAGGAAGAGAGAGCCGGTTTCAGCGGAACTATTTATTTTAAAGGTGAATGGAACCCCGCGGTAAAAAGGACTCATTTAGTCGTCTTCAAAGACCCATTGAATTCTGCAGCGGATTTTAACATCTTCAATCTAAAGTTTGTTAGTCTTGAAATTCCTTATGAAACTCAAGAATACAGTTACAATTCAACGGATTCGGCTTACGTTCCCATCTCTGCCGGAGAGTATTCGTATGTAGCAGTAGCGCAATCATTAGCAGAGGAGTTGTCTCTTGATAGAAAAGATTGGTTTGTAGCAGGTGTTTATTATGCGGAAGGCGATACAATTAATCCTGACAGACTAGTAATACCGGAGAAGACACTTATAAAAGGAATCGATATTATTTGCGATTTCGATAACCCGCCGCCCCAGCCCCCGGGAGGTTTTTAATGATTAAGATATTTGCAGCAATTGTTTTTCTTGCCGGCATTTCATTTGCCCAAACTTACAGCATAAAGGGAATAGTAACCGATACCTCCGGAATACCATTAACAGGTGTCAATGTACTTTTAGTTGGTACCCGGTTTGGAACTGCGACCAACTCAAATGGCTTTTTTGAATTGAAAAATTTAACTCCCGGAAAATATTCATTACGCTTTTCCATGATAGGATACGAAAGACATGTTTTAAGAAATGTTACATTGGAAAATCAATCGCTTAACCTCACAATTATTTTAAAAGAAAAAATTCTGCAGTCCGAACAAGTAGTTGTTACTGCCGGAAAGCATGAGCAAAAAATCGGCGACTTGCCTGTAAGTGCTTCCATCATTGAACCGGATTTCATTGAAAAAAAAGCATTTACTAACCTCGAAAATGTTTTGAGGTATGCGCCCGGGATAAATATGACGGAAGGGCAAATAAGTATTAGAGGTTCTAGCGGTTACAGCAGGGGTGCCGGGACGCGAGCATTAGTAGCTATTGACGGAATTCCATATTATACGGGCGATACCGGTGAAACTATATGGGAAGTAATTCCTCTTCATACTTTAGAGAGAATAGAAATTATTAAGGGGGCTTCAAGCTCACTTTATGGTTCTTCTGCAATCGGAGGCGTAATAAATGTTATAACCAAACCGATACAGAAATCTCCGGTTACTTTTATTAAAAGTCACTTTGGATTTTACGATAAACCCTCGCATGAAGAATGGGACTGGTCCGATAATCTAAGAACGCTAAATGGGCTGACGGTGGCACATTCAAATCGAATAGGAAATTTTGGATTTGGTGCGTCATTTACACGTTATGAAGATTTAAGCTATAAACAAAATAATTACTCAAAGAAATACATTGGTTTCTTAAAAGGCACAATCGATTTTGAAAATGCATCTTCAATTACTCTTCTTGCTAATTCATTCAACAAGCGGGGAGGAAGTTTTTTATATTGGAAGAATTCTCGAAATGCACTAGTGCCTCCCGATAATGATCAAGGAGAAACAATAAGCACCAATCGATACATGGCGGGTCTTTTGTACCAACGCTTCATCTTTAACGGAACACTGCTTAATGTAAAAGCATCTTACTACCGAAACAATTGGTCTGATCGAAGCGAAGTTCAAAACAATTCTACTTCAAATTTATATCGGGGTGAAATTCAAACAACCTCGGAAATTTTTACTAACGCGATTCTTGTTTCCGGAATTGAAGCAAGCACCGCTAATGTCAAATCAAGTATATTCGGAAATCCGGGTTACTCCGGATTCGGCGTTTACTCTCAGATGGATTATTCCTATAACCTTCCGGTTACTCTTACCTTTGGGCTTCGATATGATATGATTAAGCTCGATACGCTCGAAAGCTCAAACGCATTTTCTCCCAAGCTTGGATTGAATATAAGAATAACCGATGATCTAAGATTTCGTTCTTCCATTGGAACAGGATTCAGAGCACCTTCGCTTGCTGAAGCTTTTACCTCCACGTCAACAAGCGGGATAACTGTAAAACCCAATCCCAACTTAAAGCCTGAAAAAAATTTTTCGCTTGAAGCGGGACTTTTCTTTACGCCGGGAGATGCAGTTTCATTTGATATAGCATTTTTCAGAAATGAATATTTTGATTTTATTGAACCTGGAATTGATTTGACCGACGGTTTGGTAATTTTCGATAACGTAACGAGAGCAAGGATTCTCGGGCTTGAATTCAATTCGAAGTTTTTTTTGCTGGATGATGCTTTAACTTTATCTGCCAATTATACATACTTATGGGCGCGTGACATTAACGAAAGGAAGTTTTTGAAATATCGACCAAGACATATTGCAGTTACAGGTATTGATTATAAAATAAATTCGTTTGAGATAGGAGCCGATTTTCGATACTGGAGCCGTATTGAAGAAATAGATATCGAGTTAATAGAATTAGGTTTAGTTCCAGAAGGTGATAAAAGGGTTGCAGTTTATGTGTTGGATCTCAGATGCGGGCTGGGCTTTTCCTTAGCCGGTTTGGCTTTTAAAACTTATCTAAATGTTAACAATGCGCTAAATTATAATTATGTTGAGCTTATCGGAAACATTGCACCGATAAGACATTTTAATCTTAGCCTTGAAATTTCCATCTAATCATTCAGGGGAATTTATGTTCGTTGACACTCACGCTCATTTGTTTTATCCAAATTTTAGTGAAGACCTTGACGCTGTAATAAACCGCGCAAAAGGTGCCGGAGTTGATTACATCGTTGTACCTTCAACCGATATTAAAACTGCAAAAGAAACTTTAAATCTTCTAAATAAATATGATATGCTTTATGGTGCTGTAGGAGTCCACCCTCATGAAACAAAAGAATGGAACCCTTCATTGCTTGATGAACTTAAGCAGCTTGCCAAACATGAAAAGGTGGTTGCCATCGGTGAAATCGGGCTGGATTATTATTACGACTTTTCACCGAAGGAAAAACAAATCGAAGCATTCACAGCTCAGATTGATCTTGCTCTTCAGCTTGATTTACCGATTATTGTTCACAATAGAGATTCGGACAAGGATATGATGGATATTATTAAGCAGTATGCAGGAACAGGCTTGAGAGCGCAATTCCACTGCTTTAACGGTTCGCTGGATGATATGCGCGATTTGATAAGGATGCATCACTTCATTTCTTTTACAGGCAACATCACGTTTGCTAAGGCTGATGCGCTAAGGGAGATCGCCTCAAAAACACGTCTTGAGCATCTGCTGCTTGAAACAGATTCTCCGTTTATGACACCCGTTCCTAATAGAGGCAAGCGAAATGAACCGGCTAATGTTGTAAAAGTGGCGGAGGCAATCGCAGAACTTCATAAATTTTCCCTGGAAGATATATCGAGGATTACCTCTATGAATGTTTTTCGTTTTTTCGGAATAGGCAGCGAACCGAAGACAAGCTTTACTTATAAAATCGGTAATTCCCTTTATGTCAATATAACCAACCGTTGCGATTCGGACTGCATTTTTTGTCATCGTAAAAATGATGCTACGGTAAAAGGATACAATTTAAAGATGAGCAAAAGCGAAGAACCGGAAGCCGATTTATTTATAAAAGAAATTGGAGACCCCACAAAGTATAAGGAAATAGTTTTTTGCGGTTTTGGAGAACCGACAATTAGGTGGGAAGTTGTGAAACAAATTTCAAAATATGTTAAGGATAACGGAGGCAGAACAAGACTTAACACTAACGGACACGGCAATTATATTAACAAGAGAAATATAACTCCCGAATTAAGCGGACTTATAGATGAGGTATCGATAAGTATTAACACTGTCGATCCAAGACAATATGCAGAAATCATGCGTGTTGAGACGAGATTATTTAATGAAATGGTAAACTTTGCCAAAAGCGCAAAAGCATTTGTCGATAAAGTAATAATGACTGTTGTTTCAATTGATAAGGTGGAAATTGAGAAAGCTAGGCAGGTGGTTGAAGAAAAAATTGGTGCAGAGTTTAAGGTGAGAGAATATTTTTAAGCAACCAACTATTGAATTGTCTAATTGCAGAATTGTCATGATATGCGAACAAACCTTCATAATATCGTAAAAAGTAGAATGTAGATTTTTGCTAAAAACAAATGAATTACTATAAAGAATTTACTGTAACCGCAGAACCGTTCGTACCCGAAATTATTTCGAGCCTATTATGGGAGCTCGACATCTCAGGAATAAATGAAGAAGTAAATTGTCTGAAAATTTTTGCTCCTCAATCGGCTGGTTTAACGGTAGAACAGATGAATGAAGTCCTGCAGCGGCTCGTAAACGAAAAGCTTCTGCGGAATTATTACGTTGAAGAAAATTTAATAGAAGATAAAAACTGGAATGAGGAATGGAAAAAAAATATCCAGGTAATGAAGCTCTCTGAACGAATTGTAATCAAACCGACCTTTCGCGATTATTCTTCGTCTGAAGGTGAAATAGTTATAACACTTGATCCTAAGATGTCCTTCGGTACAGGAGAGCATCAAACAACCAGGCTGATGGTTAAAGCATTAGAAAAATACATTAAGCCCGGCGATAAAGTGCTTGATATTGGCAGCGGCACAGGAATTCTTGCAATAGCCGCCGTTAAGTTAGGTGCTTCATCTGCACTTGGAATAGACAACGATGAATGGTGCTTAATGAACGGAATTGAAAACTGCCGTTTGAATTTGGTGGATGATAAGGTGAAAATCAGATTAGCCGAAATTACGCAGATCGATGAGAAGGAATTTGATCTTATAGCTGCAAACATTCAAAAAAATGTGCTGCTGAATATTGCCGAAAAAATTTCTGCCAAACTAAAAAAAGAAGGTACCGCCATTTTATCGGGATTGTTAGATTATGATACTGACGAAGTTATTTCCCATTATAAAAAATGCGGGATGAATTTTTTAGATAAATATGAAATGGGGGAGTGGGCGGTGCTTATATTCAAGAATTAAACGGAAACTATGTTATCGCGTCAAAATCATTTTTTTTGTAATCAGTGAGTTATTGAACTCCATTCTATAAAAATAAACCCCGCTCGGAAGGTCTCCGGCATTGAATGGAATCTCATAGCTGCCTGCAGATTTAAATTCTTCAACTAAAGTTTTAATTGTCCTCCCGAAAAGATCAAAAACTTTTAGTGAGATATCACCATCAGCCGGAATCTCGAAATTTATTACCGTTGTTGGATTAAATGGATTGGGATAATTTTGTGAAAGCCGGTAATCATTATTTCCCGAATCAAATTGTTCATCCGATGAAGTAGGAGTTAACGGAAATATTTGTGTGACTGAAAAATCGACCCAAAATAATCCGTAAGTATTCGGGATTAGGCTTTGCAATGCGATACCGATATCGGCAGGGGGATCGTTTAATAATTCCCACCAAAATTTATCTGCGGGATAGCCAAACTGAAAACCTACTTTATTATTGGAGAAGTAGTTGCCCCAATCCTTAAAATAATTTCTTAGCTGACCGAATGAGGCAAACCCCTGTCCGTCATTTATAAAAATGATATCGCCGCGGTAAGCCGGCGGCATCCATTCTTTAAAATAATGTTTTAGGAACAGCCGGTATTCCGGATTATATGATTTTATCTTTTCTTCCCAAACTTTTGCTGCCGAATCGGAAACGGCGATACCGTGTTCGCTTAAATCGTTTCGATACCATTCAATATCTATTCCGAACCCCGCAACGCATGGATGATGACCGTATCTATTTAGCACCATATCTATAAGAGTTTCAATATTCGCGTTACCAGGTTCAACCTGGAGAAATATTTTAAATCCTTCGCTGTCAAACCGGGATAAATAATCTTCATTTTGATCTTCATCGGAGTAAAGAATGTAACTCACGTTTTCTGTTTGTCCCGGAAAGCCCATCCTTGTATAACCATTTCCTTGATACAAGCTGACAATCCATATCGAAGCCGGTTTGGAAGGGGGGAGCTTGAATGCTAATTGATATCCAACTCTAACCCAATAATCTTCGGAAGGAAATTCGAAATTAGGATAGGATTCATTCACACGCGAGGCTCTGAATCCTGCGAGATGCATAGAATCGTCCTGTGTATTTAAAATGTAAATTGCATCATTCGCCAATGACTCAACAAATAAATTGCTGAACAGCCATAACGAGGCAATTCCGATAATTAGACGGATGGATTTAGCTCTCATAATTTTTTCAGTTAGCAGCATGCACGCTTTGAAATACACGGACAAATCCGTGAGAAAAGAAATAGTTATTAAGCAGCCAGCATGCTAATTAAGGTGAATCTAATATTCGATTCATGCTAGAATTTGCCCGCAAAATTATCCATCTAATTAAGATTTACAATTTGTTTCAGAAGAGAGGTTAATGGAGTCGACGAAACGGCATAATTTCTCGATTAAAAAATCAAAATAAAGTATAGATAAATTTTTAGCAGGATAATAATTTAGTTGGATCACTATCGGAGGTGGGTACCCGATGAGGAAAGAAAAAAATAATATTATCTGTTACTAAGTGAAGTCTTGTCATCATATTACCTCTTATTGGCTTCTTTTCTGTGCCGGGCATGATATACGGTTATTATATTATTTTAAGTGTCAACCTGGGAACTCACCTTACGCATAAAACCTTCGGGGTCACTGTTTTAGACCCCGAAGGTTGCATAATTAGGCTTCCCGAAAGCTTTCGGGACTGAAACCAGTGACCTTTCCAAAGGATCTTTATGACAAGGTATTTGCAATTTACGTAATACCTTCTACTAAATTATCTTTTGTTTCCTATAATACACATTGCAGGCAATCCTTTTACAACAAAGATGCAAAGCTGCTAAGACATTTCAGACAATCGTTTCCCTAATGAGTTTACATCGGAGAGTGAAAAGGGTCGGGTCTGAATCGTTCCGAAAATTATTATCTCATTCTATAAATAATCTCGCCGTCGAAAACAGTCATCTCAACAACCACATCTTTTATCTTAACGGGATCAATTTTTAGGATGTCCTCAGATAAAACTACAAAATCTGCCAACTTGTCCGGTTCAATGCTTCCTTTAATGTCTTCTTCAAAGGCGGCATAAGCGCTGTTAATAGTGTAGCATTTAATCGCTTCTTCAACAAATATTTTTTGTTCGGGGATCCAGCCCTCTGGATTCAACTCATCTAACGTTCTTCTTGTAACTGCGGCATAAATACCAAGCAGAGGATTAAGAGGGGCTACTGTCCAATCTGTACCGAAGCATAACTTAACTCCGCTGTCGATGAAGGAACGAAAAGGATATGTGTACTTTATTCTCTCAGGTCCTATTCTTTTCTCTGCCCAAACGCCATCATCAATGCAATGATATGGTTGAACAGAGGCAATTACATCTAATTCAGCGAAGCGTTTTATGTCATCAAATTTTACGTGCTGTGCATGTTCTATTCTCAGGCGTCTATCCCATGCAGGATTAGTTTTAATAATTTCCTCAAACACATCGAGCATGTAAGAATTAGCTCGATCACCGATCGCATGGATTGAAAGCTGCAATTGATTTTTATCGGCATCAAGAGCCCATTTTTTTAAACTACCATCTATAACTATATCCATCGGAAGTCCGGATGTAGTGGGATCTTGATGATATGGTTCGAAGAACCACGCTGTACTCGAACCTAACGATCCGTCAGCAAATCCTTTTAAGGAACCGAGTTTAAGTTTTTCTGAGCCGCTGTTGTATTTAATTCCACCCTTAACAAGCGATTGATAATTAGAAATGGGCATCCTTGTATAAATTCTGCAGGTCAGCTTTCCTTCTTGCTCAAGTTTTTTATAAGTCTCCAAATCTTTTGCATAAGTTATATCTTGAACACTGGTTACACCCAACTTTTTAGCATGGTCTAAAGCATACCAGGCTGCCTCATAATATTCTTCGTCGGAGGGAGTAGGAATTATCGAGTAGATGAAGGACATGGCGTTATCTTTCAATATACCTGTTGGTTCACCTGTTACTGGATCTTTCACGATTAGACCACCTTCAGGGCTTTCGGTGTTCTTGTCTATTCCGGCAAGTTTCAAAGCGTAAGAATTTGCCAATGCCATGTGTCCGTCAAACCTATCGACAAAAATTGGTGTAGTGGGTGAAAAGTCATCAATCATTTCTTTTGTGGGAAGGTCTTTTGCTTCCCATGCTTCGTGGTTCCAATTACCGCCTGTAATCCATTTGCCTTCATGCTGTGTAACGTAATCTTGAAGAATGGCTTTGAATTCGGAAGTTGATTTGGCGGGTCTTAAATCGATTCCGGTTAGGTAAAATCCTCCGCTTATGAAATGAACATGGTTATCGATAAAACCGGGAAGCATTAATTTTCCTTTAAGATCAATAATTTCGGTTTGGGAATTGGAAAGCGACTTTATCTCATCATTGCTTCCGGCTTTAATTATTTTATTGCCTTCAATCAGAACTGCTTCAACAAGGGGCTGTTGTGGATTAACGGTATATATCTTACCATTAATAAATGCTTTTTTTTGTTGTGAGTTAGTCACGCAGCATATTCCCGCTATTGTTAACATAAAGATAACAAGTAATAGATTTTTCATTAAAAGCTCCCTTTGTTATTTTTAGAAAATTCATAAATGAAATTAAAGATAAAATTAGAAACAAATGGAATCCGTAATAAAAAAATAATAACTTGTATTATTAAAAATCATAAACCTATTCAGCTTCAGCAAATAAAATATTAATTGTATGAATCTTGACGTCCTTGTCTTTTCTGCGCATCCTGACGATGCAGAGCTTTCAATGGGGGGTACAATAGCTAAATTAACACACAATGAATTAAAAGTCGGACTAATCGATCTAACACGCGGTGAATTAGGATCGAGAGGCACACCTGAAATCAGACAAAGAGAAGCTTTTCAAGCCGCATTAACTTTGAAAGCCGCCTTACGAGAAAATTTAAATATTCTGGACGGTAATATTCAAAGGAACAAAGAAAATCTTATGAAAATTATTCTTCAAATAAGAAGGTATCGTCCGCAGATAATTTTCGCACCGTACAAAAATGACCGGCATCCCGACCACATGGATACAAGTGTGCTTACTAAAGAAGCTATGTTCGCTTCGGGGTTAGCGAAATTAAAAACATTCGACCGGGAAGTGCCGCAGAAGGTATTCCGCCCGCAGAAATTGTTTTATTACATGCAAACGTACACTTTTGAACCGACTTTTATCGTAGATATAACTGATTTCTTTCAGCAAAAGATGAATGCAATTCAGTCTTACTCGACACAATTTTTTAATCCAAAAAGCACCGAACCGGAAACTTTTATAAGCCGCCCGGAATTTTTAAGTTACCTTGAAGCAAGATCTGTGTTCTACGGTTTTCAGATCGGGAAAAAATACGGCGAGCCTTTTTACTCAGAAGAAAAAATTGAGTTAGATCTTGCTGCCCTCTTGAAGATTAAAGAATGATTCTAAGACCGTAAAGTAGTATGATCCCAACAACTGCCTGTATCTTTGGTACGATTTACTGCTCTATGTCGGGTATATCAAAAAGCAAATCCGGTAGCTCTTTATTTAATTCGATATTAGTGATTAGCTGCGTTACAGTTTTACCGCCTTCTTTTCCGATCGAAGATTCCTTTGGAAAGGATCGTTCCGATATTTGGAATTTAAACGGCATCGGAATGCCTTCGACACTCTTGTAATCTCCAATTATTGTCTCTTTCTCGTGCACGACATCTTCATCTTTCAGGCGCTGAATAGTTTTTGTTAATAAATATGTTTTAGCATCTAAATAAAGCAGCGCTTCATCTCCCGTCGGTTTAGTGCACCTGATTTTAAATGTATTTTTCCCTCCAACTTTTTCGGTACCGATCAGTTCCAAATCATGTCCCCTTTCACGGTAGCAGAAGAAATATCCGTCAAGATCAGCCATGAATTTAATTTCCTCTAAGGCTCTGCCTGTTAGCGTTTGTGGAGCGGTATCACCTATTTCCTTTGAAAAAGACCAACCGGTTTTGCCGTTGTAAGTCGTAATATTTTTATTCCCGGTTTCTCCCGATTCAATACGGATTTTATTCGGTCGTTTATGGTAAATAATCATCGGTGTTGAAATGGACCCCTCTTTTATGGTAATCTTCTTAATTATTGTTTGAAGCTTATTGAATTTATCCTGTTTAACGGCATCGAATTGGAGGTCAATTATTTCATTTAATGATTGCGAAGCAGCCTGAACCGAGAAAAGAAAAAACACTGCTGCCAAAAAGAAAAATACTCTTTTCATTTTATCCTCTCCCTCTTTAGATATTCAATAATGAATATCGAATACAGCAGTTAGGTTTAACCGCTTTATTCTTTTTTGTTTTTTTCCAAGAACGGAGTTAATAGATCAATCGGAACTGGAAAGATTATTGTCGAATTTTTTTCAGAAGCGATCTCCGTAAGGGTTTGTAAAAATCTTAACTGTAAAGCCTGCGGCTGTTTACTTATAATTTCAGCAGCATCGGCAAGCTTCTGGCTAGCCTGAAATTCCCCTTCTGCATGAATTACTTTTGCTCTTCGTTCACGTTCTGCTTCGGCTTGTTTTGCCATTGCGCGCTGCATCTCAAGGGGTAAATCGACGTGCTTTACTTCGACATTGGAAACCTTAATTCCCCATGGTTCAGTCTGTTGGTCTATAATCTGCTGCAGCTTGTGGTTTATTTTATCCCTTTCTGCAAGGAGTTCATCGAGCTGTGATTGACCTACAACACTTCTCAGGGTTGTTTGTGAAAGTTGCGACGTCGCATCGAGATAACTTTCGACTTCAACAATTGCCTTCGCTGCATGCACAACTCTAAAATAGACCACGGCATTCACTTTGAGCGAAACATTATCTCTGGTAATTATGTCCTGCGTAGGAACATCCATCACAATTGTTCTAAGGCCAACCCGAACCATGCGGTCGACGATAGGTATTAGCAATATCAAACCGGGACCTTTGGCACCGATGAGCCTGCCTAATCTGAAAACCACCCCGCGCTCGTATTCTCTCAAAATTTTGATAGCGCTGGATAAAATAAATATTATGAATAAAATAATAACCGACAGAAATGTTGGAAGAATTGACATGTTCTACTCCTTCTTGAGTAATGTTTAAGCTCAGTTAATTTTTTTTACTAATAATTTTAAACTATTAATTTTTGTTACCATCACTTTCTCCCCTGTATTAATTAAACCCTCAATCGATTCGGCATTCCAAATTTCACCGTGAACTCTTACTTGTCCGGCAGGATTTAAATCTGTAATAGCTTGTCCTATTTCGTTAATCAATCCTTCAATACCCGTTGTAGGTTTTTTTCTTTGAGCTTTTATTCCGAACGTGATGGCAAATGAGAAGAAAAGCACTGTAAGTGCTACAATGAGTATAATAATCGGAAGCGAAATTTCTATTATATCAAAAACTGATTCGGTATCGATTAACATAATTGAACCCAAGATTAATGCTACTGTACCGCCAATGGTAAGTATACCATAACTTACTACCTTAATTTCGAGTATAAAAAGAATAATAGCAAAAATTATTAATGCCAATCCGGCATAATTAACCGGAAGCGTATGCAATGAGTAGAATGCTAAGATTATACAAATCCCCCCAATTACACCGGGTAAAATTGACCCCGGATTATAGAGTTCAAACAGTAAACCATAAATGCCAAGCATGAAAAGTATATAAGCAATATTTGGATCGCTTAAAATATTCAAGATTTTTTGCGAAAAGGTCATCTCAACTTCAACGACCGCAGCTTCAGCCGTTTTTAAAGTTACAATCCCTTTAACAGTTTCAACGGATTTTCCGTCAAGATCTTTTAATAATTCTTGAATGTTCGGTGAAATAAAATTTATTACGTTTTGTTTCTTTGCTTCGGTTTCGGTAAGCGACAAGCTTTTTCTAACGGCTTCTTCAGCCCACTTAACATTCCTATTCCTTTTTTCGCTTATTGTACGAATGAATGCCGCTGCATCGTTTGTTGCTTTTTCCATCATTATAGAATCTTGTGCGCCCTGTAAAGAAACAGGATGCGCAGCCCCGATGTTTGTGCCGGGAGCCATTACGGCAAAATGTGCTGCCATTGTAATAAACACACCTGCCGAAGCTGCCTGAGCACCCGGCGGAGAAACATACACAACGACCGGTATTTGAGCTTCCAATATTTCGGTGACTATTACTCTTGTGCTTTTTAACAATCCCCCCGGTGTATTAAGTTTTATGATTAAGCACTGGGCATTTTCTTGTGCGGCAGTTTTAATTGAAGTTTGAACATAATCGCTCGCAGCGGGATTAATTGCTCCATCGATAGTTATTACATATACTTTTTCGGATTGAGCAAAAAGATTCAAGGATAAGAATGATATAAATGCAATATTTAAAATGATACTGCGCATAATTCTTCCCCGTATAAGGGCGGAATCAAAATAGAGAAAAAAAAATGTGAAATCAAGTTATGTTCTGCTGGTAAAAAAGGACGCATTGAGTTGGATTGATTGGTTGATATGCTGATGTGCTAATATGCTGATGTTTTGAATGGTTGTCCTTATAATCCGCTTGAAATGGTTGAATGAAATTTTTTATGGGTTAAGATTTTCAAACCAAAGTATGTTAAAAGAATTGATACACAAAAGTTATTTACACACCTCTCGGCCCTCTCCCGCCTGACGAAATGATTATTGAAGGGTCAGTCGGGTAAACAAGAGGGGACAATGCTCTTTTCAAAATAGTGGAGGTGTCCCCTCTCGGGAGGGGATGTCAGTTGATCCTTGGAAAGGGGTGGGTCAATATGTAATACTGACAAAGTATCTTTTTTAGTAGGCTTTAGAATACAAAATTAATCTTAACTAAAAAAACAGAGCCTGTCACATCCCGTTCCGCGGAACAAAAATATCATTGAGGATAATATTCTCTCCTTTTCAGTTGCCAGCGATGCTGTGCTCAGATTGGATGTTTGACCCGTCATGGTTAAAGCTTAGGCGGGCAGGTTAATTGTCTAATTACCTACTTGGGTATTGCGTTCAACTGCAAACTGAAGACTGTCGACTGCCGGTTGAAATTGCCTACTGCCTATTGGTTGTTGAAGACTTCCGACTGAAGACTGCAGACTTACATTACCTACTGCATATTGATTATTAAAACTCACTGAAACTATTTCTTTGATATAAATTTTAATCTGCCTATTTTTTAGTGAATCATTGCCGCTCTTTTTAACATATTCATTTCACATATAAGGGAGGAATCTAAATGAAAGTTCATTACATCCTTGCCGTCTTATCTATTTGCATTGTTATTACAAATATAAGTTATACACAAAGTGATCAACAAAAAAAACAACTGCGTGTACTAATTATTGGTGCACACCCCGACGATGCCGAAAAAGGTGCAGGAACGGCTGCTAAATATGCAGCCTTAGGACATGCTGTAAAATTAGTTTCTGTAACAAACGGCGATGCAGGTCATTTTGAAATCGGCGGAGGTCCACTTGCAAAGCGGAGAGAACTCGAAGCCAAAAAAGCCGGTGAAGTTATCGGTGTCGAATATGTTACACTCGATAACCATGACGGGGAATTAATGCCAACTCTCGAAAACAGAAGGCAAATAATTAAACTGATTCGAGAGTTTAACCCGAACATTGTATTTTCACCCCGACCGAACGATTATCATCCCGATCACAGATATACAAGCATTCTTGTGCAGGATGCAGCATATATGGTTACTGTTCCAAATATTCTGCCTAAGACCCCGCATCTTGAAAAAAATCCTGTCTTTATGTATTTGAGTGATGGATTCACAAAACCATATCCATTTCAAGCAGATGTAGTGGTAGGAATAGACGAAGTAATTGAAAAGAAGATAGATATGTACCATCAGCATACATCGCAAATGTATGAGTGGCTGCCTTATAACCGTGGAGCTTTAGATCAAGTTCCGAAGGATCCAAAAGAAAGAAGAGAATGGTTAGCTGAAAGCAGAAAAAAATCAGATGAAAACGCCGCCAATAAATATAGAGATAAGCTGATAGAACTTTATGGTAAAGAAAAGGGAGCTAAAATAAAATATGCCGAAGCATTTGAAGCCTCCGAGTACGGCAGCAGACTGACACCTGAAAATTTAAAAATTCTATTTCCGTTTTTTGAGTAATAAGTTTCCTTACACATAGGTCTGTTTTAATGTTCTTTATGCTCGTACTCTTACTCTTGTTCTTGCTCTTAATCATAATCGTAATCTTACTCGATTTGATGCTGATCAAAAGTATAGTAAATTTTACGATCAAGATAGAACGCTCAAAATGAGTTAATAATATTTTTAATTAAGCAGGGGAATATCCTTATGCGGAGAAACTATTTCATCGTCTGTCTGATCTTCTTAACTTTTTTCGTTATTTCATTCTTAACGAATATCATCGGTCCGCTTATTCCGGATATCATAAATTCCTTTAATTTAAGCTTGACTATGGTGGCGGTGCTTCCATTTGCATTTTTTATTTCTTATGGTGTTATGTCGATACCTTCCGGAATTTTCTTAGAAAGAATAAAAGAAAAAGCCATTATGTTAATAGCATTTGTTATTGCATTCATAGGATCAATCACCTTTGCATTAGCTCCCGATTACTCGGTTGCAATCATTTCTCTTTTTCTCATCGGTGCAGGAATGGCAATGCTTCAAGTCGCAATTAATCCGCTGCTGCGGCAAGCTGGCGGAGAAGAACATTTTGCTTTTAATTCTGTTTTAGCTCAGTTGATTTTTGGATTAGCTTCTTTTTTAAGCCCAAGAGTATATACGGGTTTAGTTCTTAATTTAAATACCGGGTCATCGGAACAAAATTTATTTTTATCGACTTTGTCAAAATTAGTACCCGATAACCTACCATGGATTTCTCTTTATTGGATTTTTGCTTTGATTTCATTAGTAATGTTTGCGATAATTTTATTATCCCGTTTTCCCAAAGTCGAATTGAAAGCAGAAGAAAAGGTTGGAACTTTTCAAAATCATATTGAGCTGCTAAAAAATCCAATTGTAATACTTTATTTTATCGGAATATTTTGCTACGTTGGTTCCGAGCAAGGCGTTGCAAATTGGATTTCACAATTCTTAACGGTTTACCACGGATATGATCCACAAACAACCGGTGCATCTACAGTGTCATGGTTCTGGGGATTGATGACAGCCGGCTGCCTCCTTGGATTACTGTTGTTAAAATTTATAGATAGCAGAGTTATATTAATTATTTTTACAATTTCAGCAATCATTAGCTTAACAACAGCGCTTTTTAGCTCCGGATCAATTGCCCTAATTGCTTTTCCTTTAGTCGGTTTCTTTGCCTCAGTGATGTGGTCCGTTATTTTTTCATTAGCCCTTAATTCGGTTGAAAGACTCCATGGATCTTTTTCCGGAATATTAGTTACCGGAATTGTTGGGGGTGCTGTTCTTCCTTTGATAATTGGTTCATTAAGTGAAAGTTTTGGCTTGCGTACAGGGATGTTAGTGCTGTACCTTACTTTTGGTTATATTCTTTCAATTGGTTTTTGGGCAAAACCTTTGATAACCAATAAAACAATTCAGTGGAAAAAAGTAAAGGAATAAAAACTTTCTTAAATTTTAATTAACTGCAGCAAATATGTTAACCAACAAAAAAATTATAGGTATCGATCTTGGCGGCACTAACGTACGCGCCGGACTAATAAGCAATAATGAATTAATAAATATTACATCTGCTGCCATAGATGCTCAATCATCGGAGAAAGGAGTTTTAAATACTATTTTCAGTCTTATCGAAAAATATATAAATGAAGAAATAGACGGTATAGGTATTGGTGTGCCGAGCGTTGTCGATACTGAAAAAGGTATAGTATATGATGTTCAAAATATTCCTTCATGGAAAGAAGTTCAATTAAAGTCAATTATGGAAACTAAATATGGTCTACCGGTTTTTATAAATAACGATGCTAATTGTTTTGCTTTAGCCGAAAAATATTTCGGTAAAGGAAAAACAGCAGAATCATTTATAGGTTTAATAATTGGAACAGGTTTAGGAGCCGGAATAATTATCAATAATCGTCTATATGAAGGCAGAAACTGCGGTGCAGGTGAGATTGGAATGCTTCCTTATTTAGATTCAATTTTTGAGAATTATTGCAGCGGACAATTTTTCAGAAGAAAGTATAACTTGAGCGGTGAAGAAGTTAATCTTCTTGCTAAGCAGAACAATCTCGATGCAATAAATATATTAGCCGAATTTGGAAGTCACCTGGGTAATGCCATAAAAACGCTGCTTTATATGTTTGATCCCGAAATGATTATTCTCGGAGGTTCTGTTACAAACTCTTATAATTTTTTCGAGAACTCAATGAGAGAAACGCTGAAAGACTTTGCATATTCTAATACAATAACGAATCTAAAAATTGAAGTATCCGAAACTGAATATGCCGGTGTACTGGGTGCAGCCGCACTTGTTTTTCAGCAAATGTCATTCCCTTCAACATCGCATGAAGAATTTTATTAAGAAGCTTTTTCTTACGACAAACACAAATTAGGTTGCTATTTATAATAATTTTTTGAAAATTTAATATGTAGTAAAAATGATATAAGGGGGAACTGAGAGAGAGAGTTTATTTATATTATGTACAGCCTTACGTTAATTCTCAGCTTTAATTCTTATTCCCCTTTTTACTCTTCAAGATGCGCTTTATTTAAAATATTTTTTAACGACTGACAAGATTCTTCTTCGCACCATCTTAGAATCGTCAGTCTATTCATTTACAAACCGAGGAGCAACATGTTTGGCAATATCGGCACTACTGAAATCATCATTATCGTTTTCGTCATACTTCTTCTTTTTGGTGCAAAAAAAATTCCGGAATTGGCGCGTGGTATTGGGAAAGGCATAAAAGAATTTAAGAGCGCCACTAAAGAAATTAAAAGCGGTGTTGATGATGAGAAAAAAGAATTAAATAAATTGATATCTGATGAAGACACTGACACAAAGAAAAAAAATGTTTAGTTCATCAGCTCCTTTATGGTTTTGATAGAAACGTTTTCCCGTCAGTAAACCGGTTCGAACAGTTATTTGTTTGGGGAATTATTTAAAGGGGGGAATGCATATTGATATCATATAAAATTAATGGAGTTTATTATGATGACTTCCCTGAAATCTTGCCGTAAAATCAAATCATTCTGTGAATGGAAGAGTAGAAATCTTCACAACAATTTTTCATTTATCTCATCCGCATTTACGACTTCAGCAAAAATATCTTTGTTGATGCTTTTCTTTTCCATTAGTATGCTGCATATTGCCATGTTTAATGGATGTGCCAAGAATGAAACTAATGCTCATACAGAATTTTTAGGAAGATGGGATTTAACAGTTTACGATACAGATAGAACTTTCCCGGCGTGGTTGGAATTATTAAAAGAAGGTGATACATACGCAGGTCGTTATGTAAGCGGTAAAGAAGGCAGTGCAAGACCGATTCCGAACATCAAGTTAGTGAATGACACACTCTATTATTCGCTGCCGCCTCAGTACGAAAGACAAACTGTCGATTTAGAGTTTACAGCTTGGATTAATAACGGGAAACTTGAAGGTTTTACATTCAATACGCAAGGGACTAAAATAAATTTCACCGGCGTACCGGCTCCGGCTCTCGAATACCGTGATGTTGTTGATTGGGGCGAACCGGTTCAACTTCTTCGAGAAGATCTGTCCAATTGGAAATTGAGATACCCTGACAGTGTCTCTGGCTGGACATATAAGGACGGAATTTTAAACAATGCACCCCCAAGCGAGGATTTGATTTCCGAAGAAAAATTTATGGATTTCAAAATAACAGCCGACTTCAGAACCTTTGAAAGAAGCAACAGCGGAATTTATCTAAGAGGAAGATATGAACTTCAAATAATGAATAATCCGGCTGAGCTTACTAAAACAAGTGTCGGTGGTGTATACGGTTTTATTCAGCCGCGGGTTAAAGCAGCAAAAGAACCAGGCGAATGGAATACAATTGAAGCCACTTTGATAGGAAGATATATTACAATTGTTTTAAACGGCGATACAACTGCAGTTATGAAAGAGATTCCAGGCATCACAGGGGGAGCATTAAATAGTGATGAAGGCGAACCAGGTCCTATTATGCTTCAAGGTGATCACGAAGCTATTGAATATAAAAATATTGTTGTTTCGCCTGCTAAATAGATAACTTTTTAACTCTCAACAAAATTTATGAGGGACCTAAAATGAAAAATCATTCAAGAAGAAATTTTATTAAGAATGCCGCAGTAAGTGCTGCAGGAATCAGCCTGGCTTCTTCATTTGCAGCCGGTAATAATTTAGAGGCGTTTGCCAAAACGAAAAATAAAGTATTACCATATCCACGACCGGAAAAAGATGCAATTTCTTTAGCCCTTTTTTCGCTAAATCGTTCTTTTAGAGTGGGTATTTGGAATCTAATGGATATTGCTCGCATTTGCCGTGAAGACTTTAACATAGATGGAATTGAGTACGTAACTCTCTACTTCCCTGATGTAAGAGATTCTTATTTGAGGGAACTAAATAAGCGTGCGAATGATTACGAAGTTAGAAATGTTTTAATTATGGTTGATCGCGAGGGAGATATGGCACATAAGGATAAAAAAGAAAGAATGCAATCAGCTATCAACCACCGAAAGTGGGTAGAAATTGCTGCTTATCTCGGCTGCCATGCAATTAGATGTAATTCAACAGGCGTGGGAAATTCGGTCGAAGAAGATCCCGATGCACTCGAACGTGCAGCAGAGTCATTCAATGCCCTTTTGGAATACGCTAAGGAATTTCAAATAAATATTATTATCGAGAACCACGGTGCCGGTCTAGCTTCAAATGCCGAATGGCTTGCCGCTTTAGCTAAGAAAATAAATAATCCTAATTTCGGCTTGCTGCCGGACTATGGAAACTTTGGTCATCAAGAAGCAGAAAAAACTTATGAGTCGGTAAGATTAACAATGCTTTACGCAATGGGCGTTTCTGTTAAGGGAACATGGCTTCCCAATGGAACGCATCCTCGTTTCGATCTTGAAGAGTGTTTGAGAATTTCAAAGGAAATCGGCTATAAAGGTTTTTGGGGTATTGAATCCAGTATCCGGCATCAACCAAGTATTGATGATCAGCTAAGTCCACTACAAATTATGAATGAAGAATGGAAAGCAGTAAGATGGACTATGGCTGCCATTAGAAAGGTAATCCTTAGCTAATAAACAAGCTCGTAAGTTGGACTTAATTATCATAACTTTTTAATCGGAATAAAAATGAAAATTCTTCCTGATGTAAGGCAAACCGATTCAACTTACAGCACACTGCAGTTAATTCTGCTTGTAACCTTGAGGTTATTCATCGGCTGGCATTTTTTGTATGAAGGTCTTGTTAAGGTAATGAATTCCGGCTGGTCTTCTGCAGGCTATCTAAACTCTTCACAAGGATTTCTTTCAGATTTTTATGCATGGATAGTTCTCAATCCGTCAGTGCTTCAAATGGTTGATATTATGAATATTTTAGGTTTGATTGGTATAGGTTTAGGATTAATATTAGGTTTATTCACAAACATTTCTCTGATTATCGGTGCAGTTATGCTGCTCCTTTATTATTTCGTTACACCTCCATTTATCGGTTTGCAATATAATGTTCCTTTTGAGGGGAGTTATCTTATAATAAATAAAACATTAATTGAATTCATTGCTATGCTTGTGCTTATTTACTTTCCAACCGGTAAAATTATTGGATTGGATCGATTGATTTTTAACAAAGTCAAAACATGAGGTACTATATGAAAGAATCACTTCCGGAGAATATTTAGAATGAATCAAGAAGAAAAATCATCTGCAAATAAAGATGCGGATAGTTCAGAAAAGAATAATAACGTTTTAGGCAGGAGAAATTTTCTTAAAGCTCTTGCGGCGATTCCATTCTTAGGAGCCTTCCTAATTGCTCTATTCGAGAAGAAGCGATACGATGATACATTAAGAGAAACAATACTAGATGAATTTAAGTTATCCGCAGATGAACCGCTGCCTCCGGTAATTACCAATCATAAAGCGCTAAACAAACTTCGAATTGGAATTATCGGATTTGGATTTAGGGGTGAGCAGCTTGCAAGGGCTGCTGGATTTGCGCATCCCGATTGGATTGAGGAAAAAAGAATTGCAGCCGAGCAGAACAAAAGAGATACTAATCTAAAGGAATTTTATGAACAAGACGATTTGAATATTGAGATCACCGGGATATGCGACGTGTTTGATATACGAGCAGAAAGAGGTCTTACGGTATCAAATAATAAAAATTGCAAGAGATACTACCATTATCACGATTTGCTGGAAAGTAAAGATATTGACGCAGTAATAATCGCAACTCCCGATCATTGGCATGCGCAGCAAAGCATAGATGCCGCACAAGCCGGAAAGCATCTATTTGTTGAAAAGTGTATGACAAGAACCATTCCTGAAACCTATGAAATGCGGGAAGTCATTTCAAAAAGTAATGTGGTTTTTCAGTTGGGGCACACAGGCAGACAAAGCGTTACTTATCTTAAAGCTAAGGAAGTAATAGAAAAAAATATCCTTGGTAAAATTACATTGATTGAAATGACGACGAATCGGAATAATCCTTTTGCAGCCTGGATTTGGCCCATTCATGAAAAAGCAAATGAAAAAACTATTGATTGGATGCAGTTTTTAGGACCGGCACCTTATCATCCATTTAGCCCCGAAAGATTTTTCCAATGGAGAAGGTGGTGGGATTACGGAACCGGAATGTCGGGTGATCTTTTAACACACGAATTCGATGCGGTAAATATGATAATGAACCTCGGTATTCCTAAATCTGCAACATCTTCCGGTGGTATTTATTACTTTAAAGATGGCAGAACAGTACCCGATGTTTTCTGTGTTACGTTCGAATATCCGGACAGAGATTTAACTTTACTGTATAATGGTACGCTTGCAAACGGGAAACCACGCCGAAAATTATTCATGGGTCATGATGCTTATATGGAAGTAGGCGGCGGTTTAACTGTTTCGGTAGATGCGCAATCTACCCGCTACAAAGAAAAACTTGAGGCAGGAATAATAGATGCTGATCTTCCGCTGTTAGCTTACAATCCGGGGCAGAGAACACTCGATGCGGTTACATCTGCTACCGAAAAATATTTTGCCGATAGAGGATTGTCTTATACTTACCGCGCAGGTAAACGTGTAAATACAACTACTCTGCACATCGCCGAATGGCTAAACGCTATAAGAAACGAAGGTAAAATTAGCTGCGATATTGAACAAGGATTTCAAGAGGCAATAACAGCTCACATGGCTACGCAATCGTATCTTGAAGGTAGAAAAGTAATTTGGGATGAAGTGAAACAAAGAGTAATATAATAGTAATAAAATGATGGAGCTAAGTTCTTCATCAAAATAAACAATAATAAGGTGGAGTTAAGACATGGCATCCAAAAAACTAAATCGCAGAAATTTTATTCAGCTAAGTGCATTGAGTGCAGCCGGACTCAGCCTCGGCATAAACGAATTCGGAAAGGCACAGCCGATGTATCGGAACAAAAAAATTAATCCAAGTGATAAAATTACAGTTGGAATGATTGCAGTCGGAGCCCGTGCTCAGCAATTAATGGAGAATATCAAAAATATTCCGGAAGCGGAAATTGTCGCTGTATGCGATGCATATAAGGGGCGTGTGGAAAGAGCCATTACAAGAACTAATGGCAGAGCAAAGGATTTGAAGAATTATCAGTCCCTTGCCGATGATCCTGGAATTGACGTTGTAGTAATATCAACCCCCGATCATCTTCACGCTGAAGAAATAATTTATGCAATGAATAAGGGTAAACACGTCTACATAGAAAAACCATTAACCTATACAATTGAAGAAGGTGTTGAAATTGTAGAAGCGGCAAAGCGAAATAAAGTTGTAGTGCAGGTCGGCAGTTCGGGTGTCAGTTCACCGCTTTCAGGCAAAGCAAAAGAGATAATTGCCGCGGGAAGATTAGGACAAATAACAATGATACGTGCTTCGTATAATAGAAACACTGCATCGGGTGCATGGATTTATCCAATTCCCCCGGATGCAAATAAAGATACAGTTGATTGGGAAGCTTTCTTGGGACCTGCTCCAAAAAAACCTTTCAATCTCGAAAGATTTTTCAGATGGAGATGTTTTAAAGATTATTCAGGTGGCATGTCCACAGATCTTTTTGTCCACTTGTGCAATAGTATTCATTACATTATGGGGGTTGACATGTGTAAAAGTGCTATTGGTATGGGCAACTTATACAGATGGACTAAGACTCATGAAGTTCCAGATACAATTAATGCTTCTCTCGAATATCCCGAAGGTTTTATGGTAAGTTTAAGCGGTACGTTCAACAATACTACCGGCGGAGGCAGCGGAATTCAAATTATGGGTACCGAAGCAACTTTAGAACTTGCAGGAGGTCAATTGAGGTTCATTCCCGAAATAGTTAACAACGATAACGGCTGGATTGTAGATAGCTGGTCTAAAGCTCTGCAAGACGCTTATTATCAAGACCCGAAAGTTAGATTTGAAGAAATGCCTCGCACACGTCCACCTAAAGTATTAGAGTCGACCGAAATCTATACGAGTGAAGGAATCGACAGCACCACGCTGCACTTTCAGGAATTATTCGATGCAATAAAAAATGGAGGTAGCACAAAAGAAGATGCGCTGATTGGTCACCGTGCGGCTGCGTGTGCTCACATGGTAAATTTGTCAATTGATTCAGGTGGAGTTGTCCACTGGGATAAGTCGAAAGAGAATGTAAAAAAATCTTAGAGGCGAATGAACATTATCCCGGTAAATTTAAATTGACGGTAAATTCCTATAAAGGAATATTAATTCGTTTTAGAATGATTTGTGTTTATGAGGGATACTATTTTCAAAAAGGAAATTTGTTTCAAATCATAAATAAATTAAATGGAGGAACTAATGTCATCAAATAAAAATAAGATGACAAGGAAAAGCTTTATTAAAAAAGGTGCAATGGGCGCAGCAGGGTTAGCATTTGCCGGTACATTTGGCGCACCCGCTTTTTTAAGAAATCCTTCACCGAATGATACCATTGGAGTTGCAGTAATTGGTTTTGGAATTCGTGCACGACAAATGGTTGGAAGAATGGGTTACTTCCATTCTTTGGCTGCACCCATTCCTACCGGCTTCGATACCATTTCGCGTGAAGAGAGAACACGAGGCTACTACAACAAATCTGATGTGGCTGTTCGTCCGTTCGACAAAGAACAGATAAGAATTGTATGCGACATCTATGATGATGCCTTAAAGTATGCCGAAGAAATTTTCGGTGCGCAAACTAAATATTATGACAATTATAGAAAAGTATTAGAGAATAAAGATATAGATTGCGTAATGATCTTTACGCCCGATCATTGGCATGCAAAAATGGCTGTGGATGCCTGTGAAGCAGGTAAAGATATTTTTATCGAAAAATGTCCTACTCACAGCATCGAAGAAGGAGTGTTGTTGAAAAAAACGGTAGAAAAAACTAATCGTGTAGTTCAATTAAATGAAAGTGTAGCATTAAGTCCTTCAACTAAAAAAATGAGAGAAATAGTTCAATCCGGAATGCTTGGTAAAGTTCACACGATAAGAGCTTATAAGTATATACCGTTGTCAAGAAGAATATGGGATTGGCCAATCCCTTCCGATCTAAATGAAAACACGATTAATTGGAGGGAATTTTTAGGACCGGCGCCATATAGAGATTTTAATCCTAAACGTGTAATTCAATGGCGGTGTTATTGGGATTACGGTACCGGGGTATGCGGCGACTTATTCTCTCATACGCTGGCTGCAATAAATCCGATTATGGATGTTCATATTCCGCATACTGCTGTAGCTTCTGGCGGAGTTTATGCATTGAAAGACTACTTTGAAGTTCCCGATGTGTACACTTCGGTTTACGAATATCCCGATAAAGACTTAAGCTTGCTCTTCAATGCTAATTTTGCTTCATCTAATGCGCCAAGAAGCACAGAGTTTATTGGAACAGACGCAACCATGACGAGCAGAGGAAACGAAATTTATATTTGGGGAGAACCAACATCGCCTAAATATTCTTCGGTTGAAGTAAAGCCTGGAGAAAATAAACCTTCAGAAGTTATCAAAGTAGAAAGTGAAGATTCAATGACTTCTCTCGAAAAGCTATTTCACGAATTTTTTGATGCAGTAAGAACTCGCAGTAAAACTACATGCGATATTAACTTTGCATTCGATGAGGATATCTCATGTCATCTTGGAACGGAAGCATTTCTAAAAGGGGGAAAAATGACTTGGGATCCTCTGAATCTCAAATCATATTAATTTAAGTAATTTTATTGTTAGTTAAATGAAAAAAATTTAAAAAAATTTTTATTCAGAGTTCGTTGTAAAATTTTATATTATCCATGAAGAAAAAACAGTGATTTCGAAGAATTACATAAGAATGAATAATAATGCACAAAATCAGCAGGTAATAATTAAAAAAAATTCATAAATATTGTTTACACCGAATATTATTGACAATGGAAATAAAAATTGTTACGTTTTTCCTTGTAATTAGTTCTATTAAGTATATCCGCTGAATTTTACCTGGTTTTTAACTCTTCCAGGTAATTAATATAGTTTAGTCATTTCCTAAAATGAGGAGCAATTAATATGAGGTTATTGTTACTTCAAATCCTTTTGGTTCTCCTTGTATCTGCAAATCTTACATTAGCACAAAGGGGTAAAATATCCGGCACTGTTAAGGACTCTAAAACCGGTGAACCGCTGATAGGGGCAAACGTCATTATAGAGGGAACAACGATGGGTGCCGCGGCTAATGTAGAGGGATTTTATTCTATCATTAACGTACCTCCGGGGACCTATTCTTTAAGATTTTCAAGTATCGGCTACTCAACACTTACACTAATTGATGTTCGTGTTAATATCGATCTTACAACTAATATTGATGTTGAGCTAACCGAAATTACTATACAAACCGAGGAGGTTGTAGTGGTGGCAACGGCGCCAATTGTTAAGCGTGATGTCTCATCAAGCGTTGCTAACCTTAGCATCGAAGAGATTCAGAATCTTCCTACGGTGCGTGTTGAAAATATTATTGCCCTGCAGGCAGGTATTCAAACAGGAGAAATTGGACCTTTAATTAGAGGGGGGAGTGCAGATCAAACTGCCTTTGTAATAAACGGTATTACGCTTCGGGATGAAAGAGATAATCGTCCCTTTACCGGTATCAGCCTGACATCAGTTGAGGAAATTCAGGTTCAAACCGGAGGATTTAATGCAGAGTACGGAAACATCCGTTCCGGTCTTGTAAATGTAGTTACCAAGGAAGGTAAGAGAGATAAGTATAGTTTTACTGTCCTCGGCAGATATCGAGCGCAGGCTAATAAGCATTTAGGTCCTTCTGCAAATTCACCCGAGTCGTATTGGATACGACCATACATCGATCCTGATGTTGCCTGGACAGGAACAAAAAGCGGTGCATGGGATGATTACACTCAAAGACAATATCACGAATTTCGTGGTTGGAATAAAGTTTCTGAAGAATTAGTGGGAGATAACGATCCGACTAACGATCTTACACCAGAAGCGGCACAAAGATTATTCTTATGGCAGCATAGAAAACAGCTTGATGTTCAGGATTCAGATTACGATATCGATATGAATTTGAATGGTCCTGTACCTTTCATAAGTAAAGAGCTTGGCAACTTAAGATTTGCCGCTTCATATCGAGCTTCTCGCGAAATGTATTTCATTCCTTTATCAGATGATGCGTATCGCGATTACAGTTCACAGCTAAAATTCACTGCCGATATAAGCGGTTCAATGAAGGTTTCGGTTGACGGAATGATCGGTCGTCAAACAGGTACCGGTAGCAGCAGGAGCGGTGGACCCGGCATCTTCAGAACTTCGGAAAGCATAGCGGATGAAATGGACATTCGTTCAGGTGCCAGCTATCTTGATGCAAGAATTTATGCAACCGATTATTGGGCACCGAGCAAAGTTGATATGAATATGGCAGGCGGTAAATTCACACATGTATTAAGTTCAAATACCTTCTATGAAGTTTCGTTGAACAGAATCGAATTTCAATATGACACCAATCCGAACCGATGGAGAGACACATCAAGAATCTATCAATTCGGTAATGCCTTTTTTGATGAAAGCCCTTATTATCCTTACAGCGGTACCAGTGCTGGTATAGGTTCTTCGATGAATATGGGTTTAGGTTTCAGTAACTCGCGGGATACAAGCAGATTAGTTACCTGGCAAACCAGGTTCGATATAGCCAGCCAATTTGATAAATATAATTATATTAAAGCCGGAGTTGAGTTTGTTTACTCGGAGAATAATGTTAATTCAGCATTGGTTGAGCCTTCGCTTGGCGGTACGAGCAACAGAAATCTATGGAGTACAAATCCAATTCGAGCGGCTCTTTACTTCCAGGATAAATTAGAGTTTGAAGGAATGATTGCCAACATAGGTATCAGATTCGATTATTCAGACCCGGGAGGTGAATGGTACGATCTCGAATCTCCATATTCAACGGCACTATCGGCTGCTAAAGCTGCGGGATTGGATACGCTGGTAGAAAAAGTTCAGTCAGAAACGATACTTAATATAAGTCCGCGTTTAGGCATCGCTTTTCCAATAACAACAGAGAGCAAACTATATTTTAATTATGGTCATTTTTATCAGATGCCCGCACCGGCAAATTTATTCCTTCTTCAAAAAAGTCAGCAAAACCAGGTTACCTTCTTAGCTAACCCAAACAATCCGCTTCCGAAAACGGTTGCCTATGAACTGGGTTATGAACAAAATCTTTTAGACCAGTTTTTAATTAGGTTGGCAGGTTATTATAAAGATGTTTTCGATCAACCAAGAACTGTTACTTATACAAACCGTAATAATGCTGTCAGCTATAATACACCCGAACCGAATAGCTATGCCGATATTAGAGGTTTCGAAATTACAGTTTCAAAAAATAGAGGTGACTGGGTTAGGGGATTTATCAATTATACTTATAGTATATCTTCAAGCGGTTATTTCGGGCTGAGGAATTACTCGGAAAATCCTGCATTGCAAAGAGAATATGAACGTAACACAAGAGCTTTCGATCAGGATAAGCCAAAACCGCGTCCTTATGCACGCGCAAACATCGATTTTGTAACTCCCGTCGGTTTTGGTCCTGAATTGGGAGGCATTAAGATTTTGGAAGACTGGAGATTGAACATCTTAGCGTCGTGGTCTTCGGGAAGATATTTTTCATGGACGGGTCCGGGTGGTACTATTCCTGGCTATCAGAATAATATCCATTATACAGATTATTTGAACGTAGATATGCGTTTATCCAAAGTGATCCGCCTCGGTCCTACAAGCCTCGAATTGTTCATGGACGTAATTAATGTATTCAACGTTAAGTACATGGATTGGAGATCAGGTTTTATTACTTTACAGGATTACGACGATTACATGATGTCTTTACATTTACCCGATGAAATCGTAGGGCAATTCAATTATGGTAATATTTCGGGGAACGATACACCCGGTGATTATAGAACCGGACCTTACATCCCCTGGGATGAGAATGCAAGTGAAGCTCAGAAAGATGACTGGAGAAAGAATAAATCATACATCGATATGCCAAATCTTTCTTATTTAACATTTCTCAATCCGAGAGATATAAGATGGGGATTGAGGTTCTTTATTGAAATTTAATGAATAATAAGCTAAGGAATTTTTAACATGCTCATAAATAAATCACGTTTATTGATTTTGTGTACGGCGCTGATTTGTCTTGCAGGTTTGCACAGCACTGCCTTTGCGCAGTGGGAGCTGCGCTGGATGAGTGTCGGTTCGCTTCATGACTTTTACGGTCAAAACGGCTGCGAAACAGAGGCGCAAAACATTGCCGGTACACAGCAAGACGGTTTTCAATGGCCTGCAATACTGCGGTATCAGGACATGAAGGCTGCCCGGGGTATGTGGATCGGAGCTAAGAATTTTACAGATGAGAATGGCGAGTTTTACTCCTTTAAAGTAGTTACTAACGGTCCACGCGATCCGGCTTTCTGGCCATTGTATCCGCAAAAATTTGAAATGGTAGGTAAGTTCGAGCCGACCATTGTAAGTGTTGACGGAAATCTTTCTTATCAAAAAGATGTTGTAATTGATCGAATAGATCCGGACTTAAAGGTTGACCGCATGCTCGAAGCCGTTGTAAACACACAGCTTGGTATTACCTTTACAAGGAGAATTTACCAATCCAGCCAGCAGTTTCATGATAATTATATGATTTATGAATACGTCTTTAAGAATACCGGTAATGTAAATGATGACCCTGAAATTGAATTACCTGGTACAACCCTTGAAGGAGTTAACATTTACTTTTCTTACCGTAATGCTGTTAACAAACAAGTTAGATATGTAATTGGTAATTCTACCGGCTGGGGTAAAAATACTATGAACGACACAAGAGGAGACGGTTTGAAAGTTGACCCGCCTGTAGAAAATTTCAGAGCTCAGTATTCCTGGCATGGGTTTACTACCGAGAAGGAAGTAGGTTACGATAATATCGGTGCGCCTATTTGGGCACTGAACACAACCTCTGCAGTTTACAACGATCCGGCTGATACTGTCGGACGCTTAGGCGGTACTCAGTTTATGGGTACAGTAACTATCCATGCCGATAAATCTGCTTCCGATAAGTTAGATGATCCCTCACAGCCAACGACGACAACTTACGAAAACAGCGACGATCCTTTATTCTTAAGAGGAAATAATGCTTACAACAAGGATAAAATGGCTCAAGAATATGCATTTATGACCAAAGGGCACATGTCGCCG
Organism: Ignavibacteriales bacterium; assembly: GCA_020061465.1. Taxonomy (GTDB): domain Bacteria; phylum Bacteroidota; class Ignavibacteria; order Ignavibacteriales; family Ignavibacteriaceae; genus JAGUYG01. The sequence goes on from JAGUYG010000020.1 coordinate 92,419, forward strand.
CGGCATGCCGATTTGGTTGAGCCGAGCGGTGATTATGCAAAACAAACTGCTAATCCGAATCTTGGAAATAGCGGGGGTTTTTCATTTAATAATGGTTATGGTTTATATACTTTGGCTCCGGGTGACAGCATAACTATTGTAATGGCTGAAGGCGCAGCAGGTATGAACTATGATGAGCAAGTAAGGTTAGGGAAACTATTTAAGCAAGGTGCAATTTCTGCTGAAGAAAAAAATAGAGAAGTATTGAAGGGCAGGGATTCAATCTTTCAAACATTCAAACGTGCAATTGAAAATTACAAATCTGGTTTTGGTATCCCTGAACCTCCAAGACCTCCTCTCACTTTTGATGTTAATTCCGGCGGAGATAGGATTTCACTAAGTTGGGCTTATGATGGAGCTTCCCCCATTCCTATCTCCGGATTCCATATATATAGAGCTTTAGGGAACTATGATGCTCAATACGAAAAAATCGTGGAACTCGATGCTTCTGCCAGCAGCTATGATGATCAAGCTGTTATCAGAGGCTTCAACTATTTTTATTACCTGGTTGCTGTCGGTCAGGATCAACCTGGTGGACCGGGAACCCCTGCAGGAAAATTAGAAAGCGGAAGGTATTACACTCAAACTTATGACCCCGCCAGGCTGCAGCGCCAAGCTGGTGAAAAGTTATCCGATATAAGAATCGTTCCGAATCCATATAACATCTCAGCTAAAGGAAGCGTACGATTTCCGGGTACGATCGATGAAGATAAAATTGCATTTTACAATATACCCGGTGAATGCACGATTCAGATTTATACAGAGCTTGGCGAGTTAATTAAAACAATTGAACACACTAACGGCAGCGGTGACGATTACTGGTACTCAGTTACCAGCTCGAATCAGATAGTAGTAAGCGGGATTTATATTGCAGTGATCACCGATCATAAGACCGGAGAGAGACACATTGCAAAATTTGCAGTAATTCGTTAATCAATAAAACTGTAAACAGGTATTTATATGAAATATTTAATTACAAATTTTCTCTTAATACTCACCTTGATTTATTTTATTCAAGGTGACAGCCCCGGGCAGGAGCGGAAAAAATTAGCTCAAACGGGATTAAAGTTTTTAAGCGTATCTACCGATGCACGAGTTAGTGCAATGGGTGAATCTGCTACTGCGTTGTACACCGGCTCGACTTCAATGCTTTATAATCCCGCTAACATGGCGTGGATTGACGATTTATTTGATATTTCAATCGGCACAACTAAGTGGATAGCCGACATTGACTATTTACACGGAACTGCAGCACTAAATCTTTTCGACGGAGATTATGGAATCATTGGATTATCTATCGTAGCTGTGGATTATGGAACTTTCATTAAAACCGTCGTGGCAGCTAATGAGCAAGGATATCTTGATCTCGGATTTTTCTCTCCAACTGCAATAGCTTTCGGAGTAGGTTATGCTATAGCTTTATCTGAAAAATTTTCGATAGGAAGTAATGTAAAAAAAGTTGTGCAAGATTTAGGTTCGAGTGTTGTAGATATTGATGAATCAGGAAATCTGATATACGAGACAAATAGGGTAGAGACATGGGCATTCGATTTTGGAATACTTTATAAGACAGGATTTAAGAGTCTCGATTTTGGAATGAACATCAGAAATTTTTCGAAAGAACTAAGGTATAAAAAAGAGAATTTCGAATTACCCTTGACCTTTAGAATCGGGCTTTCGATGAATACAATGGATTTGTTTAACGTTGATCGAAGCCTGCACGATCTAAACTTATCTGTTGATGCCTCTCATCCTAGGGATTTTGCAGAGCAAGTTTTCATTGGAGGAGAATATATTTTTATGAAGATGTTCGCACTTAGGGCAGGAATAAATTTTCCAAGGGACGAGGGTGGATTCAGTGCTGGTTTTGGCGTTACGCAATCGGTTGATGGATTTTCTTTAATTTTTGATTATGCATATAACAGTTTTGGTATTTTTAACAAAACGAATCAATTATTCGTCGGTTTCGATGGAATTCATCGTGTGACAGTAACAGCTAAATTTCATCATTAGAAACTTAATTGTAAATTTTGAATCTATAATGGTATTGATATGAAAAACAAAAAATTTACTTTAAAAATAAACAGATGGTTTCTTGTACCACTCTCCGGTCTATTAACTCTTTTTATGTTTAGCTGCGGCGAAGATCCATCTCCCAGCTTATTCGATTCATTGATAGGACCGGGTGGTCCAACACCGCAGATAACCTCAGTAGCACCAACGGATGAAGCCTTAGCAGGTGTAAGTCAAATTACAATTAACGGGACAAATTTCTCCTCAATTCCTGAAGAGAATCATGTATATTTCAGCAGTTCAAAAGCTAAGGTTCTTCAGGCAAGTCCCTCCGTACTTGTAGTAACTGCTCCAAATTTGGTTAGCGATAATGTTCAGATCAAAGTTGCTGTTCATAATTCTGAATTTTTCAGCAATATAGTTACATATAAACTTAAAGCAGCAGTAACTGAATTTTTTCCATTTCAGGAATTTGAACTGCCTTACGGACTTACAATTGATAAAGAAAATAACCTCTATGTTTCCATGGTTATAAATAACGTTGGGGTGGGTGTCAAAAAGTTTACTCCTTCAGGACAAATGAACGACTTTGCCCCAAAGGGCGGTGAAACATTTTTCAACTCTTTGAAATACGGTCCGGATAATTTTATTTACGGCGCACGAAGAGTAAGAGCAATCTTCCGTATTCAGCAAGGTGTTGCCGCTGCAACTTTTGTTACCTCTTCGCAGGGTATCGGAAATGTGAATGATTTAGATTTTGATGAGAATAAAATTATTTGGGCAGGCGGCTCTTCAAATGGATTTATTTATAGCGTTACACTTGATAAAGTGGTTAAATCCTTCCCATTCGACGAAGATGTTAATGCAGTAAGAGTTTTCGATGGTCACCTTTACGTTGTCTCGATATCGGGAGCTAACCAATCAGTGTGGAAATTTAAAATAAATTCGGCTGAAGATTTGGGTGCAGCGGAAAAATATTTTGATATTACCGCAGTAACAGGTGATATTCCGGCAATTACCGCACTTACTTTTGCCGCTGACGGCGATATGTATATAGGAACAAGTAAAGGTGATGCCGTTTTAGTTGTTCATCCGAACGGTACGCATGAAACATTATATCCCGGATTGCTGAAACCTGTTGCCTATACCTTTGGATGGGGGATAGATAACTTTTTATACTATACGCGACAAAGAACCGATACAACGACCCAAACAATACTAAAACTTAATATGCAGAAATTAGGCGCTCCATATTATGGGAGAGAATAGATAATTTAACAACTAATTAACTTAAACATTCATTTATTAGAGAGGATCATTATTATGTTAAAAAGTGTACTATCAATTTTGTTTTTTGCCGTAATATTCGTTTTAACGGCTCAAGCTCAGTGGGTAAATCAAGGAGGATGGCCCGATCCCGAAAAATTCGGGCAAAATCACTCTATGGCTGTAGATCCTGACGGAAAAGTATGGACGTCAAATTTTGGCACAGACTCAACCGTTATCATTGGTTCCGATACTTTACTTGTTCGTTTAATTAGAGTGTTCAACCCCGATGGTTCTCCCGCTTCGTTTTCTCCTATCTGGAAGATAACCGTCGCCGGTGTAACCGATACTTTAAGAGGGGGCAATAATCGAGGTATGAGAGCCGATCATAATGGAAATATCATTACAGTGGATGGTGCTCAAAATATGTACAGACTCAATTACAAAACCGGTGAGGGAATGAATAAAGTTAAATTAACCTTAGCAACCTCACCAACCGCTCCTGCCGTTTCTGAAGACGGAACAATTTTCGTCGGTCCTGTTGTCAACGCAAACAGCAAAATAGAAATGTATGACCCGGACTTTACATACATAGGCGATGCTGTAAATTTTGTTGAAACAGGATTTTCCAGATCGATGGAAGTTTCGAAAGATGGTAATACTATTTACTTCCCGATTTATACCATGGATGCCATCATAATTTTTAACAGAGCAGATGAGTTCTCCGCTTTTGATTCTATCGGAGTAATATTCGGTCCTGCCTGCGAATCAATAGCCTGGAATAACGCCACCGGTGATCTGTGGTTCAGCGCCGGTTCATACAACGACCTTCCAGATCCGTTCACGAGTTATATGCCAAATGCTTGGTACGGCTATAATGTTACTACAAACACTGTTACCGATAGTTTACACTGGATCTTTACTGTTCCAGAGGCTGCAGCAGAAAGACCGAGAGCTATCGATTTTAGCCCTGATGGAAATGTTGCCTATATTGGCTGTTTTGGCGGAGCTGGATATCCCTTAATTCAAAAGGTCATTAATACCGGAGTTGGTGTAAGACAGGAATTTGGAGTTAGAGTTGAGGATTATTCTTTGTCTCAAAATTATCCAAATCCCTTCAACCCATCTACCGAGATTAAATTTACTGTATCCGATGCAAGCATGGTTACCGTAAAAGTATTTGATCTGTTAGGTAAAGAGGTTGCAACTTTAGTTAACGATTATTTAACCAACGGTTTGTACTCGGTAACATTTGATGCGACAGGACTTTCATCAGGAACTTATATCTATCAACTGCAGACTTCAACCGGTGTTCTTCTTTCTAAAAAGATGCTGCTGGTTAAGTAAGAAGTCAGAAGATAGAAGTAAGAAGCCAGAAGTAGTTATTTTTAAACCGGATCAGCGATGATCCGGTTTTTTTGTAAATCGAATCTCCGATTCGATAAATTTTTAGTTGCCTCCAGCCTCTTTTTGAAGATATTAATTTGCATTGAGAATTGTGTATGAGTGCTTGAATAAAAAAAACAAAAGCGTTTTCTTAAAAATTTATGCGAAAGAAATTTAAATTAGTTTGTATTCTGTATACGCCTAATTTTATTGTTTAATAACAGCAACTATTCTATCTTTGCACAACTAATTAATACAACATGCTTAAAAATTCTGAAAGTTTTTTGCTTTAGCTTCGATAATATAATGAACGCATCTTTTACTCCTAAACCTTTAATAACCTATGACTAAAAAAAATACTTTTTTAAATGCGCTCGGTGTTTTTACCCTCTCCTTTCAAGTTATCATATTCAGCCAAAATGCAATTGTAGATGCATCTTTCGGGGAGCCGGAATCGATTGATTCAGCAAATTCTTTTTCGGTTGATTACACTACAAATCCCGGTAAGCTTCAACTTCAGAGCGGAGAGAATGAAAACCTTGCAAGAAACAAATTTGCCTACATTGTCTACACCGGAATAGCGCCTAACAGAAACGGAGTAACCGATACAGCGGTTACAAATGCACAGAAGTTGTTGGACGGCAACAAAAGCACTTTCGTTAGTATTCTTGATGAAACTACAGGTCAAGGCGGCAGAGGGACTTATATCGTAATTGATCTTCAAGCATTAAGAACTGTTAAAAAGGTAGTAATCTTTACCGGAGGCGGAGCTAACCCAAATTTAAGACCGCGTGCATATTCAATCTTCGCCGGTTTGGATACTTTAAGTCTTGAAAAAGTGTTTGAGAATCCCAGCAACAGGGATAGTATAACAACTGCGCTTTTTGATCCTGTTGTCGCTAAATATGTCATGGTGGTTATCGATATTATTCCCGCTGAAACTTTTCTAACAGTTATTTCTGAAATAGAAGTATACGGTGAAGGCTTTCTTCCGGAAGGGGAATATGTTTCTTCCATCAGAACGGTTACAAAGAATGTAAATTTTGGTGCGTTGGAGTTTGATGCCGATGTTCCGGACGGAACTAATATTATTTATAACTTCAGAACGGGTGATTCCCAGGAAATTGATTCAACATGGAGTAATTGGTCGGATAATGTTTCAACCGGCGGCTCACTGTTTAATGTTTATGAACCAAGAAAATTTATTCAGTACAAAGTTAGACTAACTACATCGAACTTGTTTACTCCTATTATCGATGAGATCAGAATCAATTATGACATAATCAATGTTGTATCGGATGCTAATTCTTTCATCTCACCGCAATATTCTCCCATTCTTGCAAAAACAGAATTCAGCTTAACTGTGCAGGCAAACTTTGACAATACTGATCACGGGATTGATTCATTAATGATTCTAACACCTACACCGGTTGAATTAATGGGAGTTACCGTAAACGGAAGCCCGGTTAGTTATCTGGCAGATGTTAAGGCAGACAAAATTACAATTGTGTTTACAACTACAATAAAGACTAATTCAACAATTGTAGTTAGGTTTACCGCCACACCGTTTTTAGCGGTTAATCCATTTATTACCAGGATTAGCAGCAAGAATGTGCTGAACAATTACCAGCAGGTAAACTCTAAGGCAGAAAACGGAGTGCTTGCCTGGAGCGTAGTAACAACAGGAGTTCCTGATAAGTTAATTATCGGTGCCGAAGCGAATCCTAATCCGTTTACTCCTAACAATGACGGCAGAAATGACGTAACAAAAATTTCTTTCTTTATAGGAAATATAGGTGAGCCTTCACAATTTTTAGAAAAACAATTTAGAAGGCTTACAATTAAAATATATGATTTAACCGGCAGGCTCGTGCGCGATTTGTTTGAAGCCGATACAAAATCATTCGCTTATATTTCTGAAAATTCTATTGAATGGGACGGACGCGATAACAGCGGAAAGCTGGTAAGACCCGGTGTATATATTTATCAGTTGTTCATAAACAGCGATGACGGCGGCGATTATGTTTCTAAAACTATTGTCGTATCATATTAATTTTAATTGAGGACGGAAGTGAAAAGTTTAAGTAAAGTTTTATTCCTGTTTTTTATTAGTATAAATCTAAATGCCGGAGGATTTGAAGATTTAGGTAACAGCGCCCGGGTCTTTTCGATGGGCGGTGCATATACTGCGGTAGCCGATGCTCCTTATACTTTATTTTATAATCCCGCCGGAATTTTTAATATTGATAATTTAGCCGTTTCTACAACCTATTCAAATTTATATCCCGGTATTCAGGATGATAATCTGAATTACTTTTCATTGAGTGCCGCAATGCCGGTTGGAATTATCGGCAGCTTTGGTTTGGGAGGCACTTTCTTGAATACAAACTTTTGGAAAGAAAATACTTTCATCGCTTCCTACGCAAGGGAAATTTACGGTTCATTTATTGTTGGAGGCAGCGTAAAAGTATTACGATGGTCGGCTGAACCTGCACCCGGTGAATCAGGTTTATCTTATTTAGGTTTTACCTTCGACGCCGGAATTCATTATACAATTAAGGACATAATGCAGGATTCTGAACTAAGGCTTGGGGCAGCAATACACAACATTACGGAACCAAGCATTGCTTCAAACGGAAGTCCGGATGCTAAACTGCCTATGGTTATAAATGCCGGTGCTGCATATATCTCTAAAGCTTATAATTATATGATTGCAGTAGATGTGCTTAAGGAAAACGATAATTTGATTTTGAGAGCAGGAGCAGAATTTGTAGGAATAAGGCAGCAATTAATCGGACTAAGCACAGGCTTTTTGGTGCGGGTTGGATATAACGGAATTGTGAACGAAACAGATTATAAACAAAGCGGTTTGAATGGTGGCTTCGGGCTTGAAGTTGAGCGGTTAGCTATCGATTATGCTTATGTTTTTCCTTTGGAATTAAAGAATGTAGGCGGCAGCCATAAAATATCACTTAGCTATAATTTTAATTTTTAACTCTGCTGCAGGAGGTAATTTTGAACGCAAAGCGCTTTACGATTTTATTAATCTTTTTATCATTGTTCTTAATTGATACCGGTTACAGCCAATTCATTGCCAGAAGAAATGCAGTAGAAATCACTTACTTAAATTATTCGGGCAGGAATTATGAAAATTACAGTTCAGCTTTCATCAGAAAAAAGTTCTTCGACAACTTTGGGAATTTTTTAATAGAAGGTACTACCGTTTATGAGCTTTCCGAAGTGCAAAAGCAGCAAACCGGTGCCGATATTACGGGCGGCAACAGCGATCTTATTAAATCCCGTTTCTTTCAAAGCTGGTTTAATAACCTCGTAATCGGAACAGATTCCTATGGCGGCTTTCAAACAAGACTTATGGTTGGGGATGCAATAAGAACTAAATTCACATCCATGACATTTGACAGAGCACGTTTCAACGGTATTAGATGGGATGCCGGTACCGCCAAATACAGAGGAACTGTAATTGCATCAAGAGTTTCAGATCCTATTAGATTCCGTTTCGATAGAGCTATCTATACCGATGGTGTAAGAAGAATTAGAGATTGGAGCCAGTACCTTTTCGGCGGTCATTTCGAAACCGATATAGGGGATATTCTTACGCTCGGTGTTACCTATGTAAACCAGCACCAGCGCCGAAGCAGCCTTGACAGCAAAGAATCTTCATTGCAAGGCGTTGTTGCAAATGTAATTCCGAGAGTAATCTTCCTTAAGATAACTGATGATTCACCTGGTGACGGCTCGGGACCTATTATCTATGCACCTCCAACAATCATCATCAATGGTCAAATTAGACCGACAGAAAATATTTACGGCAGGCTGCCCTCTGAAGCTTCGACACAATTAAATCAGCCGATTCAATATTATGAACTGCGCGATAATCAACGGCAAATCGGATTCGATATAAATGACAAAAACTTTTTTGCCGGTGCCGATACAACAAGCTTTTCGAGATTAATTAATTATAAAGACCGCTATTCCATTCCGCCCGTATCGTATCCTCATCAAGTACCAAGCTCTTCCAGGGAAAGTAAAACTTATGCATATATAATTCCCGAAGGTGCCGAATCGGTTCAGTTTAGAATTATTGTGGCAAATGATTTTAAAATTGAAACAGCACAAGACTATGTAAATATTTTGGACGAATACACCGGCGATGCACGATTCACTCCGCATTATAACACCAATGTAATAGGGCGTCCCACACCTTATTTTGTAAGAGCACGTGCGAACGGAAATGTGAGGGATGCAAGCAATAAGCAGGTGGTAACCGTTAATTACGGACTTACATCCGGTATGTCGGTTTACGGTTTGAACTTTAAATTCAATTGGCAGGGTTTTGATATTGAAGGAGAATTTAATGAGAGTGTTGAGTTCATGAAATATCCTTTGCTTTCCGGTAATCGATTTGAAACCAAAGGGCAAGCATGGTTTTTTAGAGGTAAAAAGAAATTCGGAAGATTTACGCTCGGCGGGGAACGATATAAAATAGGTCCCGATTATATAACCTGGCTCAACACTTACGTACTCGAAAACAGTTATTATGCTACACCAACATTAACGAGTTTTATACCTCCGCCAATACTATATCCGGAAGACTATCAATCTGCTTCACGCTACGAACCGAGTTATACGCCGGATAGATGGGTGCCTTTCCCGGGCGGTGCATTCTATCCACTTGTGGATGATAATGACGATAACGACCGATGGGAAGACGGATTTTATCATTATCATGTGCAGGCAACTGACGGACTTGAAAGAAACAGCGACATAATTAATGGCAGAGGCGATTATTTTAAACTCGGATATCGTCAGAACATTAACGAGTTAAGAAGCCTTGCCGATATAATCCGGCAGCCCGATGCCGGAATATTCCCCGGAAAAGATAGAGATAACGACGGAATACCGGATGATGATAGAAATGCTGATGGTATACCTGATTTTGCACAGGACTTTCTAACTTATTATGCCGATCCGCCCAGCTTCGATTATGGTGACGATTGGAATAATAACGGAGTAATTGACGAGCAGGAAAACGATATTCTTCCCGATTATCCTTATGATCCCGATATCGATGGCTACCATGTTTTTGCCGGCTTAGATTTATTGGATGATCTGAATGTCCGTATAGGTAAGTTAAATGAAAAAGCTATTGCAAGAGGCGGAAGAAACGATGTGAATTATTTAAGAATTAATTACTTCACTTCAACGCCACGCTTCGGCTCGCTGCGTTTATTTTACGTCTTAAAACAAGTTCAGGATAACATTTCTAATGACGGCTATCAATTTACTGGAGTAATAACTACCTCTAATCCATTTCCAACTTACACCATAGATCCGCTCAACTACAGAAACTCGCTTGTAAATTCTCTATATCTTGGAACAACTTACCGGCAGATAAAGAACGTCAATATTGAGAATAACGTGCGAGTTGAATTAAACAAACAGTTTGCGATCGGTTCGCGCCAAGTTGCGTTATATTCATTACCGGAACAAGTAAGGCTCCTTGGCGATCAGGTGCAGGGAAGAATTGTCTTTTGGGGTATTGTAAATAAGATCGACTATACTTACTCACTATTTAACGGTGCTTTGAAGCTCAGCCCTCAGGTTAAAATCAGAACCGAAAAAATTGTTAAAACTTCAGAAGATACATTCGGAAAACAATATACACTTGTTGAGAAACACCAGCAGGAATTTATACCTATTTTCCGGGTAGATTATGTGCTAACTGAAAACACCACTCTTCGATTCGGTGTGCAAGGTTTTAGCTTTTTTAATCTGACAGACTTGTTCAAATATAAAATTAGAAATTATAAAGATAACGTTGACAGCCAGGATAGAAGCACAACAGCATTTTCGATTAGTAACAGAACCCAATATGGAGGATATAATATTGTGTTAGATTTTGGTATTAAGCATACAACTATCGATTTCATTAGACCGGAAGACAGGAAGAAGGGTACGCAGGAATCAACAATATTTTTCTCAGTCTTTGCCGGTTTTTAAATTTTGTATTAACACAGCATGATTTGGAAAATAATAATAGTTTTAGCGGCTTCCATAGCCAGCTATTTTATACCCACTCCGCAAGAACTGCAGAATGCTTTTATCGGAGGTCAGAATTTTTATGCCTCAGGTAATTTTCGTAAGGCGATTGAGCAGTATGACTATATTATAAATACAAAAAGCGATTTCTTAGATGAAGACAGTGTCAAAGTAGAACTTTTAAGCGGGGAGTTTGTTGTTAGCGTTGTTGTTGCTGCTTATTATCAAAAAGCGAATGCATTGAAGAATCTTGGAAACCGTTCCGCAGCGGTTGAAATTTTCCGAATCGTGGAAGCACGTTATGATGAACCAAAACTTGCGGCATTAGCTCAGTTTCAGATCTACGATATCTTTTATAGGAATGAAAATTACGATTCGGCTATTGTTGAAGCCAGAAAACTTGTGGTAAAATATCCTAACGATAAAAAAGCCGAAACAGCTTTATATGATATTGGCTGGTCATACAGAGAATTAAACGACCTCGAGAACAGCAACAAGGCTTTTGCCGAATTGATTCAGCGGTATCCTGAGACTGATTACTTACCGAGAGCAATTTACCAATTAGGTCAAAACAATTTTGATCAAAAGGATTTCGATGAAGCGATAGTGCATTGGACAGATCTTAATGAAAGATTCAAACCGGAAGCATTTAAACAGCAGGATTGGGAAAACGTTCAGCTTAAAGCTGTTAAGGAACGGCAAATTTTTGAAGCCACCGCAGGCAGAGAAACCGATGAAACTGTATTAGAGTTGGTTGCCAAGGCACAGGTAAAAATAGGCGATGCTTTAAAAGAAAAAGGTAAATTCTATGAAGCCATTAACAGCTACAATAAGGTTGTAATAACTTACAAACTTCTTCCGAAGCTCGTAGAAGTTGCTTATATAAAGATGGCTGATTATACGCTTAGGGAAAGAGGAATTGATTCCGCACGAGTAGTATATCAACATGCTGTCGATGAAAATTTTGCAAACAAAGAGCTTCAGGCTAAAATGCAGTATAAAATTGCGGAGATGTACCAAAACCAGGATTACTTCGACCGGGCTGCCAAAGAATATGAATTTTATATCAGAGCGTATGCCGATGTTGCCAACGCAATAGAATTTGAAGTTGATAAAGCTCAGTTTAGTATTGTTGCCATGTATTACAACGCAAAAAAATATCAGCTTGCTGTTGATTGGGCTGACTCCCTAATAAAAAAATATCCTTACAGCGATGCTTTGCCCGGAGCGCTTCTGCTCAAGGGTTTATCTCTTAACAGCCTTGAACGATATGAAGAAGCACGAGAAATGTTCACAAAAATACTGGACGAGCATGAAGATAGTCCCGATATAGGAAACGCCAAAGCACAAATAGGATTTACTCATTTTCAAGAGAAGCAGTACGAAAAAGCGCTCGAAAATTATTTAGAAGCGTTGGCTCGATATCCCGATAAGATTGACTCTTCACAAGTGTATTTCGACTTAATAAATGTATATTTTGAACTCAACAGACTTGATGAAGCGATTGCCGCTTTTGAATATGTTAAGTTCGGTTCGCCGTATTATCCTGCTGCATTCGGTAAGCTTACGAAAATTTATGGAGCCCGCAGCGAATACGATAAAGGAGTTCAATTCCTAAACGGTATACTTGAACGCTCTAAAGGAGTAGACTCGGTTTATTACCTTCCGGATATTAATTTTGCTTTTGCGGATCTCTACATCTCGCAAAATGATTACCCGACGGCTGTCGATCATCTTACAAAAGTTATTAACGATACAACTTCCGATGAAACAAAAATGGTGATAAAGCTTCAGGCGCGATACGCAAGAGGGGTGCTCTATTACCAGCTTGAGAATTATAAAGCTTCTATCTCAGATTTAGAGTTTGTTAAGGACGATGAAGAATTTAAGTCCAGGTTTGCCAATTACGAAACAAATGTTTCCGAAAAACTTGCACTTGCATATTCAAAAACAGGCAAAGTAAGTGAAGCTCTCGAAATGATAAGCATGATGATTGAAGCGGCTTTGGATGAAACGGAGAAAGGAAATCTTTACGCAATAATTTCTAACGTTTATTACGAATCGAGGAATTATCAAAAAGCCGTAGAGTCGGCAAAAAATGTAATAGCTCTTGCCGGTATTTCCGAAGAAACAAAAGTGGGCAGTTATATTACGCTTTCGCAGAGTTACAAGGCGTTAAAGCAGTTGAATAAATCGGCTGAGGTGCTTTTAGAAGCGAGTGAAAAATATCCGGCTTCCTCTGAAATTCCTGCTGTTTTGTATTCCCTTGCAGCATTATACTTTGACGAAGGCGATTACGAAAAGGCATCAGATATATTTAATAAATTCATAGCAAGATATCCCGACAACCCAAACGTAAAAGAAGCACGATACTTTAGAGCTTATGCTTATTTCGAATCGGGCGATTGGCTGCAGGCTTATAATTCATTTAAGCAGTTTGCTTCTGCTTATCCGCAGGACCCGCTTGCACCCGAAACACAATTTTTTGCAGCCGAAGCGACGTTCAACTCAAAGGATTTTAATAAAGCAATAAGCGAGTATAGAATAGTTTATCAGCGCTACCCAAACAACGACTTTGCACCGCAAGCCCTTTACAATGAAGCCTGGTGCTATTTTGAGCTTGAGCAGCCCGAAAAAATGATTGAAACATTTAAAAGATTAGCACAGCGTTATCCGTCTTCTAATTTTGCAGGCGATGGACTTTTTACAATCGGCGATTATTATTACAACATAAAAGATTACATGCAGGCTGCAGAAGCCTATACCGAGTTGATAACAAAGTTTCCCGATTACGAAAAAGCGAGAGAAGCCGAAGAGCTTTTGTACGATCTTTCACAGATAAATTCCTTTTTAGAGTATGAGCAGGCTATGAAATTTTTTGATGCGAGGAATTATCAAAAAACTATTGAAGAGCTTACGAGGCTGCTGGAAAAATATCCCGATGCAAGTATCTCTGTAGGATGTCAGGTAAATATAGCCGCTTCTTATGAGATGCTGGAAAATTATCGGAAGGCTGCCGAGTGGTACAAAAAAATTCTTGAAAAATATTCCGCCAGCAAAGACGATAATGAACGCAGTGCAGTTATCTTTGCCAAAGAACACCTTGAGTGGATTGAAGAGAACTATTTCTAAACAGAGTTTAATTTAATTTGGAGGATATAATTTTGATCAAATTAATTTTCTTAGTTCAGACAGACGGCGGAAGCTGGTTATCTAACAACTGGCTTGTTTCAACTATCGAAAAGGGAGGATACGGCATAATGCTGCCTCTCTTTATTTTTTCTGTAATAACCTTCGGTATCCTCATTGAGAGGCTGTATAAATATTTCGGTGTTCCCTCAGGAGAAAAGTCAAACTCGCTTCTTAATCAAATAGAAGAAAATATTCGAACGTATGGCGATATTGAAAAAGTAGTCGACTTCATCAAAACAACAAAGGGGATACATTCTTTTGTATTTCTTAAGGTAATAATGAGATATAAATTTCTTGTAGAAGAAAAACGCCCGATACTTGATATGAGAAATGAACTGCTTGAAACCGGAGATGAATCGGCACGCGAATATCTTGAGGAATTTCTTCCGATCGTAAATACTATTGCCAGCGTAGCAACACTTTTAGGATTATTAGGTACGATTATAGGCATGATTACTTCATTCGATGAAATTGCAAAAGGAGGGAAAGGCGATCCGGCTGTTGTAGCAGGTGGTATATCAACCGCACTACTTACTACTGCCGCAGGATTAATAGTTGCGATACCCGCCGTTCTATCTTTCAGTTTTTTAAGAAGGAGAATGGAAAAAATTATTTTAAAGATTGAACCAATTACAAACCATTTCATTAATTTTATTTTAAGAGATCTCGCACGCCTTTCCACTTACAAAGCTATGCTGGTTACGGCATTCAGAGACGGTGTGCTTAACAAGGACGAAGAAAAATTTCTTAAAGAAAAAAGAGTAGAGCTAAATATTTCCGATGCCGAATTTGAAAAGTTAGCTGCCGAAGTAAAAGCACAAATGAATATAGATGTTAAACTGCCTAAGACGGATATTTAGACATGGCAAAGAAAAAAAGTAAACTGGAAGAATTAGGAATTGATATGACGCCGATGATCGACTGTGTCTTTCAATTGCTAATTTTCTTTATGGTAACAACGGTATTTGCCGTTCAAAGCGGGCTTAAAGTTGACCTCCCGCAGGCTTCAACTTCCGATGCACCGCCGGAAAAGGATCTTAGCATCACTATTTCAGAAAAAGGCGAAATGGATTTGAACGGTACTATGGTTACTATGGATGACCTTGAAGACCAATTGCGTATTCAGAAAGATATATTCGGCAGTAAAGTTTTAATTATTAAAGCAGATGCAAAAGCCATGCACGGAATTGTTGTTGACGTAATGGATGCCGCAAAAATTGTCGGCATCGATCAGCTTGCAATTGCAACCGACAAAGAAGAGAAGAAACCGGGTTCTTAATAAACCATGACAGAAACCATATTCAAAATACCGGGTTATGAACTTTCAGAGTATGTAAGCAAAACGTTATACTCTGTTAGAAAACAACTTTTAATGTTTATCGGGATAAGTCTGTTTATTCATCTCATGCCTATTGTTTTAAATATTGATCTCTCTCATGAAGTCGTGGAAAAAAAGAGACCTCCTACTACAGTGAAATTTATTCAAAGAGCACCGAGGCTGCAAAAACAAATGGAGCTTCAAAAAACTCCAAAGATAGTTCAACGGACTATGCAAAGAAGAGTGTCGCAGCAAAGAATGAGCATGATGCCCCGAACTATGACTACTGCCGTTACACACGGCGGAACAGCTCTTGGTTCGTTGGGAAGACCGGGTGATTTGGTTGATAGAACCTTCTCGCCCAAACAACAGTTCTATGGTCCCAACATTTCGACAGAAGTTGTTAATACTCGCGGCGGTTCTAAAACTGTCGGCAGTTTAAAGGATGAACTAATAGATTACACAAATTTTCAAGACCGGTTTTATGGCTGGGTTGAGCAAGGAAAGAACAAAAAGGATGTAAGCGGCTATTTGGAATTTTATCAGCTTCAGTACCGAGGAAGCAGATTAGACCAAAATAATGAACCCGGATGGAATGTTGTTCCACTCGCTTTACCTTCATTAGTTGAATACGCAGAAAAACATACCAAGCTAAACATTATACTCCGCGGCAGCATTAGGATGGATTCGAAAGAATTGATGGAAGTACCGATGATATATATGATGGGTGCCGAATCAACCCCAATTTACAGCGATAAAGAGGTTGAAGGATTAGAAAAATACTTACGCAACGGAGGGTTTCTTTTTATTGATGACGGGTATGCTGCTCGCTGGGGTGCATTTAACCAAAAAACACGGCAGTTAATTCAGGATGCTTTAGGTTATGACGCTGAATGGGAACGTATTCCGAATAACCATTGGATTTATCATTGCTGGGAGGATTTTGCCGGTCCGCCCCCGGGTGAAGACGAAGTGCGTCTTAATCCCGACCATCCGGTAAAAGAAAGATACAGATATTTAGAAGGGATTTTCTTAAATGGAAGATTGGCAGTTTTACTTAGCAGCAAAGGTTATAATAAAGCATGGGGAGAATGGCTCCGTAATCCTCCAACATTAGGAGGTCCGCTTGATAATTCCCGTCAATTGCAGTTTGGCTTAAACGTAATAGTTTTTGCATGCACACAAAAAGGCGGAATCATAGATCAGAATAAACGAAAAGTTGCTTCAGAACAAAAATAACAGTTGAATAATGAAAAAGATTTTTATCACTTTACTTTTATCACTTTCCGTTATAGGATGCGATGCTGTTTACCGATATGTTTTCCTTCCACCGGAAAGAATTGAAAAAACTTTAGTGCCAAATAAAGAAACTATCCTTGCGTTAAATGATACCAGCTATTATATAACCAGAGACGGGCAGGCGGTTGGTTACGATGCAAAGAACTGGAAAGTTGAAGTAAGGTACATGTCGGATTATCAACTAAATACATTTGAATTTCCGTCCGAATCCGATGATTATGAATTGTCCGGTAATCCTTATACATACGGTAATTGGGTAGATGCGCAGCTTGGTCACACACCTAAACGATTTACTGTTTTTAAGGTTACTATATATAATTACACGGGTTCAAAAATAAATTACGATCCGGAATCAACCTTATTGCAAACAGATCGAGGCGACTATTTTAAGGCGTATGCCCGCGAACAAAAAAACGCATGTAATCAAAGCATCGAAGAATATTACAAAATTAGAAGAGGCGCTGGCGGAGTTGACGATGAAGTGTATGAAACCAGAATGGGGATTGCTCGACGTACAATGCTTTATTACGGCAAACCTATTTACAAAGGTGACAGCCGCGAAGGTTTAATTGTTTTCGATCCTATTGTATCTTCAGTAGAAGAATTGAAAGTAACCATAAAAAACTTTGTGCTCGAATATGATGAAAACAATGAGCCGAGCGAATTAACCGATCTTGTTTTTTACTTTAAACACGCACCTTTAATAAAAGAAGCTATTACAACTCAAACTCAGGTAGCTGTTAAGTCCGATACTACAAAAGAAGCAGGCTTATCGGGCAACATAAAAATAGCATTGCTTAAATATGTAATTGAAAGCACGAGAGGTACGTATACAGAACCATGGAATCCGCTGCCGCGTGCCATTCCTGCACTAATTGAATACGCTGAGCAGAACTCGAAACTTGATGCAGCTTATGTTCAACTGTCGCCCGATGAAAAGGAATTCAGCGAAGTCAAATTAGCATTCATATTAGGAGGTCCTGCAGCACCGCAGTTTTCTACAAATTTTATTCACTCAGTATCAGAGTTTCTTCAAAACGGCGGCTTCCTTTATATTGACAACACATACATTACAGCAGACTGGCCTTATGCGAGGATAATGGATGATTTCATCAAGAAAATTCAGCAGCAGTTAACAGGGAATTCCGAATTAAAAAGAATAAACTTAGATCATCCGTTATTCAAAGCATGGCAGCAGTTCGATTTACTACCCAAAGGATTCGACGATTTAAATGCCAATATCGAACCGACTGATTATTTGACGGGATTATTTATAGAAGGCAAACTTGCTGCGATACTTTCAACTAAGGGATACCCTGCCGTCTGGGTTCAGGAAAGAAGTTCAAACATTGATAATGAAGCTCAACTGAAATTAGGTGTTAATATTATTGCCTACACACTTAAAAATAGATAAAATTAGAGAGTTTAGAATGAAATTATTTAGTTTATATTTATTGATTTTTTTAATAAGCGGCAGCATGATCACGGCTTCCGCACAACAACAAGCTAATGAAAAACTTTCGAAACAGGAAATTGTTTCGGCAGCAAGGAGTGACAAAAGCTTTTGGGATGTTGACCTTACCGGTAGAAAATTGAACGCTGTTATTTACTCGGCTTTCGTACCGGGATCCGGGCAAACCTATTTGGGACATGAGCTGAAAGGCGCAGCAATTTCGCTTACCTTTTATGCGGCGGCTATTACTGCAGTAATTGCTCATAATAATTTTTTAGCCCGCGAGGATAGAATAAAAGTTTTGACCAAATCGTACAATGAAACACGTGATTTTACCAAAGCCGATCAACTTTGGCGAGAAATTCTTAACGAAGCGAATAACAGAATACACGATTACGACCGCCGGAAAATTTTCGGGTATGCGGCTGCCGGTTTATGGCTGCTAAATGTATTTGATATATTCTTTTTAAGCGATGACTTAGGAGCGCACGTTTTCTCAATGAAGGATGATAACAATCCCGTGCAATTAAATTTAGCACTAGATGAGAATTTTTCAGGTATTGCTCTTAAATTTTATCTACCATAAATTAAGATGAAAATGAAAATAAAATTTTATATAGCAGTCTTGATGGCTATTCTAATCTTATCCAGTTGCAATGAACCGGAAACGCTTCCGACCGCCACGCATTATACAAGAGTTCCGCGTCCCGAGAGTTTAACCTCGGTTGTGGATACAACGGTTACGGGCAAGTATAGGGTCATGGTAAGCTGGCAGGTTCAATCTATGGATAATGTTAAAGATTTTAATTTGTTAAGAACTTTCGATAATCCGGCTGATTTTACAACAGTAGCACTCAATTATACCAATACCACTTATGTGGATTCATCGATGAAATCATTTATCGATACGCTGTTGGTTTTTTATTATGTTACGGCTAAAGGTAAAGATAATTTTATAGGACAAAATTCTGATACGTTAAAAGTTACAATTATTAATTAATTCATAATTCAATCTTAGGAGGCAAAATGATGAAAAGGTACTTTTTTTATTTGTGCCTTGCTGCCGGATTGCTTATCATTTCCGGTAATGCAAATGCCCAGCAAGTACTTGACAGTGCAAATGTGATTTATATAGATAACACTTCGGATAACAGAATTACCCCGGGAATCGGTTCCTTTATGGATGACCCGCAATACAAAGAATTTCCTCAAACACAAATTGCACCGGGAACTACCGATATTTACGGCTGGTGGACAAACAACGGTTCTTTCTGGTTGGGTGGAAACAGCCGTAGGGCAAGCTACTACGGTTCGGGTAATAATACCGGTGCACATGCGCATTGGTACTGTTCAGTGCAAGAGAGCGGATATTATATGGTTTATCATAATATGTGGGCAGGCAATGCCACTTCAGATGCTTATGTAACTTTCACTCGTTTTGGTGAAGCTGCTGCTGCCGATAGTTTTCGTTATAACATGCAGCATAATAATACTCCAGAGGATTTACCAAGCTGGTATCCATTAGGTATGATTTTTATTTTTGCGGGCGATAGCGCTTTAACCGTTGAAATTGGTTTGGATTCGCTTGGTTCAAATACTCTTCGAGCGGATGCTATTGCTTTAGTAAAAAGCTCAGAGTCCGGACCTGATCTGGAGTTTGGGGCAAGAAGATTTACACGTACTGTAATTGATCCGAATACCCTCGATACATTAGTAGCTCAAAGTTTTTACAAAGAGCGTGCACCCTTCCCATTTCAACCGACGGATTTTAACGGAGAAAATTTTACGGAAAGAAAACTGACTCTCTATAATATAGGCGGTTCTACACTTACAGTTTCGGGATTTGAAACTCAAACTAACCGATTTTATGTAGCAACGCCCGCTCCGTTCACAATTCCCTCAGGTGGTAAAACGCAAATTGCAGTAAGATTTGACCCGAAGGGTGAAGAAATAACCTACGATACTCTGTATATACTAAGCGATGATCCTAATGAACCTGCGGCATGGCTTCCATTAAGAGGCGAAGGTATAAATTATAATTTTATTATGAATGCGAGTATGGATGGCTCCGAACCGCATTGGAATATTGAGGGAGGGGTATTTGAGAAATTAGGTGCTGGATGGGCTCCGTCAACAGCCTCAAAGTTTGTTTATCCGATTCCTGACGGAAATAAGCATAGTATCGTAATGGTGAACGGTCCACAATTAGAGGCTGCAGCGATTTATCGCTTCCAAATTCCCGATGAACTTTATGGAAATTATTATTTAGAGCACTCCGGACCGACTACGAGTAATGCCGCAATAAGCGCTACGGTAGAAGTAGTTACTCCATTCATCTCAGATACAATGAGAGTTACGGGTTTTGACCAAAATCAGACAGGAGCGGTAACCTGGAGCAGAATAGGTGGAAACAGAATATTCCCGCTTAACGGCGGCGGTGAAACAGTAGTTAAATATACTAATCCCGGTGCAGGCTTACTTAGAGCTGATTTATTGAGAGCACGAAAAATTCCGATTGCACCGGATATCAGTACCAACCGCGATCCTCAACGAATAGTTAACTTCGGATCTGTTTCGATTTACGACTCTATAAGATTAAATGAATTTAACTATCAAAGAAATTTAATTATCGGTTCGACCGGTGAGACTCCCGTAATAATCGATTCGATCGTCATATCCCAGGGAGTTCTATTTCAGATAGATAACATGCCTTCGATGCCGCTTACCCTTCCGGCAATCGACGGTACATTCAATATGCTTATTTCCTTCTTGCCCGATTTCATAACTATTTATACCGATACTATACGAATATATTCCAATGATCCCAATGAACCGATGATTTCCATACTCTTAAGCGGGCAGGGAGTAGGAACAGGTATTACCGTTGACGATGAGGACCCTTCAACTTACATCTTTCCCGAAGTTTTAACCTGGACAGGCGGTCCGGATCCTGAAAACATGGATAAGTGGTACCGCATTAGCGGACAGGGCGGTATTAATCAAACTAGACTGTTAACTTACATTTACTTCAATCCGCCGGATGGCATGGAGCGTGTCGAATGGTTCCCGTATATTCCGTTTAGACCTACGAGCACAATTAATGAAGTTGACAGCTTTGATGTATTCGTTCAAATTCCGGTTAGTTCGCCAAATAGTACTCCGGCTGCCAAATATTTAATTAAGCACTATGAAGGCGTGGACACAGTTGTTATTTCGCAGCTTAATCGTACGCTGAATCAAGGAAAAATTCCTCTTGGAAGATATAAATTCTTGAGAGGAGGACAGGATTATCCGGGAAGCGGTACCATTTTCGGTTCGGTTGAGCTGGTGAATGATACAGCATTAGTATCTCTTTTTTATCAAGATAGTCTTGTAAATACTGCCCGGCAGGATTCATTCCTTTTACGGGCGGATGCATTAATCTTAGAGCAAGCTTCAAACGTAGTTTCTGTTACCGAACCTACGCTTATCCCGATGGAATTTAATCTCAGCCAGAATTATCCGAATCCGTTTAATCCTACAACACAGATTAAATTCTCAATTCCTGTTACGTCGGCAGTTGAGTTGAAAATCTTCGACATATTAGGAAGGGAAGTAGCTACACTGCTTAAGGGTGAGCACAATCCGGGAGTGTATACTGTAGAGTGGAACGGAAGGAACAATTATGGAGCGCCGGTATCTTCCGGAATGTATATATATAGAATTACTGCTGGCAAGTTCGTGCAATCAAAGAAGATGATGATGGTGAAGTAGGGAGGCAGAGGTTTGTTTTCAATATAATTATGCTAAACCTCCGATGTTACTCGAGACAAACCGGTATGCAAACATCGGAGGTCGCTCTGCTGATTTGAGATTTATCGTATTCTATGAATCGGCAAGTAACCTCCAACGTCCAAGGCAGCGACGTTGGAGGTTTTTTATTGTAGGTCGAATTTCAATTCGACCAACCAAAATATTGCGAGTATGCTCTGCGTGTAGAAATCATGAATTCCTAAATTGCTCATTGTTCGCAGAAGGCAATGTTTTCGATTACATAAAAAACTTAAATTCAAAGTCAACAAAAATATTTACAAAAAATAATTCTTGATTTTATGATTCTGCTTAATCTATGTTAGATTAAAATTTTGGTAGGATATTAGCTTAAGAAAGGTTAACAATGAACAATAAAATTTACAGAATGGTTTTATCTCTATTTATTATTTTGTTGTCATCAGTTCCAATAGCTGCACAGCAGATTATTGAGAGCGTAGATGTTATATATGTTGACAACACCTCCGATAATAATATTAGTCTTTCGATCGGTACATTTATGAATGACCCGCATTATAGGGAATTTCCGCAAACACAAATTGATCCGGGCACACCTGATATTTATGGCTGGTGGTCAAGCACATCTGTAACGGTTTGGCATGGCGTTCCTGCAAGACGGGCAAGCCGTTATAGTTCGGGAAATAATGCAGGCGCTCATGCACATTTTTATTGCACGGTTCCTGCAACCGATCATTATTTAGTTTATTATCACATGTATCCAACCGGCAATGTAACAACTAATGCTTATGTTACTTTTACTCGATTTGGTGAAAACGCCCCCGCCGACAGTTTCAGACACAACATGCAGCTTAACGGTACACCGGAAGGCAGAGGTTCGTGGTATCCACTCGGAATAATTGAGTTGTTTCAAGGAGACAGCGCGCTAACCGTTGATGTCGGTATTGATTCTTTAGGTGGCAATACTCTCGTTACTGATGGAGTCGCGCTAATAAGAAGCCGTCAGCAAGGACCCGACTTAGAATTCGGTGCACGGAGGCTGACACGAATTTACATTGACCCGCTTACTCTCGATACCGTCTTTAACGATAATTTCTACAATGAGAGAGCAGGCATCACCTTCATTCCTACAACCTTTAAAGGTGGGGGATTCACAGACCGAAAGTATGCACTTTATAATTTAGGCAGTGCTCCATTAACTGTATCCGGTTTCTCAACTCAAACAACAAGGTTCACGGTTACTACCGATGTTCCTTTCGTAATTCCGCAGGGCGGTAAGAAGGAAATAATTATTAGCTTCAGTCCAAAGGGAGAAGAAGTAACTGTTGATACACTCACCATATTCAGCGATGATCCGAATGAACCGGAAGCATATTTGCATTTAGTAGGCGAAGGTATAAATTATAACTTTATATTGAATGCGAGTCTTGACGGCTCAGAACCTCATTTCAACATTGAAGGAGCTACATTCGAAACCATCAGCGCAAATTGGGCTGCCTCAACTGCCTCACCGTTTGTTTTTCCGATTCCTGAAGGAAATAAGAAGAGCGTTGTAAACCTAAGCGGGGATCAAACACAAGCATTCGCCATTTACCGCTTCACTCTGCCCGAAGCCGCGTATGGAAGTTATTATATTGAATACGGCGGACCCTACTCGGCAAATGCCGCGGTGAACGCAACCATAGAAGTGGTAACACCGTTCATTTCAGATACGCAGCGTGTTTTCGGCTTTAATCAGAATTTAGAATTCGGCGGACCCCAGTGGAGCCGGATAGGAGGGAATCGAGTCTTCCAGCTAAACGGCGGTGGTGAATCGGTAGTGAAATTTGGTAATCCCGGAGTGCCTCATTTAAGAGCAGACTTATTAAGAGTTCGGTCGGTACCATTAGCGCCCGATATAAGTACAAGTCTCGGTACACAAAGAATTTTAAATTTCGGTTCGGTATCAATTTACGATTCAATCCGCTTAGCTGAATTTAATTATGAACGCAACTTTACAATTGGTTCCAACGGAGAGCAGCCGCTGATAATCGATACTATGTATTTAACTAGCGGAACGTTATTTAAAATAGAAAATATACCAACGTTTCCATTGAGCCTTCCCTCTATTGACGGCGAGTTCAATGTTATCGTTTCTTTCCATCCAAACAACATTGCAGTGTTTACGGATACATTATATATCAAATCGAATGACCCGCAGGACCCCCTGATTTTTGTTAGATTAACCGGACAGGGTGTGGGTACCGGAATCACTGTTGATGACGAAGACCTAAGCACATTTATTTATCCCGAAGTTATTGATTATACCGGTGAGGCACCTGACCCTGCTGATGAACATAAATGGTTCAGAGTTAGAGGAAGTGGAATAAATTCAACAAGGTTATTCACTTATATTTATAACACTCCCGAAGAAGGAATTAAGCGGGTAGAGTGGTTTCCTAACTTCCCGTTCAAGCCCGAAAGCCATATCAACGAACCTGACAGCTTCAATGTTTATATAACCTCGCCCGTTGGTTCATCGAACAGCACTCCAACCGCAAAATATTTGGTAAAGCATTACAGCGGAGTTGATACTCTAATTGTTAATCAAAACTCAACTGCATTCGGTGGAAATGTGGGCGCAAGCGGCAGGGTGCTTCTGGGCAAATATTTCTTTGTACGAGGCGGGCAGGATTCACCCGGCAGCGGGACTGTTTTCGGTTCAGTCGAACTGATCAATGACACAGCACTCGTAAGTGCGTTCTACAAAGACAGCATCTCCAACACTGCAAGAGACAGAGGGCATGTTCTCCGTGCCGATGCTCTGGTAGTTGAACAAATAGGAGGAGTTGTAAGTATAGTTGAACCTACTTTAGTTCCTGCTGGTTTTAATCTCAGTCAGAATTTCCCGAATCCCTTCAATCCAACGACGCAAATTCGATTTGCACTTCCGGTTACCGCACAGGTGGAATTGAAGATTTATGATATTCTCGGAAGGGAAATTACTGCCTTATTAAAAGAAGAGTATCATGCCGGGGTACACACCGTCGAATGGAATGGGAAAAATGATTTTGGTTCATCTGTATCTTCCGGAATGTACATTTATAGAATCACAGCAACGCCAATTGGCGGGCAGGCAGAAAAGTTTGTGCAGTCGAAGAAAATGTTGCTTCTGAAATAAGAAGTTAGAGGTCAGTAGTCAGCAGTAATGTTGTTATAAACCTCCGAGGTTAGTGCTATCGTTTTTACGATGTGAAAACCCCGGAGGTTTTATACTCAAGCCGACTTGTCCGCCGAAGCTTTAAGCGAAGGCGGATAATTATTAAAAAACTTTTTTATTAGAACTACTTTTGGCGTAGCCATCCCTTCGGGAGAACAAGAAACTATAAACGGAGCTACAAACTAAAAAATTGCACAAAAGCCGAATGCGAAAAAAGCAGTTAGCATGAACCGCTGGTTGCACTAAGTCGCTTGCGGCTTAGTCCAACACAGGATTATGCCTCAGTGCATTTCGGCATGAATCCCTGTAACGTTATACATTTTTTATTTCCATTTATCCCAGAATCGTTTTGATATTTTATAAATATATTCTTCGATTTCATAAAAAATGATTTTTGCATTTTCATCTGCTAATTTCTTTTGCATAAAACCTTGGGCAAAACTCATTTGCAACATTGACAATTCTTGCGTTTCAACGTATTCGATTCTATTATTTTCTAATTTGAAAGCCGTTACATCACTTTTTCTATTTATATCAAAAATTTTGGATTTATCTGAATGAATGAAAGCGTTTCTTATATAATCTTTTATATGAAATAGATGTTTACGTTCTTCATCATCAATAAATTTTTCATCGTGCAAAGCAACAATAAGATGATAAAGTTGTAGGTCTCCATATTTCTCTTCTGCTTTTAAACTTGCTTCGCTTAATAATGAAAAATTAGCTCCTTGTTGAGTTTTTCTAATTTCTTGTTCATAATTATTTTTTAAAACAGTTTTTAGACATTCTTCGAGAGTTACTCCAAGCATAACAATTGCTGTAAGTGAAAGTTCACAAGCTAATGCACGACGTGTTTCCCACAATTTGATATCAATATCGTGAAACTTAGTTGTGCGATGGCATTTTAGGAATAATTCATTTTCTTTAATACTTTTTGTTGTGTTATTTATAATTTGCTCAATATCAATGTCAATATCATAAAGTTTATCCTTTGTGTTTTCTAGAATTTTTGAATAGTATTTTTCTAAATTCAACAAAGTATCTTCTATTTTAATTACATCAAAATATTTTACGGAAATTAAGCTCGTATAATCTTGTTCTGGTATTTTTATTAACTTATTCTTATAAGAATTTACAATTTTATTAATTACATCATAAATAATTCTATAGTTTAATTCCGTTTGATAAATGCCAAAAAATCTTAAGAATATAATAATCCCTACTTCTTCTTTCTTTGGGCTATAATAAGTTATTCTTATCCCTTCATAGACTTTTGATTCAGCAAAAAGATTATTAATCTCACTTGTAATGCACTGTTTTATAAAATTGTAAAAATCGAGATTATCTGATTTATTAATTTTATTTAAATGGAAAATTATATTTGAGACAGCAAACATCTATTTGAAAAATGTATAACGGCGTTGCAAATAACCCGCCGCCCTGAACTGCAATTTTTTTTTATTATTAAAAATATTTAGAACTGTAGCCTTGCTTATCTTTTCTCGCAAGCAAGGCGGAACAAACTTACATACATAAACAAATTTAAAGAGCAACTTACATAAAACACAAAACTAAAGAACAGCACTCAACCCGCTTGACCACGCGGGCGGGTTGATTTGCTGGTTATATCTCAAGCAATTCATTTTAAAAATCAAATTCATCTTGAGCTTTAATTAAGGTTTTGGGACCAATTCCTTTAAGTTTGCTTAGATTATCTATAGTAATAATCTTTTCAGATACTCTTAATTTTATAATTTCTTTTGCAATATCACGTTTAACTCCCAATAAAGATTCAATTTCATCCAAGGAAGCAGAGTTAATATTTATTTTCTGTGAACGAGGTTGGGTTTTACTTATATATTCTATTATATCAGCTAAAACTAAATATAAATGAAATACTGTTTTTGTTGCTTCAAATTGTTTCAAATTTGCATGAACACCTTTGTTTGAAAGTTTATTTATCTTTTCCAACCAAAATCCTAAATAGTCTATATGGGATTTAGCAAGCTGCTTATTAGAATCAGAATCAATTGCTTCATCCATGTATGCCCATATTCGGTTTATATAATTATTTTTCCCTAATTCTCTTCCGTCTTTGTTCTTTTTATCAGTTGGTGGATAAACAATATCTGCTAATCCTTCGATTAACCTTCTACAAGTGGTCAGAGCTTGCGACCACTCTTCATCTTTCCTACTGTTAACAGATTTGAATGCAAGCATTAATTGTTCTGCTAATTCAGGCGCAATGTCTAATAATTTATCATCAACTTTTTCTCTTAATAAATCAAAACTGTTTTTGGGTGTTTCAGAATACTTGAGTTTGTTATAAATTACAGATGCTTTTTGGTGAGCAGCATTGCGCACAAAATTTAGATGGGATAATAAATTTGATTTATAATATACATTATCATTCCCAACTTTTTTTCTAACTAAATCAGCATACTTTTCTTCAACAAATCCAATATTAATATAGCCCCCACCAGATTCATTAACTTTTGCATTTATTTCATCTTGGCTTAAATGATAGTCAAAACTGAGACCTAAATCTTTAAACTGTCTTTTAAGATCTTCTTTCTCTTTTTCATTTTTCTTGCTTGGATTATTTTGATTTTCAATATGTATTTCTAATAATTTTTTAATTACTGTAGTATAGTTACTATCACCAAGTTGGATGGCACACCATTTTTGTAAATCATCGTTTTCAATTAGAAAAGCAACACGAGATAATTTTTGTATGGCTGATAGAATACTACCTTTCGGATTTTCTAATACTGAAATAATCTCTTCAAGTAATTTTAATAAATCCGCCTTTGTCTTCATAGTTTCCCTTGAGATATAACTATTAATTGAGCGAATGAAATCCAAACGTATCAGGAATGTTAGCCGGAAACTTTTTTCCGCCTAATATTCCTCTGTTTTTTGTGGTTTTTCATCCTAAGTTCTTTTATCTAATTCTTTTATAACAATTTCCTTTAATCCAAGCCGGTAAATTTAACAGATATTTCATTCCGCCTAATAATCTAGCACTCCGTCCTGGTAATTCTGGCTTGCTCACATTACACCGCAGTAAAAGATTTTATGTAAATAATAAAACTCATCATTCATATCCCTCTTACCAACTTTACAATGTTTTATCCCCAACTGCCAATAGAAGAGCGGTTTCAACTTAATAAATTTTTTTCTCTTTCGCCACATCTCTTTTTTGTCGGTGTTAAAAAAGTTTAAAAACCTCCGGGGTTTTCATCGTTTAAGTCGACTCCGCTAACCTCAGCGGTTTCAATGCAAGTATGTGGGTCGAATCTCCGATTCGACAAAACAAATTATTAACCGTGAAGGTCTACGGGTGGTCTCACTCTGTTCTCATTTGATTCATTTTACCTTGAAGGCACTCTTTGCCTTTCGTAAATTTCGCTTGAGTTAAATCAGTCGCTTACAACAGATTGAAATATTTATAACCGAAAATCGGAAATCGAATGAAAGAAAAGATAGCTGTCTTATTAGTTCTTATTATTTTTAATTCAGAATTTTATTCTCAAACAATACCGCCCAAAAGAGAATTCAGAGGTGCGTGGGTAGCATCGGTAGTAAACCTCGATTGGCCTTCATCTCCTTTCTTAACAACATCTGCACAGAAGGAACAATTAGTTTCTATTTTCGAAGACTTGAAGAACATGGGTATAAATGCGGTGATTTTTCAGATAAGACCTGAATGCGATGCACTATATAACTCATCTTATGAACCGTGGTCGTATTGGCTGACGGGAAGTCAAGGTTCGCCGCCAAATCCGTATTATGATCCGTTAGAATTCGCTGTGGAAGAGGCACACAAAAGAGGAATGGAATTGCATGCGTGGTTCAATCCATATCGTGCCGTAAGAAGTGTGGGATCGTTTTCAATCTCATCGCAGCATGTAACTTACCAGCATCCGGATTGGATTTTGGCATTCGGCAATCTTCGAATTTTAAATCCGGGATTACCTCAGGTGCGCGACTATAATACCGCAGTAATAATGGATGTAGTGCGCAGATATGACATCGACGGTGTTCATTTTGATGACTACTTTTATCCTTATCCTCCGGATCAAATTACAAACGAGGATGCCGTTACTTTTGCCGAATATTCTCGCGGCTTCACAAATATTGCTGATTGGCGAAGGGATAATGTTAACCAGCAAATCAAGCAAATAAATGACAGCATCATGGCAGTAAAGCCTTATGTGAAATTTGGTATCAGTCCATTCGGAATTTGGAGAAATGGAGTTCCGCCGGGGATTATTGGTATGGATGCTTACAGCCAAATTTACGCGGACCCGATTACATGGCTTCATGATAGGTCGGTTGATTATTTGACTCCACAATTATATTGGAGAATCGGCGGCAGTCAGGATTATTCGAAGCTTATGCCCTGGTGGGCTGATTCAACCTATGCAAATGAACGGCACCTTTATACGGGACATATTCTAAATACAAGTTTTTCTACAAGCGAGCTGCCCAATCAGTTAAAGTTAAATAGAAATAATTCAAAAGTATCAGGCAGCATTTGGTTTCGAGCAGATTTATTGAGAAGTAACACACTAACATTCAGAGATTCTCTCCGACAGAATTATTACAAATACAAAGCATTACCGCCTGTTATGGAGTGGAAAGATGTATTACCACCCAACCCACCACTAAACGTTAGGTATGAGAGGTTGGAAGGCAGTGGGATTTCAGCTATAACGTGGGATCTTCCTCAAACGGCAAGCGACGGCGACAGCGCATTCAGATATGTTGTATATCGGTTCAATCAAATTAATATTCTTCAAGAAGATATTGACGATCCCAAAAATTTGATAGAAATTGAAAATAAAAGAAATCATGTTCCATTTTCAGAATCGACTGCAAGCGGACCATATTTTTATGTAATTACTTCATTAGATAGAAATAATAATGAAAGCTTAATTAGTAATGTACTTGAGATTACTCTACCTTCGGTTCCGTTATTAAGTTACCCGATTAGCGGAGCTAACGATGTAACTGATACTGTGGTGGTCAAATGGAATTATGCAGAAGGTTCTTCCTCGTATCGATTTCAACTCTCTCCCGATTCAACATTTTCAACATCAATGGAACAAGATGTATCCGGCATTACCGATACATTCAGGATTGTAACTAATCTGCAGGGACAAAAACTTTATTATTGGAGGATACAATCGAGTAATATTTCGGGCGTCAGCGAGTTTTCGGATGCATATAATTTTTTTACTGCATTTCCTTCAGCTCCTAATCTAATATCTCCGGCACATGCAACATTAGATGTACCGCTGAATCCTACCTTGAGCTGGGAAAAATCATACGCTGCAGAAGGTTATCAAATGCAGCTTTCCATCAGCTTAACTTTCAGTTCCGCAACCACACTTCTTGATACGGCAGGTATAGTTGATACTTCAATTATGCTTAGTAATCTTACTGCAAATAGAAATCACTTCTGGCGTATAAGAGCAGCAAATCAATTTGGAAGCAGTCCATGGTCTAATACTTTTGGATTCAGAACAACCTCGGTTGTATCAGTTGAGAAAGAGAATATAATTCCTGAGAGTTTTGCATTAGACCAAAATTATCCGAACCCGTTCAATCCGATTACAACAATCGGATTTCAACTGCCAAACCAAGCATACATTACATTAAAAATATACGATGTTTTGGGAAGGGAAGTTGCAACAATTGCCGATGGAGTGTATCCGGCGGGTCACTATACAATTAATTTTGATGCTTCTGGTTTATCGACCGGCATATATTACTATCGAATGATTGCAGGTGATTTTAATATGGTTAGAAAGATGATTATAACGAAGTGATTTTGACATGGCATAATTGGCAATACAGAATGCCATGTGTTTTATAGCTACGGAGGAGTAGAACATAGATAAATTTCAAAGGTCACAATAAAACAATACTTTACTAGAAGCAAAATATTTAATTAGTTAAATAATGCGCACATCAACGCGAAGCAATCTTTATTATTCATTTGCTTTTGCGTAATTTGCAATCTAAATAAAAGGTATTATATAATTCTAATGGAGATTTGATGTCGATACTTCAAATTAATGTATATGATGATAAAATATTAAGAAAAAAAACAAAGCCATTAGTCGATGTGGATTTCGAAACAGTCGAATTCATTCAGAATATGTTTGAAACGATGAGGAAAGCCAGTGGAATAGGTTTAGCCGCAACTCAAGTTGGTTCTGAAAAATCGTTTTTTATAGTCGATATTTCTTCTATTGAAGGTTATGAAAAACATAAGCCGTTGGTAGCAATAAATCCGCAAATAATAAATAAATCAGATGAAACAAAAGTAATAGAGGAAGGATGCCTAAGTTTACCCGGTTTAAGGATGGAAGTAGTAAGACCAGCAGCAATAACGCTGAAGTTTTTTGATACAGATTTAAAAGAACATCGGTTGGATGCCGATGAACTTTTAGCCAGAGTAATTCAACATGAATATGACCATCTTGAAGGAATACTATTCTTTGATCACTTACCGCCGGACGTGCAGAAAAAAATACGACCCGAACTCAATAAGATTAAAAAGCGAAAAGTTGAAGTCGACTATCCGATTGCCGAATTAGCAGATTATCAGTTAAAGTAATTCAAAGTTCCGATGATGAAAATTGTTTTTATGGGGACACCCGAATTTGCACTTCCTTCATTAAAAAAATTAGTCGATAGTTCTCACGAAGTTTTAGCAGTTGTTACCTCACCGGATAAGGAACGGGGGAGAGGACAAAAAATTTCTTATACACCTGTTAAAAGCTTAGCTCTTCAGTATAACCTGCAGGTTCTTCAGCCTGAAAAATTAAAAGACGAAAACTTTATTTCTTCTCTAAAGAAATTCGAAGCGGATTTGTTTGTTGTAGTCGCGTTTCGAATTTTACCGCCGGAGGTTTTCACTATTCCTCCAAAAGGATCGTTTAACTTACATGCATCGCTGCTGTCGAAATTCCGCGGTGCCGCACCGATACAGTGGGCTTTGATTAATGGAGAGAAAGAAACAGGGCTTACTACATTTGCATTAGAGGAAAAAGTAGATACAGGCAGTATTTATCTTCAGGAAAAAATTTCGATAGATGAAGATGATGATTATGGTTCTCTTCATGATAAGCTAAGTATGCTTGGAGCCGATTTGGTATTAGAGACGGTAAATCTAATAGAATCCGGTACGTATCAATTAAAGATGCAGGATAATACTCTTGCTTCACCTGCTCCCAAAATAACTAAGGAGATGTGTAAGATAGATTTTCAAAAATCCGCAGTCGAAATTTATAACTTAGTGCGGGGTTTATCGCCACATCCTGCTGCTTATTTTGAATACGATGGAAAAGTGATAAAAGTATTTAAAACAGAGATATCTTCGAAAAAAAATCTTTTTCCCGGACAAATATACTCAGATAAAAAAAACTTGATTGTCGGCTGTGGAAATCAAGCCATAAAAATACTTGACCTGCAGCTTGAAGGACGCAAGAGAATGCAGACTGAGGCATTTTTACGCGGGTTTAATTTCTCTTAAAACTCGTTTATATTTCAGCACAAAAATTTTCTGTTCGGGCAGTTTAAGGCTAATTCACTAAAACATTTCATACCCGGCGAATAATAATTTAAGATACGATTTACATCGGGAGGAATTTAAATGGACTTTAAGAATAATATTTTAGAAACTATTGGCAATACTCCATTAATAAAATTGAATAAGATCAATAGAGGCTTGAAACCTCAGATATTTGCAAAACTTGAGTCTTTCAATCCCGGAGGAAGCGTAAAAGACCGAATCGGTATTTCAATGCTGGAAGATGCAGAACAAAAAGGAATGATTAAGCCCGGCGGGACCGTGGTTGAAGCAACAAGCGGAAATACAGGAATCGGACTTGCATTAGCGTGTGCAGTAAAAGGTTATAAATCCATTTTTGTTGTAACAGATAAAGTAAGCTCTGAAAAAATAAACTATCTAAAAGCATTAGGCGGTGATGTAATAGTGGTGCCGAATGCTGTGGGACATGATCATCCTGATTATTATATCAACGTTGCAAGAAGAATCAAGAAAGAAACTCTCAATTCAATATTTATGTACCAATATTCAAATCCTGCCAATCCAGAGATTCACTATAAAACTACAGGACCGGAAATCTGGCAGCAAACAGACGGAAAGATCACTCATTTCGTTTCAGGAATAGGCACGGGCGGCACTATCAGCGGAATCGGAAGATATCTTAAAGAAATGAATCCGGCAGTTCAAATTATCGGTGCCGATCCGTATGGATCAATCTTTAAAGCATATAAAGAATTGGGCGAAGTAACTAGCGGACAGCCGTATTTAGTGGAAGGTATCGGACAGGATTGTCTTCCTGAAAACGTTCATTTTAAGTATATTGATAGAGTAATTAATGTATCTGATATGGATTCTTTCCATTATGCCCGACTTCTTTCAAAAGAAGAGGGAATATTTTGCGGCGGCAGCACAGGAACGATTCTTTACTGTGCAATTGAAATCGCAAAAGAGTTAGATGAAAATGCCGTGATTGTTTTTATTGTAAGCGATACCGGCGAAAGGTATTTAAGCAAATTCCACAGTGAAGAATGGCTGCGTGAAAAGCGGCTTCTTCCTATTGAAATTAAAACGCTTAAAGATATTTCGAATGCTAAAAGAAACGGAAAAGAAACCGAACTTGTTTTTGTGAATGCTCAAGACAAGGTTAAAACTGCGGTTGAAATTTTAAATACATCCGGATATTCGCAGCTTCCGGTGATGGATAATGGCACTTCGGTTGGAAGTTTGAGGGAAGCGAGAATAATGTCGCGTCTGCTAGATAAGCCCGACTTGTTAAATTCAAAAGTGGAAGAAATTATGGCGCCAGCCTTTCCAACTTTGGATGAAAAAACGGAATTGCCTGTTGTGAGAAAATATCTTGCTGATTCACCCGCTGTTTTAGTAACCGAGTACGGAAGGATAATAGATATAATTACCAGATACGACATAATCGAATACACCAATCCAAATAAATAGGGAGATAAAATGGGATTCTCTACCGATGCCGTTCACGCCGGACAGATACCTGATGCTGTAACCGGTGCAGTAATCACTCCGATCTATCAAACTTCCACTTATGCGCAGGAAGAATTAGGAAAGCACAAAGGTTATGAATATGGAAGAACTCACAACCTTACAAGACAAGCGCTTGAAAAAAATATTGCCGTGCTTGAAAAAGGAAAATACGGAATTGCCTTTGCATCGGGACTTGCCGCAACTCAGGCACTGTTAAGTCTGGTAAAAGCAGGCGATCATATAATTGCTTCGAATAATGTTTACGGTGGAACATACAGATTGTTCGAACTGATAATGAAAGACTACGGCTTAGATTTTTCATGGGTAGATACAAGTGACCTCTCGAATATCGAAAAAGCAATTAGAGAAAATACTAAGCTTGTTTTTCTTGAAACTCCAACAAATCCAATGCTGAATTTAACCAACCTAAAAGGAGCAGCGGAGATTTGTAAAAAAAATAATTTAAACAGCATCGTTGATAATACATTTATGAGTCCCTATTTCCAGAATCCTCTTACATTAGGGTGTGATATAGTTCTTCACAGCACAACAAAATATATAAATGGTCACAGCGATGTAATAGGAGGAATAGTTGTTACTAACGACGAAAAAATACATGAACGAATCAGATATATTCAGAATGCAATAGGTGCGGTTCCTTCGCCTTTTGATTGCTGGCTGGTGCTTCGCTCAACAAAAACTCTTGCTGTTAGAATGGAAAAACATAACCAAAATGCAACAGAACTTGCGCGGTTTTTATCAGAATCGGGATTAGCTGAAAAAGTTTATTACCCGGGATTAAAGTCTCATCCGCATCACGAACTTGCCAAAAAACAAATGAGGGGATTTGGCGGTATGATTTCAGCGGATTTCGGTAGTGTAGAAAAAGCAAAAAAATTGTTGAAGAATGTTAAAGTATTCACCCTTGCCGAGAGTCTCGGCGGAGTAGAAAGTTTAATCAGTCACCCTGCAAGTATGACGCATGCATCCGTTCCGAAAGAAGATAGAGAAAAAATGGGCTTAACGGACAGCTTAATCAGATTCTCCGTCGGGATTGAAGATGTTGAAGATTTGATTGCTGATATTGAAAATGCATTAGGGTGAGTTTTTAGAAATCTTAATACAAGTTATTTAACCTGCCTGCAGCATACCTTAAGTATGTAAACAGGCAGGGAAAAAGTCTCCTAAATCTCAGTGTTCTCTTTGTCTTCTCAGTGTAATTCTGTGTAACTTTTTTGTTACACTGAGAGCGCAGAGTAGCAGAAAGCTACAAACAATCAGACTGATCCTTCGGAAAAGTAGAACTCATCCCTCAAATAAGTCCTTTCCGAAGTCCTATGGACTCTTGGAGAACCCTTTGGGTTGGACATCGGAACGATCCTTCGGAAATTTCTTTGATTAGATTTTATATAAAAATCCTCTCTATATCCGCCTCTATTTCCCTTCATATTACATCAAATAATGATTAAATTTAATCAGTATTTTTATTCATTTAAATAGAAGGGGCTAAAATGGATACAGAGAAAAAATCAACAAATCAGCAAGATTTGATTGACGATACAAAGTATTCCATGGATACTCACCTTATCTATGGAAAGAACATTACAAAAAAATGGGATTATTCACATCATGTTCTCCCCCCAATTACTTCATCCGTAATATTCCGGTTGGATTCAGTTGAAAGGGGAGCTGAAGGTTTTCTTGAGTTTGCGAATTCGCCTGTAGCCGGAGAGGACCCCAAACCAATTTACATTTACGATAGGATGGGCGAGCCTAATAAGGAAATTCTTGAAGAAAATCTTGCTTATGTGGAAAAAGGAGAAACGGCTGTAACCTTCGCGACCGGTATGGGCGCTATTTCAGGAATATTAGGCATATTGACAAAAACCGGTGATGAAATTATTGCTCATCAAACACTTTACGGCTGCACATATTCTTTAATGACAAGCTGGCTGCCGCGGTATAATATCAAAACAATTTTTGTCGATCTGAGAAATCCGGAAAATCTTCTATCCAAACTAACACCCAAAACTAAGGTAATTTATCTTGAATCGCCTTCAAATCCGAGCCTCGATATTATTGATATCGGTGAAGTTAGAAGAATAGTTAATCAAGTAAATAAAGATCGACCCGAAGATGACACGATTAAGATTGTTGTCGATAATACATTCGCCACTCCATTTTGCCAGCGCCCGATAGAACTCGGAGCTAACTTCACAGTTCATTCCTTAACTAAAGGCATCGGCGGCTTTGGAACGGATATGGGCGGGGTGGTTATCGGCAAACAAAAATATCGCGATATTCTTTTGCTCTACAGAAAAGATTTCGGTGCGGTACTAAACAACAAAAGTGCTTGGACGGTTTTAACCTACGGTTTACCTACATTAGCACTACGGGCAAAACATCAAATTAAATCAGCTCAACGGATTGCCGAATATCTTAATAGTCATCCCAAAGTTGAAGTTGTGCACTATCCGGGTCTGCCCAATTACCAATTTTATGAGACTGCAAAAAAACAGATGAAAGATTTCAGCGGTAATTTTGCACCGGGTTCTCTGATCTATTTTGTGCTTCGCGGCAGTTCTTATGAAGAGAGTAAAGAGAACGGAAAAAAATTCATGAACTATGCTGCCCAGCATGCATATACAATGACTCTTGCCGTAAGCCTTGGTCATACGAGAACATTAATCGAACATCCGGCGTCGATGACTCATTCAATGGTTCCGGTTGAAAGACTTATGGAATCCGGCGTTCATCCCGGCGGTATCAGAATAGCAATAGGACTTGAAAATCCAGATGATATTTTGATGGACCTTGAGGAATGTCTAAAAGTGGTGTGATTCAATTGATTTAGTAAAAAGGTCACTTGCAAAAAAAGGCAGTGACCTTTATTTAAATATTCTTAATTTCGGCTTGTAATTTTCTCATCAATTTTTTATAAGTCTTATGAAAACCATTATTAAGATTTTTTTTGTTTCTTTTTTGTCATTCATTTCGTTCATTCAAGCGCAAGAGAATTATGAGAGTCAAGTTGAAGTTTTTTTAATTGACTCCTATGTAACCCCGGAGCTTCCGAACAGATTTGTGCTGTCCTTTTTTACGAGCGAACCTGTAAAATCAAAAGTGCTGATTGAAGGGAAATATGAATTCGAAGTATCAAATGAGCTGACCGACAATCATAAAACCGAAATTGATATTACAGATTTAGGTTTTTTAGACGATCAAGTTCCGTTTATCATTTTAATGGAAGATTCGACCGGTGAAGTTTATAAGAGCGAACAATATGACTTTATCATGCCTTACGAAGTTAAAGTAGATAGAGAATCAAATTTTCTGCTATTGTGTTTGTTCGGGGGTACTGTATTGGCAGTTCCATCACCTGTATATATTCGCGCAAAAGATGATAACTATTTCAGCCTTACAAAAGAAATTCCTCTGCTTTCCTTTAGATCAAAAAGCTTCATTTATCCGATGGGATATTTTTCTTTAGAGTACTCTCATGTCTTTAAAGCAACGATAAAAAATTACTTGCGCTTTGGATATAAGCACGTTATTGAAATTCCCGGTTTAGAATACATAGCACCCGGAGTAAACGGTTTTACAAATTTTAAAGGATATAACGGAATCAGTCCCGAAGTTTCTCTCGGTTTGTTTAGAGCATTCAGTGCTTTTACGGTTTATACAAGATACCGCTTCAACGCTAAACCCGGTGATGCCGGAAGCGAATTTCATGAGTTCTCGATTGGATTATATTCAAGCTTCTTCACAATTTATTATTAGGTGTAAAAAATGATTATTAAAAATTTTACAGAAGAACATCTGCCTGCGACTGCAAAGCTGTGCCGGCTGAATATGCAATTAGATATCATGCCCGATTTTTTGCTGCGTGAAAAAACGTTTGGAGAACCCGATTATGATTCCGAATTAACTTTATTAACGTTCGATGAAAATCAACCGGAAAATCCGATCGGTTTTATTCAAGGTGTGATAAAACAAAGACCGGAAGAAAAAATTGGTTTCATAAAACTGCTTTGTGTCGATTCAAATTTCAGAAGAAAAGGAATCGCATCCAGGCTTTATGAACAGGCTGAATCTAAAATTAAAGAAGCTGGAGTTAAGAAGATTCGCGTTTATGAATCCTATCCAAATTATTTCATGCCAGGTGTTGATCCATTTTATACTGAGGCAGTTTGCTTTTTCGAGCGAAAAGGATTTAAGAAGTTTGCCGATACTTCAAATCTTAGTGCAAATTTATTGGAGTTGAAATACGATACTTCTAAAGAGGAAAAATCTCTTGAGAAAGAAGGAAT
Organism: Ignavibacteriales bacterium; assembly: GCA_020061465.1. Classification (GTDB taxonomy): domain Bacteria; phylum Bacteroidota; class Ignavibacteria; order Ignavibacteriales; family Ignavibacteriaceae; genus JAGUYG01. Next base: position 130,801 of record JAGUYG010000020.1, read on the forward strand.
AATTTGCCGAAGAGCATCGGCAGAAGATAAAGAAACAATATTAAAATGGGTTGAAAAGAATTTTACTGCATGGGTTCACGAAGTATCAGAGTCGTTCAAAAATAATCCGGTTACTCTTTTCATTTGTGAAGTAAATGGAGAGCTTAAAGCATTCTCGGCACACGAAGCAAATAATAAAGGCACAGGCTGGTTTGGTCCCATGGGAACCGATCCTTCTTTGAGAGGAAAAGGTATCGGAGGAATTCTTCTGTTAAAATGCCTTGAAGACCTTAAAAACATGGGCTATGTAAAAGCCATCATTCCATGGGTAGGTCCTATTCCATTCTATATGCACTACGCCAATTCAAAAGTGGAACGTGTCTTTTGGCGCTATGAAAAAATTTTGGAATGATTTTTTTGATTATTTTGTTTTAGGTTTGGTGTAGTTTTAGTTCAATAAACCCGAATGAAAAAATTAACATTTCTTTTTATCCTCTTTACAGCCGTTATTTATTCTCAAACCGGAAATTTACGAGGCAGCATAAACGACGATGAGCAGGCATTACCTTCGGTTAATGTTTACCTGTTGAATACAGGCTACGGCACAGTAAGCGAGAATGACGGCAGCTTCGAAATGATGGGATTACCCGCAGGAAATTATTCACTGCGTATAAGCGCCGTGGGTTATGAAACACAAACACTTCAAATAAATATTCAGCCCGGAAAAACTTTAGAGCTTAACATTTCGTTAAAAGAGAAAATAATCGAGTTCGGACCGGTGGAAGTCACCAGTCTAAAAGGACAAGAACAATCGGATACTCGAACCAGCTTGATTGACTTAAATCCCATAAGTGCAAAAATTTTACCCGGAGCATCGGAGGACGTCTTTAGAACTCTTCAAAGCCTTCCCGGAGTATTAGCTCCAAATGACTTTTCTTCTCAATTGATTGTAAGAGGCAGTGGTCCGGATCAAAATCTGATTGTGATGGATGATGTTGAGATTTTTAATCCTTACCGGTTGTACGGGTTAATCAGCATGTTTAATCCGGATGCCGTTAGCGATATAAATTTAATTACAGGAGGTTTTCCTGCCAAATACGGCGACCGGTTGTCGGCAGTACTCGATGTAACTAACAAAGAAGGAAACACAAAGAAAGCAATAACCGGTAGTGTTAATGCATCGATTGTAGATGCAAACATCGTTCTTGAAGGAAAGAATCCGTTCAACATAAGCGGAAGCTGGCTGTTTAATTCAAGAAGAACTTACTACGATTTGATTATTGAACCGTTCGTTAAAAATGCAGGATTAGTAGAAGATGATGTAACCTTTCCAAATTTTTACGACCTCCAGGCGAAACTTGTGCTTATTCCTTTCAAGGGGAATAAATTTTTATTGAATGGCATTTACTCGCGGGATGGAGTTTTTGTTGTAAGTCCGGATAACCGAAAAACAGCCGACAGTATCGGTGTTTCAAACGTAACAAAAAATGATGTATTAAGCTTTGCCTGGCACCTTGCCCCTTCGGCAAATTATCTGAATAAATTAATTTTATCGTGGTATAAAAACAGCGGCGTTACCGATTTCGATTCCGAAATTTTAGATCCTTCACTTAACCGAGATGATTTTAAGGAGGTATTATCCGATACACTTGCCCCATATCTTCTCTACTTTAAATTCAATATGGATTTTTCTTTCAGAAAATATTCCATTGACGATAAGTTTACTTACCTCTGGGGAAAAAATATTTTCGAAGCCGGTGCCGGTGTAGATTTTATGCAAACTATAATCGATTTCAAATTTGATTTAGACCCCGAATTAACGGCAATCTTTTCGGCTAACCCTCAATTTAGAGCAGCCTTGAGCGATATTAAGAATGTGAACAATTACAGAAAGTATCGGGCTTATCTTCAAAATAATTTTAATATTGACGATAAATTTTTCATTCAGCCAAGTCTCCGTTTTGACTATTACGATATTCTCAACAAAATTTATGCGGCACCTCGTTTATCTTTTTCTTACGCCCTTGACCATCTTACAACTTTGAGAGCAGTCTGGGGAATCTATTATCAATCGCCTGGGTATGAAAAAATTCGCGATCAAAATGTTCTTTTAAACTTAAACCGAAACTATACTTATGCGCTTGATGCCGAACGTGCAATTCATTATGTAATCGGAATAGAGAGATGGTTAACGAATGAATGGAATTTTAAAGTGGAAGGTTATTATAAAGATTTTAATAATTTGATTGTCTCAAAATTGTTACCCGGTACCCGCTACGTGACTGAAAAAATACCAGGTAAAGATCCAAAGTACGTTAGCGGCTGGACACGCTCTGTAACAATTCCGGTTGATTCATTAACACAAATTCCTATTAATAATTCGTACGGCAAGGCTTACGGAATTGAGTTCTTTTTATCAAAGCAAAATATTTCTGACGATAAAAAGCTCTCCGGTTGGGTTTCGTATGCACTGGCTTTTGCAGATAGATTTGAAGACGGAAATAAATATTATTTTCGATTCGATCAAAGGCATACGGTTAATGTTATTCTCAATTACAAAATAAACCATTGGCTGGATGTTGGTTTGCGATGGCAGTACGGGTCGGGTTTCCCGATAAGCGAACCGGTTGGCATAAAACCGCGCATTATTTTAGCCGATGAAAATGGTGATGGTATTCCCGAATCGCCTGCAATTGTAACCCGCAATCGGCAGACGAATACAACAGCAGAAAATGAGGTTGTATTCGATGTTGATTATGGTTCAAATCGATTGAATGCCCAAAAACCTGCTTATCATCGTTTAGATTTAAGATTATCTGCTTTAGCCTATTGGTGGGATTTAAATTGGACGATTTATCTTGACATAATAAACGTTTATAATAGGGCAAATGTTATCGGTTATGATTATTTTGTAAATGAAGATTTAACTCTTGGCAGAAAACCAAGCAACATGTTTCCGATTATTCCAACATTTGGTTTTAGCGTAAAATTTTAAATTACCTGTATGAAAGATAAAGAAGATACATACCTCGATTTAGGTGATAGAGGAAAATATAACCTAAAAAATAAATTGAATAATCTTACCGGGAAAGAATGGATTAAGTTCTCCAAGTCCTGGTTCATTCATCGCCCGCCGCGTAGAAAAGAAGATGAAATACTTCATCCGGCAAAGTTTCCCGAAACGCTTGTCGAAGAATTTATAACTTTCTTTACAAAAGAAGGGGATTGGGTGTTCGATCCATTCATGGGAACAGGCAGCGCTTTAATTGCCGCAGGTAACCTGAAGAGAAATGCTATTGCAGTCGAGCTTTCAGAAGAATATTTTAAGGTTGCTAAAAGAAGAATTAAAAAGCAAAACTATTCTTCGCAGATAATTCCTTTATTAGGTGACTCTTTACATCTTCAGAACATTATATCCGAAAACAGTTTGTCAAATCGGAAAGTAAATTTTACAATTACTTCTCCGCCTTATTGGAATCAATTGGAACGTAATTCACTGCGGCAAAAAGTACGAACCGATAAAGGATTAGATACTAAATATTCAAATGATGAAAATGACATTGGAAATATCCGGAGTTACGACAATTTCATTGAAATGCAGGCTAAAATATTCGATAACGTTTTTGATATAACAAAAAATAACGGTTACTTAACAATCATTACTAATAATGTTTATTTTAACGGAAGGCTGTACCCGCTTGCTTTTGACACCGCAATTTCACTAACAAAAAGAGGCAGTAAAAGCTGGATTCTAAAGGATGAAAAAATTTGGCTTCAGGATGATAAAGCGCTGGTGGCTCTCGGGATAAACCATGCTTGGGTTGCGAATCGTCATCATCAATATTGCTTGATTTTCAGAAAAGAAAATAATTGAAAAAATTTACAAAGCATTTTAATCGTTAATACAAATGTTCACAATGCAAGAAATCTTAACTGTATCAGAATTAACTTCTCAAATTAAATTTGTTTTGGAAGAAGGATTTTCTGCCGTAATCGTTGAAGGAGAAATTTCGAATTTTAAGGCGCACGTCTCCGGGCACTGGTATTTTAATTTGAAGGATGCGAATGCGGTAATTTCATGCACGATGTGGAAAGGATTGAATAACTATGTTTTCTTTACTCCCCAGGATGGAATGAAAGTTCACGCTTCCGGCAGAATTACTGTTTATCCTCCTCGCGGTAATTATCAGCTTGATGTGCGTTCATTAAAACCTGCGGGAATCGGTGATCTGCAAGCTGCTTTCGAAAAATTGAAACAGAAGTTAGCGGCGGAGGGATTGTTCGATATCGAACACAAGAGAACGATTCCTGAATTTCCTAAAAAAATAGGAATAATAACTGCAATAGATGGTGCTGCCTTAAAAGATATGATAAGTGTAGCTAAAAGAAGATTCCCGTTGATTGAATTAATAATTATTCCTACTAAAGTTCAGGGAAGCGGAGCCGCTGAAGATATAGTGGACAGTATTCGAACGCTGAACAGGCATCCTGAATTAGATTTTATAATTTTAGGACGCGGAGGAGGTTCAATTGAAGATCTGTGGGCGTTCAATGAAGAGATAGTGGCACGCGCAATTTACAATTCTAAGTATCCTATCATCACAGGCATCGGGCATGAAATTGATTTTACTATTGCAGATTTCGTAGCCGATCTGCGTGCGCCTACTCCATCCGCAGCAATGGAAATCGCTACTCCCGATAAAGATGAATACTTTGCCTTTATAAACGATTTTATCTATAATTCCTATCAAGATATAATGAATTTAATAGGCAATTTTCAAAACCGTATTTACAAATCGATTGATTCTTATGGATTTAAAATTCCGATCGATCTAATTAGAAGAAATGCTCAATCCTTAGATAATCAGATATACAGATTAACTCAAAATATGGATAAAATAATTCTTCGGAATAATAATAGATTAACTCTAATTTCAAATAAAATTGAAGCACACGATATCAATAAACCGCTTAAGAAGGGTTTCGTTTTGGTGAAGCAGAATTCCAATTATGTTCAAAGAGTCGAAAATTTTAATTTAGATAAAGCAGCTCAATTAACTTTTTTTGACGGTGCTATAGAAGTAGAAGTTAAAAATTAAAAGTTTAGTAACCTTGTAGTAATTATATTTGAAAATCAAAATCAATAAACTTTATAATTATTTAATGCTGAATTTGAATGGCAAAGAAAATCATAAAAAACAGTTTTGAAGCAAATCTAAGCAGGCTTGAAGAAATTTCTGCACTGCTGGAAAGCAACAATCTGAAGCTGGAAGATGCGATAAGTTTGTTTGAAGAAGGAATCGCACTCTCCCGGATTTGCGTTAATACATTGAAAGATGCTGAACTAAAAGTTACAGAACTAAAAAAGAAGCTGGAAGATATTTCTTTGCCGGATGACGAAGAAAGTGAAGATTAATAACCGGAGTACTAAATGAACGTAAACGAAAAGTATAAAGTCCTTTCAAAGATTAACTACCCTGCTGATGTAAAAAAACTTGATGTTTCAGAACTAAAGATTTTGTGCTCTGACATAAGAGAATTTTTAATCGATACGATATCCGGGATTGGCGGACATTTTGGCGGCGGACTTGGAACCGTAGAGCTGGCTGTTGCAGTGCATAAGGTTTTCAACACCCCTAATGATCTTGTTGTTTGGGATACGGGACATCAAGCCTATCCCCATAAAATTTTAACAGGTCGAAAAGATAAATTAAAGACAATTCGTTTACTGAACGGCATAAGCGGATTTCTAAAGAGAAGCGAAAGCGAATACGATACTTTTGGTGCAGGACACGCCTCCACTTCCATTTCTGCCGCATTAGGGATGGCTGTAGCAAGAGACCTTAAAAATGAAAAAAGAAAAGTAGTCGCAATAATCGGCGATGGTGCCATGACAGGCGGAATGGCTTACGAGGCTATGAATAATTCCGGACTGATCAAATCTGACTTAATTGTTGTGCTTAATGACAATCGAATGTCTATCGCTCCGAACGTTTGGCAAATTTCTAATTACTTTACAGAAATGATTGCTCACCCGGATTATAATAGATTCAAAGCTCAAATATGGGACTTAACAGGTAAATTGGATGAATTTGGAGATAGACTAAGAAAAATTGCAGCACGGCTCGAAGGTGGAATTAAAGCTGTTATTACTCCGGGTATGTTGTTCGAGGCATTAGGATTTAGATATTTCGGACCTATAAACGGTCACAACATTCATTTACTTGTCCGGATATTCGAACAGGTTAAAGATTTAAAAGGACCGATATTGATTCATGTTATTACACAAAAGGGGAAAGGATACAAGCCTGCCGAAGGTCATATTCAAAAGCTGCATGCGTCAACTCCCTTCGATAAAGTTACCGGAATGGCATTGAAAAAAGCAAACACACCTCCTTCATATACATCCATATTTGGGCAAGCTTTAGTGGAAATTGTGAAGGATAATCCAAGTGTAGTAGGAATTACTGCAGCAATGCCGGATGGAACAGGGCTTGAATATCTTCAAAAAGAATATCCAAAAAACTATTTTGATGTGGGTATAGCCGAAGAACATAGTGTTACATTTGCGGCAGGTTTAGCTACTCAAGGAATTATTCCGGTTGTGGCTGTTTACTCAACATTCCTTCAAAGGGCTTTCGACCAAATGATTCATGATGTTGCTCTGCAAAAATTACACGTCGTTTTTGTATTAGACAGAGCAGGTTTGGTTGGTGCAGATGGTCCTACTCATCACGGTGCATTCGATTTATCGTATCTTAGAATGATTCCCGGCATGGTAATTATGGCTCCCAAAGATGAAGCGGAGTTGAGGAATATGTTATTTACCGCAGTAAATTATAAGCAAGGACCTGTAGCGCTCAGATATCCGCGCGGTTCGGCACTTGGTGTTGAAGTGAAAAATGGTTTTGAAATGTATGAGATCGGTAAAAGTGAAAGAATTAAAAAGGGTAATGATGCAGCTATTATTGCAGTCGGTTCGATGGTGGATTATTCTTTAAGGGCAGCCAACAAAATGGAAGCCGATGGTGTTAAGTGTGAAGTAATGAACGCTCGTTTTATTAAGCCGCTTGATAAAGAAATGTTAGATGAAATTGCCCATAGACACAATAAAATTATTACGATTGAAGAAAATGTTCTTCCCGGCGGTTTTGGCAGTGCAGTAGCCGAATATTTTGCCGATAATAATTGTAAAAATGATTTATTAAGATTGGGTTTGCCCGACAGATTTATCGACCACGGAACACAATCAGAACTTCACCGCTTAATCGGGCTTGATCCGGAAAGTATTGCCGAAAAAATAAAAATCTTTTGCCAGCACAAAAGCATTAAGCACGAGGTTGCTATATGACCTCAGATACAAAAGTTGCAATAATCGGTTTAGGCGGAATTGCACAGTTGGTTCATCTGCCTATTCTTACAAAGATGGATAATGTTAAAGTAACAGCCGTTGCCGAAATAAATAAAGCCCGCCTTCAAACGTTATCTGATAAGTTCGATATTTCCGATCGATATACAGATTACATCGAAATGTTAGAAAATTCAGAATGCGATGCGGTAATTATTGCAACTCCTACTTCAACTCATAAACAAGTAGCTATCGATTGTCTCAAATACAAAAAAGACGTTCTTGTCGAAAAACCGTTGGCGCGAACATTCAAAGAAGCAAAACCAATTGCAGATGCGGCAAAAAGATACCGGAAAAAATTAATGGTAGGAATGAATTTGAGATTCCGTCCCGATGCAATGATCTTAAAAAGCATCATCAGTTCAGGCGAGATTGGTGAACCGTTTTACATCAAATGCGGCTGGATAAGAAGGCAAAGCAGTACGGGAAAATGGTTCACTAAATTGGAAGAATCGGGCGGAGGTGTAATCATCGACCTTGGTATCCTTTTGCTCGATCTATCTTTATGGCTGTTAGACTATCCACCGGTGGAGTATGTAACAACCCAAAACTACAACCTCAATACAAAGAATGTGGAAGATACCTCAATAAATTTTATTCGGTGTAGAAAATCCTCGCTTATCAATCTTGAAACAAGCTGGTCACTTCCGCTTGAGAAAGATACTTTTTATTTAGATGTTTACAGCACGAAAGGATTTGCATCATTAAATCCTTTTAAGATCATTAAAAAGATTGAAGATCAGATAATCGATTTAACGCCGGCTCAAACCGAAAACCCGCTAAGCTTATTCAAGAAATCATATTTAAACGAACTGAAAAGTTTTATCGGTGCTGTAAGAGGATTAAATCCTGTGTTCTCATCCGGCAAAGAAGCTATCTCAAGGATGAAAGTTGTTGAAGCAATGTATGAATCTGCTGCCGGCAAAAGTGAAGTAAAAGTAAAGTAAAAATGAAAACAAAAATATTATTGGTTGATGACGAGAAGGATATCGTGGAGTTTTTGCAGTATAATTTGCAGCAGGAGGGCTTTGATGTAATTGCTGCATACGATGGAGATGAGGCTCTAAACATCTTAAATGAAAAGCCTGATTTAATAATTTTGGATATTATGATGCCCAAACTTGATGGCTTCGAAGTATGCAAAAGAATAAGGGCAAAAAGCGGCTACGAAAGTATTCCTGTTATATTTTTAACCGCAAAATCTGCTGAAGTTGATGAAATTAAGGGACTTGAGCTTGGTGCAAGCGATTATATTCAAAAACCAATCTCACCGAAGAAATTAATCGCAAGAGTTAAATCGAATTTAAGAAAGCACGAAGCCTCTACCGAAAAGGTTGAACAAATGCATGTGAAGATAGGACCTCTCCATATAGACCGCGAACAATACGTGGTTTATATTAACGGCAAAGAAAAGATTTTTCCCCGAAAAGAATTTGAGCTGTTGTTTTATTTGGCAAATCATCCGGGACGTGTATTCGGCAGGGAAACTTTGTTGAAAGATATCTGGGGTTCCGGTGTTTATGTTGTAGATAGAACAATCGATGTTCATATCAGAAAGATAAGAGAAAAATTAGCCAAGCATGCCGATCTAATAGAAACTATTAAAGGTGTGGGTTATAGATTCAAAAGTCTTGAGTGAAGTAAAAGCCAACCTGATTTCTGCTAAGGTTTATTTACGGGAAGTTATTTTATTTAACATTAGCATCATCATTATACTTCTCTTTTTAATAGAGGATGTCTCAATTGTCATTTCATTAAGCAGTCTTATCATCTTATTTAGTTTCATCCTGCTGAATTTAATTGGTAAAAAACGCAATGCCGAATTAAATGAGATAAAAAGAATTATATCAGGTATCAGGGAAAATTTGTTCGCTAGCAGGGAAGATATAAGATTGAGTGAAAATTTGCAGAGCTTAGAAGAAGAGATAAAGCGGATGTTCGAGAAAACAAAGGCAGATATCGATTATCTGCAGAAACTTGAAAGAATCAGAACGGAATTTATCGCAAATGTGTCGCACGAACTAAGAACCCCGATTTTTGCTATACAAGGATATATCGAAACGTTGTTAAGCGGAGCGATAAATGATGAAAATGTTAATAAGAATTTTTTAGAGAAAGCCAACTCACACACAGTCAATCTCAGCAATTTACTTAATGACTTAATAGACATTTCGATGATTGAGTCCGGTGAGATGAGAATGAGCTACAGGTATTTTCGGATAAATGAATATCTGGAAACATTAGTGCATGAACTTATGCCAATAGCGGCTGAAAAAAATATAGAAATGATTTATCATCCTGTAAGAGATAACCTCCAGCTTTTTGGCGATAAAAACAAGCTCAGACAGGTTTTGATTAATTTAATTCTAAACGCCATAAAATATACCGAAGAGGGGAAGGTTGAAGTAATGATTGAAGAAGAAGCAAAATTTGGGAGGATAATAATTCGCGATACGGGGATCGGAATTCCTGAAGAGGACTTGAGTAGAATTTTTGAGAGATTTTACAGAGTGGATAAAGCCAGGTCGCGTTCTGTCGGCGGAACCGGACTTGGGTTAGCAATCGTTAAACATATCGTAGAAGCACACAGTTCAAAAGTAGAAGTAAAAAGCAAAATCGGAGAAGGTTCGGAGTTTTCGTTCAGATTGAAGAAGTAGTTTATAATATTGCGTATAATACTCTTATTGAAATTCGCCAAATTAAATTCTTAAATATTTGTTGAAAAAATAAATCCATATTAATTGACTAGCATCTATCATTTTTATATTTTTACACACTTAATTTGAAAGAGAGAGGTAATAAATGCTCGCTGTTATAGATATTTTAGGACAACAATTCAAAGTGGAGGAAAATAACAAGTATTTCGTCCCCAAACTTGATGCTGCAGTTGATTCAACAGTTACATTTGATAAGGTTCTAATGTTGATTGATGAAAAAAACACGAAAATTGGTAAGCCGCTAGTAAAAGGCTCTAAGGTAACTGTCAGAGTACTGGATCATCTAAAGGATGACAAGGTTATTGTTTTTAAGAAAAAAAGAAGAACCGGATACGAAAAGAAGAACGGACACCGGCAGCAATTAACAAGAATTGAAGTAACAGAGATAGTATAAAAGGAGAATAATAATGGCACATAAAAAAGGACAGGGTTCATCAAGAAACGGAAGAGATAGCAATGCTCAGCGTCTAGGTGTAAAAAGATTTGGCGGAGAAAAAGTCTTAGCAGGTAATATCTTGATTCGTCAAAGAGGTACTAGAATCCATCCGGGTATAAATGTAAAGAAGGGTGGAGACGATACTCTATTTGCGGTTACCGATGGTGTAGTTAAGTTTGAAACCAAACGAGGGAACAGACAGTACATCCACGTTACATCGGTAAGCTAAAATTTTTTTACGTAGAGACGCCCGACAGGGCGTCTTTACTGACTACCCAATAAAACACACACCGAATAAAATTTCAATCAATAACCAAACAGTTCTAAATTTAAGTCACATTAGTTAATAGGAAAAAAATAAGGTTTATGTAAAAGACGCCCCGGTGGGGCGTCTCTACAAATTAAAAGCCTAATCTTACCATATCTGCTACTAAACTTCTAACTGCATTAACTGAATTATCTAAAGCTGCCTGCTCTTCTTGATCTAAGGTCAATTCGAGTATATTCTCAATACCATTCTCTCCTAAAACCGCAGGAACACCCACATAATAGCCATTTATACCGAATTCTCCTTGAAGATACGCACACACAGGCAGTACTCTCTTTTCATCATAAATTATCGATTCTGCCATTGCAATTGCTGATGATGCCGGTGAATAAAAAGCAGAGCCGGTTTTTAAGAGTTTTACAACCTCACCGCCTGCCATTTTAGTTCGTTCAACCATTGCCTTCATTACTTCGACTGCTTTAGTTTTGTCGCCATATTTTCTCTCTAATAATTCCATCGCAGGTATTCCATTTACGTTTGCATATCTAACTAAGGGGACCATTGTATCGCCGTGACCACCAAGTACCATTGCATTTATATCTTTTACCGATACACCCAATTCCCATGCGATGAATGTTGCAAACCGGGATGAATCAAGCACACCTGCCTGTCCGATTACTTTGTGATGTGAAATGCCAGTGACCTTTTGAAAGAGAGTAACCATTGCATCAAGCGGATTTGAAATAATTATAGCTATAGAATTAGGTGCATAATTCTTAACATTTTCCGCTACAGATTTCATTATTTGAGCGTTTGTGGTAAGCAGGTCATCCCTGCTCATACCGGGTTTACGCGGCAGTCCGGCAGTAACAATTACTAAATCGGCACCTTCGATGTCTTTATAACTATTAGTTCCTTTTACCGATATATCGAAACCATCGACTCTTGAGGCTTCGGCTATATCTAAGGCTTTACCTTGAGGTAAATCTTCTACGATGTCGAATAGCACAACATCGCCGAGTTGTCTTTGAGCGATTAGCTGGGTAAGTACTCCACCTATCTGCCCACCGCCAATTAATGCGATTTTCTTTCTTGCCATTGTTTTCTCCCTTTTTTGATTTTAGAGTGAATATACTTTAACAGTTGAGCTACTTTAAAATAATTATGTAATTTCCCATAAGCAAAGAACTTTGTTTTTATTTTTGAAATTACTTTATAAATTTCAGTTCGCTTATCCAATCTATTAGTTTCTTAATTTATAAGTTTTTAAGGGCATTATGCATAAGATTAGTATAATCGGTGCCGGCAATATAGGCTCAACAATTGCCTATTTACTTACAAATAAACAATTAGTTAAAGAAATAGTTTTGTTAGATATCCTCGAAGGTATTCCACAAGGAAAAGCACTTGACATACTCGAAAGTACTCCGATCGAACTTTCAGACACAAAAATAATCGGCACTAATGATTATATTAATACAAGCAGCTCGGATATCATTATTATTACAGCAGGACTTACAAGAAAACCGGGAATGAGCCGAAATGATCTTCTTTTTACGAATGTAGAGATAGTTAAATCCGTAACAGAAAAAATAGTTACTTTCTCTCCTCAGTCAATTATCTTAATGGTTTCGAATCCACTAGATGTTATGGCTTATGTGGCATTAAAAGTAAGCAGCTTTGAACGGCATAGAGTTATAGGAATGGCAGGGGTATTAGATTCCGCCCGCTTCAGATTGTTTATTGCAAATGAATTAAACGTATCGGTTAATGACGTTCACACTCTTGTTTTAGGTGGACACGGGGATTCAATGGTACCGCTATTAAATTATACTTCTGTTAATGGGATCCCGATTAAGGAAATGCTCCCATTACCAAAAATTAATAAATTGATTGAAAGGACGAGGAATGGAGGAATAGAAATAGTTAATTATCTTAGAACCGGAAGCGCTTATTATGCGCCTGCAGCTTCAACGCTGGAAATGATTGAATCTATTATAAAAAATCAGAATAAGATACTGCCTTGTTCCGTTTGGTTGGAAGGGGAGTACGGATTGGCTGATACATTTTGCGGAGTACCGGTTAAGCTTGGAAGAAATGGCGTTGAAGAAATTATTATTTTGAATTTAAGTGATGATGAGTTGGAATCGCTTCACAAGTCTGCCTCCGAAGTAAAAGAAAATATTAAAGCTTTGAATGGAAAATTATAGGTGTAAAATTAGTATCGTCTCTGTGCCTTCGGGAGTTACGTTGTACCTTAGCTCATCCATGTACACTTTCATCAAATATAAGCCCCTGCCGGAGTCTTTGAGCAGATTTTCAGGCATAGTAGGATCAGGCACTTTATCCGGGTCAAATCCGCTACCCTGATCTCTTACAACTATCTTCAATGTTCTGTTCTCGAATGTTACATCGATGGAAACCATTTTATTGAGATCGCATTTGTTAGCATGTATTATGGCATTGGTTGTTGCTTCAGTAACCGAAAGCATCAGACCTGACATTTTTTCTTCATCAATCTGAAGAACTTTGCTGAAATAATTTACAAATTCTTCAACGGTTATAAGATTGTTAGGATCGCTTGGAATCTCTAAGTGAAATTTATTTTCGGGCAAAATAATCCTTACTTTAATGTGCGAAAAATAGTAAAAATTCCTTTTTTTCCAATTTTAAAAATCCCATTTCATATCAAGCGAAAAATTGACCTGTTCCTTTTTTCCCGAGCCGGTAATAGTAATAAATTCATACCAGCCGTTTAATCTAAAAAGGAGCCTCCCGTTCATATTGAAATTTATACCGGCTAACGGTCCAAGGCTCAAATATTCTGAATCGATAACTTTATTAAGTCCGTTAAAATTGAATGTCCTTAGAGAAAAATATCTTAATCCTGCCGAGAATAAAAATCCGTTGTGATCTAATATCAGCTTTGGTTCTGCATAAATTTCTTCTAAATACCTTGTAGGGCGGGCGGTAAAGGCAGCCCAATTAAAATCGCCTTGTTCCGAAAGCTTTACATAGCTGTAAACATTGAAGCTCACATTTCGAAATATTCTGATATTTGATGAGTCAATTGCAGTAAATTGCCTGAATGAAAAGCTTCTGTAATTTGGATTTAAATCTTCAAAATCATAGACGGTGTAATTAGCCGATACATCAAAACTGTTGAATGATGAAATATTTTTGCCGGAATAATTTCCACCAGCCGCTAATTTAATTATCCGGTTTACATTGTTGTTGGAGCTTTTTTCAGAGAAGATATAAACAGTATGGCTTTGGGTGCCTTCTGCATTAATGAATGCTTCGAAAAATGGATTAAGCTTTCTTGAATACTTAATCCTTACGATCGAAAGTAATTCATCCCGGTCGTCATAGTTATCATTACTGGGAGTATCGTACTTAAGTTTATTTTGAAATAAGCTGAAACTTAATCGATCGATATTCGAAATATTTACTTCACCGGAAAGTGAGACAGCGCCTCTGATCGAATTATTGTTCTTTCTGCTTTCCATCCGAGATCTTTCTTCAAAGAAGATTGGATTAATCCCTTCAAAACTTTTTGTGAAATGCTTTTCATCCTTTTCTGCATATAAAAATTTTAAAGTAGCATTAAAATTTCTTGAACTGTAAAATAGGATAGATTCGAAGTCTAATCTCAGCTCATTTATTTTTGTATCGAATAAAGATGCACTTGCATTTAAGAGCGTTCGGTAGCGGGTGTCGCGTTCAATTGTTCTCAATGATGCCCTGCCAAGCACCTGCAGGGATAAAAAATTTAAAAAGTTATTATACTTCAATTGATCCTGCAAAGAGTAGATTGACTCCTGCCTGCTTTGAATATTATTTACTATATTAAAACTACGTGAGGTTACCGAATCCGCTTGATAATAAAAATCTTTTTTGTTTTGAATAAACTTTGCGGATATGTGGTTCGAAATGTTGTAGTCAATATAATTTGCAGCAGATAGATTAAAATATCTGGTCGCATTTTTTCTTGGAGATACATCTTCATTTTGAAATTTGATTTCGGATGAGAGCAAAACTTCCGACAGCTCAAGCTGATCGACTTTTCCCTCGATTCCATAATAAAAACCATAATCGTTTTCACCAATTTGCCTGTTATTCGAATAGCCCCCGAATGAAGTAAGGAAGACCTCTTCCAGCGGGTTAGATCTTACTAATAAAACTGCATTTGAAATTGATGCCTGATTAATCTCAATCTTTCTGTTATCCGATAGAATATTGTTTCTAACCGAAGAGCCTATGCTGATTAAAGAGTTTATTGAATAAATTCCGGTTAATGTAAAGAAGTGCTCGTCACGAATGCTTTTATCACGCGACCTTATAAAAGTCGAGCCGTAATTTTCGGAGACAACAAAATTAAATTTATTTATATTTTGGTTGATGAACAGGATGGTGTTCAAGTAATGTGTATTTAATTGTTTGTCATATTTGCTGTTAAGTGATCGTAAGTTTTCTTTTTTAATTGAGTATTCCAAACTATCAATAAATCGTTGTGCATTAACCTGCACCGGATATGAGAACATTAAAAGATAAATTATGCCCGCAATGAGATTTAACCGGTTCCATTTTTTAATTCTGTGTGTCACCGAAATTCTTTTCTTCTTTTCTGCTAACGATAAAACTAAGGTTTTACTGTGAAATTAAAAAGACGCGAAACACTATTGGGCATTTCATCACTAACGGTGTATGTAACTGCACGCCAGTAATATTCTCTATTTGCTTCAAGATATGGAGGAGTGAAAGCTACATTTATGGTATCATTTATTACATCTGTTAAAAAGCGTTTCCTCCAAAATATCCCGTAAAAGAAATTTGTTTGAACTATTATCTCGTACTCTGCCGGGATATTTATTGTTTTAATCCTAAAATCTTTAAAATAATTTACGCTGGTGTTGTTTTGCGGAAAAATTAATTCGGGTGCCTCAAGTATCTGGTCGCCCACCGCAGTGGTGGTACCGCCTACCAATCCACCCTTATCAACGGCTCTTAATTTAAAGTAATACATTGTATAAAAAGATAAATCGGATGTGTCGCTGAAAGAGTTGTTAATAGTTGCTGCCAGAAAAGTAAGTGAGTCGGCAGTAAAGTCGGGTTCAAGTCCTCTATAAATTTGATAAGCTGCGATATCACTTTCATTATTAAAATTCCATTTCAGGTTAATTGAAAGCTGCGATTCCCAATTACGGGCATTAATGATTAATCCTCTCGGAATTTGTGGAGCATATTTATTAACCGGTGAAGCAGAAACTTCATTTGAGTAGTTACTCTCTCTGCCCCGGATATCTGCAGCGGTTATCTTATAGTAATAGGTGATGTTGTATTCCAGTGAATCATCAAAGTAATAATTCCGGGATGTTGAATCAATTTTCAGGTAATCGGCGCCGCCTATTTTTCTGTAAATATTATAACCTTTCAAATCAGCCTCAATATTTCTACGCCATTCGATACCAACTTCACCGTCGGCTTCATAATAAACAGATAGACCCGTTGGTACAGCGGGTGGAATTCCATCGTCGTATGATCTTAAATCAGTAGGTCTTTCACAGCCGACTGAAATGATGAACATCTGGAATAATAAAAATTTGAATATCCGTCTTACTGCCATTTAACTAAGAAGAAAAAAAAGAGTATTTGGATTACACCTTAAAAATAAAAATAAATGAGACCGCTTAAAAAAGATATTTTACAATAGGATGTAGCTATCTCTCAGTCCGCAGTCTCAAATAACAAATAGGCAATAAACAATAGGCAATAGGTAATAGGCAATTCTCAGTCGGCAGTCCTCAATAGTCAGTATGCAAATATGCAATACGCACTATGTAGTAGGCATCTAAGAATGGACTGAATTTTATTGCCTTCAACTATTGCTAAAGAATGAACATAAAGACACATTCGAGGATAATCCTTTTATTTTTAATGCACCTCAAATTCCTCTTGAAATATCCTTGAGCCTGAAAATGGTCGAATAGCTTAAAGTAATAATCACGGAACATATGCCAATTTCTGTTGGCATTTATGTATGATAATGACATTTTTTTGGTGTTTTTCCTAGTATTCCTAAATGATTTAGATTACCCGTTATTGACATCAATCCATTAGTTATCTCTCCTATTGATTGAGCCTTTGATAAATGACAGAAAAGCATTGCCACTAAGTGTGTCCTGCTATTGATAACTTTACTGTGTTTATCGGTTTTGTATTTATCCACCGTCATGGTAAAGAGATTTCTGTTTAAATGATTTAATATCTGATTAAAAAGTGTTACATTTACAATTGATCCCTCTATAAAGCTTGTTATTTATTTTTGTTAAAACAAACTTATAGGCTTTGTTTGAGGGATTTTTTTTTATCGTTTTGGACAGATATGATAGAAACAATTAGACTAGTATATTATTCTTTAAGAAACTTTGGTTGGTCAATTTTATTATAAAGAACTAAATATTAAAGAATAAAAAATTTTAATATTTCGTTAAAAAATTAATTCTAAATAGATTCAGGACAATTCTAATGATTAAAACAACCGTCCGAATATCGCTTTTAGTTGCAGCATTCCAGTGCTTCTGTTTCGCACAATTATACAAAGGACCCGCAAGTGGTATAAGCGAACCCGGCATTATTACTAATACTAATAGTGTATTAGTGCTACAAAAACCAGGTACTCCTAAGCTAAATATTTATAATAAGTTGAAAGGTGAAGACATACCGGGTCCCGAATTTTCAACAATACCTCGTGCACCTATCGGGTCAAATATATTTAGGGACCCATCAGTTGCCAGACTAAAAAAATCTGCAGCCGAGAACGGAATAATAGAATTTGCCTCATTTAACGGAATTGAGGATGCAGTGAGTCCTAACAGTACAGTTTCCATTCCCCCCGATCCTTATATAGCTGCCGGTCCAGAACATCTGATTCAAGTAGTGAATACTAGATTCAGAATTACAGACAAAAACGGTAACCAAATAAAATCGATTTGGGCTTCAAATTGGTATGCCGGGTTGGGCATCGAAAATGTAAGTCCATTTGATTGTAAGGTAATCTATGATCATCATTCAAGAAGATGGATTATGGTTTGGCTGCATGTAGATTTTACGAGTTCTGAGGCTTATATATTAATTTCAGCCTCAGAAGATTCGAGCGCTGAAGGCAATTGGTATAGCTGGAAAATGGCTTCAACCGTTAACGGAATAACTCTTTCCGGTAAATGGGCGGATTATCCGGGAATAGGTTTTGACAACAAAGCAATATATATCACAACTAATGAATTCAGTTTTGATGGAAGCAAACCGGCTACAACTAAAATCAAGATCATCCCAAAATCTGAGCTTTACAGAAATACAATCGATCCTCTTTACTTTATGGATATATATGATATAAAATATCCTGATTATGTTTTTGATGCTTTCAATATCCGCGCGGCACGCATGCATACCTTAGCCGAAGGATGTTTCTTTATAGCTCACTCCCGATACACAAGCAAAAATTCTTTGGCTGTATATGAACTAATTGATCCGCTTGGTTCACCAATTTTGAGCGGAGTAGTAATGCCGGTTACTCAATACGATAATCCTACCGATGCAAATCAACTAGAGGGTGGTACTCCATTAATTGATATTGGTAATGGAACTGCATTTTATAACGAGCCTTTTTACAGAGATGGTATTTTGCATTGCGTTCACAATATTGGATTTGGTGCTTCGCCAAAATATTCTGCTATAAGATATTTAGCAATTGATATGCAGATTTTAACACCCCTGGTAGACATTGCGATGGGGAAAGAGGAATTTTGGTATTACTATCCGGCGGTGGCAGCAGATAAAAATAATAATGCAGTAATTTCATTTAGTAGATCCGGTCTTGCAGAGTATCCGGGAGCTTATTATACTGTTATACCTTCTGTTTCCGGTATTCCCCTAGGAAGTTTCGAAATGAAGGCAGGACAGGGAAATTATATAAGAACACATGGAGGCGAAAGAAATAGATGGGGTGACTATAACGGTGCCTGGGTTGACCCATCCGACGAAAATAATATTTGGCTTATTTCTGAATTTGCTTCTTCGGCAGTTTATCAAAATATAGGCAGACATTGGGGAAATTGGGTTACCGGTATCCGCTTAACGGCATTTGGCGGTGAGGTAGTACCAGCGCAAACGAAGGTATTGTATGCATCGTCAGGATTACTAAGTTCAGGAAATATGTTTACCGTTAATTTGAGTGATGGATCGGGTAACCTTTTAGGTGAATCCAAATTCAGCCTTGTTAATAGTATTTCCATCGATCCCGTTTCAAAATTTATTTACGGTCTCGCTCCTTTAGGGAATGGCAAATGTAATTTAATTCGTATTAGTTCTGCAGATGGCAGCGGTTATATTTTGCATACATTAAATATTGACAGCTTAACTTCAATTTCATTTAATAACAATGGGAATTTATTTATTGCCCGTGAAAGCGGACAAATTTATTTATTCGATATCTCTTCTGGAACTGAATCGCTTAAAACAACTGCGTCAATCTCGATAAATGGTATGGCGTTCGAGCCTCAAACGAATGAATTATTTATTTGCACGCCTGCTTATTTTGGTCAACCGCGCGATAGAATATACAGAGTAAACATCGATACAGGCGATACGCTCTTAATCGGAAAAACAAATATAAATAAACCACATAATGATTTGATCTTTGATGAAAATGGTACGCTTTATTCAATCGTTGGTACTAATTCTCAAGTTACCGATTTAATAAAGATTGATTTAAATACCGGCGTCGGTTCGATTATAGGATCATCCGGGCATCGAGGGCTTACCGGGCTTGCTTATTTAACCGGTCTGCCTGCAAGTATTGACGACGAGAGCAAACAAATTTTCCCGGGTACTTTCACTCTCTCTCAAAACTATCCAAATCCATTCAACCCTGCCACTACAATCGAATACAATCTTCCGATCGATTCGTATGTGAGAATAAAAGTATACAACTCGATAGGAGAGATTGTGAGCGAATTAGTTAATCAATTTAAGCCGGCTGGCACTCATAGGGTACAGTTCAATACCTTCGATATCCGCGGTGGGAATCTGAGCAGCGGTGTTTATTTTTATGAAATTAAAGCAGAAGGTATTGATGGGAGTAAGTTTAAAGAAAATCGAAAGATGGTTCTTTTAAGGTGATATTCATAGTAAACCTATTTAAGCCGGAAAGTTTCCGGCTTTTTATTATCTTTGGCGGGCAAAATTCATGATCCCATTAAAAAAACAGAATTTAATTTGACTTACATTTTAAAGCATTTAAAATTTATTGGATAACAATGCAAAAATTTTTAGGTACATATAACGTAATCCCTTCGCTGCCGAAAAATCTTGAAAAACTTAGGGAACTGGCTTACAATCTTCACTGGACGTGGAATCCCCATGCGAGAGATTTATTCAGAAGACTTGATAGAGAACTTTGGGATGAAACAAACCACAATCCCGTTATGATGATTGGCAGCATTAGCCAGGAACGATTAAAGGAAGTATCTTCCGATGAAGGTTTTTTAGCTCATCTATCGCGTGTTGACAGCCGGCTGCAGCAGTATCTAACAGAAAAAACCTGGTTTCAAAAAAATTATGGCGAATATGAAGACTTTAACATCATCTATTTTTCGGCAGAGTTCGGACTGACTGAATGTCTTCAAACTTACTCCGGCGGATTGGGTGTTCTTGCCGGTGATCATCTAAAAGCTTCAAGCGACCTCGGCATCCCATTAATTGGAATGGGATTATTGTACAAAGAGGGATACTTTCAACAGTATCTCGATTCCGACGGCTGGCAGCACGAAAAATCCGAAATGAATGATTTCAACAACCTTCCCATGAAGCTGGTTCTAAAGGACAATACGGAGCCGTTGATTCTTTCCGTATCTTTCCCGGGAAGGGAAGTTTATTTTCAAGTATGGAAAATTCAAGTTGGCAGAGTTCCGCTTTATTTATTGGACACGAATGTTCAATTGAATTCCGATGAAGATAGAAGAATTACTGAAACTCTATATGGTGGAAATGTTGAAACTCGAATTCAGCAGGAAATTATACTCGGAATTGGCGGAATAAGAACACTGCATGCTATAGATGTAAAACCTTTAGTCTGCCACATGAATGAAGGACACTCAGCATTTCTTGCTCTTGAGCGAATGAGAATATTAATCGAAATGTTCGGTTTAAGCTTTAATGAAGCTAAAGAAATAGGATATTACTCTAACATCTTTACAACACATACTCCTGTACCCGCCGGAATTGACGTTTTCTCAAACGAGCTTGTGGAAAAATATCTTGGAGATTATTACCGTAATGAATTAAAAATAACCGGTAAAGAATTTTATGCATTAGGCACAATTTATAAAGGCAAAGAATCCAGCGTTTTCAATATGGCTCATCTTGCAATGAATTCTGCAGGTTTTATTAACGGGGTGAGCAGGCTGCATAGCCAGATATCTAAAAAGATGTGGGTTTCGGCATATAAGAATGTTCCATTTAATGAAATACCCATTGGTTTTGTTACTAACGGAATTCATACACGGTCGCATCTTTCACGCGAAATGGAGGAACTGCTTCTTCAATATGTGGGGGAAAGATGGATAAGCGAACCTTCCGATAAATCAATTTGGGAACGGATTGATAAAATACCTGACGAAGAATTATGGCGAACACACGAAAGAAGACGTGAAAGGCTTGTTGCTTTTGCGCGTCAAAAGTTATACTCACAAATTAAGAAGAGAGGCGGCAGCCAGGAAGAACTTCTAGAAGCTGCTGAAATTTTGGACCCGACAGCATTAACAATCGGTTTTGCCAGGCGTTTTGCCACTTATAAACGCGCAACTTTAATCTTTCGTGATATCGATCGTCTTTCGGATATAGTAAATGACAGCACAAAACCGGTGCAAATTATTATTGCCGGAAAAGCTCATCCAAAAGATGAAGAAGGCAAGAGATTCATCCAGGAGATTTATCAGATCACAAAGGAGGAAAGATTCAGGCGTAAGGTTGTATTTATCGAAAATTATGACATCAATGTGGCAAGGTATCTTGTTGAAGGCTGCGACATTTGGCTTAATAACCCGCGCAGACCATTAGAAGCTAGCGGAACTTCGGGTATGAAGGTGATTGCGAACGGCGGATTAAATTTTAGCGTACTCGACGGCTGGTGGGATGAAGGTTTCGATCCTGAGGTTGGCTGGAAAATCGGAAATGGTGAAGAATATACCGACCATGATTATCAGGATGAAGTAGAAGCGCGGCAGCTTTATAATACGTTAGAAACTCAAATCATTCCCCATTTTTATGAGAGAGGGGAGGATCGGCTTCCACGAAAATGGATTACGAAAGTAAAAAATTCCATGAAGAAGCTGGGTCCAATTTTTAATACTCATAGGATGATTTGGGAGTATTTTGAAAATTATTATAAACCCTCTGCCGAAAAAAGAAGGGTGCTGGTAAAGAACGATTGTGAAAGTGCAAAAGCTCTTGCTGCCTGGAAAGTAATGGTTAGGCAGAACTGGCATCTTATCAAAGTAGTTTCGGTAAATACCAACGGCTATCCAACTCAAATTTATGTTGGAGATGAATTCCCTGTTACGGCTGAAATTGATTTGGGAGCGCTTAGTCCGGATGATGTTGAAATTCAAATATATTATGGACCGGTTGAGAAACAGGAAAATCCGCAATTTAATTCCACAGTTGTTATGATACCCGAACAGAGAAAAAACAAATCGGGCAATTATAAGTATTCGGGAAAAATTGCCGCAAAAAAAAGCGGGCAGCAGGGTTATACGATTAGAATTTTACCTATGCATCCGTTAATGATTCATCCGTTTGAATTGGGTATTGTTTACTGGGCTTAATGGATTTCAGTTTTACGAATATTTTGGAAATGCGTATAATTTTTTCTGAGGAAATCTTTGATTTAGGTAAACGCAAATTGTCTATATCGAATTTATGAGCCGAGCGTTAAATAAAAAATCATAATTCCAAAGCGTTTCAGATAAAGTAAAACTAAAAGAAACTTCCTTTAAAAGAGATTGAGAAATGAGCCTTAGCAAACAAATGAAAAAAGAGGACTTTTCGGCTTTTAATGAAATGTGGAGAAAAGCAAATGTGAAGATTAAAAAGTTGATGCAACTTTTAGAGAAGTAAGAATCCGGCTGCTTTCTTTAAAACAATTTGTCCGGCACTTAAAACCACAAGAAGAATCCCTCTTGATAAGGGCAAATTAGCTCGTTTTGGTAAAGACGCCAAGCCGTAGCTAGGAAGGAGTGCTTTTGCAGATTGATAGTTACAAGGGAAGTAAGAAGAAACAGGCTCAGCAATGATAAATGCTATTTATATCCAAATCATTATTTTTATTATAAATAATCAGATATAAACAGCAATTTTTAACTGTTTCCCTCAAATAATTAATTTTTCATAATGATAAGTATATTTGACAATTATTGTTATATTTGTAAAGTAATTTTTACATTATAAATGAGAGAATTTAATGTTATCGCCAAAAACAAAAAAAATACTCACCGGGTTGGGTGAGAATATAAAATTAGCCAGGCTTAGAAGAAAGCTTAGTGCCGAACAGGTAGCAGAAAGAGCAAATATAAGCCGCCCTACTCTATTAGCCATAGAAAAAGGTTCTCCAACAGTAAGTATCGGCTCTTATGTACAGGTTCTTTTTATCCTGGGATTAGCGGAAGACTTATTAAAAGTTGCAAGTGATGATGAATTAGGAAGAAAGCTGCAGGATGCAAAGCTTATAATTAAAGAAAGAGCACCAAAGAGAAGTTAGAAAAGAAATATAATATGAGTAAACAAAATCAGCGGAAAGAAATATTAGTTTATGCAGACTGGTTAGATATTAGGAAACCAATGCTGATGGGAATTTTATATTCTGAAATAATAAGAGGAAAAGAAATTTTTTCTTTTGAATATACAGATGAGTGGTTAAATTCTAAATATGCTCAAATTATAGATCCTGATTTACAGCTTTACAAAGGAAATCAGTATCTTTCCGATAAAAAAGAAAATTTTGGAATCTTCTTAGATTCTTCTCCAGACCGCTGGGGACGGCTTCTTATGAGAAGGCGTGAAGCTGCTTATGCCAGATTAGAAAAGAGAACTGAAAAAACTTTATTCGAATCTGATTATCTGCTTGGCGTTTTTGATGAACACAGAATGGGTGCTCTCAGGTTTAAAGAAGATATTGATGGACCTTTTCTTAATGATAACAAAAAGTTTGCATCTCCTCCAATGACTTCATTGAATGAATTAGAGCAAGCCAGTTTGAAGATTGAAAATGATGAGATAACAGATGATCCTGAATATTTAAAGTGGTTGGAAATGTTAATGGCACCTGGTTCATCTTTAGGAGGTGCACGACCTAAGGCAAGTGTGCTTGATTCAGCAGGTAATCTTTGGATTGCAAAATTCCCGAGTATCAGTGATGGAAAAGATGTTGGAGGATGGGAAATGGTTGTAAACAAGCTAGCTGTGGAATCCGGGTTGAATGTAGCTGATTCTATGATTAAACAGTTTTCTCATAAATATCGCACTTTTCTTACTAAACGATTTGATAGAATAAAACATGAAAGAATTCACTTCGCCTCTGCTATGACTATGCTCGGTTATAATGATGGTACTGATTTTCATGATGGTGTTAGTTACTTAGAATTAGCAGAATTCTTATCTGCAAACGGGGCAAATGTTAATAAGGATTTGGAAGAATTATGGAAAAGGATTGTATTTAGTATTTGTGTTACTAATACTGATGATCATTTAAGGAATCATGGCTTCATTTTAACTGCCAAAGGCTGGATACTCTCCCCTGCTTATGATATTAATCCGATCGAAACAGGAACGGGTTTGAAGCTCAACATTTCTGAGAATGATAATTCACTCGATTTTGATCTTGCATTAGAGGTAATTGAATACTTTCGCCTTGATAAAAAGAAGGCTCTTAAAATAATCAAACATATTAAAAACGTTGTTAGTCATTGGAGAAGCATTGCAAACAACTTTAATATCCCAAAAGCTGAGCGGGAATTAATGTCAAAGGCATTTAGGATAATAGAAAGCAGGAATTAATAATAGAGAGAAAACTATGTTGCGTACAGGTTTAAAATTTTGTTATATTAGTTAAAATTTTAATTCATTTATTAGGTATGTTATGAGTGTAAAAGATATTATTAAACAAATAGATAAATTAGACCTTTCAGAGAAGCTAATACTGGTTGAGGATATCTGGGAGTCAATTGCACCAAGCAACTCTGTATTACCGCTTTACGAATGGCAAAAAAATGAACTGGATAAAAGATATAAAGAATATAAAAGCGGTAACCAGACTCTTCATGAGTGGAACGAAGTTCATGAAGAATTAAGAAAGAGATATAAGTGAAGCTCCGGTATACCAACAGGGCTAAGAACGATTTAGATTTAGCATTTGAATGGTATGAAAAGCAGAGGCACGGTCTTGGTTTTGAATTTCTTGATTGAATTAGCATTAAAAGAGATACTTACCTTTCCTGAAATGTACCAGGTTTGCTATTCCAGCTTCCGTAGAAATGTTATAAGGCGATTCCCCTTCTCGGTTTTTTATACAATCGAAGATAAAGAAATAATAATACATTCTGTGTTTGATAATAGACAAGATCCGGAAAAGAGACCAGGACTTTAATAACAAACCTTCCTTACGAAATTAGGTTCGGTGAGATTGGAGGAAGTGTAAGCACTATATAAAGAATCCGGCAACTTTCCTTAAAACTAATTGTCCGGCACTTAAAACAACAAGATGAAAATATATTTTATAAAACATAAATCATATAAACATTTTTAAATATTTTCATAAATTTGTTTTAAGAATATGAATTCCTACAACAAATGAATTTTGGTAAATCTTTCTCAATAGTTTCTGATCTTGTAAAAAATTTTCAGGCAAATGAAAAGTATTATTTGTCTGCTGAATACTCGGAGATTGACGCACGCCGTGATTTTATAGATAAATTCTTTACTACACTCGGATGGGATGTTACACACGATATTCAAAAAAATCCTTACGAGCAGGAAGTCCGTGTTGAAAGATTAGTGCAGGTTGCAAAAGCGCAGAAGAGAGCCGATTATTCTTTCTATCTCACTCCAAATTTCCGTGATGTAAAATTCTTTGTTGAAGCTAAAAAGCCTGCAAGAAATCTTGTTAATGCAGACGACTTTTTCCAGACTGTCCGTTACGGCTGGAATGCTTCCACTCCAATTGCTATCCTTACCGACTTTGAAGAGTTCATCATTCTCGATTGCCGCTTCAGACCTGATATCGGGGATATTTTAAATTCAATGATTGAAAAATTCCATTTCACCGATTACTTAGATGAAGAAAAGTTCAGAAGGATATACCATCTTTTTTCATACGAAGCAGTTGCCGATAACTCGATTGAGAAGTATGCTGAACGGCTGCCTAAGCCGAAAGGTAAGAAAGCAAAGAAAGATTTATTCAAACGGGGTTATCAGTCTATTGATGAAGCCTTTCTTGAGGAGCTTGACCAGATAAGAGAATCGCTTGCAAAATCTTTTAAGAAAAGCAATCCGCATTTGGCAAGTGAAGAATTAACCGAAGCAACTCAAAGAGTTATTGACCGTTTGGTCTTTATAAGATTTTTGGAAGACAAGCTGATTGAACCTCATCATTATCTCAGTGAATTTGGAAACAGAAAATCAGCATGGGAAGATTTTATTAATGCAGGCAGAACTCTAGATGCAAAGTATAACGGAATCGTTTTCAAAAAGCATTTCATTGATACACAAAACATTATCGAGCCTGATGATAAAACTTTCTCTTTTATATGTGAAGAGCTTTCACACAATAATTCTCCGTATAATTTTGATGCCGTACCTATACATATTCTCGGTTCTATTTATGAAAGGTTTTTAGGTAAAGTTGTTGAAGCAACCGAGAAGCGGGTAAGAATTGAGGAGAAGCCCGAAGTTAGAAAAGCAGGCGGAGTTTATTACACACCGCAATACATTGTTAATTATATAGTTGATAATACTATCGGAAAGCTGATTGCTGACAAAACTCCGAAGCAGATTGCCAAAATGCGTTTTGCAGATATTGCCTGCGGAAGCGGCTCTTTTCTTATAACTGTTTTTGATAAGCTCCTCGATTATCATAAAAAGTGGTACCAGGCAAATCCTAAACAGGCGGAAAAAGATAAATGTGTTTTTGTTGACGGCGCGTGGAGATTAACGCTGCTGCAAAAGCAAAAGATTCTTCTCAAGAATATATATGGAGTTGATATTGACCAGCAGGCAGTTGAAGTAACACAGCTTTCTCTTTACTTAAAGCTGCTTGAAGATGAAACAACTGCAACGGCAAACGATACATGGGTTTTGTTTAAAGAGAAGCTATTGCCAAATCTCAGCAAGAATATTGTCTGCGGAAACTCTTTAATAGGCACGGATATACTAAGCAATGATTTATTTGATTTTAATGAAGAGAAGAAGTTAAAACCAATGGATTTTGAAAACGTTTTTCCCGAAATAATGCGTGATGGTGGTTTTGATGTGATTGTTGGGAATCCGCCATATGTATTTACAAGAGATGTAGAATTTGGTAAGGTTGTAAAGAATTACTATAAAACACACTATTTGGAACTTATAGAAAAATCTGAGAAATCGAGAGGTAATCAAACTGGAAAAGCGAATCTTTATGCATTGTTCATATTAAGAGGAATACATCTGTTAAATAATTCCGGTCTATTTAGCTATATAATTCCTAACACAGTTTTAAGAACTACTGTTTATGAAGGAATTAGGAAATATTTAATAGATAATACAAGCATTGAAAAAATTGTTGATCTAAAAGCAGGTGTATTTAAAGGTGTAACTGCTTCAACAGTCATTTTAATTTTAGGAAAAAATCTAAAGGAGAAACAAGTAAGTATAATTGATAATCCTCAAAACGCTGACTACATAATAGAAAAAGAATCTAAAAGTAGAAAAAGATACTTTTTATCATAACCCAAGTTATTCATTCAATATTTTTACAGATAAACTTGATTTTCAAATATTCGAGAAGATGAGAAATAATTGCGAATTTCTTGGTAATATTGTAAGTATTTATAATGGTATAGCAACATTCAAAAACAAAGCTGGTTTAAGTACTGAGCAAAAGAATAAAAAATGTAAACCAATATTGATGGGGAAAGACATTTCACGTTATTCTCATACTTGGAATGGTAATTATATTGAATACATACGTGAGAAATTGCAAAGAGCAAGGGAAGAATGGATCTTTCTATCTGAAGAAAAATTGATTATGCAACGAATTGGAGGGATTCTAATTACAAGTTATGATAATCAACAACATTATACTTTTAATTCAGTAAATAATCTAATTTCTAAGAATTCAGATTATTCTCTAAAATATATTTTAGGATTAGTCAACTCAAAACTTATGAGATATTTCTACGTAAAAAATTTCACAAATGAATCATCCTTAACAGTTAATATTTCTAAAACATATTTAGATAAATTACCTATACCAACTATTTCAACAAATATTTCAAAATCGAAAGATCAATTGATTTCTTTAGTCGATCAAATGCTCACCACCAAAAAACAACTTCAGCAAGCCAAAACAGAAGGAGACAAAAACTACTTAGAGCGCAAATGCGACAGACTCGATAAAGAAATAGACCAGCTTGTTTACCAGCTTTACGGCTTAACGGAAGAAGAAATAAAGATTGTGGAGGGAGGAGGAGGTATTAATTAAATGTTGGATTACATCATAATGATACTTATTGGTGCGGCTATTCCTTTAATTATACTGAAGATTCAAAGCAGAGAAAAAAGAAAATACTTTGAGTTAGAACGTAAAGATAAATTCAGAATGGCAGCAATTGAAAAACGATTAGAAGCTCATCAGAAAGCATATGCATTTTGTATGCATTCGTTTGAAGTAATGAATTCTCATAGTGAAGAAGATGTTCAACATGTTTGTCGGGAGGGATTATCATTGATGGAAAATCATTCACTTTATCTTGAAAATGAAACAAGGAAAAAAATGTCTGAAGTAATTGGATTTTTGCGTGCATATTGTCCAAAAGAAAAATTCATTTCAGAATTTGATCGTTCAGAAAGGAAAAAAGCACTTGAGATATTTCATAGAGAATCAAAAAAAGTATTTGAACTTTCCGAAGTGATACAAAAAGATGTCGCACTTGAACCTATTTCAATTAATGTTAAAAAAATATCAAATAGTAAAGATTAAAGTAAGCAGATAGATGAGTTTATTTACCAGTTTACCCGACGAAGTAGATTTAACGAAGGCAGGCTTTATGGATTGAGTGAGGAAGAGATAAGGATTATGGAGGGGAATTAAATAATATTTATTAAACCTCTACGAGGTTTGAAATCCTTTTTTTTAATATAAGCTCTACAATAATATAACCTCTACGAGGTTATACTAACTAAGCAATAAAAAACCGAAAAAAGGACATCGTAGATGTCCAATTATTGCAGCCACAGATAAAAAATAACAGCCGATCCTCGTAGAGGATCAATAAAAAGGGAAGCAATTTTGTAATTATTCTATAACCTTAGTAAGACCTCTGAATAGAAGAACAATGAACCTTATTTCATTATGCAAATCTGTACTAATAAAGAAAACTCAATAAGGTAATAAGGTTAACAACTTAGGTGCCCCGATTATATTATTAAGGTTTGGCTGCAATATATCATCCCTAAAGGGATTTCATTTGTTTTTTGTTTTAGTCTTTTCTAGAAATATTTAATCCCTACGGGATTAAGAAAAAAATGTCCCGTTAGGGACAAAATATCTATAGAAAAAACATACCCGTATTTTTTCTAAGTCCCATAGGGACGATATATTGCATCCCGATAAAGAAAAAAACCAGTTTACAACGGTTTGGTCAGGCTTGTTTACCAGTTTACCTGCCGACTTGTCCACCGAAGTTTTACCGATAGGTGGAAGGTTTATCAAAGGCAGGCTTTATGGATTGACGGAAGAAGAAATAAGGATTGTGGAGGTAAACATTTAACTGTATGCACTATGAATTTAATTTGTTTTATAAGGAAATTATTATATTTGAAGAAATGATTTAAGGCAAACAAATTTATATCGGAGATAAAAATGAACCAGGCAAGTTCGAATCGAAATACTAAAAAAAATCTAACTGCTGCTGATGCTCTTGGATTATCAATACCCGAGAGAATTCAGTTAGTAGAGGATATCTGGGATACAATTGCTGCTGAAACCGATGCTGTGGAATTAACAGAAGAGGAGAAAAGAATAATTGATGAACGATTAGAAGCATACCATAAAAACCCCAGTTTGGGTTCACCATGGGAAGAAGTTTATAAAAGAATAGCTGCAAAATAAAGGATGAAATATAAAGTTATAATAAGACCTGAAGCTGAAAACGACTTGAAAGAAATATTCTTATGGTACGAGGATAAAAGGAAGGGTCTTGATATCCCGGCTTGTCCGCCGTTTGGAGGAAAGGAAGGATAGATATGAGAAAAATTCGATATAGCAGAGACACTGATACTTTGTTAATCGAGTTGTCTGATAGGAAAATTGATCATGCCGAAGAGCAGGGTCAGGTAATAATTCACTTTTCGAAAGACAATTCTCCTGTGTTAATAGAAATAATGGATGCAAGCAAGTTTATTACTGATGCGTTTTCAAGTGTAGTTAAACAACAGGAAATTGTCCTGCCATAAAATTCACAAAAAGGATTAAACCAGGCTTTATGGATTGACAGAGGATGAGATAAGGATTATGGAAGATAGTGTTAACTCATGTTACGCAGAATTCACAAAACTGTTTGTCTTTGTTCTCAAAATATGTAATATATCAGCATTATAAGGTTGTAAAGACGGGGCAACTTGTCCCGAATCCTTTCGGGATGCCCCGTCTCTACATTCTATTTTCATCTATCATATAGATTTTTGCGTAACATGAGGTGTTAAGTAAAAAACCAAGAGGATGCCCGCCGTATTCACATCCCTGAATTGTTTAGTAATAGCAATTTTCATAAATTTCACAAAAAGGTTTAGAAAATGGAAGAGTTAATTAAAAGAATTACGATTGATCCTAAGATATGTAACGGTAAACCTGTAATAAGAGGTATGAGAATTACTGTTACAACCATTCTCGAGTATCTTGCTGCCGGTGAAACCTCAGAGAATATTCTTAAAGCTTATCCTTCTCTTGAAATGGATGATATTAAAGCATGCTTAGAGTATGCAAAAAGAGTTGCCGATAAAAGCATAATCTCTTATGACCTCAAAGTTTCCTGAGTATTCTTTTCTTGTTGATGTAAACCTTCCCAAATGGTTTAGCTTTTTTAATAAAGAAAACTTTATTCATATTGTTGATATGGATACACGAATGACTGATGACGACATTTGGGAGTATGCCATTAGAAACAACAAAGTAATTCTAACCAAAGACACCGATTTTTATAACAAATCTATTTCCACATTAGTAAAACCAAAAGTGATATACTTTCAGTTAGGGAATATGACCCTGGCAGATTTACACAATTACTTTGAGGTTAACTGGTCTAAAATTTTATCCCATTTAAGAGAAGCTGATATGATTATTGTTCAACGGGATAAGATAAATGTTATATTGTAGCATAAAGCTATCTATCAGAAATAACCCAAGTTAAAAAACGAAAGCGACAAAGATTACTTACAGCGCAAATGCGAAAGACTCGATAAAGAAATAGACCAGCTTACCTACCATAATGGTAGGCTTGTTTACCAGTTTACCTGCCGACTTATCCACCGAAGTTTTACCGAAAGGTGGAAGGTTTATCAAAGGCAGGCTTTATGGATTAACGGAGTAAGAGATAAAGATTTTGGATGGACCTTAAATAATATTTATTAAACCTCTACGAGGTTTTATTTTTTTCGGGTGATAATTGTTTCTACAATAATTCAACCTCTACGAGGTGCAGAGGGAAAAGGACATCGTAGATGTCCAATTATTGGGGTGCCGGGCATGTAGTAAAACTAAAGGGTGCGTGAGAAAATCACAAGTCCCGAGAGAGCCGTAATGACCGGAATCTCATAGCCGAAGCAAGGGTGTCCACCGTGAGGTGGAATCTGAAGGAAGCTATAGGCGAAAATTTGTTACGACGAACAGAAACCGGATATAAGGCATGTCTCTCCGGGTAATTGACCCATGAATCAAGAAGCCCAAAAGTCATTCGGAAGAGAGAGGTGTAAATCCGGCGTGACAAATCGAAAGTATTACTGCTTACCCCGGGAGGTCTCTACGTTTTCTCCAAAGCCAACGGTTATTAAGAACCGGCATAAAAGAGGAGATAAGCTATTGGGAAACCGATAGGCGAAGAACGTAAAGAAGTCAGCAGAGGACATAGTATCCGGCAACTGCCGGAGAAGGTCTGAATTCAATAACAAAGGTAAGTCTCGAAAATGCGTAAAAACAGAAAGCAACAGAAAAACAGTCAGCAGATAGAACTATTCAATAAGCTGATGGAGAGACCTGCGGAATCAACTGCCAGCGGAACTGGTAAAGGGATAACGAAAGGAGTTGAACTGTTATTGCAATTGGAGATGAATATATCAAAGTTATTGGAAACCGCCTTGGTACGCTGAGTATGCCGGGTGGTGTGTGGGGGGACAGTGGCTCTGCCACTTCCTACCCGATTAGCCACAGATAAAAAATAGCAGCCGATCCTCGTAGAGGATCAATAAAAAGGGAAGCAGAAACTTTGGGAATGTTAATCTGCCTCATTTGGGCTGGCTCAACAATTTATAGGACATATAGTTTTATTAGCTTATCTTAGTCAGCGTGATTTTTAAAAGTATGCCTTCACTCAATTACCTTTCTGATTGCAATTTTTAATAAATCTTATTTTTAACAAACTGCTGTTTTAAAGCATATTTCTGTCTGTGTATGGAAAAAGGTTTTAAGCCGGCAATTATCTGGCTTCGGCTTTGCCTTTGCCAGAACAAATACAGAAAGAAATATGTCATTCGAAAAACTGAATCTTATTAAGCCTATACAAACTGCTTTAACAAACGAAGGTTATACAATACCTACACCAATTCAGCAGCAGGCAATCCCTGTAATACTGGAAAGAAAAGACCTTTTAGGCTGTGCTCAAACCGGCACCGGTAAAACTGCTGCATTCGCTATTCCCATCTTACAAATTCTCAGCGAAGAAAGAGAATTTGACAATGCAAATGGTTTACCACGGCATAGTCGAGAACGAAGCCGGGAAAAAAGAACTATAAAAGCTTTAGTCATTACACCTACAAGAGAGCTTGCCATTCAGGTAGGAGAAAGCTTTAGCGTGTATGGAAAACATACCGGGTTGAAAAAAGCAGTTGTGTACGGCGGGGTTTCGCAGTCTGCTCAGACAGATAAATTAAAGCAGGGTGTGGATATTCTTATTGCTACTCCGGGAAGACTTCTCGACTTGATGAATCAGAATTATATAAATCTTTCTCAAATAAAAATGCTTGTCCTGGATGAAGCAGACCGGATGCTTGATATGGGTTTTATTATTGACGTAAAAAAAATAATAGCAAAATTACCGGTTAATAGACAATCACTATTTTTTTCAGCAACAATGCCGCCGGAAATTGTAAAGCTTGCTCATACAATATTAAATAATCCGGTAAAGATTGAAATTACACCCGAATTAAAAACTGTCGAAACGATTAAACAGGCAGTTTATTTTGTTGCTAGAACGGATAAAAAGAAATTGCTTATTCATATTCTGAAAAACGAAAACGTTGCATCTGCACTGGTGTTTACAAGAACAAAGCGCGGTGCAGATATAGTAACGAGATTTTTAAATGACGCTAAAATCCATGCAGTTGCTATCCACGGAAATAAATCGCAGAATGCAAGACAGCGGGCGTTGGATAATTTTAAGTTGCAGCGTACAGGAGTGCTTGTTGCTACCGATATCGCTTCGAGAGGAATTGATATAGAAAAGTTATCTCACGTATTTAATTATGATATTCCTGATTTCTCTGAAACATATATTCACAGAATCGGTCGTACCGGAAGAGCCGGTCTTGGTGGAACCGCACTCTC
>JAGUYG010000049.1 GCA_020061465.1 Ignavibacteriales bacterium
GCCGAATTTTTTACTTCGTCGTAACCAGGAATTAAAATAGAACGAATAGGCTCAATAATAACATCCTGAAGCGAACGACCGATCAGCTTATAATCACTCTGCAATAGACCGGCTACTAAACCTGCAACGTTGCCCCACTGTCTTACCGCATCGGAGAGCAAAATATTTTTTCGTAAAATTCTTCTTGTATCCGCCGTATTAATTTCAATATGCGGATGAATTACCGTGCACCATAGATTTTTTGGCGGTTCGATATTAATTATATCAAGCGGTTCAAGGCTACGGACTATTATAAAACCGCCGAATAAACAGGCAGCAACGTTATCGGCATGGGGTGAAACTCCGCAGGTAAGTTTTTCACCTTCAAGTGCAAAGCAAAGCAGTTCTTTTTTTGAAAGCGGTTTGCCTAATAATTCGTTCAATGCAAAAACGCTCGCAACGGCACTTGCTGCGCTTGATCCTAATCCGCTGCCTAAAGCCATTTTTTTGTGAAGCTCAATTTCAACTCCCTCTTTCAATTCGAGATATTCAATTAAAGAAATTAAAGATAGACCCGCAGTGTTTTTTTTGACATCGAGAGGGAGGCGACCGTTATCACCTGTAATTTTTGAAATCACAACGCCGGGTTCGCTTCTGAAACGCAGTGTTATTTCGTCGCCAGGTTCATCAATAGCGAAACCGAATATGTCAAAGCCGCTGCCAACGTTGGTTACTGATGCGGGTGCAAATACTTTAATTTCTTTTTTCATTTTTTATTGCCGCTGTTTATTGAATGTATCCATTAGCTATCATTAATTCGGCACACAATATAGCTCCGCCTGCCGCACCGCGGATTGTATTGTGAGAAAGAATAACAAATTTATAGTCAAATATTGAATCTTCGCGCAGCCTGCCTATTGAAAGCGCCATGCCTTTGTCAAGATTTCTATGAATCCTCGGCTGCGGATAATTTACTGTGTTAAAATAATATATTGGCTTTGAAGGTGCAGTTGGGAGATCAAGTTTTTGCGGCTCGGACGAAAAATTTTCCCAAGCATCAATTATTTCTTCCTTTGCTGGTTTTGAAGTTAGATTAACTTGAACACACTCGGTATGACCGTCAACCACAGGAACACGATTACACTGCGCGCTTATTTTGAAATTCAGATTTTCAATCGTACCATTTTTATAAGAACCCAATATTTTTGCCGGCTCCTTTTCTACTTTCGATTCTTCTCCGCCTATGAAGGGAATTACGTTATCATAAATATCGAGACTGGCAACACCCGGATAACCCGCTCCGGAAATAGCTTGCAGAGTTACTACATTTACACTTTCCAATCCGAAATTATCCAATAAAGGTTTTAATGATAATACCAATCCTATAGTCGAACAATTAGGATTTGTTATAATACAACCCTTACCATACTTCTGAATTTTAATTAATTCCAGATGATCGGGATTTATTTCCGGCACAAGCAGCGGAACGTCAAAATCCATTCTATGGTTTTTTGAATTCGACACGACAACGTAACCGGCTTTTGCAAATTGTTCCTCAACTTCACCAGCGATTGACGAATCCAAACCGGAGAAGACGATTCTACAATCTAAATCAGGCACACAATTTTTAACCGTAAGTTTTCCGATTTGTTCTGGCTGGGGAGCGGAGAGAATCCAATTTACGGCATCAGCGTAATTCTTACCTGCAGATTTTTCTGAAGCGGCTACTTCTTTTATTACAAACCAAGGATGATTAGACAGCAGTTCAATAAATTTCTGACCCACGCTGCCTGTAGCACCTAAAATGCCGACTGGAATTTTTTGTTTCATATTTAATCTCGCTCTTATAACTGAATGAATTAAGATAAATAATTAGATATTCTAATAATGTCTGCAAAAACACCTGCAGCCGTAACATCCGCACCGGCACCGGGTCCTTTTATAACCATAGGTCTGTCTTTATAATTACGGGAGGTTATAGCAAGTATATTATCGCTTCCGGTCAAAAGGTAAAACGGATGATTTGCGGCAATTTCTTGCAGTGAAATTTGTGCTCTCCCATTTTCGAGTGAAGCTATGTATCGAAGAACCTTCTCATTTTTTTGAGCGGATTTTTTCTTCTTTTCGAAATGCCGATCAAATTCTTTTAGCCGGTTTAGGAATTCATCGATCGACATTTTCTTTCGCAGAGTCGGCGGAACCAGGTTTTCCACTTTTATTTGCTTTAATTCGAGCGGCTGCCCAATTTCCCGTGCAAGAATTAGAAGTTTTCTCGCCACATCCATTCCATTTAAATCTTCCCTCGGATCCGGCTCGGTATAGCCTTTTTCTCTTGCTTCATTAACAATCCGGCTGAAGCTCTTACCGTTCTGAAAACTATTGAAGATATAACTCAGTGTTCCGGATAATACCCCTTCAATTCTAATTACCTTATCACCGCTTGAAACCATATCTTTTAAAGTTCCGATAATAGGTAAACCTGCACCTACATTCGTCTCGTATAAAAATTTTACATTGTGTTTAAGAGCCGATTCTTTTAATTGCAAATAATATTTATAGCTGCCGGTATTTGCTTTTTTATTCGGAGTAACAATCGAAATATTCGACTCTAAAATTTCTTTATACTTTCGAACCAAACCGTCGTCTGCTGTGCAATCTACAAAAATACTGTTGGGAAGATTAATCTCTTTCATGAAATGAATATATTCATCAATGTCCGACTTTTTTTCTGAGGCTATTAATAAATCTTTCCATCGGGATGTATCGATACCTTCTTCGTCAAAGAACATTTTTGTGCTGTTTGCTAATCCCGCAATTTTAATGTTTAACGAAAATTCCTTCTGCAAATATTCTATCTGTTGATTAAGCTTTGTTAGGAGTGTTCCGCCGATCAATCCGGTGCCGACTAAAAAAACGTTAACAGTTTTTTGACCCGATAAAAAGAACGCATCGTGAAGCACATTTAATGCTTTAGCTTCATTTTGTTTTGATATTACGGCTGATATATTCAATTCGGATGAACCTTGGGCTATTGCAGAAATATTTATTCCGTTTTTACCTAAAGATTGGAATATTCTTCCGGCGATGCCGGGAGTGTTCCGCATCTTCTCGCCAACGACTGCTAAAATTGAAAAATCGTTTTCCACTATAACTTCATTAAGCAGCCTGTCTCTTATCTCAAATCTTAGCTCATCCTCAATTGCTTGTTTAGCTTCAAGTGCGAAACCTGGAAGCACCGCAAAGCAAAGTGAATGCTCGGAAGAAGCCTGAGTGATTAAAATTATGTTAATCTTCTTAGCAGCTAATGCGCCAAAAATTCTTTGGGCAACTCCTGCTACACCTACCATACCGCTTCCTTGTACTCGAAGCAAACTTATTTCATCGATTGATGATATACCCTTTATTCCATACCCGTTTTCTTTAAATCTTTTACCGATTAATGTCCCTTCACTTTCAGGTTTAAAAGTATTTTTAATCCGAATCGGAATTTTTTTGTTTAACGCAGGCTGCATTGTTGGCGGATGAATCACTTTAGCACCGAAGTGAGACAATTCCATTGCTTCTTCGTAAGTAATGCTTTTAAGCGAAAAGGCTCGTTTAACTTTTCGGGGATCGGCAGTCAATACTCCGTCAACGTCAGTCCAAATTTGAATTTCGCGGGCATTTAACGCAGCGCCAAAAATTGAAGCGGAATAATCGGAACCACCCCGACCTAAAGTGGTAGTTTCATTTTTCTTTGTAGAGCCAATAAACCCTGTAATTATTTGAAGTTTCTTATGGGTATGAAAATACTCGCGTATTTTTTCGTTAGTTAGTTCGAAGTCAACTTTTGCATTACCGAAAGAATCGTCGGTTTTTAAGATTGAGCGGCTGTCCAAATATTCACATTCAGTTCCCCGGAGAGAAATCGTATTGGCAATAATATAATTCGATAACCTTTCGCCAAAACTCTGAATAAAGTCTAACGTTTTGAGAGACAATTCTTTAATTAAAAATATTCCGTGCAATACGTCTTCCAATTCGTTAAGCAATACTTTTATTTGGGCTAAGATGCCGCTTTGGTTTTTTGCCGAAATAAGTTCTTTCGCAGTAAGGAGATGCCTTCTCTCAATATCTTTAAACTGTTCTATATAATTCAGATTTCCTGATGCAGCAAGATTTCCGCAAAGAATTAGTTGATCCGTAACACCCTGAAGAGCGGAACAAACTACGGCAATTTCTTTTTCTTTTTTTAATGTTGAATGAATTATATCAATAACATTCAAGATGCGTTTTGCATCTCCTACCGAAGAGCCTCCGAATTTTAGTACTACCATTGTATTACCTGATAAATTTATTCAAAAAAAAAAAAAACCGGCTGCATTACTGAAGCCGGTTTAAATTTTAGGTATGATAATTATACAACCGTGCTTCAGCCTCCGTCCATACCGGTGGGTGTAGTTGTGGTTGTGCCGCTCATTCCGCAAGAAAGGTTATATTTATAAATTGTTGTGCTCATTTCAAATAAAAACTTGGGCAAAAGTAACATTTAATTTTTCATTTGTCAAATAATATTTTTAGAAGAATAGATTTTTTATTCTACCGACATTGCTGTCCAATATAAATTAGAAATAGTGAAAAAGGTTCTCTTTTAATCTGTATTCGATAAGTTTTTCACTTAACTGAATTCAATCCCTCTGTTTAATATGGAATCAACTTCCATTTAACTTTATAAAATAAACTAATCCATTGGATCTTTGGATAAGGTTTAAGTGATTTTATTGCTGCTTTTTGTTACTAAGGTTTTTGATTCTCCTAATATGTCATCAGACAATCCAAATATTATTACCGCCTAAAAAGTTAAATAGAAATACTTTTTATATTTCTGAAAACCTTAGTAATAATAACTATCCTCGTAATCTTTTCACCTTATTACCTCGTTTTTTTTTGATAAAATTATTTTAGATATAGTCCATGCCAATGAATAAATATCAATACTTTTTATATTTATTTACAAAGCAGCGGTACAAAGGTTCAAAGGCATTTTGAAGTAAAAGAACTTTAATTTTTCTTGAATTGCCTAGAATGCTTATATATGCTAAAAACACCTAATTAACAGAAACATGGATAAATAAATTTTAAATGAGTTTTCGGTCAGTAATATAAAAATACTTGACAAACGGCAGTTGATGCTTTATATTGCCCCCCAAGTTTAAGCGAAAATGCGCAGCGATAATAAAAATATAACCAAAAGTTACAAAGCAGTCTCACCCAATGACCGCATTCGCATCGTTGTGCTTGAAATAAATAACGTCCTTCCTTTAGATGTCATTCTAGGGATTACCATTATTATTAGCATTCTAGGAATTATAATTCTAGGCTAATAAGCATAGGTCAATCCCAAATCAATAAAAAATAAAATAATATAAGGTATAAAAGAAGCGGGATTGACCTGAGTCCCGGATTTGTATCTTAAGGAATATAATATTCAGAGGTGATGAATGAGATCTATGAATAAACAAAAGCAAAAGCGATATCAGCAGAACTTCAAAAAAAGTTTTTCTGATATGTTTACGCCTGCCACAAGCTCGCTGCTTTCAAACCATCTCATTCATTACCTTCATAAAAAATTTTTGTAGCAGAATTTAACACTACTTCCGAATGTTTTTTTATCTAAGAATAATAATGTCGCTCTTTTTATTAATAATTTTTTGCATTACCGAAACGAAAAGACAATAGTTAATAACAGCATTTTGAAAATAAAAAATTAAAAGACTAATGAAAGGGACAGTTATGCGTTCTAATAATCAGAAACTTTCAGGTGCCGACATCTTTTTTGAATGTCTTAGACGCGAGAAAGTTGAATACATCTTCGGTTATCCGGGCGGTGCAGTTCTAAAACTTTATGAGCGGTTATATGATGTCGATTTTCTTAAGCACATACTTGTACGCCATGAACAGGGTGCCACACACATGGCTGAAGGATATGCTAAAGCAACAGGCAAAGTCGGAGTTGTGTTAGTAACTTCAGGTCCCGGTGCTACTAATACTGTTACCGGAATTGCCGATGCTTACATGGATTCTGTTCCTATAGTCGTATTTACAGGACAGGTACCAAGTCATTTAATTGGTAATGATGCATTTCAAGAAGCAGATATAGTAGGAATTACAAGACCGATAACCAAACATAATTTCTTAGTACGGGACATTAAAGAATTAGCATCAATAATCCGTAAAGCTTTTTACATTGCATCAACAGGGAGACCGGGACCTGTTCTTGTCGATCTCCCTAAAGATGTAGTTAATTCTGTGTGTGAATTCAGTTATCCGGAAAAAGTTGAGATCAGAGGTTACAAGCCCACATTATACGGACACCAAAATCAGATAAAGAAAGCTGCTGATATAATTAAAAAAGCTAAAAAACCGTTGCTATATGTCGGCGGCGGAGTGATAATGTCAGGCGGAGAGAGAGAACTTAGACTTTTTGCGAAAGAAAATAAATTTCCTGTTA
Organism: Ignavibacteriales bacterium; assembly: GCA_020061465.1. Lineage (GTDB taxonomy): Bacteria > Bacteroidota > Ignavibacteria > Ignavibacteriales > Ignavibacteriaceae > JAGUYG01. The sequence goes on from JAGUYG010000049.1 coordinate 6,470, forward strand.
CGATGACTTTGCAAGGACTCGGTGCTTATCCGATGAATGAAGATCTTTCTTTAGGAATGCTTGGTATGCACGGTACTTATTGGGCAAATCAAGCGGTAAATAATTGCGATGTACTGGTTTCTTTGGGTGCCCGGTTCGATGATAGGGTTACCGGAAAGATTGAAGCCTTTGCCTTGAACGCATACAAAATTCATGTCGATATAGACCCAACATGCATCGATAAAAATGTTGTAGTGGATCTTCCTATCGTAGGCGATGTGAAACATGTTTTAGCGGAATTAGCTGCCGAGATAAATGAACCTCCAAAAATCGATGAGTGGTGGAAACAAATTCAACGGTGGAGAGAGGAGTGTCCGCTTAAATACGAAAAGAATGACGGCAAGCTTCGTTCTGAATTTGTAATAGAAAAACTATCCGAGAAAACAAAAGGCGAGGCTGTAATTGTAACCGATGTCGGGCAGCATCAAATGTGGGTGGCTCAGTATTATAAATTTACAAATCCGCGTTCTCATTTAACAAGCGGAGGATTAGGCACTATGGGATTTTCGGTGCCCGCTGCAATTGGTGCTGCATTCGCAATTAAGGATAGACCGGTTATTTCTATCAGCGGTGACGGCGGTTTCCAGATGAACATGCAGGAACTTGCCACTGCCGTTTACAATAAGCTTCCCATAAAGTTTATTATTATCAATAACAGCTTTCTCGGAATGGTAAGACAATGGCAGGAGCTGTTCCATGCCGAAAAGTACAGCTTTACTGATTTATCTGCGAGCAATCCAAATTTCGTAAAATTAGGCGAAGCATTCGGGATGAAATCATTCTCAACCAATAATCCCTTTGATGTTGATGATATTCTCGATGAGGCTTTTGCCGTGAATGATGGTCCGATCCTCATCGAGTTTAAAGTAGTAAAAGAAGACATGGTTTTCCCGATAATTCCATCGGGGCAGACGATTAAAGAAATGATGACAAAACGACTCGATCCAAAGGAGATGGTGTAAACATGAAACATACAATTTCAGTTTTGGTTGAAAATCAATTCGGAACCTTTAACCGTGTTGTAACTATGTTCAGCGGTAAAGGGTTTAACGTTCACAGCCTTTCGATTGGCGAAACTGAAGTTCCGGATATTTCGAGAATGACGATAGTAACTTCCGGCGACGATAAAATTATTGAGCAGGTTGTAAAACAACTGAACAGATTGATTGATACGCTTAAAGTAGTTGATCTAACAGGTCAGCCTAAAATTGAACGGGAACTTGCCTTGATAACAGTTTATTATCAGAAGGGAACCCGAACAGAAATAGTAAACGTTGCTAATATTTTCAGAGGTAAAGTTGTAGATATCAATAATAAATCTATCACTCTTGAAATTACGGGTCCCCCTGATAAAATTGATGCCGCAGTTAATGTTCTTGAACCTTACGGCATTAAAGAGATGGCGCGCTCGGGCACCGTTGCCTTAAAACGCGGCGAACAAATTAAACATGATAAAAAAGATATTTTAGTTAATCATATAAAAGAAGGTACCAAATGAAAGTTTATTATGATGCCGATACATCCTTGGATTATTTAAAAAACAAAAATTTGGCAGTGCTGGGATTTGGCAGCCAGGGGCATGCTCATTCGCTAAACCTGAAGGACAGCGGTTTAAATGTTTGCGTAGGATTAAGAAGAGACAGTGCCAGATGGTCTAAAGCCGAAACAGCAGGATTGGACGTAAAAGAAGTAGCCGACGCGGTAAAATGGGCTGACGTTACAATGATACTTCTGCCAGACCAGGTTCAACGAGAAGTATATGAAAAAGAAATTGCACCTAACTTAAAATCCGGCAGTACAATTGCCTTTGGACATGGTTTCAATATTCACTACAAACAAATTGTGCCTCCTGCCGATATCAATGTTATGATGATTGCACCTAAAAGCCCCGGTCATCTCGTAAGAAGAACATTCCTTGAAGGCACGGGCGTACCTTGCCTAATCGCAGTTCACCAAGACCCCGGCGGGCGTACTAAAGAGTTTGCTCTGGCGTGGGCAAAGGGTATTGGGGGAACTAAAGCAGGTGTAATCGAAACAAATTTTAAGGATGAAACCGAAACTGATCTCTTCGGCGAACAGGCAGTTCTTTGCGGAGGTTCTGCTGAATTGATCAAAGCAGGCTTTGAAACTTTGCTCGAAGCGGGTTATCCGCCGGAGTTAGCCTATTTTGAATGTATGCATGAAATGAAGCTGATAGTAGATCTTTATTATGAAGGCGGTTTATCAAGGATGAATTATTCTGTAAGCGATACTGCAGAGTATGGCGGTATGACAAGGGGTAAACGATTGATAACTTCCGAAACAAGGAAGGAGATGAAAAAAATTTTAGAGGATGTTCAATCGGGTAAATTTGCGGAAGAATGGCTGAACGAATATCGCTCCGGTCAAAAGAAAATGGAAGAGCTAAGAAAAGAAAACAGAGAACATCCAATTGAAAAAGTTGGAGCAAAACTCCGTGAAATGATGAGCTGGCTTATAAAGAAAAATCAAAAAGAGGAAATAGGGGTATGAATCTAAAGATAACATTATTGCCGGGCGACGGTATTGGTCCGGAAGTTACCGAGGCGGCTGTAGCAGTATTGAAAACAGCAGCAGAAAAATTTAATGCAAATATTAGATTAACCGAAGCATTGATAGGAGGAAGTTCGTACGAAAAGTACGGAGTCCCGCTAACCGATGAAGTTTTAAGTCAGTGTTATGATTCGGATGCAGTAATACTCGGTGCTGTAGGAGGATGGCAATGGGAAAATCTTCCGCATAATCTAAAACCGGAAGCAGCGCTTCTTAAACTGCGAAAAGCATTGGGTTTGTTTATCAATATAAGACCGGCGAAAGTATATTCGCCTCTGCTTGATGCTTCTTCATTAAAACCGGAAGTATTAAAAGACACCGACATATTAATTCTTAGAGAATTAACCGGCGATGTTTACTTCGGTGAGCCGCGGGGATATACCGATGATGAAGGATGGAATACAATGACATATACTCGCGAAGAAGTTGAACGCATTGCCCGTTATGCATTCGAGCTTGCAAAGAAAAGAAGCGGCAAAGTTACATCGGTGGATAAAGCCAACGTGCTGGAAACCTCACAGTTTTGGCGTAAAGTTGTACATGAAATACATCAGGATTATTCCGAAATCGAACTCAACGATATGTATGTAGATAATGCCGCAATGCAGATCGTTCGGGATCCTAAACAGTTCGATATAATTCTGACACAAAATTTATTCGGCGATATCTTAAGCGATATCGCAGCGATGATAACAGGAAGTCTCGGCATGCTTCCTTCAGCAAGTCTTGGTAAAGATTACGCTTTATATGAACCGGTGCACGGTAGTGCGCCTGATATAGCGGGGAAAAATAAAGCCAACCCACTTGCTGCAATAGAATCTGTCGCAATGATGTTTTCATATTCATTTCAGATGGATAAAGCTGCCGAAATAATTGAAGCGGCAATAGATAAAACTTTACAGCAGGGCTATAGAACTGCGGATATCTATTTCCCCGGAAATATTTTAGTATCAACTACCGAAATGAAAGACATAGTTCTGGAAAATTTTAATAGAATTTATGATGAACAAGCATTAGGAGTTTTTACACTTTAAAATCAAAAGTTAAAATAATTTTTATTCTTATTAATCCTTAGATAATTAGGAAAGAAAAGACAATGTCACAAAATAGAATTTATATTTTCGATACAACATTAAGAGACGGAGAACAATCCCCAGGAGCATCTCTTAACATACATGAAAAACTCGAGATTGCCCGTCAGCTCGAAAAATTAAATGTAGATATAATCGAAGCCGGATTCCCGATTTCGTCGCCGGCACAATTTGATGCAGTAAAAATAATATCAGATGAAGTTAATGCCGTTATTGCGGCACTTGCAAGAGCAAAAGAAGTTGATATCAAAGCTGCATACGATGCATTACGAAGCGCCAAAAGATTTCGAATTCATACTTTTTCCAGCACATCTGACATCCACATCATGGGAAAATTCGGTGATGCCAGGTATGGTAAAAATCTTACAGAAAAAAGAGCCACTGTAATTAAGATGTCGCAGGAAGCAGTAGCCTATGCAAAAACTTTTACGGAAGATGTGGAATTCTCTGCTGAAGATGCGGGTAGAACCGACATAGGTTATCTTGCCGAAGTTATTGAAGCTGCAATTGAAGCCGGTGCTATTACTGTTAATATACCCGATACTACCGGTTATACTTTCCCATCTGAGTACGGCAAAAAGATTGCACAGCTTAAACAGCGTGTAAAAAATATTAACCAGGCAATTATCAGCGTTCACTGCCATAACGATTTAGGATTGGCAGTAGCCAACTCCTTAAGCGGTATTGAAAATGGTGCACGGCAAGTTGAGTGTACCGTTAATGGAATCGGCGAGAGAGCAGGCAACGCATCGCTTGAAGAAATAGCTATGGCGATTAAAGTAAGAGGTGATTTGTTTGATTACTATACGAACATCAATACTAAAGAAATCTATAATTCAAGCCGAATGGTTTCTTCTTACACAGGAATCATCATTCAACCAAATAAAGCCATTGTAGGTGAAAATGCATTTGCGCACGAATCAGGAATACATCAGGACGGTATGTTGAAGGATCGCAACACGTACGAAATAATAACTCCCGAAACAGTTGGAGTTCCTAAAACGAAAATAGTGCTCGGAAGACACTCAGGCAGGCATGGGTTAAAAGCAAGATTGATAGAGTTAGGTTATACTCTTACAGAGAATGAACTTCAAAAAGTTTATGAGAGCTTTTTAACCTTAGCCGACAAAAAGAAAGAAGTGTTTGACGACGATTTGAGAGTTTTAATGGGCGATCAATCTCACCAGAGCGAACAAGATCTTTATACGCTTGATTACCTGCAGATAAATATGGGTACGTTTTCTATTCCTACGGCAACGGTAAAAATTAAATCTGCAAACGGTTATTTTCAAGAATCTGCAACAGGCGATGGTGCAGTAGATGCATGCTTCAACGCCATTGAAAGAGCACTAAAAATTAATTCCGAATTGACTTCATACCATGTAAGATCGGTAACTTCAGGACGGCAGGCATTGGGCGAAGTTAATGTTCGAATTAAAAAAGGAAATCATTTTTATACCGGACGCGGAATATCGACCGACGTTATTGAAGCAAGTGCAAAGGCATATATCCAGGCATTAAATCAATTTAAGATTGCAGAAAAAATGAAGGATGAGGAATCGAAGCAAAACTCGTTGTCCGAGTTATCGCAGGCGGTATAAAGTTCGCATAAACAATTAACCGAAAAAATATTTATACAGAAGTAAAGAACTTGCAGTAGAGGAAAACAATTTATGGGAATGACAATAACAGAAAAAATCTTAGCTAAAGCTTCCGGAAAAGCAAAGGTTGAACCCGGCGAGAATGTTTGGCTTAATGTTGATATTTTAATGACTCACGATGTTTGCGGACCGCCGACAATTTCGATTTGGAAAAGAGAATTCGGAGGCGATGCTAAAATTTGGGATAAAGATAAATTGGTCATTTTTCCCGATCATTATATTTTCACTAAAAATCCGCAAGCAAACCGTAATGTTGAAATACTTAGAGAATTTGCAAGACAATACGATATCGAAAATTATTACGATGCAGGAACCGATCGTTATAAAGGAGTATGTCATATTGCTCTCGCAGAAGAAGGATACAACATCCCCGGCACTATACTTTTTGGAACGGATTCACATACATGCACATCGGGTGCCTTCGGAATGTTTTCAACCGGAGTGGGAAATACCGATGCGGCGTTTATACTTGGCACAGGAAAAATTTGGGAAAAGATACCCGAATCGATGAAGTTTGTTTTTCATGGTAAACTTCCTTCGTTCTTAACTGCAAAAGATTTGATATTAAGAATTTTGGGTGATATTACTACTGACGGCGCAACTTACAGAGCAATGGAATTTGACGGTGAAGCGGTGTTCTCCTTATCGGTCGATGAAAGGATGACTCTTACAAATATGGCGATTGAAGCCGGAGCGATGAATGGAATTATTGCAGCCGACTCTGTTATAGAAAATTACGTGCATGAAAGAACAAATAAGCCGTACGAAATATTCAACAGCGATAACGATGCAAAGTATCGACAAGTTTATGAATATGACGTTTCCGGTATGGAACCGTTCGTGGCTAAGCCCCATAGTCCGGATAATTTGGATACTGTGAGAAATGTCCAAGGGACAAAATTAACAAAGTGCTATATTGGCTCTTGCACCGGAGGAAAACTAAGTGACTTTGTCTCGGCTGCTAAATTATTGTTTGGCAATAAAGCCGCAGTACCGACTTTTGTAGTTCCTGCTAGTACAGCCGTAGCTAACCAACTTGAGATTGAAACAATAAATGGCATAAGCTTAAAAGAAATTTTTGAAAATGCGGGATGCGTAATTGCTCAATCTTCCTGTGCCGCATGCTTAGGAGGTCCAATGGATACAATAGGAAGAGCGGTTGATGGCGAGACAATCATTTCAACAACGAATAGAAATTTTCCCGGAAGGATGGGGAGTAAGAAAGCAGCGGTATATTTAGCGTCGCCGCTGACTGTTGCTGCCTCAGCAATAACCGGTGTCATTACCGACCCGAGAGATTTTTTCTAACTTGAATAAGCTGTGTTAATAAATTCTTTTTCATTACTTGAACGAAAGATAAAATGGATAAAATCATAAAAGGAAAAATTTTTGTTCTGGGAGATAACATCGATACGGATCAGATAATTCCGGCTGAACATTTAGTTTACAGCTTATCCGATCCGGAAGAATCGAAAAATTATGGAAAGCACGCGCTCTCCGGGGTTCCTCTTTCAAAGGCAGGGCTGCCGGCAGGAGGAATCCCATTTATTAAAAACGGATCGTCCGAATCCGAATACAATATAGTTATTGCAGGAAGCAATTTTGGATGCGGCTCATCCAGAGAGCATGCCCCCTTTGCTTTGAAGGTTGCAGGCGTTAAAGCGGTTATTGCTGAATCATACGCGCGGATATTTTACCGCAATTCTGTTGACGGCGGATTTATAATTCCTTATGAGTCAATACAAAAAATAAACGATTCGATTTCTACCGGAGACGAAATTGAAATCGATTTGATGAATAATACTTTGAAGCATATTGAAAGCGGAAAATCTTTCAACTTAAGACCCTTGGGAGATATACTCCCGATAATTGAAGCCGGAAACATTTTTGAGTATGCGCGTAAATCCGGTATGATGGGATAGTTTTTTTGAGGAGTACAAAAGAAAAGTACTTCAAAAAAATTGAAAATTAATTAAACCTTTTAGGTGATTCACAATCAAAAATTAATTCGGGCATAAAAATGAAACAATCGATAGAATTATTTGATACAACACTGAGAGATGGAACACAGGGAGAAGGCATAAACTTATCCGTTCAGGATAAGCTTTTGATTGCTCAAAGGCTGGATGAATTTGGTATAGATATTATTGAAGGAGGCTGGCCTGGAAGCAATCCTAAAGATGAAGAATTTTTTAAGAAGGCAAAAAGTCTTCGATTGAATAATGCAAAAATTTGTGCATTTGGTTCAACGGCGAGAGACATAAATAATATTGAATCCGATGCCAATCTTCTTGCGCTGCTAAATTCGGAAACAAGTGTCGTTTCTATTTTTGGTAAAACATGGCGGCTTCATTCCCAAAGAGGATTGAATCTTACCGATGAACAAAACGAAGAATTAATTTTTAGATCGGTTGAATTCTTAAAAAGAAATAACCGCAGGGTAATTTACGATGCCGAACATTTTTTTGACGGCTGGAAAGATGATAAGGATTTCGCAATGAGAATGTTAAAAGCAGCCGAACGAGGTGGTGCAGATGTTCTTGTACTCTGTGATACTAACGGCGGCACTATGACCGATGAAGTTCATTCAATCGTAACAGAAGTATGCTCAATTTTTCAAACACCGATTGGAATTCACACTCATAACGACGGCGAATTAGCGGTAGCAAACTCGTTGGCAGCTATTAATGCGGGCGCAGTACACGTTCAGGGAACCATTAATGGAATAGGAGAAAGATGCGGCAACGCAAATCTGTGCAGCATCATTCCGAATTTAAAATTAAAGTACGGGTTTACAACAAAGACTGAGATAAATCTCGAGCATCTCACTTCGATTTCCAATTTCGTTTTTGAGTTGATGAATCTTGCACCAAACTCAAGAGCAGCTTATGTGGGAAAATCTGCCTTTGCACATAAAGGCGGAGTGCATGTAAGTGCCGTGCTTAAAGAAAGTAAAATGTACGAACATATAACACCTGAAGTCGTCGGCAATAAACAAAGAGTATTGGTATCGGATTTATCCGGGCAGAGCAACATTCGCTACAAAGCGAAAGAACTGGGAATCGATCTTTCCGGGCACAAAGAGTTGAGCAAAAAGCTGGTAAACTTCATTAAAACTCTTGAACACGGCGGCTTTCAATTCGACGGTGCGGAAGCATCCTTCGAATTACTGCTTCGTTCGGAGTTAAATGAATTTACACCATTCTTTAATGTGCTCGATTCGAAAGTAAACGTTGTGTACGATAATAAAGGACAGTCTCATGCCGAAGCTGTGCTTAAAATAGAAGTCGACGGTGAAATAGAACATACTGCCGCAGATGGAAACGGACCCGTGAATGCTCTTGATAATGCGTTGAGGAAAGCATTGTTGAGATTTTATCCTGAAATCTCTTTGATAAAACTTGTCGATTACAAAGTACGTGTGCTCGATGAAAAAGATGGAACCGCTGCTAAAGTACGCGTAATGATTGAATCGAGCGATGGACAGGAAAGCTGGACGACGGTTGGCGTATCAGAAAATATTATTGAGGCAAGCTTTCAAGCTTTGAGCGACAGTATCAATTATAAGTTGTTTAAGTTTCAGAAACAGAAATCAAAACTGACAGCATAAAAATGAAACTGGATTTAGTTCAGTACTCACCGGTTTGGGAAGATAAACAAAAGAACATGGAAAAAATTTCCACGCTTCTAAAGCACAATAGCGAAGAAATAGATGTGTTGATTTTCCCGGAGATGACTCTAACCGGTTTTACAATGAACGCTTCTAAATTTGCTGAAACGTTAACAGGAGAGAGCTTTAATTTCTTTTCTGATTTAGCTCGAAATAGCACCACTAATATCATTGCCGGAATCATCGAGCACAAAGATTCGAAGTATTATAATTCTCTAATTCATTTATCTCCCGAAGGGAAATTAGTTTCGGTATACCGTAAAATTCATCCATTCTCGTTTTCTTCTGAAAATAAATTTTATGAAAAAGGCACCGAAACTGTAATTACTTCAATTAATAATTGGAAGATTGGTTTGTCAATCTGTTATGACTTAAGATTTCCTGAACTTTACCGACAATATGCAAAACAAAAAACCGAGCTGATAATTAATATTGCTAATTGGCCCGATACACGAATTGAACATTGGCGAGTTTTATTAAGAGCAAGAGCAATCGAAAATCAATGTTATGCTGCAGGTGTTAACCGAATAGGTAAAGATCCGAAATTAAATTACATCGGTTATAGTGCTGTTTATAATCCTATGGGAGATGAAGTTATCTCGTCAGTAAATAAAGAAGAAATCTTATCTGCCGAAATTTTTTTAGAGGTCGTTGAAGAGGTTAGGTCAACTCTCCCTTTTCTTGACGACATCTGTCTCATCTAATTTTTTAATCCTAAATGAAAAGAAAATATATTTTAGGATTTAGTGTATGTAAAAGGATTATGAAAAATTATTTAGGCAAAAATGTATTATTAACTTCTTTTATTATTGAATAGAATAAGATTTATTGAAAATGTTATCAATCGATGTTGCTAAACTTAAATTAGTAAGGAATTCCCGTAAAATTTTACAGCATTTAGAATTTATATACAAGCAGCAAAAAAATATTACCAATAATGGGTGAAAGATTTGGGAGAATCTTATGGCTAACAAAAAAACTTTTGAAAACGGCATTCCAATTAAACAAGGTATGTATGATCCATACTTCGAACACGATGCATGCGGTATGGGATTCATAGTAGATATAAAGGGAAGGAAATCCCGCGACATAATTGATAAAGGGTTAGAAGCCTTAAAAAATCTTGAACACCGAGGAGCTGTTGGAGCCGATGTTTTGACCGGCGATGGTGCAGGAGTATTGATTCAAATGCCTGATGAATTCATGCGTAAGGCAGCCTTAAATGTTGGAATAGAATTGCCGAAGTTTGGGCGGTATGGAGTTGGTGTTATGTTTCTTCCGCAAAATCCGATACTAAGAAAAGCGGCTGAGAATATAATTGAAAAAATAGTAGTAGATGAAAAATTAAATTTCTTAGGATGGAGAGATGTTCCTGTAAATCCAAATATTCCCGGTGAAGGTGCAAAAGCTACTCAACCTTTTATCCGCCAATGCTTCATCGGTGCACACGATAAAATTTTAACACAAGATGAATTTGAAAGAAAACTTTACGCTGTAAGAAGAATAATTGACAGAAGAATACGGGCAGAGTTGAAGTGCGATAGAAGCAAGTATTATGTGCCGTCATTTTCGAGCAGAGTATTAATTTATAAAGGAATGCTTCTTTCGCAGCAGCTAATAGATTATTACGAAGACTTGCGCGATCCTGATTTGAAATCAGCACTGATAATGATTCACATGCGCTTTTCAACAAATACTTTTCCTACCTGGGATTTAGCTCATCCATTTAGAATGATTGCACACAACGGAGAAATTAATACTCTTCGAGGAAACCAGAATTGGATGGCTGCAAGACAAGCAGTAATGGAATCTCCGTATTATGGTAAGGACTTAAAAAGAATGCTGCCGATAATTATGGATGGTCAAAGCGATTCAGCTACTTTCGATTCGGTTTTAGAACTTCTTGTAATGGCTGGCAGAAGCTTACCTCATGCAATGATGATGATGATTCCCGAAGCCTGGTCGAAGAATGACTTGATGGATCCCGATAGAAAAGCATTTTATGAATATCACGCTACAATGATGGAGCCCTGGGATGGACCTGCCGCAGTTGTATTTACAGACGGAAATATTATTGGTGCTACTTTAGACAGGAACGGCTTAAGACCTGCACGATATGTTGTTACGAAAGATGATCTTGTTGTTTTATCATCTGAAGCCGGCGTGCTCGAAATTGAGCCAGAAAGAATAGCCTACAAAGGGAAATTACAGCCGGGCAAAATGTTTATCATCGATCTGAATAAAAAAAGAATTGTAGATGATGACGAAGTCAAAGGAGAGATAGTAACTAAAAAACCATACAGAAAATGGGTAGCCGAAAATATGATAAAACTTACCCATCTGCCTGATCCAGAGTTTATTCACAATGCCGATTTTGATTCTATCTTAATGCGTCAAAAAATTTTCGGATACACTAAAGAAGATTTGTTTACAGTGATGGCGCCGATGGCTGTAAAGGGAGAGGAAGCTGTCGGTTCGATGGGAACTGATGCTGCGCTTGCGGTTTTATCCGAGTGTCCGCAATTATTGTTCAGATATTTTAAACAGCTTTTTGCGCAGGTAACAAATCCGCCCATCGATCCGATACGTGAAGAATTGGTAATGGAATTAACTACTTATATCGGTCCTGAACAGAATTTATTGGATGAAACACCAAAACATGCGCACAGGTTAGAGCTTGCCCATCCACTGCTCTCCAATTCACAATTAGAAAAAATTAGAAACATAGCTCGAGGTCAGTTTAATTCGATCACTATATCAATTCTTTTTAATCCGCATGTTAGTCATAACATGAGAGAATGCCTCGATCAGATTTGTGCAGACGCTGTTGAAGCCGTGAAGAACGGAGTATCGCTGATGATTCTTTCCGACAGAGGCGTTGATGAAATCCATGCAGCTATTCCGAGTTTGTTAGCTGTTTCTGCAGTGCATCATTCCTTATTGAGAGCGGGACTTAGAACTAAAACAGGAATAATAATCGAAAGCGGCGAACCGAGAGAGGTTTCTCATTTCGCTTTACTTTGCGGTTATGGAGCGAATGCTATAAATGCTTATTTAGCTTATGAAACTTTAGCCGATTTGCATCGGTCAGGCTTCTTACCGGAAGCTGCAGACTATAAAATCGCAAAAAAGAATTTTGTAAAAGCTGTATCAAAAGGATTGTTCAAAATTTTTAGCAAGATGGGAATAAGCACTCTCCAATCCTATTGCGGTGCTCAAATATTCGAAGCAGTCGGTTTAGATTCGGAAATAATTGAGAATTATTTTACGGGAACTGCAACTCGCATTGAAGGGCTTAGTCTTGAAATGCTTGAAGAAGAAACTATTAGACGGCATAAACAAGCATTTAATTCCTTCGAAACTCCTAATGATCTGCCTGCCGGAGGTCTTTATCATTTTAGAAGAGATGGAGAGCCGCATCTTTGGAATCCGTTGACTATTTCAAAGCTGCAGTTAAGCACCCAAAGAAATAGTTACAGCACATATAAAGAATATTCGGATCTTATAAACAATCAAAATATGAAGCGTGTAACATTAAGAAGTCTCTTCAAATTCGATTTTCTTAAAGAACCTCTTCCGCTCGAAGAGATAGAACCAGCTTCAGAAATCGTTAAAAGATTTTCAACCGGAGCAATGAGTTTCGGTTCAATATCGTGGGAAGCGCACACATCAATTGCACTTGCAATGAACAAAATCGGAGGCAAATCAAATACCGGAGAAGGGGGAGAAGATCCAATTCGATTTGTTCCGCTTTCGAATGGTGATTCACTAAGATCGGCAATTAAACAAGTTGCTTCGGGAAGATTTGGCGTTACGGCAAATTATCTTGTAAATGCTGATGAGCTTCAAATTAAAATGGCACAGGGTGCAAAACCGGGAGAGGGAGGACAACTTCCGGGTTTTAAGGTTGATAAGATAATTGCACGCATCAGGAACAGCACGCCCGGCGTTACTCTTATTTCACCTCCTCCTCATCATGACATTTATTCTATCGAAGATTTGAAGCAGCTTATCTTCGACTTGAAAAATATTAATCCTATTGCCCGCATAAGCGTAAAGCTTGTTTCTGAAGTAGGGGTAGGAACTATTGCCGCAGGTGTTGCAAAAGCTCACGCCGATCATATCCTTATAAGCGGACATGATGGTGGTACAGGTGCAAGTCCCATTTCATCAATACAATATGCAGGCAGTCCATGGGAACTTGGGTTAAGTGAAACTCAGCAAACACTTGTTCTCAACGGCTTGCGCGACAGAGTTTTTCTTGCGGTTGATGGACAAATAAAAACCGGATTAGATGTAGTTGTTGCTGCATTATTAGGAGCAGAAGAATTCGGTTTTGCTACTGCACCTCTCGTTACACAGGGATGTATAATGATGCGTAAATGTCACTTGAATACTTGTCCGGTAGGTGTAGCTACACAAGACCCCGAACTAAGAAAAATGTTTAATGGTAAACCTGAATACCTGATCAACTACATGTTTTTTGTTGCTGAAGAAGTACGTGAACTGATGGCTGCATTAGGTTTTAGAACCTTTAATGAAATGATTGGGCAGACAGAAAAGATTATTCCGAAACGACCAAACAAACATTGGAAGGCAAGGGGAATTGATATGAGTAAAACTCTGTTCAAACCCGAGCCGCTTCATCCAACAGAACTTTTCCGTATGAGAGAACAAAACCACGGATTGGAGTGCCAGATTGATCACGATTTGATTTTGCGTGCATTGCCGGCACTTGAAAATAAAATTCCTGTGTCAATTGAAATGGCAGTGAAAAATATTAATCGAACAGTCGGAACAATGCTTTCCGGTGAAGTTGCACGCAGATTTGGCGAAGATGGACTGCCTGAAGGAACAATTAAAATTACTATGAGAGGAACTGCCGGACAAAGCTTCGGTACTTTCTTAGCAAAAGGCATCGAAATTAAACTAATAGGTGAAGCAAATGATTATGCCGGAAAAGGATTATCCGGCGGAAGATTGATAATCAAAGCGCCTGATAATATTACTTACGATCCCGCAGAAAATATTATTATAGGTAATACTTGTTTGTACGGAGCCACAAGCGGTGAAGCGTTCTTTAACGGTGTTGCCGGCGAGAGATTCGCGGTAAGAAATTCCGGTGCAGTCGCTGTGGTTGAAGGAGTGGGAAATCACGGCTGCGAATACATGACCGGCGGTAGAGTGGTAGTGCTTGGGAAAATCGGAAGAAACTTTGCCGCAGGTATGTCGGGCGGTATTGCTTACGTTTATGATTATGAGCGCGATATTGAAAAATATATTAACAAAGAGCTTGTTGATGTTGAGTATCTAATTTATAATGAAGATATCGAATTAGTTCACGATTTAATTGTCAAGCATTTCAATTTTACTTCTTCCAAACGTGCTAAAAAAATATTGGCAAATTGGGAAGTAGAAAAAGACCGCTTCTGGAAAATAATTCCGGGAGAATATAAAGCTGCTTTATTAAAGTTAGCCGAAGAAGAAATCAAAGAATTAGAGCAGCATGAGCAAGTCTTAGTAGAGGTAGCAATTGGGTAAGCCTACCGGTTTTATGGAGTATTCGAGAATCGAAATCAAAAAAGAAAAAGTTGAAAAACGCATAAAGCATTTTCGCGAGTTTGAATTTTGTTTCACAAGCGGTGAAGCAGAGCTTCAAGGTGCAAGGTGTATGGATTGCGGAATTCCTTTTTGCCACGGCGATACCGGATGCCCCGTTCAAAATTATATTCCCGAATGGAATGAACTGATTTACCGCAGTCGTTGGAAAGAGGCGCTTGCAAATTTACACTCGACAAATAATTTTCCTGAATTTACCGGAAGGCTTTGTCCCGCACCCTGTGAAAGCGCTTGTGTGTTGGGAATAAATAGAGAACCAGTAACGATTAAGTCGATAGAACGAACCATCATCGATAAAGGATTTGCGGAAGGCTGGGTCGAACCAAAGCCGGCTAAATATTCTACAGGAAAAACAATTGCAGTTGTGGGTTCGGGACCCGCTGGTTTAACAGCGGCACAGCAGCTTGCGCGTGCAGGTTATACCGTTACTATATTTGAAAAAAACAATAAGCCGGGCGGATTGCTGCGTTACGGCATACCAGATTTTAAATTAGAAAAATGGCAAATCGACCGCCGCATTGAACAGATGGAAAAAGAAGGTGTTATTTTTAAAACTAATGTTAACGTTGGAGTAGACATTTCGGCAAACGAATTAATTGAAAAATTTGATACGGTTATACTTGCGGGCGGTGCTGAAAAGCCGAGAGATATTTCGATACCGGGAAGGGAATTAAAAGGAATTTATTTCGCGATGGAATATCTCACAGCTCAAAATAAAATTATTGCAGGTGAAAAAATCTCACAAGAAATAAATGCTCACGGGAAGAATGTAATTGTGCTTGGCGGGGGAGATACCGGTTCGGATTGTATAGGCACTGCTAACAGGCAAGGTGCTAAATCCGTAACTCAAATTGAAATTATGTCGAAGCCTCCGATTGAAAGAGCATATAATACTCCATGGCCCTTCTGGTCTTTAATGATGCGTACTTCTTCCAGTCACGAAGAAGGAGCGATAAGGAAGTGGAGCATCAGCACTAAAGAGTTTACTGCTAATGAAAAGAATGAGGTGAAGTCTTTACTCTGCTGCGAAGTAAAATTTGAAAACGGAAAAATTGTTGAGGTACCCGGCACCGAATTTCGACTTGAAGCCGATCTCGTTTTAATTGCAGCAGGTTTTGTTCATCCAATTAAAGAAGGATTAATCTTTCAGCTTGTAGAATTAGGTATGGAGTTAGATGACAGAGGAAATGTAAAAGCCGAATTTGGGGAAGGCGAGAATGCGCATAAGACGAATTTGGATAAAGTGTTTGTCTGCGGCGATATGCGGCGCGGACAATCGCTTGTAGTTTGGGCAATAGCCGAAGGAAGGAAATGTGCAAAAGCAGTTCACACAGCTCTTATGATGGAAGAGTTAAAAAGCGATGCAGCATAAACTCATCAAGCGACCTCCGATGTTTGCATGCTGAATTGTCTCGGGCAACATCGGAGGTCGTCATCAAAAAACCTTCAACGTCACTTCCTTAAACATCGGAGATTAAAATATAACAAACCTCCAACGTCACTGCCCGGGACGTTGGAGGTTACTTGCTGCTTTTGCCCAGAGCAACCTCCGAGGTTTATGTCCGTTATGCACCGAGCAACCTCAGAGGTCTACGAAGCCCACGCGACCTGAAAGGACTCTTGCGTTTTATTCAGTAACCCCGAAGGTGGGCTGTAAAATATATGAAAAAAAAAATTTTTGTTGACCCATTTTTAAATAGTGAACTCTTTGTGTCTTTGAAACTTTGGGGCTATTTTTTTGCCACCAAGGCACAAAAACACCAAGTTTCA
>JAGUYG010000060.1 GCA_020061465.1 Ignavibacteriales bacterium
TGTGGTACGCAAAATTTCATACAAGCCAAAACATTCTCAAACAAAAATTATTTCAGTAAGTGAATTACTCCGCTTGAACAGAAGAAAAAACTATCTAATGTAAAAAGAAGTGCAAAAATGAATAATCCGAGGATCCTATGGACACTAAATGCACAGCATCCTTTTGGATACAAAATGAATAGTGAATAAGGAATAATGATTCATTTCTCGTTATTACTAATCACCTGCCGGATAAAATTATTCAACATTTTAAGCGGAGTGATTCTCTAATCTGATAAAACAGTGTAAAGAATTTTCCCTTATAAGAGAAACTATATTTATAAATACTAAATATTTTTATTGAATTCTACCAGTTTCGAAATAAAAAGAGTGGTCTAATATTAGATAATGCCTGTTCGATAACAATTTATTAATACAAATCGTGGGGAATCTTATGAAAAAAAATGTACTTGTTATTTTATGTTCTTTTTTACTAATTAATTTATCGCAAGCGCAAACGGCAAAAATAATTACCGAGGGCGTTTCGCCGCATGGATTAACCTCACTTGGTTTATCCACAAATTCGGTCTCGAGCGGATTGGATATAGTTCCGAAAGCGACCAATGTTTATCTATCTGCTAAAAACGTCGGCACTGCAGATCCCATCACTACAGCAACTTTCACTCTCTTAACAAAACCTGCCGGATCAACCGCTGCTTTGACCGTTCTGAATCCAACATGGGTTACTTTTATAGCCGATTTAACCGGAGAGTACAGTGTTCAGCTATCGATAAGCACAGCCGGCGGAACTCATGACACTACAAAGACAATCTATGCAGCAAACTTTGTAGGTGTCGGCAACTTCGATGGTGTGGCTGGTACTTTTCCTAAATGTATGACTTGCCACGCTGCTAACCCGACTTTTACCGCTATTTATGATCGCTGGCAAGTATCAGGTCATGCAACTATATTCAAAACACAAATCAATAGCGGTGCTGCTTATTACAGCACAAGCTGCATGAAGTGCCATACTACCGGTTATGATCATAATTTAGCTGCAGCAAATAACGGATTTGACGATGTAGCCGCTTCACTTGGCTGGAATTGGGCAAATTACTCCCCGCCAAAAGCTGGCAATTGGGAAGCATTAAAAACCAACTTTGCCGGTTTAGTTAATCTCGCAACTATTGGATGCGAAAACTGTCATGGACCCGGAAGCGAACATTCTATGGGCGGAGCTAAAGCAAAAATTCAAATTTCCCGCGACCTTGGTATATGTGCTCAATGCCATGACGAGCCATGGAGACACAATAAAGTTTCTGAGTATGAAAATTCTCTTCATGCCGAAGCTTTATGGTCAAGCTCCTTTGCACAGGGCGCCGCTTCTCAGAATAATAATCTTCAAAATTGCATCCGCTGCCATGATGCAAATGGATTTGTGAATTTCACTAAAGGATTAACCACAAATACCACCGGAATGAAATCCGCCAACCATGAACCGATAACATGTTCTGCATGTCATGATCCTCATGGTAATTCGAATGATTATTCGTTACGTTCTATTCCTGTCAGCTCCGATACACTTGGCAACGGATATGCTTATAATGCTTTAGGCGGAAATGGAAAATTGTGCATGGCATGCCATAAGGCAAGAAGAGATAATGTTTCTTATGTTCAAACAAATGTTACCTCAAGCCATTGGGGTCCTCATCATTCGGTTCAAGGTGATAATATCCTGGGACAGAATGCAGCTACCTTTGACGGTACACCGTTCCTTTCTGGTTCGCATATCTATGCAGTTCAGGATGCATGCGTTGGATGCCACATGTATGCTACAGCAGATACAGGGACTGTGAATAGAGATAAAGTAGGCGGACATAGTTTTGCATTGCACAATGAAGACTCCGGTTACGATCACACTGCTGCATGCACAGGCTGCCATGGTCCAAAAACCAGTTGGGAAGATTTTATTGCTACAGGCGATTATGATCAAAACGGTTTAGTTGAATCAATAAGTAAGGAAATCGCAGGTTTGATAAGAATACTTGTAGAAACGCTTCCTCCGGTTGGTGAAGCTACAATTTCCTGGGAGATGATAAGAGATGCAAACGATGTAAAACTTCGAAAGGCATATTGGAACTACCAACTAATTGCGTATGACGGAAGTAAGGGTATGCACAATCCAAAATTTGCTGTGGATGTTCTATCGAAATCAATCCTTGCCATTGGCGGTGTTATTCCTGTTGAACTGACAAGCTTTGCAGTTAGGTTAGTGGATGATCTTGTAATGTTGGATTGGGAGACTGGAACCGAGACTAACAATAAGGGATTTGAAATCGAAAGAAAGATTGCTGATAATTGGCAAGTAGTAGGATATGTTGAAGGTGCTGGTACTACAACCGAGGTTAAGCACTATTCATATACCGATATGCTAAAGGATATTCCCTCAGGAGCTGTAATATTCTACCGCTTGAAACAAATTGATTACGACGGTTCTTACTCTTATTCAAAAGAAGTTGAAGTTACTTATAACACCGGTCCGAAGAGTTATAAGCTCGCTCAGAATTATCCTAATCCGTTTAACCCATCAACTGTAATTAAATTCTCATTGCCGTATCAAAGCAATGTTAAGCTGGTTATTTACAATTTGACCGGCGAAATTGTAGCGGAGTTATTTAACGGAGTGAAAGCAGCAGGACACCATGAAGTTGTATTTAACACCGAATCTTTTGGTAACAGATTCTCTTCCGGTGTATATCTCTATGCGATCGATGCTGCTTCGGTTGACGGAAGTCAGTCGTTTAAGCAGACGAAGAAGATGGTACTGGTGAAGTAAGGAATCAGAAGTCAGAAGTATTGTTATTGTAAACCTCCGGGGTTAGCGCAGTCATTTATGCAGCGTAAAGCCTCGGAGGTTTTTCTTTTTTCTTATTTAGGTATTAATGAATTTATAAGTCAAATTTTCCCTCACCCTTCCTCCCTCTCCCGTGGGGAGAGGAAACGATGCGAAGATTTATTTCTTGAAGCACTATAAAAATTTAGTAATTCACCAGCCCCTCTCCCGAGGGAGAGGGGTCGGGGGTGAGGGCGATGCCTTATAGACGAAAAAACTAAAATTCAAAAACAGTGATTTCATTAAAAGAAATTTGAGCATAAAATCTCCGGGGTTTTCCATAGCAAAAAGCCTCGCTAACCTTGAAGTTTTTTCTTTTTTCCTATTGGGGTATTAATGAATTTATAAGGCAAATTTTCCCTCACCCTTCCTCCCTCTCCCGTGGGGAGAGGGAACGATGTGAAGATTTATTTCTTGAAGCACCATAAAAATTTAGTAATTCACCAGCCCCTCTCCCGAGGGAGAGGGGTCGGGGGTGAGGGCGATGCCTTATAGACGAAAAAACTAAAATTCAAAAACAGTTATTTCATTAAAAGAAATTTGAGCATAAAATCTCCGTGGTTTTCTATAGCAAAAAGTCTCACTAACCTTGAAGGTTTTTTTACAATACTAAACAAAACACTCAACTTCCATTCTCTCAAACCTTTGACCTTTGACTTTCTACATGATTCTCAAGTTTCCATTTCTTAAATTTCAGCAGAGAAAAAATTCATACATAAGAGAATAATGTATATGCAGTACAGTAATTATTCACTCCCGTATGTTCTTAGAAATTCCATCATCACTTTTTTAGTCATCATCAGCTATTCTCCAAAAAGTTCACCGCAGGAAGGAGGATATGTAAATTCATATACCGTTTCGGTGGGAGATACACTTAAATTTTATATTTCGACTTCCGTATCGCCGTTTGACCTAACCGTATTTAAGATAGAACAGCAAGCAACTTTTTTTAGGACTTTAGGACCGGCACAAGGAGGCGTTCAGTCCGTTCCCGACAGTGCATTTCATTATGGCTGCGGCTGGCAGGTTACATATCAATTTGTAATACCGGCGGATTGGGGTCCCGGTGCTTACAGAGCAAACTTCCCGATAACCGGTGGAGTAAGGGGTGTTATATTTTTTGTGCGACCTAAAACTCCGGGCAGCTATTCAAAATTACTTTTGATTTTAAGTACAAATACATGGCAGGCTTACAATAATTTCGGCGGTAAAAGTATTTATGAATATAACTCAACCGATTTTAAGCGTGCATATAAGGTTTCCTTTAACAGACCTGCTGCAGATCCGCTCGGAACACTCGGCAGTGCCGATTTTTACAAGTACGAATATAAATTCATTCAGTTCGCTTCAAATAATAATTTAAAGTTCGAGTTTGCTTCAAATTATGATCTTGATATATATCCGGATTTACTAAAGAATTACGAAGTCGCTTTGCTTGTCGGGCATAATGAATATTGGTCGCGCACGGAACGTTTGCAGCTTGAAAATTTTATTAACAAAGGGGGAAGGCTGATCATTCTTGCCGGCAATACAAGCTGGTGGCAGGTTCGTTTTGAAGATAACGGCAAAACGATGGTTTGTTATAAGGATAGAATTTTTGATCCTTTGAATGGAGTAGTCGATTCACTTGTAACGGTGAATTGGTGGAATACACCGGTGAATTATCCCGAAAATTTATTTACCGGAGTAAGCTTTCGCCACGGCGGTTTTGTGAATGCTTTTTTCAATGGTGAAATAGTGCTTCCTCACGAAGAAGGATACGGAGACTATGCGGCTTACAATACACATCACTGGGCATTTAACGGAACCGGTTTAAGAGACGGAGAAGAATTCGGCTATGATAACGCAATCGTCGGTTATGAAACCGATGGTACGCTATTCGGCTGGCAGAACGGAATTCCCTATGCAACCGGGGAAGATAGTTCGCCTGTCAATTTAAAGATTTTGGGTATTTCACCTGCCATTAATTATAATCCCGCTGTAGGAAAAGGTTATGGAACAGTTGTGTACTTTCATACTGCGGAAGGCAGTGCAGTATTTAATGGAGCTACAACAGATTGGGTTGACGGATTATACAGCGATCCGGCTAACGGATTATTTGTCGATCCGATTGTTGCACGCATAACCCTAAATGTCATAAATAAATTTTTAGAAAATCGTTTCCCTCCGGAAATAAACAATTGGTATCCTTCAAGGGTACAGACTGCTGAAATAAACGGTGAGGAAATGTTCCTTAACGTAAGAGAATATTTAGTGAAAGAACATGAAACTTTAGGATTGACAATTAATGCGTCAGACCCATACGGGGAATCGGTTAACTATATTTGGAAACAGAACGGGGAGGCAGCAGGAAGCGGCTCTTTTTATGTTTATGCTAATTCCGGAGGCAATACTTCCCCGCAAAAGGTGATTATCAGCGGATGCGCATTCAATAGTAAAGATACAGCAAGCATCAGTTGGGAAATATTTAATAGGGAGTTAGTTATAGCCAGCGATCCTGTAACAATTGTTAAACCCGGAGGAGAATATCAATATAAGTTACGCTCATTTAATTATTACAATGACGACCTGACATATACTGTTTTGGCGGCACCGTCATGGATTCAATTGGATTCGGACGGTTTCTTAGGCGGAACCGCACCGCTGGATACAGGCAGCCATGCAACATCAATAAGTGTGTCAAATGAACATGCTCAATCCGACACGCAGTCTTTTACATTATCGGTTAAAGAAATTATTACATCAGTAGAAGAAGAACTTAAACCCATCTCACATAAATTATTTCAAAACTATCCTAATCCGTTTAATCCTTCTACTACAATTTCTTTTCAGTTAAGTGAAGCCGCGGTTGTAAGCTTGAAAGTTTATGATGTTCTAGGCAGAGAAGCATCTTTGCTTGTTAATAATGAATTCAAATCAGCGGGAAATCATAGTGTAATTTTTCATTCCGATGAGTTTCCAAGCGGTATTTACATTTATTTCCTATCCGTAGGATCCAATGGAAGAGCAGGCGACAAAGTGTTTGTGAATAAGATGGTATTGCAGAGGTAATTGTTAACCCGCGAAAAGCGAAATTCGGGAAAATCGTTCTTCAGTTCGATATCTGAATATTTGTTTATCCGAAAAAGCTTTTCTTCTTTATCTGTAAGGAACTGGGGCAATTATTGGTTTAATTATTTGTCTAAAAGTTGACTGTGAGTCTACTTCTACTAAATTTATTAAACCGGATAAAGAGAATAAGTTTCGACGATAAGTCCGAAGTAATCATTTCGAAATCAAATCTATCAGTTTCATTTTTTTTGACTATAATCATAGCATCATACACAAGGTATTTTCTTCGGCTTACATCATCTTTAAAAATAAAAAAGCCTATAACTTAATTATTTTACAGGCTTTTTTTATTCGTGGGCGCTCACGGATTCGAACCGCGGACCCTCTGCTTGTAAGGCAGATGCTCTGAACCAACTGAGCTAAGCGCCCAAATCAATCAAAATTTCGGTGGCAAATATCTGTCTTTTCCGATAATAATCCAAAAATTTTTTTTGAGCGAGCGACGGGGTTCGAACCCGCGACATTCAGCTTGGGAAGCTGACACTCTGCCAACTGAGTTACGCTCGCTTGGCTAAGTAAAAAGGACAAAGTGTAAAAATCAAAGAAAAAAGTATTTTAATTTTTTAGAAAACTCGGTAGAAAAATAGTCTACCCTCAGTCATTTATCAAGCGTAATCTCTTATCAACAGCTAAACGCATTTACTATAAGCTCTATTTGCTGCCGGTTAGATATTTTTGCCGAACCAACAGCAGGACTTGCGCTCTCCGGTCTGCCGGCATACAATAATTTTTGATGAGGTTGTAAATCTTCATTCAATCTGTTCGAGAGAAAATTCCAAGTCCCCATATTTTTTGGTTCTTCTTGAACCCAAACAACTTTTTTGGCATTAGTATAAGAAGAAAGAATTTCTTTTACCTGTTCTGATTTAAAAGGATAAAACTGCTCTAATCTTACTATTGCAGTTTCGTCAATGCCATGTTCTTTTCTGTACTTGATGAGATCGTAATAAACTTTTCCGCTGGTAATTATTACCTTCTCAATAAATTTCTTTTTCCCTATTAATTCATCGTCAATCACTTCTTTAAATCTGCCGTGAGTAAAGTCGTACTTAACCGAACGGGCTTCCGGATGACGGAGCAGACTTTTTGGTGTCATAATAACCAACGGTTTTCGTTCTGCGTGTTTAACCTGTCTTCTTAACAAATGGAAGTATTGAGCCGGTGTTGTAAGATTACATACCTGCATATTATTTTCAGCGCAAAGAATAAGAAACCTTTCTAATCGTCCGCTTGAATGTTCGGGACCTTGTCCTTCAAAGCCGTGCGGCAGAAGCATCACTACGCTGTTTGACACTTTCCACTTTTCATAAGAAGCTACGATGAAATTGTCGATAATAACTTGTGCGCTATTTGCAAAATCGCCAAACTGAGCTTCCCAAAGAACAAGTGCCAACGGATCGGCAGTGCTGTACCCATACTCAAATCCAAGTACCGCTGCTTCGGACAGAAGGCTGTCAAGTGCTTCAAATCTTGCCTGATTTTCCGAGATATTACTTAGCGGAAGATAATCGACTCCGGTTTTAATATCTGTGAATGCGAGGTGTCGTTGGCTGAACGTGCCTCGTACACTATCCTGCCCGCTCAAACGAACGGGTGTTCCCTCATATAACAGACTGCCGAATGCAAGAGCTTCGGCTAAAGCCCAGTCGGCTTGACCATTATCATCGAGCAGTTCTTTTCTTTTGTCAAGAAATTTTTTCAGCTTAGGATGAATTGTAAAATTATCGGGAATCCTTGTTAATCCTTCAATAATTATTTTTAATTCTTTTTCGGATATTGCGGTATCTTCTATAGGTCTGATTGCTTCCATTCGTTCTTTCGGAACTGCAAGGGGGGTCTCCGACCCGAATTCAATGCTCTTCTTTTTCACTTCATTAAATGCCCGCGCTAATAAATCGGAAACTTGCTTCGACATCAATGCCGTTTCCTCTTCGTCTACAATTCCTTCGGAAACCAATTTATCTTCATAAATTTTTCTTACCGAAGGATGACTTTTAATCTTCTCATAAAGTAATGGCTGCGTAAAACCGGGTTCATCACCTTCGTTGTGTCCGTGTCTTCTGTAACCGATTAAATCTATTACAACATCCTTATGAAATTTTTGTCTGTATTCAAGCGCAAGTTTGGCAGCCCAAAGTGCGCTTTCAGGATCATCCCCATTAACATGAAAGATTGGCGATTGAATCATCTTTGCAACATCGGTACAGTAAACCGAAGAACGTGCATCGGTTGGATCTGTAGTAAATCCGATTTGATTATTAATTATGATGTGAATTGTTCCTCCCGTTCTATAACCGCTGAGCTGCGAAAGATTCAGAGTTTCAGCAACTATTCCCTGTCCCGCAAACGCAGCATCACCATGAATTAAAAGAGGAATTATTCTTCGATTCTCTTTGCTGTCTCCCATCCTTGTTTGCTTAGCACGGACGATACCTTCCACAACGGGATTTACCCATTCTAAGTGACTTGGATTCGAGGCAATCGATACAGATATTTTTTTCTCTCTGACCGTTTTATACGTACCTGAGGCACCGAGATGGTACTTTACGTCGCCTGAGCCTTCAATGGAATTAGGATCTTGAATATCTTCAAATTCAGAGAAAATTGATTCATAAGATTTACCGAGAATATTGGCTAACACATTAAGTCTGCCGCGGTGAGCCATACCAAAAACAATTTCGGGAATATCTTTTTCGCTTGCCTCGTTTAAGATGAAATCTAAAACCGGGATTAATGTTTCGGAACCTTCAAGTGAAAATCTTTTATGTCCGACAAATTTATTATGCGTAAAGTGTTCAAAGGTTTCGGCAATAATTAATTTGTTAAGAATATTTTTTCTGATACTGTCATTAAAGTCAGGCGTATTCTTTACCGGCTCCATTATGCTTTGAAACCATGCTTTTTCTTCAGGATTTTGAATATGCATATATTCCACACCGATTTTGCCGCAGTAGGTTTTCATGAGCATATCAAGAATTTCGCGAAGTGTTGCAGTTTTAATCCCGCTGTAACCGCCGGCAATAAATTCGCGGTCATAGTCCCAAATAGTAAGATTATAAATCGCCGGATCAAGCTCCGGATGATGAATGTTTTGAGAGCCTAAAGGGTCGAGGTTGGCGATCAAATGTCCTCTTACGCGGTACATGTTTATTAACTGAAGTATTCTAGCCTGCTTTTCTATTTCCTCTGTTTTTGATGCCCCGTTGAATCCGCCGGGTAAATAATCCGTTTTCCATTTCAACGGCTGAAACGGAATTTTCAGTGCGGAAAATATTTCGTCGTAAAAATTATCCTCGCCTAAAAGAAGCTCGTTAACCTTTTTAAGAAACAATCCAGATTCGGCTCCTTGAATAATACGATGATCATACGTGCTGGTTATCGTCATTACTTTACTTACCCCTAATGCTGAGATTGTTGAAGGAGACATTGCCAAATATTCCGCGGGATATTGAATTGCGCCGGTAGCAATTATTGCACCTTGTCCAACCATTAGCCGTGGTATAGAAGCGTTAGTCCCAAGCGTACCTGGATTGGTTAAGGTAATTGAAGCTCCTAAAAATACTATAGGATCAATTTGCCCTGTACGTGTCCGTTGAATAAGGTCCTCATACTTCAGCCAGAAATCGTAGAAATTCAAATTACCTGCATCTTTAATATTCGGGACTATCAGTGAACGTGAACCATCTTTCTTTTCAATGTCGATTGCTATTCCAAGGTTGATACTTTTCCGTTTGATTACCAGCGGCTTGCCGTTCTTAATAGTGAAAGCATAATTGAGAGTCGGGTATGCAAATAATGCTTTGACAATCGCCCATGCTATTATATGAGTGAAAGAAATTTTTCCCGATTGTTTTTTCTTCAATTCTTGATTTATCAGAATTCTATTTTCTTCTAATAATTTAACAGGAATAGTTCGCTGTGAGGTTGCGACCGGAACAGTTAAGCTGTTCGTCATGTTATCAAGAATTTTTGCGGCACTGCCTGCTATTAGTTGAGTTTCCTCGTCTTCTTCGGGTGAGGGGAGGGAAGTATCTTTGAATGAACTGAAGAATGAAGATTTTGCCGATGATATTGATTTACCGCTGCCGTTTTCATCATCATCGCCAAAAAAAATTTTCCATTGTTCGGGAATAGCATCAGGATTTTCTTTATAATCTTCATACAAAGACTCTACAAACCAGGTATTTGCGCCAAATTTTTCAAGCTCTTCGCGCTGTTCCTTTGTCAATTGATTCGATTTCATTTCATTCGCCATGTTCATGTTTTAAAAATAATTGCTAAATTTATTCAGGAGTAATTTTAATTCAATGATATTAATACTTTAACAGTTGCGAATAATAATTAAAAAATAAAGTGAATTTATTTTCGCCCGTGCAAATGTAATAAAACAAATTCGCATCTGTAATGCCAAAAATAAATCAAAGAAAATCAATATGACAGACATCAATTCATTAGCAAAATTAAGGCGTTCTTACGCAGAACGTACACTTGATGAGAAAGACGTACCAACAAATCCTTTTGAACTGTTTTCGTTATGGGTACAGGAAGCCGTTAATGCCGCTATTGTTGAACCGAATGCTATGATTCTTTCAACGGCTTCTTCTTCCGGGAAGCCTAACGCAAGAGTCGTTCTTCTGAAAGATGTGACTGAAGAAAGTCTTGTATTCTTTACTAATTATGAAAGTCGTAAAGCAAAAGAATTATTGAAGAACCCTCAGGCATCATTACTCTTTTATTGGAGTGAATTAGGAAGGCAAATAAGAATTTCGGGATTAGTAGAAAAAACTTCTACGAAAGAGTCGGGAGAATATTTTAAAACAAGACCCTATGAGAGCCGTATAGCAGCTTGGGCATCAAAGCAGAGCGAGAGCATTCCTGATAGAAAATATTTAGAAGATAAATTTTTAGAATACCAAAATCTTTATCCGGATGATGATGTACCGCTGCCGTCTTTTTGGGGAGGTTACCGCCTTATTCCCGATTACTTTGAATTCTGGCAGGGCAGGGAAAATAGAATGCATGATAGAGTAGCTTATGCGAAGGAAGAGGGCAACTGGAAGATTGATAGACTTTCTCCTTGATGATTTAATAAAGGTTTGTTAAGTTTAGAGCGATGTTAGTTGTTTGTCAAAAGGATCCTCGGATTGTACGAAGTTTGTTGTAGGTTGGTTATAGTTCTAAATATCAATAGTGCGAGGTTTAATTTTGTAAGGGGATGAAATGAAAAATAAAATCGTCTTTGCCATTCGCTTAGGGATGATCATATCTTCCTCATTGGTGCTGTTTTATTCATGCCAAAAATCTACCGAAGCTGAATTAAATCCAAAATTATTTATCACGAATGGATTTTTTACGCTTAATGACTCCGGTACCATGAATGAATTTAAATGTGCTGTAAAATTTGAATACCAGGTAGTTAATGAAGAATGTGATGTTGGTGGATTCTGCATTAAATTTAATCAGAATGAGATGGGATGTGTTGATTGGTATATAAAGAGAAGATTAAAACCCGGAGTGATATATTCGATTGCCGATACATTTAAGTTGTCGGAAGAGCTCATCACTTTTCCGTCAGCAATAATGGAAGGATACAAAGTCGGCAGTAGTGAATCATCGCCTGAGCTGAGAGCTGAATATTTATTGCATCCGAAGTAAAATTAAAACACATAGTCACTTGTATTGAGTTTTGTGTTATCGAAAATAAACAGACACGACTCAAAAATATTAAGAAGGGGTAAGATGAACATTAAATATTTAATCGTTTTAGGGCTGGTGCTTTTCCTTGCCGGATGCGGCATTACGGATAATGACCAACCGCCTGAGGAAGTTGTCGACATAAGCGTAATAACAAAAGATAACTTTCCCAGAGTTGACGGCTCAACTTCTACTCATCCTTTAATGGTACTGATTGCCTGCGAAATTTTGAATGTAAATTATAGATGGCTGCCCGCATTCGACGGAACAATGCGTGTTTATCCGTACGATGAGGATACTACCAAGCAAGATATTGTTCAATTCATTCAAGGTATTCGTCATTACGGTACACACGAATCTTACGTAAACTTGATTTCCGACAGTGCAGATATAATTATTGCTGCCAGAGAACCTTCAGAAGATGAGCTTAATTTTGCCGACAGTATGAACGTTCAATTAAATATCACGCCTGTTGCTCTCGACGCACTAGTATTTATTCTTAACAAGGGAAATGGAGTTAATAATCTTACTGAAGATCAGATAATAAAAATTTACACAGGTGTAATTATTAATTGGATGGAAGTCGGTGGAAACAACGCGCCTATCAATGCATATCAAAGAGAGAAAAATTCCGGCAGCCAGGAACTTATAGAAAAGCTTGTGATGCGCGGTTTAACTATGATAGAAGCACCGCAGATGATTTTATACGGAATGATGGGACCTATAAATAGATTAGTTGATGATCAGAATGGAATTGGTTATACAGTTTACTTCTTCAACACGGCAATGGCACCAAGAGATCAAATTAAAATGTGCGCTGTTAACGGTATAATGCCCGATCAAAATTCCATTCGAATGCGTACATATCCGTATACCGCTGAGGTTTATGCAGCAATCCGTTCGGATTTGGACCAAAATTCCACAGCATTTCTTCTATGGAAGTGGCTTCAAACAATCGCGGGACAAAATGTAATCGGTGAAAGCGGTTATATTCCCTATACCGGTAACTAAAGAGGAGAACATCTCATAAAAAAAATATTTTTAAGCTTAGTGCTTCTCATTACCGTTCAATTATTTGCACAAGAAAATGAACCAGGTGTAATTGAACGCAGCGGCATGAGAGCTTTGTTATTTAATGTAAACGAATTTAATCTCACTTCATTCAACGGGGGAATCGGATTAAAGGAGTGGACTTCAAACAGAGCAGTGTCTTTTGGAATGATTCGCGGTTCTTTTTCAAAGACTAAAAAGGATAAAACCGAAAATTTATCGGGAAGTGAAGGCACACAAATATCCGGAGGATTTAAATTGGGAAGAGAAATTCACTTCATGCTCGGCAATGACCTTTCACCATATTTTTCGTTTGCATTAGGTTTTGATTACGAAAAGACAAAGAATAAAATTGAATCATACCGCCGCTTCGATTATTTCTATGTTTCAACTTCATCAGAGGAAGTTCAAACTGAAGCGTTCTCAATCGCGCTGGAAGTGAGTTTAGGCATGGAATATTTTATAACCGATAAAATTTCTATTGGCGGACAATACAATTTAGCCGCCTTATATAAAGGCGGGGAAGAAAAGATAAAGACATATTATGAAGATAAAAGGGATTTTTCTGAATTTAAGATTGGGCTAACTTCTTCATCTTTTATTTTGTCGTTTTATTTTTAATACCACAAAAAACCTCCAACGTCGCTGCCTTGGACGTTGGAGGTTACTTGAAACATCACACGCATAAAAACACTCAGTTAGTAACCTCCGATGTTTGCATGGAGGTTTGTCTCGGGTAACATCGGAAGTTTTTTATCAAAAAACCTCCAACGTCACTGCTTTAGACGTTGGAGGTTACTTGCTGCTTTTGCCCAGAGCAACCTCTGAGGTTTGTGTCCGTCATGCACCAAGCAACCTCAGAGGTTTACGAAGCCCTCACTTGAGAAGTTACCTTTGTCCATAGTAACCTCCGAGGTTTTTCTACCAAGTGAAACGGGCAACATCGGAGGTTTGAATAACAAAACGCTTAGGTTATTTTATAAAGTACGGTACTTCACTTCAATAATAAATGCTCTAAAACCAATGGCAGTGATAATTATTACTCCACCAATAACGGCACCGACAGAAGGTATTTCGCCATAGCCAATGAACACCCAAACAGGATTCAGCACAGGCTCTATCATCGACATAAGTGAGGCTTCAATTGCATAGACACGTTTTAATCCATAGCTGAAAATTGCATACGCAACACCTATTTGAAAAATTCCAAGAAATGCTACCATCCAAAAGTCGTTGCAAGTAAGTATCTGAATATCAAACAGAAAGGGAACCGTGAGAAGCGCTACAAAAATATTTCCATAAAATATTCCACTGAATTGATGTTCATGTTTATTTTTTCGCATTCCTATTAAAAAAGCAGCAAAGGCTAATCCTGAAAGCAAACCAAAGATATTTCCTTCAACACGTCCCGGTGTAAGTTCGCCGGTAAAGAAGAGCAACATTCCGGCGAAACAAACAATGATAGTGATAACGTTTATCTTCTCATATCGTGTTTTGTTTATAAGCGGTTCAAATATAAGTACATAAATCGGCGCCGTATATTGTAAGAAAATCGCATTTGCAGCAGTGGTTGTTTTTGTAGCTATCACAAATAGAATTAAAACTGCAGCGTAGAACATGGCATTTATGAATGTCATTACATTTGCATGAAAAACTTGTTTTCGAAAAAGAATTGCAAAAACAAGAGCTGCAAAAACCGATCTAAAAAAAGAAAGCTGCATTGCATTAAGCGAAATGAGCTTGATAAATACTCCGCCTGTACTCCATAAAACGGCGGTGATCAATATTGCAGCTATTCCCTTTTGATGTTCGGGAAGATGCTTCATTCTAACAATGAGAAATGATGAGATAATTGATATTTACTTAAAGGCATGGTTAAATTACATCAGATGTTAAATTAATCGAATCATATTTTCTATTTTTGATATGAAAAATAATCTCTTTCTTCAAGGACGCCAAACTAAACTTTTGCTTCTGAGTGTAAGTAATAAAGCTTAAAACAAATTGAAAGGAAGCGTTTTTTCAATATGATTTTATTTCAAAAAAACTGAAAATGAAGTGGCAAATTAAAATAATTGATCATACTGCAGACGAGGCAATCGAAATTTTTGCCGATTCGACAGAAGGTTTATTTACTGCAGCCGCTTACGGCATGAAGGATGTTTTAGTTGAACCTTTCGAATTGGAAGATAAGGCGGTTAAAAAATTATTCTTGAATGAATCTACCAAAGAGGAATTATTAGTCAAATTTTTAGATGAAATTAATTTTTTATTTCAAACGGAAAAATGGTTATTTAACAAAGTAAGTACAATAAAAATTAACGCCGATTCCGGGGGATGGACAATAACTTCAGAATTAGAGGGTGAGATTTATAATGCAAGGAAGCATGTATTGAAACATGAAATAAAAGCAGTTACATTTCATCAAATGGAAATAAAAGAAACAAGTGGCGGATTTATTACAAGAATCGTCTTCGATATTTAATATATAAAGAGGTGTGACATGATTATAAATGGAATTGAATTAAATAAAGTAAGAGAAAATGTTTGGGATATCCCGGCAGCAGGTAACATGCGGGTGCCAGGCAGAATTTATATCTCCCAAAACATGATTGACAAAAACTTAAAAAATGATGAAGCCCTTAAGCAGGTTATGAACGTAGCTCATCTGCCCGGAATACAAAAGTTCAGCTTAGCGATGCCGGATATCCATTGGGGTTATGGTTTTCCCATCGGTGGTGTTGCCGCAATGGATCTTGATGAGGGAGTCATTTCACCCGGTGGTGTAGGTTACGATATAAATTGCGGTGTTCGTCTCGCCGTCACTTCAATAGAATACAAATCGGTTGAAAATAAGATTGAGCAGCTGATCTCAAATCTTTTTGAAAACATTCCTACCGGCGTAGGTGCCAGCGGGGCTATTAAAAAATTATCTCCCCCAGAAATGAAAGCGGTTCTGAGAAAAGGTTCTGTGTGGGCATTGGAAAACAATTTAGGCAATCCATCCGATGTTGAATTTACTGAAGAAAGCGGAACCTTAAAAAATGCAAATGCTGAAGTGGTCAGCAGCCGGGCAATTGAAAGAGGAGTTGACCAGGTCGGCACCCTCGGCTCAGGTAATCACTTTTTAGAAGTTGATGTAGTAGATGAAATTTATGATGAGCGTACGGCTGAAGTATTTGGTTTATTTAAAGGACAGCTCGTTGTTATGATTCATACCGGCTCGCGGGGACTCGGCTACCAAGTTTGTGATGATTATTTAAAAATTCTTATAAAGGCTTCCGAAAAATACGGTTTCAAATTACCTGATCGTCAATTGGCATGTGCACCGATTAATTCACAGGAAGGAAAAGAATATCTTGCTGCAATGCAAGCCGCTGCCAACTTTGCATGGAATAACAGGCAGGTGATTATGCATCTTGCAAAGAAGAGTTTGTTAAAAACATTCGGGATGAAGGAATCTGAACTTGGTTTTAGGTTGGTATACGATGTTTGCCATAATATCGCAAAAATTGAAGAGCATGAGATTGATGGTGCAATGAAGAAAGTTTGTGTACACAGAAAAGGAGCAACACGAGCTTTTCCGCCGGGCAGCAAGATGATACCTTCTAAATATAAGAGTGTTGGTCAGCCGGTACTTATTCCGGGAGATATGGGAAGATATTCCTTTGTTGCTGTGGGAACTGAGAAAGCAATGCGAGAAACATTCGGCAGCTCATGTCATGGTGCCGGACGAAACTTGAGCAGAAAAAAAGCGATGAAAGATGCAAAAGGCAGAAATATTGTTGATGAACTTAAGCAGAAAGGAATTGTTATTCAGGCGAAAGGATACAGAACGATTGCAGAAGAAATGCCCGAAGCATATAAAGATGT
The DNA here is from genome assembly GCA_020061465.1 of Ignavibacteriales bacterium. Taxonomy (GTDB): domain Bacteria; phylum Bacteroidota; class Ignavibacteria; order Ignavibacteriales; family Ignavibacteriaceae; genus JAGUYG01. The sequence goes on from JAGUYG010000060.1 coordinate 16,601, forward strand.
TTCCGAAGTAGTGGATGTTGTGCACAATGAAGGTATTTCAATGAAAGTTGCAAAGTTAAAGCCGGTTGGAGTGATTAAAGGCTAACCAAAGATATTTGTCAAATGACTCTTGGAGAAATTTTAATTGTAAGTAAAAAACAAATAACGAAATCCAAATTACAAATAAACACCAAATAACAAATTCAAAATCGTATCGAAACAATTCCGTCCCGAAAGCTTTCGCATAGGCGTCAACTTAATTTTTGAATTAACTGATTATAATTCATTCTATCTTTCCTTTGCTCATAAGTGCAAAAATAGAGTATTTGTTTATCTAA
>JAGUYG010000030.1 GCA_020061465.1 Ignavibacteriales bacterium
TGAAAATTGGGTCATTGATAATTATTTGTGATTGGTGATTTGTAATTTTTCCTTTAGCTTTTTTTCCAAGCGAAGTCTTGGAAAAAATGTAGATTCTTAGTACATACTATTTGAGAAAAAATCTCTTAAATCTCTGTGCTACTACGTTAAAAAAGTTTGTTTTTAAAGCAAACATTTCCGAAGGATCAGTCTGATTTGTTGCTCTATATACGGTACTTTTGAACTCTCTCTAATGAGGTTGACGAAAAAGTTCTTTGTGTAACTTTGAGCCTTGGTGACTTTTGCTGTATGCATCCATTTTGAGTGGCTATTGTTGTGTCCAAAGGATCGTTCCGAAATTCTATTGAAAATCAACATTTTTATTAGCCACTTCCATAGGATCCTTCGGAAAGGCACGAAGGCTCTAAGAACCCACTAAGAAAATTTACTTTTTAGACAACCTCGAACGATTCCGCAGTTGTAACTGTTAAGCATTTTGTGGTATGTGTTTTTCATTATTCTATTAAAATTTCAAAAGACATATTTAATGGGCAGCAAAAATATTTTGATGGTGTAGCGTAGGAGAAGATAATCTTGCATTTTCGTCTTGTAACATTAACACACCCCTTCTTCCCCTCTTTCAAAGAACCCTTTGGGCAAGAGGGGACAACTTCCCTTTTTTGATCGTTTAGATAACATCAAAAATTTAAAAGACTACTTCTTCATTTTTCATTAAGTGTTTAATGTTATTCATTAGCGAGGCGTTAGTATCGTTACCGTAAACAATAACGCTGTTTGAAGAAAGCATCCTAAAGAAAGCTGCAAATTTTACCACAGAGTGTTTCATCAGTCTTTCTTTGGTTAGCCTCACTATTTATTGTGAGGTGAAATATTGCTGGCTTATGCGAGGTATGTCGTATTGAGGTAACCCCCCTATGTCTCCCCTCCCCCCCATTGCATCGGGCAAGTCTTCAGGGAAGAAATTTACTTTTCTGTTGAATCTATTTGATATTAAGAAATAAAGTTTCCATATTTTTTCCCAACAATTTAAAGATTATGATTTTACATTTAATTGTGTGATATTTTTATATAAACTTTCGCTAGGCTATACCCTGCGTTTACATATTCTACCCTTTCAGGGTTGAGTGTGTTAAATTTACGTAACCATTAGGCAAGCCTTTGATAATTAACCGTAAACTCAAATTAGTAGAACAACAAACCCGGAGATTAAATGCCAAATAACACAGAGAGAGAACAATGGGCAACTAAAATAGGATTAATTCTTGCCGTAGCAGGTAATGCAGTTGGTTTGGGAAATTTTTTAAGGTTTCCAGTTCAAGCTGCACAAAACGGCGGAGGGGCGTTCATGATTCCGTATTTTATTTTCTTTCTTTTATTAGGTATTCCGCTGATGTGGATTGAATGGGGCATCGGAAGAAACGGCGGACGTTACAAGCACGGCAGCGCACCCGGCATGTTCGACGTAATATGGAAGAATAAAATTGCCAAATACTTCGGTGCCCTTGGTTTGTTCATTTCAATGACGATTCTTATCTATTATACTTATATAGAATCGTGGACTCTCGGATACAGCATATTTTCTGTTTCAAAACTTTATTTTGATGCAGACACTGCCGAAACAATGAAAAACTTTTTATACAGCTATCAAGGCAGAGAGGAAGGAGTTCATTTTACCAATATACTTCCTGCGTACATTCTTATGTTAATTACCTTCAGCCTAAACTTTTGGATTCTATACAGAGGCATTTCAAAGGGCATAGAAAGACTTGCAAAAATTGCTATGCCTTTGCTTTTGTTATTCGCTACGATTCTTGCTGTTAGAATAATTTTGTTAGGTACTCCCGATCCTTCAGTACCCGAAAACTCGGTTTGGACAGGTTTTGGTTTTATATGGAATCCGGATTTCACGCTGTTAGGCGATCCAAAAATTTGGTTAGCCGCGGCGGGACAAATATTTTTTACCTTATCCGTCGGTATGGGTACAATTCACGCTTATGCCAGCTATCTTAAACCTAAAGACGATATCGTACTTTCGGGGCTTACAACCGCATCTACAAACGGCTTTGCAGAGGTGGTGTTAGGTGCAACTATCGCAATCCCCGTTGCCGTTGCTTTTTTTGGATTGGATGCCACTAAAGAATTTGCCAAAGGGGGCGCTTTTGATCTTGGGTTTGTTTCTATGCCTTTAATATTTCAACGCCTTCCTGTAGGCGAGTTGTTCGGCTTCCTCTGGTTCTTGCTTTTATTCTTCGCAGGTATCACTTCATCGGTAGCGATGGGGCAGCCGGTTATCGCCTTTCTTGAAGATGAATTCGGTATGGATAGAAAGAAAGCAGTGGGGTTGTTGGCAATTGTAATCCTTATTGCCGTACAATTTGTAGTTTTCTTTTTGAAATATGGATTCTTAGATGAGATGGATTATTGGGCAGGCACATTCGGATTAGTAGTGTTTGCCTTCGTTGAAACGATTCTCTTTATGTGGGTCTTCGGCGCCGATAAAGCCTGGAAAGAAATGAATGAAGGCGGCGACTTTAAAATACCCGGAATGTTCTATTACATTATGAAATATATTACGCCGTTAATATTATTTGTAATTATGGTATGGTGGCTCATTAATGATGCAATCCCGATACTATTGCTTGAGCATGTTTCGCCGGAGAATGTACCATACATTTGGGGTGCCCGCGCATTAATGGTTTCATTGTTCGTCGGTCTGCTGCTGATGGTTAAAAAAGCCTGGACAAAGTATTCGAATGTTGAGGTTAAAAATTAGATGTGGAAGTTAATTTTTTTATTTTCACATTTATTTTAAGATGGATTAAACTGTTTATAAAGATTTATAGAGATCATATCTAGTAATTGAATATGAAAATGATAGTGAATTTTCTAAGAAAATGATTCCAATTTTTAGAAGCAATAAATTGAAAAAACTATATTATTTTTTTTAACCTTAGTAATACAAGCAGATATCAATTCTTTTAACCTTATTAGCTTAGTATTAAACAAAAAAAATAAATTAATTGTCGAACATTTTGCATGGCAAGAAAATTTGCCAAAAAACACTACATCAAAATGAATAAGGTAATAAGGTTAAGCCACTTGAGATCGATCTTTGTTACTAAGGTCAGAAGAACAATAAATAAGGTTTAGACCCAATAGAATCAATTCGGACAACCGAACTGTTAACTTATCGGTAAGCAGACAAGTAAGAAATTCCTGGGTGTAAAACTTTTGAAAGATTTAAAGTTGTTATTCGTCAAAGTTTAATTTTTCCTTAACGGTTCAGTTTTTTTTATTTGAGGCATTTTTAGGATTTCTAAAGTTGTAAAATGATAATTTTTCTCTGCTTGCATCATTGCCGCTTAGCGGCTCATTTACCGCAAGGAGGGTGATGTTTATTAGATGATCTTGGAAGTAGTTTGAAAATATAATTCTGATATAATATTACAATTTAATAAAGGTACATTATGGGATTAACAACTGAAGGCACCATATTTCTCGTACTTGCGTGGGGAGGGATAATCGCTCTAACATCTTACTGCTTCGTGAAGGTATTCAAGTCGGAAAGAAAGCATAACAAGTAACGATTGTAAAATTGTTTAACCCGCCTTTGCTTCGGAAAAATCCCGTCCAAAGGATCCCGACAGCAGTCGGGATCGTTCCGACGGAAACACATTCGGGAAAAGTTTCGGCGGGCAGGTTGTTAAATTGCTTAATTGTTGAGTTGTTCGATTTATACCTCTTCATTTGTGGTGCGGCGGAAAATAAGAAAAGGAAAAAGATTAAAGGAAAAAGGAAAAGAAAATACGCCTGACTGCGTCAATCGACCAGGGAGTAAAAGGAAAATAAATTGAAGGATATTATTCTACCAACCTGTTTGTCAAAATTTTGCTGAAGCTTACATCTTAAAAATGATTCACAACAAACAACCAACAACAAACAATCCGAAGGATCCTTTGGACAAACCGCTACCGACTACCCACCATCAACCACCAACTTCCCACCCCCTACTGACGACTGGAAATTGCAACAACAATACACGACACTTACGGTATCACCTCGTTGTCATCTTCTTCGTCTTCTTCTTCTAACGAGAGCTTATCAATTGGCTTATAACCAACATTCGAATCGCTGGTAACAAGACTTATTTTTCCGTTATCAATACTTTTATACAGTAGATCATTTTCTATTATATAATAGAATTGCGTTCTAAATTCTTCCAGAGAGATTCCGCAGGTAGCCGCATATTTTGCAAGTTCATGGGGGTCTTCAAAATCCGCCTGATTAAGTCTTAACATATAACGCCGTGCAACATAAAAAGTTTCGGAAGAAGGATCTACCATTCGTACCCTGGTTTTTTTTGTAATGGGATCTAATATATCATTAAAGTAAAGCGGTACAAATCTTCCGTTCTGAATAGAAACCATTGCACCGCTGCCTCCTTTAAGAATAAATTGTGCGGCGGAAAAACCTAAGTCTCTGGTGTATTCCATATCGAAAGGAATCGGATCGGCACAGCGTAACTCGTAACCAATATTCTTTGCCACAATTGTAGTTTTAATTCCGAATTGTTTTAACCGCTCTTGAACCCGGTATTTTAAGATTTCACCAAAGTTTACCTCGGCAATACGGATATTATTATGCGCGTCGCGTTCAATATTTACAAGAACTTCCATGTCTTGTGGATTAAGATGCTCAACCAATCCTTCAGCAAGTATCGCCACTCCGTCTGACCTGCCATAGCTTAGCCTTTTAATAATCGCTCCGACGAGTACATCAACTATATGAGAAAATTTTATTTTGGAACCCGGAAATTCCTCAGGTATAACTGTAAGAGTTGCACCGCTGGCTTTTCCTATACCCAATGCAAGATGACCTGCTTTTCTGCCCATCGTAACCACAAAGTACCAGCGCGATGTGGTTTGAGCATCAACCATCAAGTTCTTCACCACTTCAACGCCGATGTGCCGTGCGGTCTGAAATCCGAATGTAGGAATTCCGTGCGGCAGGTCTAAATCATTATCAATGGTTTTGGGTACATGAACAACTTTAATGCGTCCGGCTGCCATTTCGTCTACCTTTAATGCACTATATGCGGTATCATCGCCGCCAATGGTAATCAATTTATCAACGTTTAATCTAAGCAGCGATGTAACTGTATTCTCGAGGTATTTTTTATCCTTTGTTGGATTGTCTCTCGCAATGCCGATGTATGAACCGCCGCGAAAATGAATGCGGCTTACGTTGTGAATTGTTAGTTCTCTGTAATGAGAGATGTCCCCTTGCATAATCCATTTAAAACCGTCTCTTATTCCTAATACTTCTACTCCTTCCACAACAGCGCGGATTGTAGCTGCACCTATTACGCTGTTAATACCGGGTGCCGGTCCGCCGCCGACAAGGATTGCTAACTTTTTTGGAGCAATTGACATTAATTTATTTTCCTCTTAAAAGTAAATTGTAAACTGAGTTATTTATATAAAGTTTTGATGAATGAGTCTTCTCTTCCCGAAAGCATTCGGGATCGTTCCGAAAAAAGGTATTTTCATTTCCCGACAGCGGTCGGGATCGTTCCGAAAAGAAATGTTTCGATTATTTCCGAAGGATCCCGAAGGCATTCGGGACAGAACATTCGAATATAAAATTTCCAAATCGGAACGATCCTTTCCAAAGGATCCTTCGGATGGATAAGACCTTTTTAGATACGCCTCATGAATAAAAATTGAATTTACTGACCTATGTTCCACTAGTGAGTGTAAAACCTCCGAGGTTTTGTCAATCAGTATTTTCTTAAACTTGATTTTAGTTCAAAATCAAAAATCTTTCCGTAAAATCATTCATTGAAACCTCGGCGGTTTCTCTTTCTGCATAACATGAGTTAGTAATTTGGCGATTCACATTATACTTAAGACTCAACATCGCTCAGTAGTAAATATCAATCTCATCTACTATAATAAAAATATTTCAGCGATACAAAGTTAATCAAGTGGCTGAAGATGTAGTCTCTCTGTTAAAATTCTATTTCATAGCGAAATTATTAATGCGATTGGTTAAAGAACTTTTAACTTGGCAAATTTAAGCATTAGCTGCTTTACATTATTTCCTTCGAACACTACCGTAGCTTTTGTCATATCGCCTGAACCAGTAACCTGCGTTACTTTGCCAAGTCCAAATCTATCGTGCATTACGCGGCTGCCAGGGCGAAGCGACGTATTATCCTGATTGAAGTCCTGATAGTCTACGTTTTGAAAATACTCGTAATAAATTTCCTTTTTAGATTTTCTCATTGAGGATTTTCTGCCGATGCTCCCGTTTATCTCGTGAATTACAGAAGGATCGAGTTCATCTATAAAGCGCGATCTGCTTTGGTAGGCTACTTCACCAAATCTATATCGTGAGCGTGCGTGGGAGAAATATACTTTTTTCTGAGCACGGGTAACTGCTACATAAAATAATCTTCGTTCTTCCTCAAGTGAGGCATCAGAATTAAATCTATTAGATAAAGGGAATATATCTTCTTCGCAGCCTGAAACAAACACTATGGGGAATTCTAATCCTTTAGCGCTATGAACTGTTAAAAAGGTAACCACGTTGTTGGAATCGTCCTGCATATCGATATCGGATATCAGCGAAACTTCTTCCAGATACTGCTCGAGTTTTGCATCTTTATTTTCATTTGAAAACTCGCTTAAAGCAGCAAGCAGCTCATTAACGTTTTCCCATCGTGCAAAAGATTCCGGAGTATTTTCCTCTTTGAATAATCGTAAAACCCCTAACTCATCTACAAGTGCGCGGGATAATTCGCCTACCGAAAGTTTATTCTTCAAGCCGGTATATTTATCTAGAAGCACTTTAAATGCTTTAACATTTTTCTGGATTCTTTCCTTGATATCGATTACTTCAAAGACGCGTGTCATAGTATCGAAGAGAGTTATATTATGCTTCCGCGCAAAACCAATCATTCTTCTGATAGTTGTGCTGCCTATGCCTCTTTGAGGAAAATTCATTATACGCAGCAGGCTTTCTTCATCATTTTGGTTTGATACAACTCTTAAATACGCAACGATATCTTTAACTTCTTTTCTCTTATAAAATTCAATGCCGCCGATAATCCGGTACGGCATTTTTTCTTTTCTGAATATGTCTTCGAGCGCGCGTGATTGTGCATTAGTTCTGTAAAGGATTGCAAAGTCTTTCAGCGATAATTTTTTCTTGCTGATATCCTGCTTAATAAATTTGGCTATCTGGTATGCTTCGTCTTTCTCATCGGCACATTTGATAAGTGTTAACAGCTCCCCGTCATTATTTTGTGTCCAAAGAGTTTTTATTATTTGATCTTTATTATTCTTTATAACCGAGTCTGCGGCAATTAATATTTTTTTTGTTGATCGGTAATTTTGTTCCAGCTTAAATATTTTTCTTTTCGGAAAATCTTTTTCAAAATCGAGCATGTTACCAAGATTGGCACCCCTCCAGCTATAGATGCTTTGAGCATCATCGCCTACTACACAAACTTTATCATCCTTTGGTGTAAGCAGCTTAATAAGTTCATACTGCGCTTTGTTGGTATCTTGAAATTCATCTACAAGTATATAGCTGAATTTCCTTTTATACTTTTGTAGTATCTTGCTGTTACTTTCGAACAATTGAATAGGTTTAAGGAGAAGGTCTTCGAAATCCATCGAGTTATTTTCAACCAGTCTTTTCTCGTACTCATCAAACACATCAGCAATTTTTTCTTCGAAAAAAGATTTAACATGATTCTTACGATATTCATCGGGCATAATCATGTGATTTTTCAAAAAGCTAATTCTGTGCCGAACCGAATTGGTTGTTAGTCCTTCAACATCGATTCCGAAGCCCGTCATAATATTTGAAACAAGAGAACCTGAATCTTCCGTATCATAAATTGAAAAATTACTCCTATAATTAATGCTATCGGCTTCAACGCGTAAAATTTTTGCGAAGATAGAGTGAAAGGTACCCATCCAAATCGAATCAGCTTTAGCTCCAACCAATTCCCTAATTCTTTCTTTCATCTCGTTAGCTGCTTTATTAGTGAAAGTTAGGGCAAGTATTGATTCGGGTTTGTAGCCAATATCTATCAGGTAAGCAACTTTGTAGGTTAGTACTCTTGTTTTTCCGGAACCGGCACCTGCAACAACCATGCTAGGACCATCATCATACTCGACCGCTTTTCTCTGCTCAGTGTTAAGAGTTTTCAGATTAATCATATTTCTTTTTGATTTTTGGTATGCAAATATATGGAATTGCGAATCGAATTTAAAGGAAGATATACCTTGAGAATTAAAGCTAATTACTTTAAGTTGAGTCCGTAAATTTTAATAACAAGTAGTAAGGCAATTCACCTTTCTGTTAAAATGGATTTGGAACTAATTATTCTTATCAAATACAAATGGGGTAAAAGAAGCTCATTAATTCTTGATCTTCCCTTTATTTAACTAAAGACATCTTCAATTATCATCAAATAATTTCGAATTGCAACAGTTTTACACTAATCGATTTCAAATTACCAATTAACAAATGAAATGCAAAAAATTTTTCCTGCTGCCGTCATTAATCATTGTCTTTTTATTAATCGCATCAGCACAAATTTTTCCGCAAGGAAGAGGCACACTGAGAGGAGTTGTTGTTGATGCTCAATCCGGCGAGGCGCTGCCTTACTCCAATGTTCTTATAGAGAAAACAAATTTGGGTACTTCGGCAGACTTAAAAGGAAATTTTACTATCACGGGAGTTCCTGCTAAGGACTATTCAATCAGAGTATCTTTCTTAGGCTACGAAACAAAGCATCTCAACGTAACAATCAAAGCAAACCAGGTAACACAAATTACGGTTGAGCTTTCTTCAAGTAAGGTTGAATTGCAGACCATCGAAAAAATTGGCGAAAAGTACGAACGACCGAATGAAACCGATTTGGGGCTGCAGAAACTTACCATCCGTCAAATCGAAATGCTTCCGAAGGGAGTTGAAACCGATATATTCAGATCGCTGCAATTTTTACCCGGAGTTCAAACAACCGGCGATGTGTCGGCACGCTACTACGTCCGCGGCGGCGGAAGCAATCAAAATTTAGTGCTGCTCAACGGAGTGTCGGTTTATAATCCATTTCATGCATTAGGATTATTTAGCATAATTGATCCCGAAATGATTAATGCTGTTGAATTTTACAAAGGAGGTTTCACTGCCGAGAACGGAGGAAGGTTATCGTCAGTGCTTAATCTTGTGACAAAGGATGGAAATAAAAACCGATATGCTGCTAATGCAAATCTTAGTTTTTTAACAGGCAAAGCAGCAGTGGAAGGACCTCTCGGTTCCAGCGGTTCATTTTTGCTTACGGGAAGACGCACTTTATTTAATAATACTTTGAAGAAATTCTTAAACTTTAAGGATGCGCCATTCGAATTCCACGACATTTCCTTGAAAGCCAATTACAGCAGCACAGGAACTGCGAGCTTAACAAAACTCTCTCTCCATGGTTTTAATTCTCAAGATAGGTTATTAAATGAGAATCCTGAAAAAGCTGATTACCGATGGACAAACAATATCTTTGGCGCAACCTGGTTTCAAGCCTGGGAAGATGTTCCCATCTACTCGGAAACGTTTCTTTCGATCAGCAATTTTGAAGGTGAGGTAAGCCCTAATTTGAGCGACGTAAAACCAAAGAAAAATATTGTAAGCGATATAACTTTTAGAACAGACTTTACCAACATTTATGAAAGCAGAGATGAAATTAAAGTCGGTTATAAACTTACTTCATTCAAATCTGAAATAAATCTTGAAAACCTGCAAGGAAACAGAACTTCAGCGAGTGATAAAGGATTACACTTTAGCGTATACGGGAAGTACAGATTTTTAAGATTTGAAGATTTTGGTGCTGATATCGGCACAAGGATTAATTTTATTTCGCTGGCAAAGAAAAGCGCTTCATTCTTAGAGCCGCGGATTAATTTAACGTATAATATTTTCCCCGGCATTTCATTAAAGGGCGCATGGGGAATTTATACGCAGGAATTAATTACTCTTGTTAATGAAGATGAAATTATTTCTCTCTTTGAACCATGGCTTATAACACCGGATTATTTAAACGCTTCCGAAGCTATCCATTATGTAGGCGGTTTAAGCATCAAATTATTTGAAGGCTTAACATTTGATACGGAGGTTTATTATAAGCTATTAAAAAACACTGCCGAGATAAATGATAAAAAAGCTGACGATATCGATCGTGATTTTGTGCAAGGGAGCGGAAAAGCTTATGGAGCAGAATTTTTTGTTCAGTATCTGCAGCCGGCGGTTCAATTTACGGCTTCGTACTCGCTTAGCTGGTCATATAAAAATGTTGACGGCTGGTTATCATATCCCAAGTATGATTCCCGTCATAATGTTACTACTAATTTAACCGTTTTATTCGGAAGCGGCTGGGAAGCAAGCGTTAGCTGGTTCTTCAACTCCGGTTTACCTTTTACTCAAATAGAGGGCTTTTATGATAAGCTCTACTTTGACGATTTATTTTACTCCTCCGGGCTTTATGGTTATTACAAACCTTTTACCGTACTCGGCGATAAAAATTTAGGAAGATTACCAACCTATCACAGATTAGACTTAAATGTAACTAAGAAATTCACACTTTTCTTTGCGGACGTTGCGATAAGTGCCAGCGTTCTTAATACATACGATAGGAAAAACATTTTTTATTTCGAAAGAGATACCGGAGAGAGAGTAAATATGCTGCCCATTCTACCAACTGCTACAATCAGAATTGAGTTATGAGAAACATTTTTATTTTTATCGTTTTATCAATCGTAATATTAACAAACATAGGCTGCGAAGAAGATTTCAGCCCGAGAACGACATATAAAGAGCGTTACATTTTAAATTGCATTATCAGAGGCGATACCTCTCTTCAAACAGCTACATTAGCACATACATACAATGTAGAAGGATACGATCCCTACGTTAACACAGAAGATCCGTTCATCGGCGGTGCAGATATCCGCATCTGGCATAAAGATGATGTTTATTTTTTTCATGACAGTACCATCGATAGAACGGATACATCACGTTATAACGCTCCCATGAAATTTTATTACAACAATAATTTTAAACCTGGAACGGATGACCCGATAGAAATTCGTGCAGTGCTACTAAGCGGGAAAATATTACTCGGATTTTCAAAACTGCCCAAACCTGTTAAGTTCGATTTGATTAACAGCGATAAAAGAATCCCCTCGCAAGAGAATCCCGATTTCAGGTTTATTTGGCAAAGTAATACAAGTATTACATGGTATTTAGCGCGGCTACAGCTTTATTATTATAAGATTGAAAACGGAGTTCAAGTTCGGAAATCTATTGAGGTGCCGGCAAAGTATGACTTAGAAAATGGTGTTTGGACTACGGTTTATCCAAAACCTTCAAGAACGAATAGAGCTTTATTCTCCAACGCAGCATTGGATTACGTAATGAACAAAATATCCGAAGGAGATCTGAATAAATCGGATTATACCATACTCGGAGCCGTGTTAGAACTGCTCATCTTCGATGAAAATCTCTCAAAGTATTATTCCAGCTTAAATGGTTTTCTTGACGATTATACAATTCGTGTTGACCAGGCTGACTACACCAACATCGAAGGCGGTTTCGGGATTTTTGCTTCTTATATCAAACAGCAAAGCGGTGCAGGTGTGGAACCTGAATACGTACAATCATTTGGTTATAAATCAAATATTCCGTAAATATTTAATAGTGCATAAAAAATTATGAAACGATCAATTATATATATTACCTTGTGCGGGATAATCCTTTTATTTATTTCTTCGTGTGAACAGCAAATTTCCACAAGCCCCGATGAACCGGATCCGACCAACAGCGGTAAGTTGTTTGTGGATTCCAAACCGCTGGGTGCACGAATATTTATTAACGGAAAGAATACCGGTCAGCTTACTCCTGATACTATTGCATGGCTTGATCCAACCGACTATAGAGTTACTTTGAAACTTAACTTATTTAAGGACACCTCGGTAACCGTAAAAATTGATGAACATTCTGTAAAGTCAATCTATCTTGACTATACCACTAATCCTAATATGAAAGGTGCGTTATACCTTACGTCTCATCCCACCAGCGCATTAATATTTTTAAATGATTCATCCACGGGGAAATATACGCCCGCTACACTTGAAAAGCTTACACCCGGCTATTATAACTTAAGATTCAAATACCCGGGATATTGGGACGGGAAATTGACCACAACAGTAAAAAGCGGATTTACAAATTATGCTCAGCAGGTAATACTGAAAGATACCTTAACATGGATCCACTACAAGACTGAGAATTGTGATATTCCTTCGGATTATCTTAACTATATCGAAATTGAAAAAGGATATATTAAGTGGATAGGCACATCGGAAGAAGGGCTTATCAGATTTGACGACAAGACATGGACGGTTTTTACTGTTGATAACTCCCCTCTTCCCGGCAACAAGGTGAATTTTATTTATATCGATCATAATAATACTAAGTGGATTGGAACCGATGCGGGGCTGGCTTTATTCGATGATGTGAATTGGACTATTTACAATACTTCAAACTCCGGCTTACCAAGCAATGAAGTTACCTGCGCCGCAATAAATACACAAAACAATGAAACCTGGATCGGTACCGATAAGGGTTTGGTCAGATATAACAACGGCGAATGGCAAGTGTATACAACATCCAATACCCGTCTACCATATAATAGTATAACCTCACTTGCCATTGATGAGAGAGACAATACGAAATGGGTAGGTACCATTGGTGCCGGTGTTGCTCAATTTCAATCAGCGAATAGAATGACCATAAGACCGGTATTTAGATTCACAGTTCCTGAAGAAGGACCCAAAAACAATTCTGTCCAATCAATTAAGATTGATCAAAACGGTTTGATTTGGTTTGCAGTTACCGGGCTTTACCTGCCTAATGGCGGTTCAGGTTATTTCAATGGAATAAAAATATTATTCTTTGAAAAAGAACCAAGCGGTTCGGTAAGTTCTTTAGCCATCGATGCACAAAATCGTAAGTGGTTTGGCACTTACGATGCAGGAATAGCTTACTATACAAAGCCGTGGTTAAAATATACTACGGCAAATTCTAAGCTCGAAAATAATAGAATATTTTCAATAGCGATTGATGGTGTTGGTAACAGATGGATGGCAAGCTACGGAAACGGATTGATAAAATTTAAAAATTTATAAGCTGTTTCCAAAAGAAATAATTCATCTACGAATTGTAAGGAAATAGCTCCCGGGAATCTGTGATTTTCAACCGAAATCCAAATTAAATAATCTAAACAGATTGCAAACTTTAATCGATTTATTTAGATTTATTTTAGAATCTAAACAAACTACTACAGAACCATTAACGAGGCAAATTTTATGTTGAAAGATAAAGTTCAAAAAGCTCTGAATGATCAAATAAATTTGGAGCTTTTTTCGTCATATACCTACTTATCGATGTCAGCCTTTTTTGAATCGATAAATTTTGAGGGTTTTGCAAGCTGGATGAAAAAACAATCCGAAGAAGAATATTCTCACGCAATTAAAATTTTCGATTATGTCCATCAACGCGGCGGAAAGGTTACTTTAACTAAATTGGAATCTCCTAAAACCGAGTGGAATTTTGTTTTGGATGTATTCAACGACACTCTAAAACACGAGCAGGCAGTAACGGCATCAATAAATTCTTTAGTCGAGCTTTCATCTGCTGAAAAGGATCACGCTGCATTTAACTTTCTGCAATGGTTCGTAAGCGAACAGGTAGAAGAAGAAGCATCCGTTTCAAAAATAGTTGAAAGACTAAAGATGATCGGAGATAATACCAACGGATTATTGTTCCTCGACCGGGAATTAGGCAAGCGTTGACTTGTTAAGCACAATAATTCCGGCTAAATATTTAGAGGTGGAGTAGGGACAGAGTCACTTCTGTCCCCTTTATCAAACCGTGCATGCAGTTTTCCAGCACACGGCTTTCCTATATAATTCTCATTAAGCTTTTGCAAGTTGAGTTCCTCAAGAGCAGCACGGTTAGCTGAGATGTAAATTTTGGACCGGAGAGCGGTTTGTTGAGATTTACCTTAACACTCAACAACTCCAACTTGAAAAAAGCATATATAGCCGAAAAGATATGATTGCTCTGTGTCCGAACTCTTTTAGTTGGAGACTTGCATAAAGAAACGTGTCGCTTCAGTGACTTATGATACTCTTCTACTTTCCATCGTTTTTGGTAGATTGCTGTTATATTATCGTATGTTAATTTTAGATCGCTGCTAAACTGATGCTCACATGAACAAAATAACAAAACCAATCCCAAAAGAATAACTGAATTTACAAGGGAAGAAATTGTTTTTTTTTGGAAATGTTATATGATAATGATGCCATAAATAAATTAAATTTCAAAACAAAAATATGAATCACAACTCAGATTCTCAATTTTGCTAAACATTATCGATGAATTGAATACGAGTTCCAATTTGAAGTTTCTTCAACCCTAATCTTGAGAATTTTATAAATGTGTAAACTTAACCTTTGCTTCTTTATTAAAATCAGCCTTAAAAAATTCTTTCAAAGATTTTTGAGCATCATGCCATTTCTTTACATTTAGGTGATATTCAATTGAAGGTTGTTTGATAATTCCTTCCACTAAACCTGTTTCTTTAAGTATTTTTAAATGTTGAGAAACAGTTGACTGAGCTAAAGGTAGGCTCTCAACCAAATCATTACAAATACAGTTGCATTTTTTTGCAAGCAATTCTAATATAGCTACTCTTGCAGGATGTGCAAAGGCTTTTGCATATTTAGCCACATCCTTTTGAAGCTTTGTATATTCTTCATTTTTAACGCAGCAGTTCATAATCTCATCTCTTTTTTTCTTTACCATTAAAATAACTAATTACAACTCCCTTGACAATATGCCAATATCGGCATATCTTTGTATGCAAAAAATGGCATATAAGTTAGGATATGGAAAAAATAGTAGAAAAATTCAAAGCGCTGTCAGATGAAACACGTCTTCGGATAATCAACCTTTTCATCAAAAGTAGAAGAAATCTTTGTGTCTGCGAGTTGATGGATGCTTTACAGCTCCCTCAATATGCAATTTCTAAAGCATTAAATATTTTAAAAAATTCTGAGTTGTTTACAACCGAAAAAGAAGGTACGTGGGTTTATTACCATCTAACAAAAGATAATCCCGTAAATAAAAGTCTCTTTAATTTTCTGAAGAACTACTTGGGTTCTGAAATATTTTTACAAGATGAAACAAGATTAGAAGCCAGACTTTTGTTAAGGGAAAATGACAAGTGTGTCGTAGGTATCATACCCGAAAGTGATTTGCTGAAAATGATTAAACAAAAAACAGAGGCTTGATATGATTAGCAGAAATTCGAGCAGCAAAAATTCAAATAAGAAAATAGAAACTCTTCTCAATGAGTTTGATTTACTTTGCAAGGAAGAAAAAAGAGATTTTATGATGAAGCTATGGGAAAGATATTGCAGCGAAATTATGGATGATATTTTTATAAAAGAAATTATGATGAAAATGTGCAATGATATGATGAAAGGCGGTCCAATGCCGGCTTTTATGGAAAGTTTTTTCAAAAATAAATAAGGAGAAAAGTAGAACATTATGGAGAATTCAGTCTCACCTCTAAGTCCTCAAACGGAGGAGTTAATTGCAGTCGGTTCATCTATTGCCGGGAACTGCCTGCCTTGCTTGCGCTATCATTTTGCTGAAGCAATTAAAAACGGATGCACAATTCATGAAATTGAAGAAGCAATAAATATTGGTAAAATGGTTAAAGAGAGACCGAGAAATGATATTTATAAATTAGCGGAAGATTTAATCAGCAGAGAAAATGAAAAAATTCGCGAGGGAGTGTAAACATGCCGACATACGAATATCACTGCAAAGAGTGCGGTTATTACTTTGAAGTAAAAGCAACAGTAAAAGAAAAAGAAGAAGGATTAAATATACACTGCGAACAATGCGGAAGTGAAAATCTTAATCAGGTGTTTGGCGGCTTTGCTATTCTTGGCGGACAAGCAGTAAATGTTAAATCACGCGAATCTCAAAACGGCGGTGGCTGTTGCAGCGGAGCCGGAAGTGGATGCTGCTAATTGTAAGGAGAAACTAAATGAAATACAAAATTGAGTCATCAAAAAATGGATTGAGCATATTAATTAAATCCGAAGCAGACGAAAGAGAAAATTTGCTTTCTAATTTTGAACTCTGCCAGAAAGGTCAATGCAGTTGCCCGACAGATGAATATAAAAAATTGCAATCTCTCAACATCAGTTCTTTGGATGATGAACTAATCTTAAATCTTAAATCAAAACCGAATCAAGTATTCGACATAAACGAAATTAAAAAATGTCTCGATTTCACTTCGGGCAAATAAAAAAGGATTAAATATGAATAACGCAACAGAGGTTAAAAAAATAGAAATATTTGATCCGCCGATGTGCTGCGTAAGCGGATTATGCGGACCGGATATCGATCCGGCTTTGCTCGATATTAATGAAGCAATTCTAAAAATTAAAAAAGAATTTGACGGGCAAGTGCAAATAGAAAGGTATCTGCTCAGTCAGCAAGGACCAAAATTTATGCAGCAGCCGGAAGTAATGAAACGGCTTCAAACAAACGGAGTTGAGATTCTTCCAGTAACACTGGTTAACGGCAAAGTTGTTAAAGAGAGAGAATATCCGGGGTATGAGGAATTGATGAAATATATAAAAGAAAAAAGTTAAAGAAATGTTCAATGTTCAATACTAAATTTTCAACATTCAAATCCCATCGAGAATAAATGAATATTGAGAGTTGAAAATTGAGCATTGAGAATTTATTCAATTACTATATGAAAATGATTTAATGGAAATAACGATGAGCAATAACACAAAATATATTTTCTTCAGCGGCAAGGGCGGTGTTGGCAAAACTACGATGGCTTGCGCAACTGCTGTTCATTATGCAAACGAAGGCAAAAAAACTTTAATCGTTACAACAGATCCGGCTTCAAATCTTGCAGATGTATTTGAAACTGAAATCGGACATAAAATTACTCCGCTGTTAAATAACTTATGGGGAATGGAAATAGACCCGGATAAAGCAACCGAAGAATATCGTGAAAGTATTCTTGCGCCGATGCGAGCTGTAATGCCCGAAAGTGTAATGGCAGTATTGGAAGAACAATTCAACTCACCTTGCACAACCGAAATTGCTTCCTTCGACCGGTTCGTTGATTTTATGGTTGCGGAGAAAGAAGGTAAGGGCGAACATTACGATATAGTAATTTTTGACACCGCACCAACAGGACACACAATACGACTTCTCGAATTGCCGGTTGATTGGAGCGCACATATAGAAGAAAGCGCTAAAGGAAGCGGCAATACTTGTATCGGTCCGGTTGCATCTATTCAGGAAAACAAAGTGAAGTATGATGAAGCAACCAGGCTTCTTGGCGATGCGGAGAGAACAACTTTTATTTTTGTTCTTCAACCGGAAGAAACTTCTTTGTATGAAACAAAGCGATCATCCGCTGAACTTAAAACTATCGGCGTTAAAAATGTTGAGTTGATTATTAACGGAATTCTGCCGGAAGAAATATGCGAACATCCTTTCTTTAAAAGCAGATTTGAGATGCAGCAAAGGTACATTAAAAAAATCGAATCAGATTTCCCCGTTAAAATTAGAAAGATGTTTCAGCGCGACGGCGAAATAAAAGGCGTTGAGAGAATTTTAAATATTGAAAAAGATTTATTTGCAAATTCCTTAAAGCAAACTTATTCAATTGGTAACGGCGAATTATCAAAAGCTGAGTTTGATACTTTTGTCCCGGATTCGATTGACGAAATAATAACACCAAACGGCAAAACAAAATCAATTTTCTTTACAGGCAAAGGCGGGGTTGGTAAGACTGTAATTTCAGTAGCAACGGCTTATAAGTTTGCAACAGAGGGATATAAAACATTATTGCTTACCACCGATCCGGCAGCTCACATAGGTGAAGTGCTCGAACAAAATATTACAGACAAAATTCAAAAAATTGAGGGTGTTGAAAATCTTTGGTCTGTAATTGTTGACCAGGAAAAAGCAGTTGAAGAATACAAACAAAGAATTATAGATGAAGCTAAATCAAAATATTCCGAAGATATGATGATTGCGATAAAAGAAGAACTTGAATCGCCTTGTACAGAAGAGATGGCGGCATTCGATAAATTTATGGGCTACGTTGAAAGCGATGATTATGATTTTGTTATTTTTGATACTGCTCCAACAGGACATACGCTCCGATTACTTGAACTTCCCTTCGATTACAGTGATCAGGTAAGCTTAATGGTTACAACTAACGAGAAAAGTCAGGAAGCCAAATCGGTTACACAAAAAAGATTCGACAAAGTTATTGCAAGGATGAAGAATCCGGAACAATCTATTTTTTCATTTGTTGTTTATCCGGAATCAACGCCGGTAATTGAGGCATACAGAGCAATGCTCGATTTGAAAGAAGCCGGAATTAAAACTCAGTTTGTAGTTGCTAATCAAGTGCTTGAACCTGAATACTGCACAAATGAATTCTTCATTAAGAGAAGAAAGATGCAGGAAAAATATCTTGGTGAAATTAAAGAGAGATTTCAACTGCCGGTAACTGTTATGCCGCTGCTTGAATCTGAAATAAAAGGACTTAGTATGATTCAGAAAGCCTCAGGTCTTTTATTCAACAACAAGGTCAATGTATAATTAAAAAAAGAAGATAGAAATAAAATGTTGAACGAAGTGAAATCCCGCAATGCGGGAAGAAATGGACGGATAGAAGAAAACCGGCTTTCCGTTGATATGTTAAATCTCGCGGCGCAAGCTTTTGGTAAAGCAATTCTCAATTCGGAAGCATACAATAATTTCATTAAGGCACGTGATCAATTCAGAATTGATGAATCTGCTAAAGAGGCTGCAAGAGATTACAATAGTGTATTAGGCGATTACCGAATGTTAGCGCAGTGGGGCGGCATTACTCCAGAAGATGAAATTAAAATTGAAGAAGCCCGAAAGAAAGCGATGGAAAACTGTGTCCTAAATGATTATTACACAACGCAGGAAAATCTAATCGGCTTTTATCAGGAACTAAATAACTATTTAAGCGAAAAACTAAAATTTAATTTTGCGGAACTTGCCAGTCCGGCAGGCGGATGCTGCGGTTAAGGAGAATTGATTATGATAGAGGCACAAATAAAATATATTGCAGATGGATTCATTCGTGCTCTTCAATCAACACAGGAAGTGATTGAATACTTAGACACTTTATCTAAATACGAGAATGACGAAGAAATAAATAGTTTAACTAAAAAATATTATTCACTCTCATCTGAATTTCAGAAAAAGCAGTATAATGGAACTTTAACTCAGGATGAGATAAGCGAAATAAGGACACTTGCCAATATGATTCAAAATAATTCTCTTAATATAGAATTAGCTGAGAAACAAAATAGTATAAAGAATATTTTACAAGGATGTAACGCAACAATTAGCAACGAAATATCAATGGATTTTGCAAAGCTGTCTGCTCAATCAACTTGTTGATATATTATTTTCAAAGAAATCATTATTACTTAATTGGGAAATTTCTTATATGGAATGGAAAGAGCAGTATAAAAGCTTTTTATGGATATTAGGCTTTTTTCTCGTTGCTTACTTCATGCCGATCGAAGAAGAAAACTTTTCTATAGCTATCATAGCCGCATTCGATCTTCTTAAGTGGTACGCACAGGAACATGTTCTGCTTTGTTTAATACCTGCTTTTTTTATTGCAGGTGTAATTGCAGTTTTTATCAGTCAATCTGCCGTAATCAAATATTTCGGTGCTAAAGCAAAAAAATGGCTTGCTTACTTAGTTGCTTCAGTTTCCGGAACAATACTCGCTGTTTGCTCTTGCACAATACTTCCCTTATTCTCAAGCATTCATAAGCGTGGTGCGGGATTAGGACCGGCTATGGCTTTTCTATATTCAGGTCCTGCTATAAATATTTTGGCTATTATCCTCACTGCCAGAATACTTGGATTTGAACTTGGTATTGCAAGAATTATTGGCGCTGTTGTTTTCAGTATTGTAATAGGATTGATAATGTCATTCATCTACCGCAAAGAAGAAAAAGCTAAAGCCGAAAATCAGCTTGCAATGCCCGATGTTGAAGAACCCCGTCCACTCTGGCAAACGGCAATACACTTTTTTATTCTGATTGCAATTTTAGTCTTTGTTAATTGGGGAAAACCTGACGGGACAACTGAAGGGTTCTGGTATTTTATGTTTGCCAATAAATGGTTCATAACTTCTGTTTTCGGAATTGGCTTCGCACTTTCAATGATTTATATCATTAAGGTAACAAAACTCTTTGTGATACTTGGAACGGCTGCTGTAGTAATTGCCGGACTAATATTTTATCATAATCCTTCGATTCCCTTTGTAGTTGGCGTTGTTGCTACAACATTAGCTTTAACATTTACAGAGGGTGAACCAAATCAATGGCTTGGTGAAACCTGGGGATTTACAAAACAAATTATGCCGCTGCTTGGTGCAGGTGTTTTAATTGCCGGATTTTTGTTAGGCTCAGAAAACAATGGTAATGGTATTATTCCAAAAGAATGGATTGTCTCTTTAGTGGGCGGTAATTCATTATTCTCAAATTTCTTTGCATCAATTACGGGTGCCTTTATGTATTTCGCAACTTTAACTGAAATTCCAATATTGCAAGGACTGATTAATAACGGAATGGGAAAAGGTCCGGCGCTTGCATTATTGCTTGCGGGTCCTGCTCTATCATTACCAAATATGCTGGTTATAAGAAATGTTATTGGCATTCAAAAAACGATTGTTTATGTATTGCTTGTTGTGGTAATGGCAACTATCAGCGGAATGATTTACGGAACATTTTTTTAAAAAATTAATAAAGTAAAAAATGAAAAAAAGAATCTTAATACTCTGCACAGGTAACTCCTGCCGCAGCCAGATGGCGGAAGGATTTCTGAAATCATTTGATGGTAATCTTGAAGTTTATTCGGCGGGAACCAAACCTGCAGAAAGAGTAAATCCATTTGCTGTTAAAGCGATGCAGGAAGTTGGACTTGATATCAGTAATGGTGT
Source organism: Ignavibacteriales bacterium (assembly GCA_020061465.1). Taxonomy (GTDB): domain Bacteria; phylum Bacteroidota; class Ignavibacteria; order Ignavibacteriales; family Ignavibacteriaceae; genus JAGUYG01. The sequence goes on from JAGUYG010000030.1 coordinate 21,182, forward strand.
TGCTGAAGATGTTGAGAAATATCTTTCGCAGTCTTTTGATTACGTAATAACAGTTTGTGATAATGCAAAAGAGACCTGTCCGGTTTTTATGGGAAAAGTAGGAAAGCAGCTTCACATCGGCTTTGAAGATCCAGCAGAAGCAACCGGCTATGAAGAAGAAATTCTTGCTGTGTTCAGAAAAGTAAGAGATGAAATAAAAAAAGAGTTCAAGAAATTTGTTCAGCAAATTGAATATTGAGTGTTGAAAATTGATTATTGAAAATTTTTTAATTGTCTGAAAAACAATCAATGTTCAACGATCAATGTTCAATGCTCAATAAACAATAACCAATTTTTGAGGAACAAATATGAATCAAAGGAAATTTGATCTTGAGGACCGGCTGGTCAATTATACTTGCAGAATGATTGATGTGGTTGAATCTTTACCAAATACAAGAGCTGGAAATTATATAGCTGGTCAGTTAATAAAATCTTGTCATTCTCCAACTTTCAATTATGGCGAAGCCCAGGCAGCTGAATCGAGAAATGACTTTATACATAAAATGGGAGTCGTTCTAAAAGAATTAAAAGAGTGCCGAACTGCTTTGAAAATTATTCGGAATAAAGAAATGATAAAACCTAAAGAGAAACTTGATCAAGTTTTTAAAGAGACGGAGGAATTAATTGCGATTGTTGCAAAAAGTATTACCACTGCTAAAAAAAATAAAAATTCAACTTGAAAATTGAGAGTTGAGAATTGATTATTGTCCGAAGGACTCCTTTGGAGAAAATTTTCTAATCAGATAAGAAATGCTCAATGTTCAATGCTCAATAAACAATGTTCAATAAAAAAGGAAAAAATATGAGCACTGTATCTAAAAAATTATCATTCTTCGACAGATATTTAACGCTTTGGATTTTTATTGTAATGTTTCTCGGGATAGCAGCCGGAACAATTTTTCCTGATATAGCACACTTCTGGGATTCACTAAGTGTTGGTGCAACAAACATTCCGATTGCCATCGGCTTAATTTTAATGATGTATCCACCGCTTGCAAAAGTTAAGTATGAAGAGCTGCCAATAGTTTTTAAGAATGTAAAACTTCTAAGCATATCATTGGTGCAAAACTGGATTGTTGGACCGCTTATAATGTTTCTGCTTGCAATAATATTTCTACCGGATAAACCTGAAATGATGATTGGAGTAATCTTAGTTGGACTTGCACGCTGCATTGCAATGGTTTTGGTTTGGAATGATTTGGCAAGAGGTGATTCAGAACTTGCTGCCGGACTTGTTGCATTCAACGCAATTTTCCAGGTTCTGCTCTATTCTGTTTATGCTTATATATTTATTACAATACTCCCGCCGTTGTTTGGTTTTAGCGGTGCATTAGTAGATATATCAATGGGTGAAATTGCAGTAACAGTTTTAATATATCTCGGAATTCCCTTTGCAGGAGGAATTATTACAAGATTCTCATTAGTAAAAGTTAAAGATAAAGAATGGTATCATAAAAAATTCATTCCCAAAATTTCGATTTTAACACCCATTGCTTTGCTCTTTACAATATTTGTAATGTTTTCATTCAAAGGAGAAAAAATAATTGAGCTGCCGTTAGATGTAATACGGGTTGCAATTCCTTATGCAATCTATTTCGCATTTATGTTCTTTGTAACATTCTTTTTCGTTAAACGAATGGGAACTTCTTATGAAAAAACAACTACTGTTGCATTTACTGCAGGAAGCAATGATTTTGAATTGGCTATTGCAGTTGCTGTAGCTGTATTCGGAATTAACTCAGCCGTTGCATTTGCCACAGTAATTGGTCCTTTAGTAGAAGTGCCGGTATTGATAGGTTTGGTAAATGTAGCATTATGGTTTAAGAAAAAGTATTTCCCGGATAAACAAACCAATGCAGAAACAGAAAAACTAAAAATGGCTGAATAAATAATAAAGCATATAAAAGGAATTATTTATGAAAATAGCACTATTCTCAGATATACATGCAAATCTTCCCGGACTTGAAGCAGTATTAAACGATATTGATGAAAGAAAGCCGGATGCTATTTATTGTCTTGGCGATCTGGTCGGTTACAATATCTGGCCGAATGAAGTTATAAATGAAATAAGGCAACGAGGTATTCCAACAATTGCAGGTAATTATGATTTTGGGATAGGTAGAAGAAGCGATGACTGCGGATGTGCATATAAAACAGATAAAGAAAAAGAAATGGGAGCTGTTTCAATTTCATTTACAAATGAAATAGTTAAAGATGTTGAAAGAAATTATCTGAGGACGCTGCCGGCACATATCAGAGTAGAGTTTCAATTAAATAATGATAAGCTAAACTTATTGTTAGTTCACGGGAGCCCAAGAAGAATAAATGAATATTTATTTGAAGACCGTGACGAAAAAAGTCTTCACCGGATCTTAAAAAATGCTGAAGCAGATATAATGTGCTTCGGGCATACGCATAAACCGTATCACCGCATTCTTAATTTAGATGAGGATAAAGAACATTACCGTCACGCAATAAATATTGGCTCGGTCGGTAAACCGAAAGATGGAGACAATCGTGCTTGTTATGTTTTATTGACAATAAATGAAGAAAGCAGTATAAAGAAATTTCAATAGTTTCTCCGGCAAATGGCTTAATATCAAAACGATTAGTTGATCTTGGTGATATGATTTCAGCTAAATCCAAAATACTTGAAGTAACAAGTTCAAACAGGTTCAAAATTAAGTTAACAGTTGCCGAAACAGATTTAAGAAAATTAAAAACCGGACAAAAAGCCGATCTGAATCTCGATGCATGCCCGGATAGAAAATTCAGTGGAACTATAACAAGAGTTTATCCGGAAATTGATCCGCTTACACGCAACGGAATTGTTGAATTGCATCTTAATAATCCTTGTCCAAATGTAAAAAGCGGAATGTTTGTGCGGGCATCTTTTGTTACAAAAATTTACAAAGATGTTTTAACTATTCCTTCGCAGGCAATTATAACAAAGATGGATAAGAAAAATGTTTTTGTAGTGGATGAAAATAATAAAGCAAAATCTGTTGAAGTAAAAACGGGATTTGTCCAAAGGACTCCTTACGGAGAAACTAAAGAGGATGTTGAAGTCATAAGCGGATTAAAACAAGGTGATAAAGTTATCATAGATGGACAGCAGACTTTGAAGATTGGAAACGAAGTGAAAATTCTCCAAAAGGAGTCCTTCGGACAACCGGATAAAAAGGAATCGAAAAAATGAAGCTTACAAGAACTGCAATTAAAAGACCGGTTGCAACAGTTGTTCTCACGCTGTCAGCAATTGTATTGGGCTTCTTTGGATATTTCAATCTGCCAACAGACTTTCTGCCCGAAATAACTTACCCGATGGTAAAAGTTTATGTTTATTGGCGCGGTGCAACGCCCGAAGAAATCAACGATAACATTGCTGATCCGGTTGAACGTGTGATGAGCACAGTTGACAATCTCGATTATCTTGAATCATCAACCATTGAAGGAATGTATCAGTTGCTCGTAAATTTTGAATACGGAACCGATGTTGATGTAGCTTACCAGGATGTTGTGGCAAAGATGGGTTTGGCAACACGACAGCTTCCACCCGATGTTGATCCGCCAGTAATGTTCAAAGCCGATCCTTCGCAGCTTCCAGTTGTGCAATTGATTGTTGAATCGGACAGCCGCGATCTTGTTGATTTAAGATTGTGGGTAGAAAATATTTTACAGGATCAATTCCTTTCAATTAAAGGTGTTGCGGGAACTGAAATAGTCGGCGGACTTAAAAGAGAAATTCAGATACTGATAGATAAAGAAAGGCTTTCGGCTTACAACTTAACTCTCGAACAAATCATCAAACGAATAAAAGATGAAAATATAGAACGCCTTGCCGGAAGAGTTACCGAAACCAATCGTGAATTTTCTTTAAGAACTATCGCCGAATATCAAACATTAGCTGACATTGAAAACACAATAATAAAAAATTCCAACAAGGGTGTAATAAAAGTAAAAGACCTTGCTAAAGTGATTGATACTCACGAGGAACAGCGGGTAGTAACAAGATTTAACGGAAACGCGGCAATAAAATTAAACATATTAAAACAAGCTGATGCAAACACAGTTGAAGTATCGGATGCCGTAAATGTGCTTATATCAAAACTTGAAAACACTGCGCCGCAGGATATAAAATTTAATACCGTTGAAAATCAATCCGATTATATTAAAGGAGCAATTGCAGGCGTAAGAGATTCTGCTATAGCTGCAATTATACTTGTAATTCTTGTTATCTATTTATTCCTCGGTCAATTCCGGCAAGTGCTGATAATGTTAATTGCTCTGCCCGTAACAATTCTCTTTAACTTTTTCTTGATGCGGCTTCTCGGCTTCTCCATAAATATTTTTTCTCTCGGCGGATTGGTTGTAGCGATGGGCGTTGTGCTCGATAATTCAATTGTGGTTATTGAAAACATCACGCGTATTCATAAAGTGAAAGGCAAAGCAGATGAAGAAACAGCATTCACAGGAACCGTGGATGTTGCATTTGCGATTCTTGCATCAACGTTAACCTTTCTTGCGCTCTTTATGCCCTTCTTAATGATTCCGGGATTAACTTCTCTGCTTTTCCAGGAATTGATTTTAACCATTGCCGGAATTGTTGTTGTCTCTTTACTTGTAGCGCTTACAATTACTCCAATGCTTTCACACTATCTTGTTGTAATGAAAGGGAATAAAAATGAAAAGAAATCTGCATTCGATATACTTGTCGATGTATTGAATTCTATTTATCAAAAAATCCTCAACATGCTTTTACCCGGCAGATGGATTGTGCTTGCAGTTTTTGTGGTTTTGCTGATTGGGAGTTATTTCATCTTTCAGAAAATTGGTTCTGAATTTTTACCTAAAGTTGATGACGGCAGGATTATGGTAAAAGTAATTTTACCGCCGGGAACTTCGGTTGAAAAAACGGATAGACTTTTGCAAGACATTGAGTCGGTAGTAAAAGAACAAAATAATGTTAATAAATATTTTACGCTCTCCGGTGGAAAAGTTTGGGGGCTGGTTACCTATGAAATTGCAAGCGAAGGTCAAATAGATATTGAACTTGTTGAGAAAAGTAAACGAAATATTTCATCGGATGACTTTATTGAACAACTCCGTCCTCTAGTTATGAAAAAAATGATTCCGGGTGGGAAGATAGTTGTACAGCAGTCAAAGATGAAAGGAATAAGACGAACAGGTGAATCCGATGTTGAAATAAAAGTTCGCGGAATTGAACTTGAAAGAATTCAGGAAATTGCACAGCAGGTGGTTCAGCAGATGAATAGCGTTGATGAATTGACAAATGTCAGAATCGGAACACAAATTAATAAACCGGAATACCAGATTGAAGTCGATAAAGTTCGTCTTGCTGCTCTTGAAATGTCGACTGATCGATTTGCTGCTTCAGTAAGAACTTATGTTGACGGAACTATTGCAACTCAGTTGCGTGAAGCAGGAGAATATTATGATATTCGTGTACTTGCACCAAAAGAAAAAATAACTTCAAAACAGGATATTGAAAATTTACAGATTGATATTTCGGCTGATAACAAAGTACCGCTACGCACGGTTGCAAAAGTAAATGAACGTCTCGGTCCGGTTGAAATAGTAAGAGAAGATCAGATTAAACAAATTGTTGTTTCAAGCGATGTAGTTAAAGGTGCAGATGTCGGAAGTACAGCACAAATTCTTCAAAGTAAACTTGCGGGAATAAATTTACCCGAAGGTTATTCTTTTGATTTCGGCGGACAGGTTTATCTGCTTGAGGAAAGCCAGAACATAATGCTTCGTATTATACTTTTTGCACTCTTTTTTGCTTATGTAATTTTAGCGATTCAATTCAACTCTTTTAAACAGCCGTTTATGATTTTACTTGGAGTACCGTTTGCATTAATCGGAGCGGCTTTAGCGCTTTACATTACTGATCTGCCGATAGGTGCAACTGTCCTTATCGGAATTATAATTATGTCCGGCGGAATTGCCACACAGGGAGTTGTGTTGATATCTGTGATAAACGACTTTGTTAAACAAGGTTTGTCTGGTAAAGAAGCAGTTCTTACAGCAGCGCCGCTGAGAATCAGACCGATTTTAATGACGCAGGCAACTACAATTTTAGGATTACTTCCGCTTGCAATTAACTGGGGAGAAGGCGGCGATATGCTACAGCCAATGGCAATTGCAGTAATAGGCGGATTGTTCTTCTCGTTGTTTGTTTCGCTTCTGCTGCTGCCGAATTTGTATTTGATATTAACCAGAAAACATAAATAGAATCTTAAAGAAAAGTAAAATGAACAATAAAACCCCAATGGAATTACTTAAACAGTTCGCACCAGAATTTGCTGAAAACCAAATGGAGGAAAAGTCTCACATATTCGAGAATGAGAAATATCAGAAAGTGCCGAATAAATATAAAATGCTTGCCTGCCTACTGTAAGGCAGGTTGGAATAGATGTTGCTGCCGCTCTATGCAACGATATTTATACGCTAAGGTTGACTCAAATGGCAATGCAAAATGCAGTAACAAACGAAGAAATAGTCGAGGCAATGAATGTTGCCCGTTTATGAAGTAAGTAACGGTTAACGATACAATTGCAAATTCATTAAAAATATTGGAAGGAGAATAAAATATGATTTCAGTTAAAGTTCTTGGACCCGGCTGTTCGAAGTGCCGGACTCTTGAAGCAAAGGTAAGAAACATAGTAACAACCAACAATATCCAGGCAGAAATAAAAAAGGTTGAAGATATAAATGAAATGATGAGCTACGGAATTATGATGACACCGGCTTTGGTTGTTAATGAAAAAGTAAAAAGTTATGGTATAATTCCAAAAGACGATCAAATACTTACCTGGTTAAAAGAAGGAATAAACTAATGAAAACAAAATTAACTCTAATAATTCTTATATCAATTATAATTGCAGCGAGCTATGTTTTTTCGGCTCAATTAAAAGAAAAGGAAAACAGCATAGCAAAAGTCAAAGTAACTTTTATTGAACTTGGTTCTGTTAACTGTATTCCGTGTAAAATGATGCAGCCGATTATGAAAAACATTGAAAAGAAATATGGCGATCAGGTAAAGGTTATTTTTTATGATGTGTGGACACAGCAGCAAAAATATTATGCACAGCTCTATAAAATTAGAGTAATCCCTACCCAGGTTTTTCTTGATGAGAACGGAAAAGAATTCCATCGCCACGAAGGATTTTATCCCGAAGCAGAGATTGATAAGCTGCTGCAAGGGAAAGGATTGAAACCTAAGAAGAGTTGAGGTATAAGGTATATATTAACATATTAATAATTGAGTATTGAACATTGAATATTGAAAATTTTCTCCAACGGAGTCCTTCGGCAATAATCAATTTTCAACTCTCAATTTTCAATTGAATCCTGTCCCTTATACCATAAAGGAGTTTTATGTTAGAAAGCTTATTTACTACTTTGTATGAAGCAATGATGGGCGCAGCCTGGATTGCAGTGCTCGCTTCACTCGGTTGGGGTGTGCTAAGTATTTTACTTTCGCCCTGTCATCTTTCAAGCATTCCATTGATTGTGGGATTTATAAGCTCACAAGGAAAAATGACTGTTGGAAGAACGTTCAACATTTCACTTGTCTTTTCTCTGGGAATTTTATTAACAATAGCTTTGATTGGTTTTATTACAGCATCGCTCGGCAGGTTAATGGGAGATATTGGCGGAGTTGGAAATTATCTTGTAGCCGGAATTTTCTTTTTAGTCGGGCTTTATCTTCTTGATATTATAACGCTTGACCTACCTTTCCTGCAGGCAAGTTGGAATAATGCCGGACTAAAACAAACAAAAACAAGAGGATTATTAGCAGCATTAATTCTTGGATTACTTTTTGGTTTAGCATTGGGTCCCTGTACTTTTGCATACATGGCACCTGTTTTAGGCATTGTGTTTCAAACAGCACAAACCGATTATATCTTTTCAATTATACTGCTCGCTGCATTTGGTATAGGGCATTGCAGCGTTATTGTCGGAGCCGGAACTTTGACCGGCAAAGTTCAGAAATATTTGAATTGGTCTGAAGAATCTAAAGCGATTTTATGGATTAAAAGAATTTGCGGTGTGCTGGTCATTCTTGGAGGATTTTACCTTCTTCTATCTTGATAATAATCTTTAGAAACTTTCGTTAACATCGAAGAGAATAATCATCTGCTTGAAAAAATTAATTTACGTACACATCAATTGTTTTTGATTAGAAATGGTTTCTATTTACTAATATTCATCTTATGTAAATTCTTCATTAAATTATAATAATTACAATTAATGAGAATTCATTTCTTAAAATTTGGAAATATAAATTTTTTCAAATTCCGACTTCCTCTAGTTTCAACCCAAAAATTACTTTTTCGTTAGTGAGTTAAATTTTAACTGAACACGATTTGGAAATAATCAAAAAGTACCTGTGGCATTTCAATTGACTCTTTTCCATGAATGAAATTAAAAACCTAATTTTTTGATTCAAAACAATTAATTTAAAAAAGGAGAAAAACACAGTGGACAAAGAGATTACAAGAAAAGATTTTTTGTTAAAATCTTCCAAAGCTGCTGTTGGTATAACAGCAATTGCAGGTGCCTCAAGTCTCTTAACAACAGCAACGGTAAAAGGAAAAGCAACTTTAACACCCTGGCCCTGGTCTTATGCACCGGTTGATCTTGAATCAATCAGAATTCGTGCACATCATTTAAAGCTGAGTGGATACGAATGCTGTTCCGGATGTTTTGGAGCTTTTGTTGAAGCACAGACACAGCTAATTGGTGATCCCTGGACGACTATGCCTTATGAAGTAATGCTTTATGGAAGGGGCGGTGGTGCTTCCTGGGGTACTTTATGTGGCGCAGTAAATGCAGCAGCGGCTGTAATAAGTTTAGTTGTTGATAAAGCTAATTCCGGTCCACTTATCTGGGAAGTTTATGGCTGGGCTGCATCTAGTTTAATGCCTTCTGACGAAGCAAATCAGTTTGCTCTGGATAACAAATATACAGCCGGAACTTTCAATGGTATAAGTCTGCCACAATCTGTTTCTGGCAGTGTACTTTGTCACGCATCACTCACCAACTGGTGTATTGAGGCTAATAAAAAATTTAATTCTGCTGATAGAAAAGAAAGATGTGCTAGAATTACCGGTGACCTAGCTGTTAAGACAGGTGAAGTTCTTAATGCTTACTTTGCAGGTACCTTTGTTCCTGAATATGTTACTCCTGCTTATGCACAACAATGTTTAACCTGTCATGGTGCCGGAGTTTTGGAAAATGTCAGAGTTCAGGAAAGTTGTGAACCTTGCCATGGTAATCCCCATTCACCACAGAACGTAATTACTGAGGGCGGTGGAATTCCAGCAAAATTTGAACTCTCACAAAATTATCCCAATCCATTTAACCCAAATACTAAGATTCAATTTGCAATACCAAACGAAGGCAAAGTTGCTCTTGGTATTCACGATATAACCGGTCAGGAAATTAAAAAGCTAATTGATCATGATTTGTTGCATACCGGTAAATATTCTGTTGAATGGGATGGAACAGATAATTTTGGAAACAAAGTTACCAGCGGAATTTACTTTGCCAGAATGACTGTTGGACAAATGCAAAAGACGATTAAGATGAATCTTCTTAAATAATATTCCTTAATTAACTGGTTATACAAGTGCTGTTGAAGATATTATTCATCAGCACTTTTTTTATAATTATTCTAACGATGATCCAGCCTGATAAATTTCTTTTGTACTACTATTCTTAATGTACACAACCCCATTTATCTTTTCCATATTCCAACCGGATAACAAAATATCTTCAAATTTAAATGATAAATCATTATTATCAATTAACTGTCTAAATGAAATTTCATTTATAGAAGGAAGCATCAGCCGAATTAAATCATAAAATTTTGTCTCATCATTGGAGCCCGGGGCTGTAGAAATTTTATATCTGTTTCAGTAATTGCTGTATTAATTGCCAAATCTTTCAAATTTATTTCGGATGAATCAATAACTCTAACAGCTATATCAATATTTTAATCACCCTCTGAAAATGAGTTAACAATTACTAAAAAATTTGGCGTAACAACAAGCCTCGCGTCGATCGCTGCTTTTTTGCTAACCGAATCTGAAGCTAAGGGTTTTAAGAATCTATCAATAATAATTGTCAGTGCAGAAACTTTGACGGGCAAAGTTCAGAAATATCTCAACTGGTCTGAAGGTTTAAAAACAATTTCGTGGATAAAAAAATTTGCAGTGTTTTTGTAATATTTGGTGGTATTTATCTTATTTGGGCTTATTGATAATCTTTCTAACCGAATCATATTTTTGATTAATCTGTATTTTTTTAATGATCGACACTTCTTCAACCAATTTGTTATACTTCGATTAAAATGTCAGAAACTTACCGTTTGCAGCGGTAACACCACCATTAACGAATATCTCGTTCGCTCCTTCTCTTCGTTAAACCGTGTTGACGCCAATAATCTAAAACTTTTTTCAATTAGAAAGCTGAAGGTTAATAAACCTTCATAATTCTTTAGCGGCGATTTATAAACACCTAACCGCAATTCAAGAAAATTAATCGGACTTAAAACAATGCCGGCAATTCCGGTTAAGTTGTTGCTAACTCTGGTTTTCTCCTTGAAATCAATTTCAGTATAGAGCTGTAAGAATTCATTAAACAAAGAAATACCTGCACCGAATGTATAGTTTCTTACAAAGTCTAAACTATCAGCAGCAGGCTCTCCAAGATTTCTGGCGACAAATGAAAGGTTGATTGACTCTGCTGGACGAAACAACAATCCAATATCAATATTAAAGAATTGCCTATCACTTTTTGAATAGCCAATCGACATTATCTTATTTGAAGTACCGATAGATAATACTTCGCCACCTATCGATAAGTTAAGGGAATAGCTTTGTATTCTGATATCGTCATAACGATAAATATCCTGGTAGGAAATACCTAAATCACCCATGCTGAAAGAGACAAAAGTATTACCCTGCTCGTTCAAGTCAATAAAATCATAAGTGATTAAAGCCCCGTCGTCATCGGGTCTAACAGCTAACCCGGCTGGATTCACTATATTTGAGGTAGGTCCTGAAATTTCAGATACAAAAAAAATTCTATTCGCTTGTGAAAGTCTCGATAACTCCGGTTGAGCAAAACTGATATTAACTAAAAATACAAATAATATGATGTTCCTAATGTGCATCTATTCAAAATAAATTTTTCACAATACTTAACGATAAATAATTAATCGACTCTTCCCCGAAAATGAAGTGTTTGTCATAAGATACACCAACTTTAAAATTCTCGAGGTTAATGTCTATACCGAATTTTGTCCCAACGCCAAACTTAACTTTAGTCTCTGTTACTTTAGAATTGAGAGAGGGAAACGAGGGATAATTTTTCTCTAATGTTGAAAAAATAATATGCGTTGTAACCATCGGGGCAAAATTAAATTCGAAGAAAGAAGATTCCTGCGGGTAAACGCTGATCATTCCACCTGCGCTAATTGTTGAGATTACGGCACCTCCCCTTGCCGAAATAGGAATGGGCTGATTCTCAAACTGTGATTTATTCAAAGCGAAATATGTTATTCCTAAGCTGCCCAATGCACTAAGATAAAAACCTTTATGTTCGCTCAATAGAAATCTGCTGATGTAACCAAGTTTATAACCGGGTTTGAAGTCGTTCCCAAATCCCGGTGCATATCCTAATAATATTTCGTCGAGACGGGGTTCAACCAATGTTCTCCCGACAACCATCGCAGTATATTGATCTACAAGAGCCGTTTCAGCTAAACCAATTTTACCCGTGTATTCAATGCTTCTTAAATTTTTCTTATCGATCGTTAATCTTCCTATTTTAGAATCGATTGTCAGATTATCGGAATCTTCAAAATAAATATTTCCTTCAATCTTATTTCCATTTGTTAGATGAACGATAACTATCTCTCCCCTCTCGGCATATTCACTTGAGATATATTCTATCAGTCTAATATCTTTTTTAGGAATTACAAGTTTTCCGATATCCGTTTGAATCATAATCATATCCAAACTTTTAGCTAACAGCAATCCGGCTGCTACATTACCGTTTCTAAGATGTACTACTACCCTGTCGTTGAGGACGAACTTACTTCCGTACTGAAGTGAATCCTTTTTTAACTTCGACTCAGTTATTGCATTTAACGATGATTCCATCTTAATAAAAGTATCGTAGTTAATTGAGCTAATGTTTTCTCTCTTTATAATTATTTGTCCTAAATCATTGTGCAAAATTAAGTGCTCGGGATTTTCTTCAATCAACTGCCCGACCACCACTTTACTATTCTTTAACACAACGCTTACTTGCTGTGCAGTTAAGGTTAGATTAAACATCAGGATAAAAAGAGATATTAGGATTATCATTCTGGAATACATCGTTAATCTCCTTGAAAAATAATTTTATTCACTAAAAAAACTGTTTATTAAACTATAAGAATTAATTTCGGCTTCTATTTCGATTTGATTCTCAAGAATAATTTTATCTTTACTGAATGCGGTTATCCAGCAATAATAAATTTGAGATGATTGCAAATTAGGACCGGTGTAAATTATCTCAGTATCCTTGGTTTTTGAAGAAGACCAAATGACATCCGATAAGGGTCCTCTTCCAATGAATACTTTGTATGAAACTGCATTTTCTACTTCCGTCCATTTAAATACTCGCGGCTCGGTGAAACGGCTTAAATTTGCCGGGCTTATTATCTGCGGATTCACCAAAACCATATCACCGTTTGATTTACTTGGAAGACTGGTTTTAAATCCTTTATCTATCGCTACAATTTTATAATGGTATTTTGAATTGACTTGAACATTTTTATCAACATAGATGCCGACATTAGTTGAGTCTATGAAAGATGAATTATTCACTACAAAATCCGAATCGTTTCCCCTGTAGATATAATAATTTTTAAGATCCCCTATATCCGGCGGCGTCCAGCTTATTCTTATTTCAATTGAATTGATGGAGGGATTATTATATCCGGAGACAACTACATTTCTTGGCGGCTGCGGAGCGGAAACATTTAAAGGCTGAACATCGATTATTGAGCTTGGAGGACTTTCGTTGCCGCTTCTGTCAATTGCAGTAATATAGTAATAGTATGTAGAGTCGTAATCTAAAAATCTGTCAACATATTCGGTTTGCCTTGTAGAGGCTATTAACTTGAATGCGGTTAAACTGTTTATCGATCTGTAAATTCTGTAGGAGTCTAAATCCAATTCGGTGTTTGCCGTCCATCTTAAAAAGGCTTGTCCATCGCCGCCGCCTAAAAGTGTAAAATTTCTCGGAGTTTCAGGAGGAATGGTGTCTGCCGGAGCAACTACTTCAGAACAATTTATTCCTAATAGACCGGCAGCTAATAAAGCAATTAGAATCAGATTTCTTCTCAACGATTTTATCTGTTTCATTATCATTTTCTTTTAGTGTAATAATTTTTATTGAATTAGAAGCTTTTGCCGTTAACAACTATAATGAATTAACATCCATTATACATACATTATTTTAATTTATTTTCAAGTTAATAAAGAGTTTTAATATTCTCAATAGAGTTTAATAAATACCATTCCAATTAAAGGTTTTTTTCAGTACTGTCCAATATAAATTTGAAATAGAGAAAAAGGTCTTCTTTTAATCTGTATTCGATAATTTTTTTTCTTAACTGAATACAAACCCTCTGTTTAATATGGAATCGACTTACTTTTAACTTTGTAACTCAATGTACGCAAAATTTAGAAAAAATTAGTTTAAGTCTGTTCCCCAGCTATGAGAGATGTCATGTTATACGGTTGTAAAGACGGGGCAACTTGTCCCGAATCCCTTCAGGATGCCCCCTCTCTACGCTCGTAATTTCAAATAAATTCATATAAATCGAATTAACGAATTCGGATAACTCTGTTACAATACAAAATCATCAATTGGTGGTGCAGTTCATTTTTTGCATAAGGTGAGTTAATAACTCAAGACTATAATTACCAAGCTTTATTTCATTAGAGGTAAATGTTTGATAATTTGCAATCGTAAATTTTAATTAAAACTGACTAAGAGGAGGAATAAAAGATGGCACTCCCAAAACGATTCCAAAAATTTATAGATGAATATCCGGATGTCGCAGCAGCTTATGAAGAGCTTGGCAATAAAGTTCACTCGGCTGGACCGCTTGACAATAAGACACGGGCATTAATTAAGTTAGCAATCTCTGCAGGGGCGCGCTTAAAAGGGGCAGTCCGTTCGCACACCCGTAAGGCGCTTGAAGCCGGATTAACAAAGGAAGAAATCAGACATACTATTCTGCTGACTCTTCCTACTATTGGTCTTCCTTCAATGATAGCCGCTTTAAGCTGGGTTGACGAGGTTTTTGAAGAGAAATAAGATTATGCCAACTTGAAGTGTTCTCTAAGGATCCATAGGACTTCGGAAGGGCAGCCATTTAAGAAAAATTGCAAGAATAAAAGATTACAGTATTACAAGATTGCAAGATTATTTAGATTGAAGGATTATCATGAAATATCGTTGGATGAAGAAAAATCTCTTCAAGCACCGGCAGTTACATCCTGGCGGCTTACTGCAATGTGGGGTTTTAGTGAAGCTGCCTTCGGTGGAATTTTGCACGCATTTAAAATTCCCTTTACAGGCATATTCGTTGGCGGTGCAGCAGTTATTTTCATTTCATTAATTGCTTACTATTCTCCCAATAAAACGCAAATAATTAAATCGACTTTTGTTGTGCTGCTTATTAAAGGAATGGTAAGCCCTCATACGCCTATAACAGCTCATCTGGCAGTACTTATGCAGGGTCTGATCGGTCAAGCTTTATTTTATTCCCGAAGTTACTATAAAACTTCAGCTTTTATATTAGGAGTAGTTACACTTTTATTATCGGGAATGCAGAAAATAATAATCGTCACATTAGTTTTTGGCAATACGATTTGGGAATCCATTGACCTTTTCGGTGAATTCGCCGCTGCACAATTCGGCTTTCTGGTTGAAGCTGACAGTGGATTTAAATTCAGCAGCGTACTCATTAGTTTGTATGTTGGACTGCATCTGATTGCAGGAATTTTTATAGGTTTTATTGCCGGCAGAATGCCAGCGAAAATCACAAACTTCATCGATTATAAATCTGATGAAATTGTAAATCAAAATTTCATGCTGAACAATAATCGTTTATTTGGTGAACGCAGGAAAAAGAAAAAGCCATGGTGGAAAAAACCATCGGGCATCTTGCTTATAATATTAATTTCTTTTTCACTTATTTATTCATATTTGAATCCTGAAATAAGCAAAAGTAAAACAATTGAAATTCTAATTATGATTGTCCGCTCTTTGTTTGTTATCTTCATTTGGTATGTATGGGTGTCTCCGTTTATTCTTAAATTGTTTAGAAAATTTCTGAACAGAAAAAAATCAGCTTATTCGGAAGAGCTTGAAGCGATTATAAATTTATTTCCTCGCTTCCGAACGATTGTAACTATAAATTGGAATCATTCATTAAAATATAAAGGAATAAAACGTTTATCGTATTTTCTTAAATCTTCTTTCATTGGATTATTGTTCACAACCACGGAATTTAAATGAAAAAATTATTTATACTAACGGGTGAGATAGGCTCAGGTAAAACAACGCGGCTTATTGAATGGTGCAGAAATAAGAACGCCGACGGGATAGTCTCGCCTGTAATAGACGGCAAAAGATATTTGATGCGAATAAAAACAAAAGAAAAAAAATTGCTTGAACTGCCTGAAAAAAAATCCGGCTCGCAAGAAGTTAAAATTGGTCAATACAAATTCGATAAGAAAGTTTTTCGCTGGGCACAAAAAAAACTCAGTGAGATCTTTACTGAATCCCCTGAATGGTTTATCGTTGATGAGATTGGTCCGCTGGAATTAAAAGGACAGGGTTTTGAACCCGCAATCACCGACATTTTTCTACGGTTTTATGAAAGTCAAAGTAAAATCGTGCTTGTGGTTCGCAGTAAATTAATGAGGCAATTCAAAAATGTTTATTTTTTAAGCGATAGCGATTTTGATTACTTCGACTTTAATATCGGTTCAACAAAAAAATGAAGCACGACTTTACGGCGATTATATTAGCTGGGGGCAAAAGCTCCCGTATAGGTTCAGATAAGGCACTCTTAAAAATAAACGGAATAACGATTATTGAACATATAGTCGACACTCTTTCTCAGTTACTAAAAGACATTAAAATAATTACGAACAATCCTTCAAACTACTCCTTTCTAAATTTTGATCTCCACAAAGACATACTTCCGGGTTTTGGACCCCTTTCCGGAATTCATGCAGGTTTATTTTATTCCAAAACTGAAAAAAATATTTTTCTAACTTGTGACATGCCCTTTCTTTCTATCAAATTATTGGAAGGGTTAATTGATTCGAAGTATAATTCTCCTGTCACATTATTGAAATACAATGGAAGAGTACAGCCGTTCCCGGGAATATATACCGGGAAGATTTTTAAAGAAACAGACCGTCTTTTACTTAAAGCGGCTTCTTTTAATCAAAGCCCTCGCTCAAAAAAGTTAAAGGGTGCTTCCATGAATAACTTAATCGAAGCTGTGGAAACTCATGTAATAGAAGCCGATGAGTTTACAGATCCCGGTGAATATGATTTTTTTAATATCAACTCTCCCGAAGATTATATTTCAGCTAAGGAGATTTACAAGAAACTAACCGCCATCTGATTACCTATGAGGATATTCTAAAAAGGTATTTTTATTGTAAAAATATTTCGAGATTAGTTCAAATTAAAAACAGAAAAATTGAATTTCATGCTTTTTAGAGCAGACTCATTTATTCCTCCTGAACCTGGTATAAAATTATTCTTAAAGCCTGCAAAGGTTAACAAGCGTTTCAAAATTTATTTATAGCCTAAATTTCTAACCAAAAATATTTCCGAAGGATCGTTCCGATTAGTTTTTATTCACCGAGCGAATCAATTAACCTCGAAGAGGTGTAATTATTATAGAAAATTGTAATGAGAGCAGGTAAAACCCCAACGGGGTGAAATTATTAGCCACAATATTATGTGAATATTCTTATCATCTTGAAAGTGTTGTTTCTTTTTTAGGTTTCGTTTTTAATGATTTAAAAATGAACAACTTATAGTTTTTGATCGCTTTTCATTTTAGAAATTTAGGTATAGCCTTTTTTTTGATTGCACAGATTTCTGCACCTTAACGATTCGCTTAATCTGTGCTACAGATATTTTTGTGGTGAATTTTTCATCAAATAATTGCTTGCTATTCATCAATTCTCAATAAATAGAATCTGCCTATTGTTTTTCTTCACTTTGATAAGAAAAAAATCTTCTCACTTAATTTCTGCAAAGAAATTTCAATCCGGGTGCTGGCAAAGTAATTGATATTTATAAATGTCAAAAAATAAATACGGTTAATTGTAAAATTGGGGATAATCATTAACAAAGAAACACCGGTTTTTTCCATCTCAGCAGCCGCTAAACTGCTTAACATTTCTGTTCACACGTTACGGATGTACGAGAGAGAAGGCTTGATTGTACCATTTCAAAAAGAATCGGGTCATCGTCTCTACTCACAATCGGATATCGAAAGATTACGTTGTATCAGATCGGCAATAAATGAAAGTAAAATAAGCATAGCAGGTATTAAAACAATTTATTCATTAATTCCCTGCTGGAAAATTACCGGCTGCTCTGATAACGACAAATCGAACTGCTCAGCTTATAAAGAGCATGGAAAACCTTGCTGGACTTACTCTCACCATAATAATATTTGTGCAGTATTGGAATGCCGCGATTGCAGTGTATATAAAAATCACACTGAATGCGGCACCATAAAAGAAACTATAATTAATATTCTGGAAAAGCAATGAATTCTCTGTCAAGAAGAAAATTTTTAAAGATTACCGGCGCTGTTTTAGGAACTGCCGCTGCACTTACCGGCACAGCAGGCATGGTTGTTAAAAGTGCAAAAAAAATAGATGAAGCTAAAGTAAAAGGAATACAAAAAATCCCGACCTACTGTGATATTTGCTTTTGGAAATGCGGAGCCATAGCATATTTAAAAAATGGCAAATTATGGAAAGTTGAGGGCAATCCGATTGACCCATTAAGCAAAGGCAGACTATGCCCGCGCGGTACCGGCGGTGTAGGTGCACATTACGATCCCGATAGACTTAAGTCACCTCTTATCCGAAAAAGTTTACGAGGTAAAGAAGAGTGGGTTGAAGTTACCTGGGATGAGGCTTTCGATTACATTGCCGAAAAAATGAATAAAATAAAAGCACAGTACGGACCTGAATCTATTGCTCTCTTCAGCCACGGTATTGGTGGAACATTCTTTAAGCACACACTGAAAGCATTTGGAACACAAAACATTAGCGCGCCTTCATTTGCACAGTGCAGGGGTCCTAGAGATGTTGGTTTCAAGCTTACCTTCGGTGAAGATGTAAGCTCTCCGGAAAGAACTGATATTAAGAATGCCAAATGTATCGTTCTAATCGGTTCTCATCTCGGTGAAAATATGCACAACACTCAAGTTCAAGAATTCGCTGAAGCGATTGAAAATGGTGCATCAGTAATCGTAGTCGATCCGCGATATTCGGTGGCAGCAAGTAAAGCAAAATACTATCTGCCAATCAAACCGGGAACCGATCTTGCATTGCTTCTTACCTGGATGAATATAATTGTCAAAGAAAACCTTTATGATAAAGAATTCGTTTCGCGATATGGTTTCGGATTTGAACAATTCACTGCTGAAATTTCTCATTACACTCCGGAATGGGCTTATGTTGAAACCGGAATCGATCCGGAGTTAATTGTTAAAACGGCTCATGAAATTGCACGTTACCGTCCGGCATCTTTGATTCATCCCGGGAGACATGCAACATGGTACGGCGATGACACGCAGCGCAGTCGTGCAATCGCTCTGCTGAATGCGTTGATGGGAAACTGGGGTGTTAAGGGAGGTTTTTATACACCTGTCAGCATGGACGTTCCTTCATATCCATATCCCCCTTATCCTGAATCAAAGAAAGGAAAGGTGGATAACCCTGATAATAAATATCCATTCGCTCACGAGACAATTACAAATGGAATTAGAGAAGCTACTATCACCGGCAAACCATATCCTATTAAAGGTTGGTTTGTATATGCAACCAATTTAATTCATGCTTTACCGAATGAAGAAGAAACTATTAAAGCAATTCAAAATTTGGATTTGATGGTAGTGATAGATGTAATACCAAGTGAAATAGCAGGCTGGGCAGATGTCGTTTTACCTGAATCGGTTTATCTTGAGCGCTATGACGATATAAATGTAGAGTGGTTCAGAGAGCCGTTCGTATCTCTGCGGCAGCCTGTTGTTGATTCCCCGCATGATCAAAAGCCGAATTGGTGGATGGCAAAAAAATTAGCAGAACGATTAGACTTACAAAATTATTACCCATGGAATCACATTGAAGAGTACATCGAATATAGGTTGAATGCTGTTGGTTACAGTTTCGAACAATTGAAAAAAGATGGAATCATACCTGGAGAAAAACAACCCATCTTCACTGAAGAAGGTGCGCTGCTTGAATTTCCAACTCCTTCAGGTAAAGTAGAATTTTACTCGCTCCAGCTTGCTGGGGCAGGTTTCGATCCCGTTCCTAAATACACAAAGCCTCAAGAACCTCCGCCGGGTTATTTCAGGCTTCTTTACGGAAGAGCGCCTGTGCATTCCTTCGGAAGAACTCAATCCAATAGAGTTTTAATGGACATGATGGATGAAAATGAAATTTGGATAAATTCAGATATTGCTCACCGTTATGGATTGAAAAGCGGTGACTACATCAAACTAAAAAACATCGACGGGATTGTAAGCAATAAAATAAAAGTAAAGGCTACCGAGCGAATCAGAACAGATTGTGTTTACATGGTTCATGGATTCGGGCACAATTCCAAAATGCTTAAAGGCGCTTATATGAAAGGCGCAAGCGATGCGGAATTAATTACCCAATATGTAATTGATCCTTTAATGGGCGGCACAGGCATGAATGTCAATTTTGTCACCTTCGAGGTTGAGGTCTAAGATGGCAAGATTTGGAATGGTGATAGATACAAAAAAATGTGTCGGTTGCATGGATTGTGTAGTTGCCTGCAAAACCGAAAATAATGTTCCCGAAGGTTTTAACCGCGATTGGATTGTTCAGGAAGTAATCGGAAAATATCCTGACTTACACATGGAAATTAGAAGTGAGAGATGTAATCATTGCGATAATCCGCCTTGCGTTTCTTGCTGTCCTACCGGTGCAAGCCACGTTCATGATCTCGGTGGAGTTGTACTTGTAAATCATAAGGAATGCATCAGCTGCAAAGCTTGTTTAGCTTCCTGCCCGTACGATGCAAGATTTATTCATCCTGATGGTTATGCCGATAAATGTACCCTCTGCATACACCGCGTTGAAAAAGGAATGAATCCGGCATGTGTTGATGTCTGCCCGACTCACTGCATGTATTTTGGCGACTTAGACGATCCAAACAGTGAAGTTAGCAAGCTGCTTAAATCGCGTAAGCACCACACAAATATTCCTGCGGCTGGTACAAAACCTCAAATTTTCTATTTAATGTGAGTAAGTAAATGAATGAATTAACAAACACTCGAAATAATTTAATGATAGACCCATCGATGAACGTTTGGGGATGGGAAATTCCGGTTTATCTTTTTCTTGGCGGATTTGTAGCCGGAATGATGATAATTTCAGGCTACTTTTTATTTAAAGGAAGAAATAAAGAAACCAATTGCTCGTGTTTTTACCTGCCTTTAATAAGTTTTGTGCTGTTAAGTGCTGGCATGTTTACACTGTTTCTTGACCTCGAACATAAATTATACTTCTGGAGATTGTATACAACATTTAAAATTGCATCGCCGATGTCATGGGGCGCATGGATTTTAATTTTAATTTATCCCATTCTTTTTGTTAACATTCTTCTTAGACCTCCAGGTTTCTTATTGAAAAAAATTCAAAGGTTAAATTCGATTTCCGAAAAAATGAATGCGCATCCGTATCTTGTAAAAAACATTGGTGTGATAAGCATGCTTGCAGGTGCAGTATTGGGAATTTATACCGGAGTGCTGCTTAGCTCCTTGGGTGCGCGTCCATTGTGGAATACTTCCATTCTTTGGGTTTTGTTTTTAGTATCTGGTCTCTCCTCTGCTGCTGCTTTCGTTCACATGATTGCCAAAGATGTTTACGAAAGAGAATTATTAGCAAAAGCCGACAACGGATTTTTAACTCTCGAAATATTTGTGATAATATTAATGATTACAGGTTTATTAACATCCTCCGAAGCTCATATTCAAGCGGCGGAATTAATTTTGAGCGGACCCTTTGCCGCTTCATTCTGGGTATTCGTAGTAACTGTTGGGATTATCATTCCATTATTCATTCAATTACTCGCCGTAAATCATAAGATAAAGCATACACCAATTGCACCTATTATGGTGATTGCAGGAGGATTGATCTTACGTTTTGTGATTGTATCGGCAGGACAATACAGTCATTGGTCGCATGAATTTTTTAAATAATTTTTTAACACGGAGCAGTATAAATGACAAGTATAAATGATGCAGCGTTTAAAGAAAATATTCAAGCTGCTGAAAAAATTAAAACACCAAAGCCGTACTCTAATCCTTACTTAGCAGGTATTGGATTAGGATTAGTTTTATTAGCGGCGTTTGTAATTATGGGAAGAGGTTTGGGTGCTTCCGGTGCGTTCACCACTTTAATTTCTGTCGGCGTAAACGAAGTTGCACCCGAACATGCTGCGAACAATTCTTTCTTTGCCGAATATATTGGAGACGGAACTCAAAGCCCATTAAAAGATTGGCTTCTATTTGAAGTTATAGGAGTAATATTAGGCGGATTTATTTCCGGTGCATTAGCCGGAAGAATTAAAATCTCAACAGAAAAGGGACCGCGTATTTCGGTAAAAGGCAGATGGATGTTGGCTTTACTTGGCGGAACACTTATGGGCTTCGGCGCAAAATTAGCCCGGGGCTGTACGAGCGGACAAGCCTTAACCGGAGGCGCTCTGCTGAATGTTGGCAGTTGGGCTTTTATGATGATGGTTTTTGCAGGGGCTTATGCTCTTGCTTATTTTATGAGGAGGCAATGGACATGAACGCACCATTCTATAAATTCGATTATTTTAATTTTGAAGTCAGCTTAATTATAGCTGTTGTAATCGGTATCGGATTCGGGTTCTTTTTAGAGCGGGCAGGTTTTGGCGGCGCTCGAAAATTAGCTGCGCAATTTTATTTTACCGATATGACGGTCTTCAAAGTCATGTTCACCGCAATCATTACAGCAATGATCGGTTTATTTTATTTAGCATGGATTGGCATTGTGGATATCTCTCTTGTTTACATTACGCCAACGAATCTCCTTCCTCAAATTGCCGGCGGTTTAATTCTCGGATTCGGTTTCGTTATCGGCGGTTATTGCCCCGGCACTTCCGCAGTTGCTTGTTCAACAGGAAGAATAGACGGATTCTTTTATCTCTTCGGAGTGATGTTAGGCATTTTCATCTTCGGTGAAATTTTTCCCTATATCGAAAACTTTTTTTATGCAACACCGATGGGACAAATAACCCTTCCGCAGCTTTTAAATGTAAATTATGGATTATTAGTATTTGTTGTAGTAGTTATTGCCGTTGGCGGCTTTATAGGTGCAGAAAAAGTTGAGAAAATCTTTGCTAAAAAATTACAGGGGAATTAATAATGAAAAAGCTTTTTAAAAAATTCAGCATTCAAGGTAAGCTTGGTATTCTAGCTGTGATACTCGGTTTCTTCGCGATATTCGCCGGAAGTCCTTACAAAAATTCTTCGGTTTCAATCAATTCAAAAGAACTAGCTTTAATTGTTGAGAAGGAAATTGATCATATTACTGCCGAAGAGTTAGCTGATTGGATTATTAAAGCCAAAGCAGATTATAAATTGATCGATCTGAGAGATGAAAAATCATTCGAAGAATATCACATACCCGGAGCCTTTAATAAAAAAATTACTGAGTTAAACGACGGTGAACTTTTCCGCAACGAAAAAATAATTCTTTATTCCGATGGAGGGATTCACGCTGCTCAAGCATGGTTCTTATTGAAAGCACGAGGTTTTAAATCCGTCTATACTTTGTTAGGCGGCATTGAAGAATGGAAAGATGAAATTTTATTTCCGGTTATTCCGGATAATTTAACAGGCGAAGAAACCTCAAAGTACGAGAAGAAAAAAGAGATAAGTAAATTCTTCGGAGGCACTCCACAAACAGGAAGTGAAACTGAGACAAGTATAAAACCGGACATTAAACTGCCAAAACTAGAAATGCCTTCGTCAGTTCCATCGACGACTGTAAAGAAGAAGAAGAAGGAGGGGTGTTAGTAACTATAGGACGGGGATGGGAACTATAAATTAATTTACCTAAAAGTTTTTTAGATTGTGACAGTTAATTAAGTTATGGCGTACGAA
This sequence comes from Ignavibacteriales bacterium, assembly GCA_020061465.1. Taxonomy (GTDB): domain Bacteria; phylum Bacteroidota; class Ignavibacteria; order Ignavibacteriales; family Ignavibacteriaceae; genus JAGUYG01. The sequence continues at coordinate 44,760 of JAGUYG010000030.1, forward strand.
TAGAAGATTGGGTTTCCCTACATGTTCACATGTTTTTTGGGGAATAACATACCTTAATTTGCACTAAAGGAATTCATTCAGAAATATTTTAATAAATTTTTTGTTTCTTCACCTTTCATATACATTTTTCTCCATTTTAATTTTATTTAACATTGTTCCAATCTAACTCGATGGCCAATTAATAAATCCAAATAATTCTCATCATAGTCAATTATTAAATTTCCTGGCTGTCCACAAGTTGGACAAATTTTATATAATAAATTCGGGTGTAGGGAAACAAAATCTGATTGTTCTCTATTAAAGAATCCACCTTCTAAGAAGGTGGATTTTTAAGTTACATTAAAAACCTGCTATTTGATAGTTTGAGTGGATGAAAAACCACTCCGCTGATTCTGGGTTCAATAGAAGTCCTCAACAGGTTTTCTAATCTTAAAATTTCTTTTTCAGGATTATCTATCTCAAGTCCCGGAATTTCTTCCGGTATTCCATTCTTTGCTTTGATTCCAAAAAAGATTACACCGCCATCTGCATTAGCAAAGGAAGATACATCTGATAAAAATTCTTTCTTGTCATCATACTTTTCGTTTGGTAAAGTTAATTTATATTCAAGATGCTTGTCCTCGGCAACTAGGTTTTCTTTTAAGGAATTAATTCTTTCTTCAGTAATATTTTTAATTTCGTTTAATGTGAAAAACATTAAAAACCCTAAACACTCTATCTATTTAATAACATTTTCGAACTTTCTCCAGTGCTTTCTCATCTTTCTCCACACATCCTCAAATTCAGGGATATCTTTGATTTGATTTACCAGGTGGTCATTCCATTGACGTTTAAATATTTCTTTCTTGTTTTGAACTGTCTTCGTTAACTCATTCGGGTTTAGATTCTTAAACCTGGTCTTCTCCTGAAAGTCATAAACAAATTCTTCAATGTCCTTGTTCTCTATTTCAAACAGGTACCAAAGATCATATAAATCTCTTGGCATTGTCCTTTGCAATAATGATCTCATTTTCTCTGTAATAATTTCACCAAGAGTATAGCTCAGGATCTTGAAACCGTCTTTCAGATCAGAATATTCATTATGTACAATCTTTTCAAAAGGATCACTACAAAGCTTCTCGTCATTCGCAATATCTACTTTAATACTTTTATTTGTCCCTATTCCACTTAACGGACCTGAATAACCTAAGTAGAAATTATAATTTCCAGTTTGATGTTCTGTTTCGTCTTGTATTTTCAGAGTAATCCTGGCTTCTTTCATTACCAACTCAATAAGTTCTTCAAAGTGTTTGTTAATTTCTTTGGTAATATAGTCATTACCCTTAAATGTAAAGTCTAAATCTTCAGATAAACGGTAATTATGGAAATATATTTTTCTTAATGCTGTTCCGCCCTTAAAAACTAATCTCTCTTTTAAATACCTGATTTCTGATATTCCCTTTAACGTCCATCCAATAACATAGTCTTTCTCAATCTGAGTATCCCGTACCCCAAGCCTATGAGCAATTCTTTGTATGTCTCCCGGTTTTATCATAGTTAGGTCAAAATAGAATTTACAGCAGTGTCAATTCCAACATTATCAATTATCCTCCACTCAGAATGATGTTTACCTTGTTTTGGCAACGAAGGATCAAGTAATGTGTACGAATTGCTAAGCTTAGATTTGATTTCATACGTAATCGGTTGCAAGATATCAAGTTGCTTTAAAATAAACCCTAATCGTTTATATACAACCTGTGCATCAAACTTTTCAAGATACATTAGAATTTTATCGGTATTAATTTTTTCCCTGCTCTTATAAATTGCCTTAATAATCTCGGTTATTCCATTAGCATAGTTTGGCTTATAGAGGCAATCAACAAAGGTTTTTTCAAGATCACTGCAATAGACTTTATTGAAATCATCAATCCAGGTTTTTTCATAACCGAAGAATCTTTTTTTATTTAAAGTTATAAATTCAAATTTTACTTTTTTTACAATCTGATACTTAGGAACAATCTGTTTTTCTGTAACTGCCTGCTCAGTTAGCGAAGGTTGTGTAATCAATCCGTGAATATCAAGTGCGCTGTAAAAACCAATATAGTATGCCTGTGGTTCAGCAATAGCTTGCGCAGCTAAATGCCAATTTGGAAAGTATTCTTCACTATTTTTTTCATACGGAATTACATTGTAGAGTCCATCTTTAATCCGGAGTATCAATCCTCTTTTAGTCATATCGGCGAGTAATTTACGCACAGCGTCTGGTTCGCTTGAACTCAGGATTTTCATTGCTTCGTTAAGTGTAAAGAACTGTTTATCATTCTTTATGAGGGTATTTAATAGTTCTGATGAACGATATGAGATATGCTTTTTCATATTTAAAATGTGAGGTATTAGCTCACAATACTCCTATAAAACCTCATAATCATTAGATTCTATATTTGATATGTGAGTTTATAACTCACATTTCTAATATGAAACATAATTATAACACATATAACTTTCAAGAATAATTTCACTATTTAAAATCAGAATTTTTCAGGATCGGGACTTATTAAATCATTTTCCAAATAATCATAAATATTGTTTATGATACTCTCTTCTGCACCACTAAGACTGCCAGTCGGTTTATATTGACCCAACCTGCATTTAAATTCATTTCGATCGTGTTGTAATAATTCGATGGGATTTCTATGGACATCAGGGAAATGATTTCTGAGCTGCTCTTCAAGATTTTCAATTGCCCGTAATCTGATTTTAGGATCTTTTATGTTACGTGATGAAATATCCTGACGCAGGGTTGATTTGATGGTTATCCATAGAATTTTATTTAGCTTATTTGAATTCAATTCTTTGTCCTATTGAATTACTTTATACACTTTTATCTTCTTTTTTAATTCATCTTTATTAAAAATAGTTTTTATACCAACCAACTCACCAATCTTGGCTTCAATTCTGTCTACCTTTTCGACCTGCATCGATTTTATTTCTTCCTCTAAATAATCGTTTTCTAACACATATCCGATTCGATCACCAATTTTAATTGATTCAGATTCGATTTTTATACCAACTACGTTATGATGCTCCCAATAGTTTTCTATATTACCTACAAATACATAATGCTCTGGGATTCTATCTATCATACCGGATTTATAAAATTTTCTTCTAATATTATCTTTGTTCCAGTTATGCTTTAACATTCCTTTTACTAATAGAAACGAGGTCCAAGTAGTAATTAATGCAAAGTCATTATGTTTTGCATCTTTAATTTGTTGTTCTGTAAATGGGTTAACTTCTCTGTCCAAAGCAGGTAAGTTTTTTTGATGATTGACAATTACCAACCCTCTTACTGTTGTTTTTTTCCATTCTTTCATTCGCCTTGTTATGTATTTTACTATTTGGAATGTGTCATCCTCCCGAGGTAACCTAATAATTCCTTTTACTTCAACGAGGAGTGATGGTTCTATATCAAGAATTTGCAAATCTTCTTGCCTTGGCAGACCGGTATTTTTCGATTCAATTTCCTTGTCAATGTTTTTGACATTTTTGAAATCCAATATATTTAATACTTCTTCAATTGCCTCAACTAAATCTTCCCCAGTTTTAGTGAGTATCTTAAATAGGGAAGAATATTTCTCTTTAATTGATTCTATCTTTTGATTCAATAAAAATATTAGTTTCTCCTTCTCATCAATTATCTTTTCAATTTCGCTTTTAATTATTTTTACTTCATTTAATTCATAATCAATTCTATTAATCCACTTGCTACCTTCATTGAATGGAAATAGTTCAGGTTTTATTTCTGGTAATAAACTTGAGACCAACTCAACTAATAAGTCACCCTTATTATTGAGGTGTGGCAAAATAACCATAAAGCTATTTGTATTTGTGGCCAATAAACATCCGATAGGTTCTTTATATTTATTTAATAAGATAGGGAGTAATTCACTATTAAATCTGAATGATTTGTGAATGGTAGCTGTATAATGAGCATTTTTTAAATATTTGGTTAAAATAGGAGTCCAGTGATTTGGTTTTTCTGCATAAAATAATTCGTCTCCTGAAGAATCATTAATTATAATCATTTCTTTTTCAAAAAATGGAAGAAATGACCAAAGATTAACCTCCAATTCACTTTTTAATTGCCACTCTTTCCAGCTATTTTTTTCAGCTGAATAAATTTCTTGCTTAATAAACGGTTCCGCAAAAACTATAAATATTCCACCATTTGACCATATAACCCCAAAATCCTGTTTGTGTAGTAACATAGTTAGTGGTCGTGGATCTACAAATCCATTTAGCAATCGAATTCTGACATCAACATCTGAATCTCTTGTCACTTTGTGTTTAGGTATTTTGTCGTGTGGTTGGTTTTGTTGTAAATCAATTACAACAATTTCTTGCTCTCTAAGATTTGGTAGTTCATAGTCTGCATATATGAAATCATATTTATCTTCTTTTGGTACTTTATAAGCTTTCCCAAAGCTTCCGGTCGATACATTCTAACCTGCATTTTTTAGCTTTTCATTACAATCATTCTCAAGATCAATCAAAATCACTTTTGGTTTTGGATATTTCATAACTGTTTTTTTAATTAATGATGTTCTAATTAAGTACTTCTGTTAGATAAAAATTTTTTCAATTCAGTTAATCTTTCACGTAAAGTTCTTTCACTCTCCAAAAATCTCCTCCTGTCCATAGTTTATTTGCTTTTCCTTCACAACAGAAGCTTTGGTTTTCTTCTTCCCTTTCTTCTCCCACAACCCCTTCGCAACTTCTTCTGCATGTATTTTGTGGTTGAGTTCTAATAGTCTTTTTAGAATTTCTTTGCGGGCTTCTGGGGAAATGGTGTAACGGATTCTGTCGTTTTCTGGAAGGTAATCTACTTCATAGAAATCGTGGGCTAAGTTTATGTCTATCCAGCCATAAGCTTTTAGGACTGCCTCATCCATTTGTTTGTGGAGTGCTCTTAGTTTTTCTATTCTTTGTATTGCTTCTTCCATTGGTATTTGCAGTTTAGCACTTTTAAATTCTCTTATATCCATTGCAGATTGAACATTGTCCATTGAACATTGAGGGTTGTGAAACAAGTTGTATGTTTTTGTTAAACCAAGCTGCATATCCAGCATTAACTGGCGGCGGAACTCGTGGTATTCTAATCCTATCTTTTCAAGCTCTGCTTCGGTTTCTTTTGTGAGGTTTTGGGGGAAAGGGTAAGTTTCGAAAACTTCGGTAGGAGCATATCTTAAATCACTTTTCATAGTTGAAGCATATTTCCAAACCCAGTGGTTATGCATTGTAGATTGCAAAACAGCAAATTTATCGTATGTTTGGAATGAGACAACTATAGTTCCAATACCATAGACTAAACCATTGGGAACAAAACAAAATGCAACCGTTTTACTTGTTTGAGCTATTACCATAACTCTAGTTAAACCATTAATAGTCTCGTACAATTCAGGTCTAAATCTCTCATATTGCCACCATTTTTCTTTTGCGTTCTTTGAATAAGTGATCTTTTCCCTCATGGGTTTGACAGATTTATATATAATATCGAAGCATTCAGGAAAGTTATCTTTACAATAATTTTCATCCCAATTAAAAAAATTAATTGCCCATCTATTTGGTTTCTGTTCTGGACCAGTATTTAAATCTTCACCATTAAGAAACTTATACAGAACTTTTTCATTATCTTTATTAGAGAGCAATTTTTTCGCTTGTATCTCATCAACTAAGAAACCATCGCCAAGTATTGTAGTGCCCTGGAAACTTTTCCCTTCATTTTGTTTTAATTGAGACGGATTTCCTAATGTCCTCGTGTCGTCAAGATATGCACTTAAGTAGTAAACTTTATTATGGCCAAGAAATCTTTCTTTCTTCCAATCACCTTTATATATCGAAACAAGAGAAACCTCTACAGCAGCAACTCCAGGCCACCTCATTGAGCGAATAGCAAAATTTATATTTCCACCATTATTTATAATTACATCTAATCCACCTTCACGTGCATTGCCTTGTGCGATTGTATTTGTTGCAAGTAATGCCTGGAAACCTTTTGGTCTTAGCAGTTCATAAATTCTTCTAAAAAAATAAGTAACTAAATCGCAGCTTCCTGCCGGTGCATATTCACTTTTAACCCAATTCAAAAATTCATCACCAAATGTTCCGCTTAATCTTTGTCCGCCTAAAAATGGCGGATTACCAAGAATACAATCAAATCCCGTCTTCGTCCCGTTACTCGGGACTTCGCCGGGCAAGCCACCTTCAGAAAACACCTCAGGAAATTCTAAAAACCAATGGAAGAATTTTTTCTTAGCCGCAACTGCTCTTGCAGTGCTTATTTGTCTTTCGTGTTTAGCTCGTTCGCCAGCAAAAATTCTGAAATATGTTTTGTCTGTAACTAGAAAATCTTTGTTTTCAAGAGTCTTTTGAATAAAGAATTGAGCAACCTGTAAATCAGCAACTTGTTTCAAACTCCACCAATCTTCACCTCTTAAAACATCGAACTCTTCTGACTTCTTTTTAACAGCTTCAACAGTATTATCAGGTAAAGAATTGAAGCTTTTAAACTTCACCGAAATTTTATTAAGCTTTTCAATTACTACATCATTATCAGTCAGTGTATATTGAGAACGGTTACTAATATCTGTTTTGTTCTGTCTTCTGAAAGATGCGGCAATATCCTTATCATCACCGGGCAGAGTTTTAAATGCTTCTGTGGCAATTCCGTTCTGCAGCTCTTCAATGCGTGCAAGTCCAACAATAGAATCACCACATTTAATTTTATGGTCTAAAAAGTTAAGCGGCATTCCGGGATTGTGAGCTTCCAGCCATAAAGCAACTTTACAGAGTTCAACAGCGAGAGGATTTTTATCAACTCCGTAAATGCAATGGTTAATAACATCTCGTATTGCCTGTCTGTATGGTTCGGGAGCGGGCTGGTCTTCGCCAGTTCTGACTTTTGTAAGTTCCTGTGCAATTCTTCTTGCTGCGGATAAGAGGATGTGTCCGCTTCCGCAGGCAACATCGCAGACTTTGATGGAGAGGAGTGCTTGTTCTTTAGCAGCTACATCTGAACCCCCCTTCGTCCCCCCTTTGGTAAAGGGGGGAGTCTGCGTGTTTTTTAATTTATCTTCGATTACATAATCGAGTGAGTGTTTAATTAATGGCTGAACTAATTCTTCAGGTGTGTAATGTGAGCCGGAGGATGAGCGTTCACTTCCCTTTTCAAAACCAAATCTTATTTCATTTCCATCATCATAGATTGTTGGTTTTTGTTCAAGCAGTCCTTCATAAACAGAACCGAACTCTTCAACATTCAACGCAGCATAATTTACACGGATAATGGTTTTAGTTTCGGGGTTTTCAAACAGACTTAAGTTTCTTACACATTCCAACAAGGAATGATTATCGAGATTTGAATCGCTGAGAATACCGATAGAACCATAATCAAAAAGATCACCATTAAGAGGATAAATTCCCAGCTTTGAAGCAAGTCTTTCATCACCAAATATTTTAAAAGTATTCCTGAGAGCAATCCACAGGTCTTCCAGCTTTTCATCAAAAAAGAAAATATTTTCAGAAAGCTTTCTTATTCTTGTAATGCTGTAGAAGTTATAGTAGATATCTCTCAGATAATCTAATTTATCTGCTTCGGCAGACCTTTCATCCTTCTTATTCGGATAAATAATATCTCTTTCTTCAAGCACCATCAGGAACAGAACACGGTAAATAAATCTTAACAGGTATTGATAAAACTTCTCATCGTCTATTTCCTTAGACCTGATTTTACTCCGCAATTCATCATTAGCAGGATGCTTCAAGAATCCGTTTGCAATAGTCATAATAGATTTTTCAACTGCGATGCTCAGCTTCTCTCTTATCCTTGCGCCAGCTTCAAGCGATAGTTGATGATACTGCTCAATAATTGATGCATCGCCTTCACCAAATTTCTGCGGCATTCGTGAAGAGTGAATTAAGCGATACATAATTGAAAACTCAGCAAAGAGATCATCTTCCATCATCTGGAGAAGATCAAACTCAAGGTAGGTTAACCGGATAAGCTTGCCTGAATCTCTGAGCAGTCGCAACTGGTAACCGTTTGTAACAATTCCATAAAGATGTTCGGTTATGTTCAGATATTCCTGGATAAGTGCGTGTGGAGAAAGTCGAGGTCCGGTTTTATCTTTTCTTCTGTCAAGACTATCATTACATCCGACAATATGCGCAGGAAAGCCGTCAAGATTAGAAGCACGGTGACTGATAGCAAAGCTGTTCCCGTTAACTTCCTCTGCTTTTGAAAGAGACAGGTTATAACCTAAAAATTCAAGTAAAGGAACAATCCAGAATTTTCTTGTTTCGGTTGTGCCGCTCTCTTCGGGAGATATTTTTTCAATCCTTCTTTTAAAAATATTCCATTGATCTTTTGCATCAGCCCAGGCAGCGGCAATTTCATCCTTCAGGCGTATCCCTTTAGCAAAACCAAAGTCTTGCGGCAATTGATATGAAATCTCATTCGATTCCAGCCGGTCGAAAATCTCCGGTGAGATTATTTGTCCTTCGATATGTATGGAAGTGGTTTTCATAAAATGTTGTTGTTACTTCGCTACTTCTTCCCGTATATTTTTAACTGTAACGTTAAGGATGTTTTTTAGTAAACTTTTTTAATCTATTACAATGTTCTTGAACTCTCTCTAATCTCTCTCTTACAAAGAGAGAGACTTATTATCACTTATGTCTTTACATTTTAATTTCTGTCAAGATAATTAATACAAAGTCAATTCTACCAATAAGCCCTTCTCTTTTTAAGAGAAGGGGTGGGATGAGTTCCTTATTACTCCTGCACAACTCCTGTACTACTCCTGCATTTTACTTGGGCATTCCTTAGGCATATTTACTGCGACGTTACTGCGACGAGCTACGACATTTACTGCGACATGCTGCCGCATACTGCTGCACACACTGCCAATTTTTTTACTACGAAGTTACTGCGAAGCTACTGCGAAATGCTGCGAAACTCTACTCCGTCATTACTCCGTCATACTCCGACACAGCTGCGACATTTACTGCGGCATGCTGCCGCATCTACTGCCGCAAGCTGCCGCATTTTTGCTTAGACTTTTACTCTTGCATTACTCTTGCAAAGGTTGTGCAGAATAAATGCAAAGGTCGTGCGGGAGAAAATGCAAGACTGAATTTCTTTTGGTCATTCATTCTTTCTGCTTCGACATGCTTCGACATGCTTCGACATTTCTACAAGTTCTACTGCCGCAAGCTGCCGCATACTGCCGCATTTTTCACTTGGGCATTACTTAAGCAACACTTAGGCATTACAACATATGCATCGCTTATGCATCATAATTGCCAAATTTTACTCCTGCACTACTCCCGCATTTACTCCCGCATACTCCCGCATACTCCCGCATTCGTAACTCATCTCTTAACTTATTCATTTTTATCTCTTATTAGTCTATACTTACCCATTGGATCTCTTATAGAGATTCCTGTCCATTCAATAAACGCAACTAATCCCTTAACATTGCGATGCACTGTACTAGGTGCGATTCTTAGTGTATTGGAGATTTCCTCAGTCGAAGCTTCACCAACCTCAGAAAGATAGTCCAAAATTCTTTTCTGTGTTTCAGATAGTTTTAATTCAGGTTTCAATTCTTTGTCAAATTCTCTATGAAAGCTTACAATAAAACTTCCTCCAGCTTCTTTGAATTCTGGTTCTTTTATTCCTGCTTCTTTACATAATCTTATGATGCGGTTGGTTCCTGTTCCCCATTGTTCAATATATTTAATCATATAAAAGCATTTTGCAATTGATTGATTGCGGGGAATGGAAGGGTGCTCTTTTTTAAGCTCCCCTATAGAAATATTATTTGGCAATAATCCCGGATTCCATATTTCCAACCGGTCATCAAAAATTCTTACCTGAACATTTGCTGTGCTTTCATAATCACGATGACAAATTGCATTTATGATGGCTTCACGTAAAGCATCTTTGGGAATTTCCCATATATCTTCTCTTTCAGGTTTTCCTTTTATTAAAGCTGCAATATTAAGATGTTTTCTAATGAAAGTTAATACTGAAGGGACTTGTTCGATAATTGTTCCTTCAATATCCTGCATATCGGCAAAATCAACCGGCTCATTTCCTTTAAATCTTGCACATCGAACAAGTGAGTTATAAAAATGTAATTGAGGTTGTTTTGAGAATAAGAGAACGGCAGCATTTGTCAGCTTTTTACCCTTTACCAGATTTAGCTTTTTCAGAATTGATTCTGTTGATTTTGGTCCCTCAAGAATTGCGTCTCTTTCTTCTTCATACTTTCTGACAAATGATTTTATTTTCTGAGTTGATAGTTCACTTAGCTTTACAGAAGAAACTTCACTATCCCAGTATCTGGTTCTCTGCTCGTTAATAAATGATCTGATTTTTTCTGCCGAGGCTTTCTGATTTGACTTTCCTACCCTGATAAAAACTTTATCCTTTACAAATACCGGCTTAACCGGATATTCTGGAACAAAGATTTCAATTACATCTTTAGAATTTATTTTTTGAACGGTAATATTTGGAAATACTTTGGGATCAGTATTCTGTTTTATATCTCCGGCAAGATTTTCAATAGTGTTTTTACCAACAGTAATACCTGTAATTCTGCCGGATGGATCAATTCCAACAAGTATTTTTCCACCTCTCTTATTTGAAAACGCTGAAATTGTTTCAAGAATTTCTTCCCTTTCTGAAAGAGATGATTTTAACTCCATTGTTTCCGATTCAGTAAATTTTCTTTTCGCCATTATTTAACAGTTGGTAATAAAATGTAAATACCTAAAATATCCGGCGGTAAAACAGGCTCAACCACTTTGTATCTTCTTCCACCAAGTAGTTTTCTGAATCTGTCGTGTGCTTCAATCAGTTTCTCTGATCTTTGTCTTACCACACCCTTAAACAGCTCGTTGATAGAATCAAGTGAATTTATTTCACTTTCTATTAAAGTAGTCTGTCTTTGAATGGATAAATCCTTAAGCGGAAAAGCCTCTTCCAATAAATTCTTTGCTTCATCCTGAGATAAAAATGCTTTGTCCTTAACATTGCCATTATAACCCCAAAGAATCATTTCTTCAGCAACTATTTGTTTGCTGCCAGCACTTTCGCTTATGATATTCCTTACCCTTAATTGATATATGGCGGTTTTAGATTGAACTTTATCTGTAGTGATGACTGATGTCCTTGCAAGGAATTTTTGCTGCCCGTTTGATAACAATGCATTATTTAATAAGAACTGGCTAAGCTGCTCAACAAAAGGATGATTTCTGCCAATGTATTCATAACCTTCAGGCGTTGGTGAAAAGAAAGAAATCCTTACTTCATCTTTCCTGTTGAAAATAGTTTTGAAGACGAACGGTAAGTTTGTTGTATATAAAAGATAACCTTCCTTATAAGGTTTCATCTGACCTTTGAGCAGTAAAATAGAATCCAATACAAAATTCTTTACAGTTTCCGGATCACCAATTGCCTCATCTGTATCCTTAAGATCCTGCTCAATCTCATCTACCTTTATTGAATGCTGAGCAAATACACTATGAGTAAGCTTATCTCTTTCAGCAGCTTTTTCATAAGCTTTCGTTACCAAAACTGATTTATCCTGAATTTCTTCAAAGTCGAGATCCAGTTCAAGCTGCCTGTCTATTTTTACAGCATTTGGACTAAGAATCACAGCATTCAAAAGACTATCCATTAATGATTGACTATCTTCGGGGAAAGGAACGGATATTCCTGTTTGTTTTCTGATTTGACGTGCTTTCATTAATAAAACATTCAGGACTGCAGAATCAATCGGATTATCTTTTCCCCACAACATAAAAGCTTTTACTTTCTTTGCAGTTTGTCCAAACCTATCAACCCTGCCTTCCCTCTGCTCTAAACGATTTGGATTCCAGGGCAGATCATAGTGTAATACAGCAGTAAAATGTTTCTGTAGATTTATGCCCTCGCTAAGACAATCAGTTGCTATCAAAAGTTTTCGGTTGGATGATTCACCAAATTCATCTATTCTTGCTTTACGTTCTTCATCAACCATTTCTCCGGTTATTACTAAAAGGTCAGTATTCTTTGGAAGCTTATCTTTATAATATTCACCCAGGTATTTTGCTGTTGGTATAAACCTGCAGAAGATTATCGGGTTATAGCCTTCTCTTATCCATTCCTTTACCACTTTCAGCGTTTCTTCAGCTTTATTGTCCTTAACATTCTCTAATCGTCTGGATATATCTCCAAGTAATTTCGCTTCATTAGATTTGAGCTCAATTTTCTCAATCAGGTTAGCAGGAGTAGCATCAGAATCAGTTTCATCACTGTCAGCTACCGGATTAATAATTTCTTCCTGCTGCTCTTCTTCATCGGTAAGCTTCTGAGCTTTTCTTGTAAGCATCTCTATTCCTGCTGCTGGACTTGACATAACACCACGCAGCAAAGAAAGTATCGCAAAGTATTTGAACTTCTTGCGTGCGTTTTGAGCTATTTCAGAAGTATCCATTGATCGTGCGAAAGTCAAAAGATCACTGAAGATAGATTTATATTCCGGAGAGAGCGAATATGCAATTTCACCCTGTTCTCTTTCAGGGAAGTAAGTAGTCTCATGCCATTGCTGAACATCTACTCTTCGTCGAATAACAATATGGTTGGCTATTTCTTTTCTCTTTTCATAATCAGCTTGAACAATATCTAATGTTTCATATTCAGGATTCAATAATCCAATCAGAGATTGAAACTCAGGTTGCTTACCACTATGTGGAGTAGCTGTCATCAGGATTAAATGTTGATTCTTTTTCTTGGCTATATCCTGAACGAGATAATATCTTTGCTGCTGTTTGGGACTTGCACCAACCGGACGAGTGCATGTATGTGCTTCATCCACTATAATAAGTTCCGAACAATCAAGTAAAAACAAACTTCTTTTTTTATCAGATTTAATAAAATCAATTGAAATAACCTGATAGGGGTAATGCTTGAATATTGTCTGATCCCCACGAATTTTTCTGTCTAACTTAGCGGCTGTGCTGGATCTGACTATAACCGCATCAATTGAAAATTTATCTCTTAGCTCCTGCTGCCATTGATCACATAAGTGAGGTAAGCAGACAACTGCAAACCGTTTTATCTCTCCCCGATCAAGCATCTCACGCACAACCATCAGCGCTTCAATAGTTTTACCCACTCCAACATCATCAGCAATCAGTAATCGAATAACATCTTGTCTTAAAGACATCACTAATGGAACAACCTGATATGATCGTGGTCTGAATGAATAACGACCGATTGACCTGAACGGACCGGCAACATTTCTGAAAGAAAGTCTGGCAGCATTATAAAGTAACTTAGCAGTTGAGTAATTACCTAAATCATTTAAAGATGGTTTTGGAAATTGGCTTGGTTTAGGTTTTTCATCTTCAATTGCTAAAGGAAGAAAAATTCCTGTTGTTTCTTCATCAGTTCCACCTAAAGGTTTTACAAGTAAAAGCTTTTCATCATCAGAAGGCATTACCACCCAATCACGATTACGAAGTTTTACAAGTGAACCTGGTTGAAAGTCTGTAGCCATATTACTTTACTTTATGGAAAATATCACTTCTTTTTCTTACTAAATCTTCGAGCGAATCTTTGTAGTAAAACTCAATAACATCATATCCCTTATTTCGCAGTGCTTCTCGTTTTTTTTTGTCATCTTCCCTGACAAATTTATCATCATGAGGTGTTCCATCACAAAAGACACATGCTTTTTCATTTTTGTAATAGAAATCCGGTCTTACATAAAGATCACTAGGACTGTATTGTGCTTCATCCGGAAGTTTTAAACCACTATCAAATAAAAATTTTAAGAATTTCTTTTCTGTGCTGGAATTAGGATCAATTCTTTCTAACAAAAATTCATACTGCTCGTCATAATTTTCAAATGCGCTTGCTCCTCTTGCTTCCATTTCGCAAATCATTAGTCGTTCGAGCTGATCTTTAATCAGATAGCGATCAATCCGCTGATGATACCACTGGTTATAGTAGTTAAGTAAATCTTCATAAGTAGCAGGTCCGGCTTTTGGATTCGTATCTTCACCATTTTGAAAATAACAAACTTTGTAAGCTTCGTTAATGACTTTTTTAAATTCATCTTTGTCACAGACTAACTGCGATAAGACACCCAAACTACCTTCAGCAGCTTCATATATTAGAATGTTTGGCCAGTCTGTTGATCCCATCACCTCAACTCCAATTTCATTCTGCTCAACCTGATAGATATTCTCGATCGCCCTCTTCAACGCAAACTGCAGCGTGATTATAGAATCGGCTTCTAATCCATCTTTGAATGATAAAGCTTTCAAGGGGTGGATGTAAATCGCATCGGCAGTATCTTTAGTAAAAAGGCGTATCCTTCTGATATTTGTTGGATCATTGCCCTGCTCTAAATCTTTTTCACTTTTCCAGAAACCGGTCTTAATGTTAACTAAGAATCCCGGTTCTTTCTTTGACCGCCATTTTTCATTTAATTTAATGAGTGTTGCTGCAGGAATGTATCTCACTTTTAACAGAGCATCCGTTCCATCTTTAATAACGACCGTCTCAACTCTATCCTTAACTCCCTCGATTGTAAAGAAGGTTTTAATATCATATCCCATTGATTGTCTTTCTTCCTCTTCGCAGGAGATTCTGTCTATCTGATAGCTTCTATTTTCTGAAAGTGGAAGAATGTCGGTATAAATTTCTCTTTCCTTATCAGTCTTTAAATAAACTTTTGTAAATGGACAATATTCAAGTTGGTAGTCCTCACCCATAAGAGCATAATTAGATGACTTACTAACTTTCATTCGTTCAATTTTACTTTCCATTTCGTGTTGAATCATCTGGTTGATCTTGTATCTTGCGCCATCATGATAAATAATGTTACCGGGTCCAAACTCTCGTAATGCTAAAAATCTCGGACGTGAAACAAACTCACCATCTTCACCTTTTGGTATATAAGCTCTAACAGGAAGCCTAGTAAAATTATATCCTGGTAAAAATCCTTCTGAAGCCAGGTATCTATAGGGATAGAATTCAGAAAAGTTTTTATTTGATTCAGAGTCTCTGTTCATCAGAAGATCAATTTGCTTATTTGCCTGTTTTTCTTCGGCATAAGCTCTTTTTCTCTCTTCAGAATAGTTTGAATAAATGGGATTATTAATGATTTCCTGAGCACGGGCTCTTTGCCTGATTGCAGATTTGTATATCTCTCTCCATCTGTTTAATGCTTCATCAAACTTTCTGGGAATATCATCTATATTCTTTCTTATCCAATCTTCTTTATACCAGTAAGTTTTAACAAGTTCATTCTCAATCTGGTTGATAACATTTTTAAAATACATTCTAACAATATTCTTTCTCTCGGTATTGAAACTTATACTCCCTCTAACGCTATCTTTTAGTTTCAGGTTAACTAAGTCATCAATAACAACGAGATCACCAATTGAATAATCAAGTGCATTTATCCCTGCTTTGGATAAATAAATCGCATTAAGATGAGTTAACATTAACTCTTCATTCAACAAATCAATCCTTGAAGGACGAACTACACCGGAAACCATGTCTGCCGAATTCTTAAAGTAATGTTTATCATGAGGCGAATAATTTGAGCAGAATGTTAAAACAAGCGCAGCTTGCCCGCTTCTCCCTGCTCGTCCGCTTCTTTGAGCATAATTTGCGGGACTTGGAGGCACATTTCTTAAATGAACAATATTCAGAGTAGCAATATCAATTCCCAATTCCATTGTAGGTGAACAGGAAAGCAGACTAATGTCCCCATCTCTGAATTGCTTCTCTCTGATCTTCCTGTCCTCATTTTTAATTTGTGCAGTGTGTTCCCTGGCTTCAATTATCTTCAGCTTAGAAAAATCCTGTTGATAGAAATCTCTGAAATATTTATTGATCTTGGGAGTATAGTCTTTATAAGTCTGAAGCCGTATTTTATCCGGAATGACTGTTTCACCATCACCGATCTTCCATAAAATTGTTTTAACCTCCAGACGATATAATTTTAACTTTGTTTTTCCCTGATTTATTTCTTTTAGTGATAAGTACTTTGCCTGAACTAATTTATCAAGAAGCTTATAGACAAAATCTGTATAGTTATTTTTATCAATTACTTCATCCCGCTTTTTAGCTTCTGCTTTAAGAAATTTTCCGAAATAGCTTTGAGCACCAATGCTTGCTGTATAGATTTTCTGATAATTAGCTGTTAAAGTTTCAACCCTCATATAGTATGGCAGATCAATCTTATCATTTTCATCCAATCCCCACTCCGGTTTTATCTCTTCTCTAATGACACTTGAAATCCGGGTCACTTCATTCGGTTCCAGCATTGTATGAGCCAAAGCATAATTTTTCCTGAAATAATCAATTACCTGAATTAAGAAATCATATCTTTCCTCAACATTCATTCTACTTAATAATGTAAGGTCTTTCCAGAAATCCTTTACTTCACAGGTCTCTTTCAAATGCTTGTATGCTATTTGTAAAAGTCCGCATTGTTCTAAATTAGGAAGGGTAACTCTCCAGCCTCTTTTTAAATCAGAGAGAATCCTGTACGTAAGATAATTCTTAAATGCATTTTCATTTTCTTCAGTCTGAAATGGTAATGGTGAAGGATTTTTTGCATATTGTTCCTGTTTAAGATTTAATGCCTGAAATACTTGTTGTGTAATTGTGGAATGATCGAGTGTTTTACTCTGGCTCTGATTTAGAGCCTGATAGATGGCAGCTCGTAATTTACCCACACGATAAAAATCATTAAAATGTCCGGCTTGAAGCGCTGCATCCTGCCTGTTATCGGTAAAACTTAATAACTTCTGTTCATCATATTTCTGATTCTCATCTTCAAGAGCTTTGATAGCCGAGTAAGCAAGAATTGTAGTAGCCGTGCTTCTACCTTCAGTTCCCAACTTTGTTAATTTTGTACCTTCTGCGGTTTTTCGATCATAGAAAGTTCCTGATGTCGGATCGAAAAGTAAAGGAGCGGTCATAAACCAACCTTTATAAGCAAATTCATTTTCATTATCTGAAAATTTTCCAAATTCATCAAAAGAAATTCTCTGTGGTAACTTGTCTTTGTACTCTTTTTTAACATCAGCTTCACCATTAGAGCGAATCTTCAACCAGGAATCGGGTAAGTTTAATAACTGCTCGCTGCTCCATATCGGTTCTTCCTGTTCTGTAATAATGTATCCAAGCTCAACATTCTCCTCTTCCTCCTCTGGAATCCTCTGATTAAATTCTCTTGGTTCGAGTATTTTTTTGCTTATATCTTTTTTAACACAGATAAATTCCATGCCGGAAGTTCTGCTGAAAATAACCGGATATAGTGGTTTTTTCTCGCCCTCATCATCAATAACAATTCCTGCCGGATCAAGTGTTATTATTCGTTCTTCAGATGATTCTAAAGTAACGTATACTGTCCCTGTCTGTGCAATAAACTGATGTACTTTAAACGGCAGAATAGCTGAATCAGTTTTTCCTTCTTTTTTGTTGATTTCATTTACGAGAATTAAAAACTGATTAATTCTCGATTCGCATAATTCTATTCCTAATCCGGTGTTGAGACTAAGCAGCTTAATAATCTCATCTCTCATCAATGGTTTCTTTCGAACCAGTTCTCCATCTGCTGTATCAAGCGCTATTTCATTCTCAAACCAGCAAGCTAAATTCAACTTAATAAGCTCTTTTTTTGTCAATCCATTTTCAAAACCTGATTCTAATTCACGAATTAATTCAGATTTAACAACTTTCGATTTTCCATCACTAACCGATCTGATTAATTTTTCATTTATTATCTGATCGATTTCAAACTTCTGACCAAATATTTTTTCAGCTACTTCAACAACTTTTTGTTTCTGTTCAATTATTGAAGTTCCGGAGACCATTGTGGCTGATGTTCCGATTGATACGATCTTATTTTTACATTTAGAATTAATTCTCCTGATAAGCATTGAGACATCAGAGCCCTGTCTGCCTCTGTAAGTATGCAGTTCATCAAAAACCAGGAATCGGAGATGATCAGCAATTGAATTCCGAAAATCTCTTTCCCCTAACCTCGTCATAATCAATTCGAGCATCATATAGTTGGTTAATAAAATATTAGGTAGCTCTTTAAGAACTTCTTCTTTCTCTGTTTTGGATTCCTGTCCGGTATATTGACGGAATGTAATAGGGAATTGCTTTCCTGTGTTCTCTTCATAGTTGTTTTTATATTTATCAATTTCAAGGAATTGAGAGTTAATAAGTGCATTCATTGGATAAACAATTAACGCAGTTATTCCTTTCTTACGACCTGGATTAGAGAAAAGATAGTTGAAGATTGAGCCAATGAAGGTGAGAGATTTTCCTGAACCCGTCCCGGAAGTAACAATGAAATTACGTTCGTTACTGCCAAGTTTAAGTGCCTCAACCTGATGTTTATATAACCTGTTTACATTAAATACATTTTTAAGCTCAGGATGCATGATATTCTTATCACATAATTCATCAATTGATTCAGCCGAATCAAAAAATGGATTAAACTGTATTAACGGTTGTGGCCAAAGTTTTCTTGAAGTGAAGTAATCATCAACAGCATCACGGATTCGTTTATCTGAAATCTCAAGAAAGCTGGAAATATACTTTGAGTATTCATCTATTATTGAATTATGGACATTGAAGATATTCATGTATTTGTATTATAGGTTAATCTAAAAGTATTTACAGATATTGATAATCAATTATCTTAAAGATATCTAATTACTCCAATATTTATCCCTGCTGGCAAGAATATACACTTAGACAGTGTCACTTTAACAATGTTAGAACACTCTTTTAAAAATTTCCTCCTTAAAATAAAAAATTAAGACTCCTAAGTCTATAAAAAATTAATTATTGCCTACACCTCAACTTTCCTTCTTAGCTTCCAAATTATGCTTAGCGATTTCAATTGCTTTATGCCATTTTTTATGTAGATGCTTTTTTTTCATCCTTTTCTTTTTGTTTTCCAATAATTCTAGTTTTTGTTTTAGAAGATCCTCTACCAAAATTTTAATTATTTACCTACTGACAAAAAAAAGACGCACGTAAGTAGTGCGTCTCGTTAAACCTGCTTTTCTATCAGCAATAAATCATCGCAGCAAGTTCATCTTCTTCGTTATTGAATAATTATTTGAAACTAATCTGTAAAAATAAACACCTGAAGAAAGTCCGCTCGCATCTCCAAAGGATCCTATGGAAAAGCTTACCGTAAAAGCTCCGGCATGATGATGTCCTTCGAATAATGATGCAATTTCATTTCCTAATACATCATAAACTTTTAAGGAAACGAATCCGGCTTCCGGTATTTCATAATAAATCATCGTAGATGGATTAAATGGATTTGGGAAGTTCTGACTTAAATAAAATTTGTCCGGTACCGGTTTGTCGACAGTTTCGATACCGGTAACATAATCCGTGTTTTGCGGATCGTAATTCGTCCAGCCTTCATCCCATCTTTCACCGCTTGGATCGAAAGCACCGATGTAAGAAGTGTGAACAAAGAAAGGATCTTGAAGTCGACTTAGACTGAAGCTTGAACCTGAAGACGCAGGCGAACCAACCGCCGGAACAGGATTTGGATTTGTAAGATTGAAGGGATCGATTAACATCACTTCAGAGGGTTGTGTATATTTTCTATTATCATTAGCCGGATTATCATACCACGCCTCAACATCAAATCCGCCTGCATTAGTTGTAATACCATTGTTGGCACGTAAGCCAGCCCAAATACTGTTTTTAATTTGCAAAGTATCACCAATAGCCGAACCGGCTGAACCGGAACCATCAATAAGCAGCCCGATAGGAAATCCCATTATGATCGAATTGTAAATTGAGGTTTGAGTAGCTCTTCTTAAATGCGCTCCTCTCCTGTAATTTGGATTTCGTGAGCCGGCAGTGTCTGCCATAGGTCCGACCACAGTAATGTTCGAAAAATGCGGCTGTGTGCGGGGCGTGTTGTAAGTTCCCGTTCCGTCATTATCCGATTCAAAGCCATTGCTGCCGCTTATATCGGCAATGTTTGGATTGCGCAGTACAAATCCAAATTGAATTTTTCCGCGAAAGCCAAAGTCGGTATCAAAGTCATCATCTACAGGTGCATAAGAAATTAAGTATTTTCCGTTCACTGTTCCGCCGAACCATTCAAAGGAATCATCACCGCAATAGCTGACTTGAACGTATTCAATTGTGGTTCCTTTTCCAACACCGCCCATTGTAAGTCCGTTAATTTCGTTATCGGGTAAAAAGGCAATTCCTGAAAACTCAATTCTCACATGCTTAATTACGCCGCTATTATCATCATCATTAGGATTACCACCACCACCGTAAATCGTACCTGTGCCTCCTTCAATAACCGCGGTTCCGCCGGGAACATTTATCGATGCATTGCCGGCGATAATAATTCCACCCCAATCGCCCGCTCCCCTCTGCCCGGCAGGCTGTTGACTCGTAAAAACAATCGGCTGTGTTTTAGTTCCTTCAGCAAATAATTGAGCACCTCTGTTTATTATTAAAGTACCTTTTGAAGTCTGTTCTCCGTAAATAATCGTTCCCGGTTGAATTGTAAGTTTAGCTGGAGGGTTAACGTTCACAAATCCGCGCAGCAAATACTTTTTCGAATTAACTAATACTGCATCGGAATTAATATTTCCTTCTATTACACTATCGATAGGAGCTAACTGAGCAAAACTAAAGTTTACACAGGTTATTACTATCACGACCAGAAAAAGAAATGTTTTTGTCATTCTATACCTCATTTTTGTTTGTTAAATATGTTTATAGTTTATATGAAATTCCCAAAGTAACAGATGCTTCTCTGCTATTTACTCTCGCGTTTTCTTTTCCTTGCTTAAAGATTTGGTTTTGACTTAGAATGTCTTTAAAGGAAAGTTTTACTTCAAAATTGCTGATCAGTGGTTGAGTAATTACAAAGTCCAAAAGATCACGCGGTTCTTCGGTAATATCATCCTCATAAGCTGTTGCAGCTTCCATAATTCTTCTGCCGAATCTGTTGTATAATAAGCTGTATGAAGTACCGAAAAACGGTTCATTAAATTGTAAACCGAGATTTATAGTAGAGGGAGATTGCCCTTGCAAAGGTCTGTTTCTTCGTTCGATTGTTGTTTCTGTTGCATCGATTTCAACTGATGAATGAACTCTTGTGTAGTTACCATTTACCGAAAAATTGGATAAGTAACTACCAAGGAATCCTAATGAGAATCTTGCTTCTAATTCCAAGCCATAGTTAACAGCCTTATTCGCATTTAAGAAAGTCCGTTCAGAGCCTAATGCACTTCCCGTTACAACAACCTGTTCAATTGCGTTACTAATATTTTTGTAGAATAAGCTTACCGAAATAAGCTCACCGACAGACGGAAAGATTTCAAATCTTAAATCATAATTTCGGATCAGTGCACGTTGAAGGTCTTCATTGCCTCTAATAGAAGTTTGCGTTATGAAATCGAAATACGAGAAAGGCGCCAGTTCTCTTAATTCAGGTCGGTTAACTGTTTGGCTGTAACCAAGTCTAAGATTGGCATCCTCATAAAGTTTATAAATCAAATTAAGCGAAGGCAGCAGATCGATTTTCTTAAGTTCAATGTTTATTTCATGCTGACCGGAAAGGTCCATTGAGTTTATTTTTTGAATTGAATTTTCAACTCTTACGCCACCGATTAGTTTTAGTTCACTATTCAAGAAATTAAGCGGTGCCTCAAACATGAAGTAACCGGCAGCGGTTTTGTGTCCGGCTGTGTAATTATTAGTACCGTTTGCATATTCATTAATCGAAAAACCGTTACGTCTAAAATTTTCGGGATTAAAAATCTCTTCAAGCGGAAGGTAAAGAAGCTCGAACCCGGTATAGCCGTTCCCGGGTGCATTAACAATCATTCCGATCAATCTTGAATTAAAATTTCTTTTTTTATCTTCAAACAAGCCACCCAACTTTAATCTGAAGTCAGATATCGGCAAAGTAAAATCAACTCCGGCACCTTTTGTTTTTTCATATAAATCGGAATAAAATCTGCCGCCGTTTTTTAAGTTAGCCTGAAACCCTAACACGGCAGCAAATGGTTCGTCGGAGCCAAGTTCCCTTGCATAAATAATTCGTCTGTAATCAGGTTCATTGCGTTTAGATTCTGATAAAGATGTCCGCCACTGCAATTGTGCACCGTTGAGAGAAGAGAAATAGTGTTCGCCTTCGATTTGCGTTGAAAATACCGAACGGGAAATAAATCTTAATGCAGTTTGTTGTTGTTCCGAACCGGCATCGGTATACTGAGCACCGGCTAATTCTGAAACTTCATCATCAGATGTATGTGTGTATGTATTTTTAATACTTAATTTATGAAAATTGGAAAGTTTATAGCTAAAATTTAATAATCCACCCCATAAAGTAGATTTTGTTGATTGAACGCCTTTGTAACCAAATCTTTTTTCGCCGCTGGATTCATATTCATTTCTTTCAACCGATGTTGAAGAAAAATTTGATCTGTATGATAATGCTGTTACAAAACCAAAATTCTGACCCAATAAAGTTGTTCCATCACCTAAGGAGATTAAAAAATTATTATTTAGAGGCGCTTTCCTGTTCTGGGGTGCCCATTTGTTTTGAAATAATTTTGCATATTCAATAACCTGAGAAGCGTTGCAGTTTTGTCCGCTCAAAGAGGATGGAAAGCCGTTTGGAATGCTGCGTGTACCATCATCTATTCCTAAAAAATCTAATTTGCCGCCGGAATATGTTTTGAAACTTTTTAGAGAATTATTAAAAATGAAAGAAGTTGATTGATTTACGGTAAGAGTAAGCTTCGGAGGAAAATCAACTGTGTTAAGTTTAATTAGACCGCCGGAAAAATCACCCGGTACATCGGGTGTAAATGATTTAAGCACTACAATATTTTCAAGAAGATTTCCGGGCAGAATATCGAATGCAAATGATTTCTTATCCGGTTCGGTACCAGGAAGAGAAACATTATTAAGCAGTGCATTGCTGTACCGTTCACTCGTTCCCCGAACAAACACAAATTTATTTTCAACCAGTGATACGCCGGTGATACGTTTCATCACATCGCCGGAAGTAGCATCGGGAGATTTCCTTATTTGCTCAGCGCTAATACCATCGCTGATGGCTGAGGTTTTTTTTCTTTGGTTTAATAAAGCAGATTCATAAGAATGATCGGCTTTATCAACAATGATAATTTCGTCCACCGAAATTGCAGAGGGCGTTAGCGCAGCATCAAGCTTTGTTATTATGTTTTCTGTTACAGTTACATCCTTAATCTTTATTGTTGTATAAGATATATAGCTGATTATAACTGTATACTTACCCGGTTTAATGTTGGTTATTTTGTAGCTGCCGGTTAAATCGGTTGCCGCTCCTATGTTCGTACCCTCGATAATTACGTTGGCACCAATAATCTCTTCGCCGGTTTTGGCATCTACTATTTTTCCGGTAATCATTCCGCCATTCTGTGCAAATACCTCCAATAAAAGAGATGCAAAAACAAATATGATTGATATAGTAATGAAGCTTCTCATCCGTCCTCCAATTTTTTTTTAACGGTGGAAACTTAATTCGCAGATGTTAAGAGAATGTTAAGGCAGTATTATTGAACTATTAAGAATAATTAATGTGGAAGGAATTTAATGGATGTTCGTTTTTCGATTGAAAAGAAATAAATATAAAAAGAGAACCTCTATTTTTTACTTGGAGTGTATTTAATTATTTCAGCCTTTTCAATAGTAATTAGTCCGCCGCATCCGGCATGGTCGAACAATTTTTCTAAAACTGCTTTAAATTTTTCAATTTTTTCTATTTCGTCTACTATTTCAATTATTAGAGGAAGGTCTTCCGATAATCTCAATAGCTTAGCGGTGTGAATTCTGCTGTTACTGCCGAATCCCATTACGCCCTTAATAACAGTTGCACCTGCTAAACCAAAATTTCGAGCTTCAAGCACAATTTTTTCATATAAAGAAACTGCACCGATTTTATCGCTGTCGCCGATAAATATACGAAGCAGTTTAGCATCTCCCTTTAACTGCATGTTAATAACCTTTCACTAAAATCTTGTAATGATGTAAGCAAAATAAATACCTAATAAACAAAGCAGAACACTCAAAATAATATTAGTTAGACCAAGTATGTATTGAGCATCCCGAAATAAATTCAAAGTTTCAAGAGAGAAAGTTGAAAAAGTAGTAAATCCCCCGCAAAAACCTATTGTAAGAAATAATTTTACGTTAGCGGATATTAATTCTTTTTCATCGAGGTAAAAAATAACAAAACCTAAAAAGAAGCTGCCCAAAAAATTTACGGTCAATGTTCCTATAGGGAATGTAAAAAAAGTATATTTATAAACCAGATTTGAAAGCCAATAACGAAACGCTCCTCCTAAACCGGCACCAAAGGATACAATTAAATATTTAATCAAGAATTTCTCTCCTGCAATAATTGCACATTATCGTTTAAGCATAATCAAGTTTATTGGACCCAATCGACAATTAAATCTGCTGCTGTTAGAATATTATTACAGTAAGTTTCCAGAAAATCTGCATTTATCTGCGAACCGGAATTTAAATGTTCCGCAGCAGATAGTGCACGAGCACCATCGAAATCAACATAGGCTAAGCGAGCTGTCAATTCTTCTTTCGGTCTTCCGAATACAGAACCGGGAAGAATTGCAACGCCTGTATCCTCTAATAATTTGTCGGCAAGCTGAAAACTATTTGTAATACCTCTGTCTTTTAACTTCCGGCTGATTGGTGTAAAGTTCGGAAATAAATAAAAAGCACCGTCTGGAATAATGACTGAAATACTTGCAGAAATTAATTTTTCGTGAAAAGAGTTTCCGAGTGCTTTAAGAATTCTTCGGCAGTTCCATAAATAATCTTCGATTTGTTTTCCTCCTTTGAATGCTCGAACTGCGGCATATTGTATAGGAGCGCATGTTGCAGTAAAAGTTTCACTTGCAACTACCGCCATTGCATCCATCAGCCATCTTAGTGATGAAGGAAAGGTGAATGTACCTAACCGCCAGCCGCCAGCACCGCACCATTTACTTAATCCGCTGCTAATGATTGTACCGTCCGGATAAAATCGCGAAATTGAAATATGCTTACCTTTGTGATGCAGCTCGCCATAAATTTCATCTGATAGTAAAATCAGCTTGTACTTTTTTGCAATTGCGGCAACCTTCCTCAGTTCATCTAGCGAATAAGTAGCGCCGCTTGGATTCGAAGGATAATTGAGTATCACGATGCGGGGTTTATCGGGATCATCCCTACAAAATTCGTCAAGGTCTTCAGCCGTGATGTGCCATCTATTTTCTTCAGTAGTTGGTATCCATCTTACATGCCTTCCTATTATATGAGCTTGAGGTGCATACGATACCCAGCTTGGCGTGGGAATAAGTAAATCTCCATAGTAAACAAGCTGAAGCAGAAACATTAATTCTTTGGAACCGGGTCCGATTAAAACATCATTCGGATCTCGGCAGATTCCATGAGTTCTGCAGTGATAATCGGCAACCGCTTCTCTTAGTTGGAGCAGCCCCTTTACAGGCAAGTAATCCTTCTGATGAGCGTTTTCTTTCAAAGTATTTACTACAGGTGCGGGAACCGGAAACGGTGACTGACCTAACCCGAGTCGAAAAACTCTTCTACCGCTTTTCTTGATTGAAGCACATTTTTCATTAATAGCTAATGTAGCCGATACCGGTAAGCCGCGAACATTGAGATTTAAATTAACTGCGGGAAGATTATTCTTGCTGTTTTTCATAAAGCTATTTTAGTATAAGAATTGTTCGATTAAAAATAAGATTTTTATCGAAAATATACAGAGACAAAGCTATCTATTTTCACAAACAGGGTTAAAATAAAAAAGTCCCGGTTTAAGCCGGGACTTTAGTGACCCCAAGGGGATTCGAACCCCTATTACCGCCGTGAAAGGGCGAGGTCCTAACCATTAGACGATGGGGCCAATGACAAATTCCTCCAAAGGAGTCTTGGGACAAAAAACAAAATCTAAATTCCAAATAAATTTCAAATTTTAAATCTCAAATTGGAATTTGGTTTTTGAGATTTGAGATTTGAGATTTATCGACGGGTGAGCGATGGGAATTGAACCCACGACCCCCAGGGCCACAACCTGGTGCTCTAACCAACTGAGCTACGCTCACCATGTTTTATAAATAACAAATAACAATTTATAAATTCCAAATAATTTCAAAGCCTCAATCTTCAAATTCCAAATACCAAATCGGAACGATCGAGTTTGTGTAAAAAGTGTTTTTGTCATTTCGACTGAAGGGAGAAATCTTTTCCAAGGATCCATAGGAACTTACGCTTAGATTTCTCTCCGAAGGAGTCCTTTGGACAGTCGCTCAGCTCCTTCGAAATGACATTTTGGAGTTTTTACACAGTCTCGATCCTTTGGATAAATTTCAATTCACAATTTCCAAATAATAAATCGGAACGACCTTTTGAGAGAACTCAATCTACAAATTTTCAAAGTTCAAAAAAGTTCTTATTCACAAATTTCTTTTTTATTCTTCCATTGGAATTTGTTATTTAGAACCTGGAATTTAACCATGTACGCCCGAGTGGATTCGAACCACTAACCCTCAGCTTAGAAGGCTGATGCTCTATCCTATTGAGCTACGGGCGCCTCTTAAGCAAAATGCCAAATAACAATTTACAAGTTCCAAATAAATTCCAAATTATAATTTCCAAATTCCAAATAATTTTGAAACTTCAATTCTCAAATCACAAAGTTGCCATTGGAATTTGTTATTTGGAATTTAACCATGTCGGGGCGGCAGGATTCGAACCTGCGACCTCCTGCTCCCAAAGCAGGCGCGATGAACCAGGCTACGCTACGCCCCGTATTACACTTTTAGTAATTCAATAATTTTTCTTATCCAGGCGATATCTTCAAAATGAATCTCTTGTTACTTCAGCTTCTTAATGAACCTGCAACCTTCCCGCCTTTGGCGGGACGCGATGAACCAGGCTACGCAATGCCCCGAGCGTGTCCAATATAATCAGTTTATTTCTTGCCTTCAAAGACAAAAATAATCACAACTATAACACATAGTTCAAAATTGAACCGCTAAATATATCGTACCACTGCATATTAATCAATAAAATGACGTGTTATTAATTCGGGATAAATTTGATTGCTCATTGTTCCGACTAAATTTTTTCGAATTTTCATGTATTGAGTATCTTGTTTAAATTTAACGGCAAATATCGGATTTTTAATGTGAAACTACCCCTATATATTTCGCTGAGATACACTCGTTCGAAAAAAGACTCCAAATTCATTTCGCTGATTTCTACAATAGCAATTATCGGAATCTCACTTGGAGTTGCCATCCTGATTATTGCCTTAAGTATCTTAAAAGGTTTTGAAGATACGCTTACTAATAAATTAATTGCCTTCGATTCACATATTCAGATTTCTTCATATAAAGGCACTCTTCCAGATTACCAATCAGAAATTGATCAACTGAAGAATTTGTTGTCAGAAAACCTTTTAGATATTAATCCATTTGCAGCAAAGTTAGGCATAATTTCGAGTAAAACTCAAAAAGAAGGCGTTACTATTAAAGGAATTCTGCCGGATAACAATTCCCTTCAAATAAAAGACAACATTGTTGAAGGAGAGTATTTATTATACGATGACAATATCCCTTCAATTATAATCGGCAGAAAGCTCGCGAACAAGCTACTTGTGAATGCAGGCGATGAGGTAACTGTTTTTGCTTTGCCTAAGGATGAAGTTCCTTCACTTGAAAATTTCCCCAACATTCAAAGATTCATCATAACCGGAATTTTCGAAAGCGGAATGGCTGAATACGATGACCTGAATAGTTACGTAACAATAAATGCCGCTCAAAAGTTATTTAGTCTGGGTTCAAATATCACCGGCTATGACATAAAACTAATAAATATGGCAAAAGCCGACAGCTTAACGGAACATCTCAATTCAAATTTAAGATATCCCTACGCAGCACGATCAATTTTTCAGATACATAGAAATATTTTTACATGGATCGAACTTCAAAAAAAACCGATACCTATTGTACTTGCCTTAATAATTTTAGTAGCTGTTTTCAACATCGTGGCAACAATTTTTATGATAGTTATTGAGAAGACGAGCGCAGTCGGAATTTTCAAATCGCTTGGTGCATCGTCATCTCAAATAATAGGCATTTTCATCTTACAAGGAATTTATTTAGGGCTAACCGGTATTTTAATAGGAAATATTTTTGCTTTTATAATAATGGAAATACAGCTTCAGTTCAATTTAATATCTCTTCCTTCGTCAGTTTATTTTATGTCATCGGTACCGATTTTGCTTGAAGTAGAAACGTTTTTGGTAGTGTCATTGATTACTTTAATATTGTGCACCCTGGCTTCATTATTACCAAGTTATATTGCCTCCAAGATTCAACCAATTACTGCATTGAGATTTAATTGATGAAAATAGAGTCTTTCATAGCAAGAAGGTATTTGCTCTCCAAACATAAAATCAATTTTATCTCAATCATTTCGTTTATTTCGATAGCCGGAATTACAATAGGTGTTGCTGCATTAATTGTTGTGCTTTCGGTTTTTAATGGCTTTGGAGGATTGGTTAAATCATATCTAATCAGCTTCGACCCTCATTTAAGAATTGAAATAGTATCTCTGGAAAAGCAAAAAGAATATCAACATATAAACGACGAATTAAAAAAAATTACTTCTGTCGAAAGGTTTTCTCCTTATGTAAGCGGGAAGGTTCTTGCTATAATAGAGAAAGAAATGGCTGTAGTTAATTTGAAGGGGATAAATATTTTAGAAGGTGAAGATATTTACGGTATAAAACCTAATTTGATGTTTGGTTCGTATTTTAATCGGGAAGGAACAGATCTGCCGCAAATTGTTCTCGGGTTACCATTAGCCGACCGTCTGCAAAGTTTGGTGGGTGATACTATAACAATTATTTCGCCAAGCGGAATAGAGCAGGCAATAATTTCTTTTTCGCTGCCGCAGATGCAAAAGTTTGTTGTAGCGGGAATATACAGCTCGAACAATAATGAGTACGATGCAAATTATGTTTTTACACCTCTTGCTAATGCGCAAAAGCTGCTTGGGTATTCCGGCAGAATACAAGGCTTTGATATTCGTTTGATTGATATAAATAAATCGGATAAGGTTAAAGAAATATTGTCGGTAAAACTAAATCCATCAGAATACAGAACTTACACCTGGTTCGATTTTCATAAAGAGCTTTATTCATTCATGAAAATTGAAAGATGGATAGCATATTTTCTCTTATGCTTAATAATTGCCGTTGCAACTTTCAACATACTCGGTTCGCTTTCAATGTTTGTTGTTGAGAAGAAACGGGATATCGGTATCCTCCGCTCGCTTGGCATTACAGAAAATTCCATCCTTAGAATTTTTATGTTTGAAGGATTGTTAATCGGCTTAATCGGAACTGTGGCTGGATCGGCACTCGGATATGTAATTTGTTATATCCACCTTAAATATAACATATATCCGCTCGATCCTACTCAATATAAAATAAACTCTTTGCCTCTCGATATTCAATTTGCAGATTTCTTATTCATTACCGGTGCATCGATGTTACTTTCATTTTTTGCATCCTATTATCCTGCAAAGAGAGCGGCTAAAGTAAATCCCATTGAAGCAATAAAATGGGAATAAAATTTATAACAAGTTGAATGAAATTTTAATTCACTAATAACAAAATGGATGATTGGATGATTGGTTGAATGAATGAATTAATTCTTAAAGCCGGCGATATTATTAAAACTTATGAAACCGCGAAAAAGGTTAGGCTTCAAGTTCTCAAATCTGTTTCATTATCTATTGAGCAAAATAAGATTACGGTGATTGTCGGTGCATCCGGAGCCGGTAAAAGTACTTTGCTTCATATCTTAGGCGGACTTGATAGACCGGATAACGGAAAGGTGATTTTTAAAGATGATGATTTATTCAAATTGTCGGATGAGAAACTGGCAAAATTTCGAAATAAAAACATAGGATTTATTTTTCAATTTCATCATCTATTGCCTGAATTTACTGCTGCAGAAAATATTGCGATACCGCAAATGATCTCAGGTTCAAGTTTATCCGATTCACTTCAAAGAGCAAGTAAACTTTTAGCGCAAGTAGGCTTAGACGACAGAGAAAATCATAAGCCTGCAGAGCTATCCGGCGGGGAGCAGCAAAGAGTGGCGGTTGCACGAGCGTTGGCTAATAATCCGGATATAGTTTTTGCGGATGAACCTACAGGTAATCTCGACTCTGTAAACAGTGAGTCGATAAATCAAATCATTTTGAATTTAAGAGATAATCATCAAAAAACTTTTGTCATTGTTACTCATAACCCCGAGCTCGTAAAATTAGCCGATAAAGTATATGAAATGAAGGATGGCAATATCTTATTGATGAAATAGAATTTGTGCTGAACATCAGATATTAATATCTGTTATTTAGGGAAAATCTCCCGGAAAATAATTTCCAAATGCAAATCCAAAAGATCGTTCTGAAAACCAAACCCGCCTGCCAAAGTCTTGTACAACGGGCGGGGAATAAATAATAAATACCAAAGAACAAATGACAAGTAACAAATAAAATTCAATTACCAAAATTCAATTTTTCAAATCTGCCGGAGGATAAAGGATCATTCTGAAAACCAAACCCGCCTGCCAAAATCTTTTACAACGGGCGGGGAATAAATAATAAATACCAAAGAACAAATGACAAATAACAAATAAAATTCAATTGCCA
>JAGUYG010000061.1 GCA_020061465.1 Ignavibacteriales bacterium
AGATTGGCAGAAATAACTTAACATTTAACATTCTGACAGAAACAAAAAATGAAAAGTAATGAGTGACAATAAGTCTCTCTCTTTGTAAGAGAGAGATTAGAGAGAGTTAAAAAGTACCGTATATAGAGCAACAAAAATGTTTGCTGAAAAAACAAACTTTTTTAACGTAGTAGCACAGACAGGATTGTCTGTGCTACGGTAATTAAAAAACTAAATTACTTATGATCATTAAAACAACTAAAGACGAAATAGTAAGCTATTTACATGACGCATCAAACTATAAAGGTTTTTGCGATGCGGTTTATTTCCCCGAGAATGAAACAGATGTAATATCGATTATAAATGAATGCCGAAAGACCAATACTCCGATAACCATTTCGGGCAGCGGGACAGGATTAACAGGAGCGAGAGTACCCAATGGCGGAATAGTTATTGCAACAGATAAATTAAATCATATAATTGAAATCAATAAAGAAAAATTTTTCGCCGTAACAGAGCCGGGGGTTTTGCTTTCGGAGTTTCAAGAAAAAGTAAATCAACAGGGATTATTATATCCTCCGGATCCTACCGAGAGAAATTGCTTCATCGGCGGTACGATTGCTACTAATGCATCCGGTGAAAAAACTTTTAAGTATGGACCTACTAGAAGCTATGTTGAAGAATTGCATTTTATTTTATCCGACGATGAAAAATTAGTTTTAACGAGAGGTAAAGAGAAAGCCGACGGCAATGAATTAATACTTCATTCTTTATCTGGTAAAAAATATGCGCTTCAAATTCCTCATCTTGTATCGAAGGTGTCTAAAAATTCAGCCGGATATTATTGCAAAAAAAATATGGATGCGATAGATTTATTCATCGGTTCGGAAGGAACGCTCGGTATCATAACGCTTGCAAAGTTAAAACTCGTTTCGATCCCTTCTGAGGTAATTTCATGCGTCGTTTTTTTTAAGGAAGAATTATCAGCATTAAATTTTGTAAGAGAAGCAAGAGAAGCATCATTTACTTCACGCTTATACAGAAAAGAAAATTCAATTGACGCTTTGGCTTTGGAATACTACGATAAAAACTCTCTTAAATTTCTATCTGGAGAGTATCCCCAAATTCCTTCTAACGTATCTGCCGCTGTTTGGTTTGAGCAGGAAATTAACGAAAGCAGCACACAAGAAACATTATTAAACAATTGGCTTGAATTGATTAAAAAGCATGAAGCGAATGAAGATGACACTTGGTTTGCGTCTGATGATAATGAGAGAAAAGAATTAGAAAAGTTTAGGTATTCAATTTCATCAAAAGTTAATGAGTATGTTTCAAGCAAGGGATTGAAGAAACTTGGTACCGATGCTGCCGTTCCTGATGAATCCTTTGAAAAATTTTATATGTTCTCAAAATCATTGTGTGAAAGTTCTGCATTGAGATATGTGATTTATGGTCATTTTGGAAATTCGCACATACATTTAAATATGCTGCCGGAAAATGAAGATGAATATTCAAAAGGCTTAAAAATTTATGAGAAAATTTGCCGGAAAGCTGTTGAGATGAACGGCACAGTTTCGGCAGAGCATGGTATTGGCAAATTGAAAAAAAATTATCTATCGATGATGTATAGTGAAGATGATTTAATAATGATGAAGAAAATCAAACAAACGCTTGATCCACAATTTTTGCTGGGAAGAGGAAATATTTTTTAAGTGTGTTATTGGTATAAGCGTATCTTATTTAGCAGACTTTCGAGCAGAGATGACATCTTTAACATAGAGTTAGCACCCCAAAAGATGTCATCTCTTTATTATACTTCCGGTGGGTTTCAAAAAATGAATTTCTTTCGGTTAGCTGGCTGCTAAATCGGAAAGAGAATTTGTTATTACATATCTAAATTTATCGCAAATGTTCGCAGCTCCTTTTTAAGCTGCTTGTAGTTCAGAAAGATACTGCCAACCAACTGCCAAAAACTTTTTGAATGGTTCATTTCTTTCAAATGACAAAGTTCATGTATAATTACATAATCGATTAACTCTTTTGGCAGCATCAACAGCTTATAATTGAGCGAAATGTTTTTCTTAGATGAGCAGCTTCCCCATCTAGTCTTCTGATTTCTAATAAAAATCTTATTTACATTAAAAGAGTATTTCCCCGCTAAAATGTACGCTCTGTTGATTAAAAAGTTTTTTGCTGAATGACGAAGCCAGACAGTGAAATAATACTCGGGATTTTTGTTATCGCCGTTTTTTGTTTTAATCTTTAACTCATTGCCCCTTAGCACAATCAAAGTTTTTTTACTGAAAAGTTCGTATTCAATATCGATGCGAAGTTCTTCTCCGAATAACATAAATTTATTTTTATTCGGAATCACCGGCTGAAGATGTTTCTTTATCCAATTCGATTTTTCGTGGATAAAAGTAACTGCTGCATTAAGCGACATTCGATAAGGCAAGACAACTTCAAGCTCACTGCCGCGCTTTATTTGCAGCCGCATGTATCTTGCTTTTTTACTGCGGCGAATACGATAATTAATTGTTTTACCGGCTAATTCAATTGTGCGGGTTTGTGTTTCAGGCAAGAATTAATCTTCTCCGAGTTTTCTTTTCCTAATCACCTTTTCAATCCTAATGAAGTTGGGATAAAATGTTTTTATATAGAAGGCGCGGATTGCTTCAACAGTTTCAAATTTTTCTGCGGCGGATGCATTCCGCCAATATTCTTTTTCAAACTTCTCTTGCTCTTCAAACGAGCTGAATTTACGAACTACTTTTAGCATATTCTTTTATCCAATTTAATGCATCAATATCTTTCATTCTATTTGATTCGGTTTTATTTCTAATTAAATCTTGGAACGAAATAAAATACACGTTCCCGACGCCGGGAATTGCTCTTATTTCTTTCTTCATAAAAGCATCTTTGAAATTCAGACCAGAAACACTCGTCAAGATATCAATTCTGACAGGGGGATTCCCAAGCTGAATTACAAAATCCTTTCGTGTTAAATCTTCTATAGAGATATCTAATTCTCCAAATCCAAATTCTTGCAATGCTCTAATGACTTTTTTTGCGTTTGTTTCTTTTGCTTCAATCCAGAAATCTATATCATCCGTATTTCTTGGACGAGCATAGAAGGAGACTGCATATCCACCAACTATCAAGTATTTCACTTTATACTTGTTAAGCAGAATTATAAATTCTTTAAAGTCCTTGTAAATATTCATTTCTTAACCTTTTTATACGTAGTACCATCCTTCGAGTCTTTCAATTCAATTCCTAACTCTTTTAATCTCTCTCTAATTTTATCGGATAAATTAAAGTTTTTTTCCTTTCTTGCCTCATTTCTTAGTTGAATTAATAATTCAATTAACTCTTTTTCTATAGAGCTTCCTTGAATTTCGGATTTTTCTAAATCCACAATTCCTAAAACTCCTTGAGCAGTTTTAAATAAAAATTCTTTCACGCCGGAATAAAATTCCGGACTTAATTTAGCGTTCTCTGCAATTACTTTATTAATGTCTCTAACAAAGTCAAACAATACTGCAACGGCTTGCGGGGTGTTAAAATCGTCATCCATCGCAGCTTCAAAATTGTTCACATACCTCTCAAAATTGATATTGGGATTTATTCCCTGTTCCCCTTGAAGAGAGTTGGGGTGAGTGTATAACTCCATATTGATTTTATCGATCAGGTTACTAAACTTCTCCAATCCCTTCTCTGCTGCTTTAAGCAGCTCATCGCTAAATTCTAACGGACCCCTATAATGAGTTTGACTAAACAGCAAACGTATTGCCTCTGCCGAATATAGCTTAAGTATATCCCTCGCAGTAAAAAAATTACCTAAAGATTTCGACATCTTTTCTTCATTTATATTTAGGAAGCCAAAGTGAATCCAGTATTTAACAAACTGTTTACCGGTTGCACCCTCGCTTTGAGCAATTTCATTTTCATGATGAGGAAAAATCAAGTCGTTTCCTCCGGCATGAATATCAAATGTTTCGCCCAAATGTTTGCAGCTCATCGCCGAGCATTCGATGTGCCATCCGGGTCTGCCTTTACCCCACGGACTATCCCAGCTTAACTCGCCTTCTTTTGCCTTTTTCCACAATGCAAAGTCAAGCGGATTTTTTTTCTCTTCATTCACCTCTATTCTTGCGCCTGCTTCAAGCTCGTCAATTTTTTTTCCGCTTAACTTTCCGTAGCCTGTAAATTTCGAAACATCATAAAACACATTTCCGTTTACGTTGTAAGCAATACCATTCTTTTCAAGCTTCAATATCATATCTATTATTTCTTCAATATGGTCGGTTGCTTTAGGATAGATAGAGGCATTTTTAACTTTAAGCTTTTTCAAGTCATCAAAAAAAGCAGAGATGTATGTTCCGGCAATTTCTTTCGCATTTTTCTTTTCTTCATTAGCTTTTTTGATAATCTTATCGTCAACGTCGGTAATATTCATTGCGTAGTTAACGACATATCCTTTGTACTCCAAGTATCGCCGGAGTATATCAGCCATGATGAACGAACGAGCATTTCCGATGTGGAAGTAATCGTACACAGTAGGTCCGCAAACGTACATATTCACATTCGGCGGATTAATCGGAATAAATTCTTCTTTTTGTTTTGCAAGCGTATTATAAATCAGCATTGAATATTTACACCCATTTTTTCAAAGCAAATATAGTGCTTAGGGGTAAAATAGTAAAAAGGGGAGAAGAGAGATAAATATTTAAAAAAATAATTCTACATTTTTAGTTTTGATTCAGAGTGAAAATACGAAGACTATCGAAATCAGAATAATTTTTAAATGCAGTGTTATTAAAATTTCCAATTTTTTACATGAAAATATTTTCTTTAATTGATTTTAATTTTTTTCGATATCACCTCCTCCTCATCACCACCCAGTACACAACAAACGATACTGCAAATCCTACAAACCAGGCATAATCATACATAAAGCTGAGTGCGGGGATTATCAATCCTATCAATGCAACTATCACTCCGGCAACTAAAGCTATTATGGCTTTTACATTGAAGCCGTTTTTATACTCGTAATCTTCATTGCGTGCATAAAGCGCTTTTACGTTCAACATTCTTTTACGGATTATGAAGTAATCGCAAATTAATATTCCGGCAATGGGTCCTAAAAAACTTGAGTAGCCAATTAACCAACCGAAAATATATGCGCTGTAATCGGATAATAATTTCCACGGCATCATAACAATGCCTATAACAGCCGTAATTAATCCGCCTCTTACAAAATTTATTTTAGCGGGATATAAATTTGAAAAATCATTTGCCGGTGAAACCACATTGGCGGCAATGTTGGTAGTTAGTGTTGCAAGTATCAATGAAACTAACGATATGCCGATAAGTACCGGACTGTCGAATTTAGACAGCAGCGCTACCGGATCCCAAATTGCCTCACCAAAGATTATTACAGTTGATGAAGTAACCGCTACTCCAATAAAAGAAAACAAAGCCATTGTTGGCGGTAGTCCTATTGCCTGTCCGATTATCTGTGTTCTTTGACTTTTTGCAAACCTCGTGAAGTCCGGTATGTTCAATGAAAGCGTAGCCCAAAAACCGACCATGCCTGTTAAAGCAGGAATAAAAAACCTCCAGAACTCACCTGCAGTTTTAAACTTGCTCGGCTGGTTGAACATCGGTCCGAAGCCGCCTGCATTTGTGTAAGCCCAAATTAAAAGACCAATAGATACTAACAGCAAAAAAGGTGCGCCGAATGCTTCAAGCCATCTTATTGAATCCATTCCTTTTACGATGAAGTAAACGTTCATTCCCCAGAATAACATAAAACCGATTGCCGGTCCCAATGAAAAAATTGCCCATTCCGGAAGAAGCAGTATGATGAGTGAGTTAAAAGCTTGTCCTCCTATCCATGTTTGAATTCCGAACCAGCCGCAGGCTACTATTGCACGCAGCAACGCTGGTACATTCGAACCGAGAGTACCAAAGCTTGCTCGCGCTAAAACAGGAAAAGGTATTCCGTATTTAGTTCCTGAATGAGCATTTAATACCATTGGGATAAGAACGATCAGATTGCCGAGAGCAATTGTAAGCAGTGCCTGCCACCAATTCATTCCTCCGGCAATTAAACCGCTTGCAAGCATGTAAGTTGGAATGCAAACACTCATACCTATCCAAAGTGCGGCAATGTTATAGGTGTTCCAGGTTCGCTCAGAAATTTTTGTCGGTGCAAGGTCTTTATTGTAAAGACTATTCCCCTCGGTATTTTCGATTGTTGTTTCAAGTAATTGAGAGAATGGGTTTTTAAACATATTAGCCTTTAGGATATGATAACGTGTTTATTTATTCGCAAAGGAATAATCCGAACTATTCAAAACTGTTAATCTAAACCTTGCCCGAAGGTTCAACTAAAAACTATAACAATAAATTAATCCCTTACTCGTAAAATTCTACGCAAAATGGCAAGAAAAATTTTTATGATTCTAATAGTTAGTGTGGCTATCCAAATGGATCCTTCGGAAAGCCAAATTTTTTTAGCGTTTCCTCTTTCCGTTAGATAAATCTGACGGTAAGTGAATGATCTTGTATTAAAGATTTTGTTCTTTCAATTATCAATTTTCGTTCACTTCAGTTTACCTAACTTTAGGTAGGTGAACGGATAAATTAATCCTAAGTGTATATGGCTTTAGCTGCATTGCTTTAATAAAATCAAAAAAATAAAAAAACAATTAATCCTTATGATCTATATTATTTCCATGCGCCCGCGTATGTATCTCGCTTAATAAAATTACCGCGCCCGGCTTTACCGAAATACTTGTTATTCTCAACAATAATTTCACCTCTTGATAGTACAGTAACTGCATTACCTTTAATTTTTCTTCCTTCAAACATTGAATAATCGGTGCACATGTGATGAGTATGAACCGATAAAGTATGCTCAACCTCTGGATCCCATATTACAACGTCAGCATCGGTACCAACAGCAATCGTTCCTTTCTTTGGATAAAGTCCGAACATCTTTGCCGGAGTTGCTGAGGTTAATTCAACCCAACGGTTTATCGATATTCTTCCTTCTCTTACACCGCCGTCATATAATAATTGAAGACGATGTTCAATGCCCGGTCCTCCGTTTGGTATCTTAGTGAAATCATCTTTACCAAGCTCTTTTTGTTCTTTGAAGCAGAAAGGACAATGGTCGGTGGATACAACTTGAAGAGTATTTTTTCTTAAGCCCTGCCACAATTTATCTTGATGCCATTTTTCTCTCAACGGAGGAGTGAAGACAAGCTTAGCATCCTCGAAGCCGGGTTTATTCATATCGTCGAGTGACAAGAATAGATACTGCGGACAGGTTTCAGCATAAGCAGGCAAGCCTCTGTCTCTCGCTTCGGCTACTTTTTCGAGAGCATCGTTGCATGAAAGGTGAACGATATAGACCGGTGCGCCTGCCATTTCGGAGAGAGCAATTGCTCTATTTACGGCTTCGCCTTCGGCAGTAGTGGGACGGCTTAATGCATGATATATCGGTGCGGTTTTTCCTTCGGCTAAAGTTCGCTGAACTATTAAATCGATAACACTTCCGTTCTCTGCATGCATGCAAACTAATGCGCCTGTTGTGGCCGTGTGTTTCATTGCTTTGAAGATAGTCGCATCGTCAACCATTAGAACACCCGGATACGCCATAAATAATTTGAAGCTTGTAACACCTTCCCGAACCATGTCGCTCATGTCTTCAAGATGAGCGTCAGGTAAATCGGTAATTATCATGTGCAGTCCGTAATCGATAGTTGCCTTGCCTTCGGCTTTCTTCCACCATACATCGAGGGCATCGCGCATCCTCGTTCCCTTTGATTGAATTGCAAAATCGATTATGCATGTTGTACCGCCGAATGCAGCCGCACGTGTACCGGTTTCAAAATCATCGCACGAAACAGTACCGCCAAAAGGCATATCAAGATGCGTATGAACGTCCACTCCGCCCGGAATGACGAACTTATTGTTAGCATCTATAATTTTATCTGCAGCAATATTTAAGTTCTTTCCGATGGAGGTAATTTGATCTTTTTCTATAAAGATGTCGGCAAAGTAATCCTGCTCAGCAGTTATTATTCTGCCGTTTTTAATTAAGACGGACATGTTAACTCCCTATTGGTTTAATAAGTTTGGTTTTAATTTTATTTGTATAAAATCTTTAAACAATATTTGTGATGAACTTTATTGTCAATATAAACCAAGCCCTGAAAGGGCAAAATATGTAAACGCAGGGTAAAACCATGCGAAAATTTACTGACACACTACTAACTATAAAACTATAATTATTAATTGAATCGGAGCCGATTAATCTCTGTTCGAATAAGCTCGTATAGCTAAGGACGAACTAAATTTTCCGACAAGACCCTGTGGATTGCGTAATTGAAAAATTAATCAATGTATCACAATCCCATGCTTAGCTTGAAACTCGGCTAAGTTTTCCCACGTTAATTCTTTTCCTTCACGCTTGAAATCATTTATTAATTGGTTCCATGTTTTATGCTCCGTCCCGTCGTCAAGCTTAACCATTGATATACAGCCCTCAACCGGACAGACGAGTGAACATAAGGCGCAGCCAACGCAGTCGTTCTCACGTACAACTGTTTTATTGAATCCGTTCACAGGAATTAAATCGATACACTGATGCGCACCATCTTCACAAGCTATGTAGCATAAATTGCAATGGATGCACTTCGATTGATCTATTCGTGCCGTCGTTTTATGTAAAAGATTGAAGTTGCCGAAATCGTCTATTTTAGGGAGAGATTTCCCGCGGATTTCATCCAACGATTTTACACCTTTTGAATCCATCCAATTAGTTAGCCCTTCAATAAGATCATCAATAATTCTAAAACCATAATGCATTACTGCAGTACATAACTGAACCGAGGTTGCACCCAATAAAATAAACTCGAGTGCATCTTTCCATGTGCTTATTCCGCCTATTGCCGAAATTGGCAAACCGACTTCTTTATCCAGTGCAACTTGCGAAACCATGTGAAGTGCAATCGGTTTTACTGCCGGACCGGCATATCCGCCGTGACCTCCTTTGCCTCCGATATTCGGCTTCAACTCAAATGTGTCTATATCTACACCGATGATACTATTGATTGTATTGATTAGTGAGATCCCCGATGCGTTTGCCGCTCTTGCTGCCCTTGCCGGATAAACTATATTGCTTACATTTGGTGTTAGTTTAACAAGCACAGGAATTGTTGAAACCTCAGTAACCCACCCGGTAATCATTTTACAATATTCGGGTACTTGACCAACAGCAGAACCCATCCCTCTTTCGCTCATTCCGTGTGGGCATCCGTAGTTCAATTCTATTCCATCGCAGCCTGTATCGATTGTCCGTTTTACAATGTCGTGCCATGTTTCCCGTTTCGATTCAACCATCAGTGAAACAATTACCGCTCTATCGGGCCATAATCGTTTTGTCTCGGCTATCTCTTTAAAGTTTGTTTCGATTGGTCTATCGCTAATCAGCTCAACATTATTTAATCCGATAACTTTTTGACCACTGTAATCAAAACCGCCGTAACGGTTATAAACATTCATTACAGGTTCACCGATTGTTTTCCACACGGTGCCTCCCCAGCCGCATTCAAACGCCTTGCAGTTTTGATAAGCTGAATTAGAAGGCGGCGCCGAAGCCAGCCAAAAAGGATTCGGCGATTTTATTCCTCCGCAATTTATGGATAAGTCAGCCATTATATGCCTCTCTTAGTTTACTCTTCACCTAATAAAAATTTTTTTATTCCGTGTGCTGCCCTTTTGCCGTCATAGGCGGCGTTTACCACTTCTTTGCCTCCGTTAATACAATCGCCGCCGGCAAATACTTTTGGATTCCCGGTTTGATATGTAATCGTATCAACTGCAATAATACCGTTGTTAAGTCTGATTCCGGGTACGGACGACAAAAAATCCGCTTTTGAATTTTGACCTACAGCCTTAATTACCATGTCAATTGAAATTACAAACTCGGTTCCTTCAATCGAGTATGGTTTTCTTTTTCCTCTTGAATCTGCTTCCTTCAATTCCATCTTTACGCATTCAATTGCTTCAACATGGTTGTTGCCGATAATTTTAACAGGGTTAGTAAGAAAATTAAAAATAACCCCATCTTTTTTTGCTAATAGATATTCGAACTCGTATGCAGGCATTTCGGCTTTGCTTCTTCTGTAAATGATGGTCACGAAATCTGCTCCAAGCCGCTTCGCTTCGGTTGCTGCATCGATTGCCGTATTGCCTGCACCTATAACTGCAACCTTCCTACCAACTTTAACCGACTGCCATCTTTCTGTTTTTACTTCTTCAATAAATTCAATTGCATCACATACGCCGTCAAGGTTTTCGCCCGGTATATTCAGTTTGGTACTCTTGCCAAGTCCAATCCCGATGAAAACGGCATCATGCTTTTTTAGTATGTCATCGAAAGAGATATCTGTTCCAATAGTAGTCCCGGTTTTTATTATTACACCAAAACTTTTCACAAGTTCAACTTCTAACAAACTGTCTGCTTGGCGCATTTTGTAAGGTGCGATTCCCCAGGTATTTAATCCTCCCGGAGCTTTTTTTGCTTCATAAATTGTTACGTCAAATCCTAACAATGCGGCTTCGGCTGCGCATGCTAAACCTGCCGGACCGGAACCAATCACTCCTATCGATTTTCCGTTTGACGGAGCTTGATTGAAAATTTTAGGCATTCCTTCTGAAAAGAAATAATCTATGGCATATCTTTGAAGCCTTCCTATTTCAATAGGCTTTTCTCCTTTATCATTATAAACGCACGCACCTTCGCACAATACTTCAACGGGACACGCTTTTGCACATGTTAATGCAACCCAATTTGATTCTAGAATTGTTTTTGCCGAACCTTTCAAATTACCGGTTGATATTTTTTTTATGAATGCAGGAATATCGATGTGAGTAGGACAGGCTTTTGTGCACGGTGAGTCATAGCAGTAGAGACATCTATTCGCTTCGGCTACTGCAGAATTAGGACTGAAGGGAGGAGTTAGCTCCGAGAAATTTTGTTCATATTGTTCATGATTAAGTTTTGGTGCAAGATTTTTCATATCGCTCGTGTATTGTGAAAAATTATTTTGATAAATCTTAAACAGAATTCAAAATCTATTTCAATTTGGAATGATTTCATTATCGGCGATGGCTAATACCTCATCGAATGCATCAACAGCAAAATCGATTTCTTCCTTTTCGATTATAAGAGGCGGCGCAATAACAAAATGACTTATCCATGGTGCAGCATACACTCCTTTTTTCATCAGCTCGCCTGCTAATCTATCGACGGTTAAACTAACTCCCGAAACTTTATCTTCTTTTGAATTGAATGGCTCTTTAGTTTTTTGATTCTTAACAATTTCAATTGCCCAAAAGAGACCTCGTCCTCTTACATCGCCAATTGACGGATGCTTACTTTTAAGTGAATTTAATTTTACTTTTAAATATT
The DNA here is from genome assembly GCA_020061465.1 of Ignavibacteriales bacterium. GTDB lineage: Bacteria > Bacteroidota > Ignavibacteria > Ignavibacteriales > Ignavibacteriaceae > JAGUYG01. Next base: position 11,471 of record JAGUYG010000061.1, read on the forward strand.
CCCCCATTTGAAGAGAACGTTCAATTAAATTTTTCGATCTTAATTCGTTAATTGCGGCAATTGCCGGAGCTAAAGTTAAAGGATGAGCCTCATAAGTATGCCCGTGAGAAAAATAGTGATCGTTAAAATAATCGGCTATTTCCATTGTAGTCGCGGTTAATCCTAACGGAGCATAAGCGCTTGTGATTCCTTTAGCAGTAGTTAGTATATCTGGCTTTACTCCCCAATGATCAACAGCGAACCATTTACCGGTTCTGCCCCACCCGCTCATAACTTCATCTGCAATTAATAAAACTTTATTCTGAAAACAAATTTCTTTCAAGCGCGGCATGTATTCATCTGGTGGAACTAAAATTCCGTTCGTTCCAACAATCGGTTCAACAATTATTGCTGCAACATTGCCCTCATTCTTAATCATGTGGTCTATGTATTCAACACAAGCAATTCCACAGTCCGGATAAGAATGATTCAACGGACAGCGGTAGCAATTACATTCTGGTGCGAATATCACTCCGTCTATTTTGCCGGCAGGTTCAATTGCCCATCTTCTTGGATCTCCGGTAGCTGAAATTGATGCTGCTGTTGATCCGTGATAAGAATTATACCTCGAAATAATTTTGTATTTACCCGTATACATTCGCGCAATCTTTATTGCAGCCTCATTAGCTTCCGTTCCGGAAGTGGAGAAGTAAAATTTTTCGAGTCCCGCAGGCAGAACTTCTAACAGTAACTTGCTTAACTCAGCACGAACGGTGGTAGCAAAGCTGGGTGCGGCGAACGAAAGCTTATTCGCCTGCTCTTCGATGGCATTTATAACTGCGCGGTTTTTATGCCCAAGCGATGAACACATGAGCTGGGAGGAAAAGTCAAGATACTTTTTACCGGAACCGTCAATGAAATAACAACCTTCGGCATCAGCTACATGCAGCGGTTTCCAACCTTTTTGATAACGCCACGTGCCGTAGGTGTGTTTGGCAGTAATAGCAACTACTTCTTCGGTGGTCAATTTTTCACCTATTGTTTTTTTAAGAAATAAGAAGACAGAAATAAGAAATAAGAATTGATGAAGGATGAAGTATTCATAAAGATAATCTAACCATTTCTAAATAGGAATTTAAAATTTTACTTACTTCTTCGAGTAAATGAATTAAATCTGAAGAGTCAGCATATTCTAAATCTTTAACCAAAATCAGATAATATCTGCATTCTTCTAGAGAACCCTGCGCAATATTAAAAAATCTTATTTTATCTAATTTACTGTTTTTCCGAAATCCTTCAGCAATATTTGCCGCTATTGAAATAGCTGATCGCCGCAATTGTGAAGTTAATCCGTATAATTCTTCTTTTGGAAAAACTTTTGTCATTTGATAAACACTCAAAACAAATTTATGAGCTTTTTGCCATACAATTAAATCTTGGAATTTTCTAGTCTTCAACTCCATTATTCAATGGGTTAGTTTTTATTTCAACTCTAATTATAAAACAACACTTTGAATATCACAATTATAAATTACAAAAGATATCTTCTTCCTATTGAAATCAGAATTATTCAACTCACCACATCCAAATCCAATATACTCGAATTCCCTGTTTCACAATTCTTCTTCCAAGCTCTTTATTCCATATTTCTGATTTCTGACTTCTCTAAATGTTTCATCATACTTTCGTAATCGCATCGTACGTTTCCGGTCTTCTATCGCGGAAAAACTGCCAAATATTTCTCACCTCCTGTATTTCATCTAAATTAAGATCAGCAACAACAAGCTCATCTTTATCTCTGCTTGCCTGTGTGATAATTTTTCCACGAGGATTGCAGAAGTAACTCTTTCCATAAAACTCTCCGATATTCCACGGCGCTTCTTTTCCTACTCTATTAATTGCCCCGACAAAATAGCCGTTGGCAACTGCGTGAGCGGGTTGTTCTAATTCCCATAGATATTCGGATAATCCGGCAACGGTTGCTGAAGGATTAAATACTATTTCTGCGCCATTTAAACCAAGTATGCGCGCACCTTCGGGGAAGTGGCGGTCATAACAAATATACACCCCGATATCTGTATAAGCAGTCTTAAATACCGGATACCCAAGATTTCCCGGCTTAAAATAAAACTTTTCCCAAAAACCGGGATCGCAATGAGGAATGTGATGTTTGCGGTATTTGCCTAAATACTTTCCGTCTGCATCGATTACTGCAGCCGTGTTGTAATAAACCCCGGTCATTTCTTCTTCATATACCGGAACAATAATAACCATATTGTGTTTCTTTGCAGTTTCCTGCATAAGAGAAGTTGTGGGACCGCCGGGAACTTTTTCTACGAGTCCGTACCATTTTACTTTTTGTTCGGCACAAAAATAAGGACCATAGAAAAGCTCTTGCAGACAAAGAATTTGTACCCCCTTTTTTGCAGCGTCCGCAATCAAGTTTAAGTGTTTGTCGATCATATTTTTTTTTATTTCTTCTATCGGTCTTTCTGTAGAGCCGGTGAGAGATGCTTGAATTAATCCGCCGCGTATTATTCTGCTCATTAAAATTTTCCTTCTTCTAATTTTAGTTGAAATAATTAGTAATTACAGTAAACATTTTCAAAAAAAATGACAATAAAAATTCTTAGAATGAATAACCAACCCACAAACTACAACAAACAACAAACCACCCACTTCCTTCCTCCAACCTCCAACTTCCCAACACTCAACTCATCCAGTTAGTTCTGCTCTCAGGATTCCACTTAATGGTAGTTTTTTTCAATTTCGTCCAAAATTCTATTGAGCTTTTTCCTGTAATATCTCCTGCACCGAATTTCGATTCGTTCCAACCGCCGAATGAAAAAGGTTCTCTTGGAACAGGCACTCCAATATTTACTCCCGTCATTCCGGCGCTAACTCTTTCGGTTACATATCGTGCTAAACCGCCGCTTTGTGTAAATACTGAAGCAGCATTACCGTAATGTGAACTATTCTGAATTTCAATTGCCGAATCGACATCCTTCGTACGGATGATTGAGAGAACAGGACCGAAAACTTCTTCCTTTGCTATTTTCATATCGGGATGTACATAATCTATCACAGTTGGTCCGACATAGAATCCATTCTCTTTCCCTTCTACTTTGTAGTTTCTGCCGTCTACCAAAATTTTAGCACCTTGCTGTTCTGCTTCGGTTATATAATTTTCAATTCTTTCCTTTGCTGGTTTTGATATAACCGCGCCAAGATTTTTACCGGGGATAATTTTCTTTGCTTCTTCACATAATTTTTCAATTATATGGTCGATACTACCTACTGCAACCATTGCCGAGGCAGCCATGCAGCGTTGACCGGCACAACCCGACATTGAAGCCGCTACGTTTGATGCCGTCATTTCTACATTAGCATCCGGTAAAACAATTAAGTGATTCTTTGCCCCGCCCAATGCTAATACTCTTTTAAATTTAGATGTTCCTCTTTGATAAACAATCTTTGCTACTTTTGTGGAGCCAACGAATGTGATTGCATCGATTCCCGGATGATCGCAAATGGCTTCAACAACTTCTTTACTTCCGTGAACAATATTGAAAACGCCGTCGGGCAAGCCTGCTTCCTTTAGTAATTCTGCAATTCTATTTGCACTTAAGGGAACAAGCTCGGATGGTTTTAAAATCATTGCATTACCTAAAGCAAGTGCATTCGGAATAGTCCAATTAGGAACCATATTCGGAAAATTGAACGGAGTGATTGATGCAACAACACCAACAGGATAACGGTCAACACGGCATTCAACGCCGCGGCTTACTTCCATAATTTCACCTGCAGCTAACTGCGGCAGTGCACAGGCAAACTCGGTTACTTCAATACTTTTTTCAATCTCTGCGATTGCTTCAGGTATAGTTTTACCGTTTTCTTCATGAACTAATTCCGATAACTCTTTAAGATTTTTCTCTAATAATTGTTTGTATTTGAAAAAAACCTGCACACGTTCTTTGATTGGTATACGCGACCAGCTTTCGAAAGCTTTTCTTGCAGCAGAAGCAGCTTTATCAACTGCATCATAATTTGAAAGTGGTACGGTGGATATAATAGAACCGTCGAGCGGTGATAACACATCCAAATGATCTGATACATCATCTGTCAACTCTCCGTTAATGCAATTTTTTAATTCGGGATATTTCATTGTACCGCCTCCTTAAAGTTACTCTGCTATAATCTTAAATTAATGCGCTTATGAATGACTGATTGAAAATATAAATTTTAATTTTTAAATACAAAGGGATTTTGAAACGCTTTATTATTTTGCATGGTCGGCTATTGGTTGTTTTTGGATTAAAATAGCTTTTGCTGTAAACCTAAGGTGATACTCGGCTCCTTATCCGCGACAATGGTATAATATAAAATTATGTTGAAGCTGTTCTTGATATTTAATAAATTGAAATAGAACTAATAAAAGGATATGAAGTATGGAGACCCTGAAAAAAGAAGCTATTGAAGCAATATCAAAACTTCCTGATACAGCGACTATAGAAGAAATCATGTACCGGTTATATGTTATTGATAAGATTCATAAAGGTAAGGATGCTGTTGGTGAAGGTAAAACAATATCTATCCAGTACTTGGAAAAAGAAGTTCAATCATGTTAAGATGGTTGATTTAGAACAGGCAGCCTCAACTCTTATAAACACTCTTATTATAAACAACTGCTCCTTGCCGGAGTGAGTTATTCTCGCTATACTGATTTGCTTATTTACCCCACTACTATTATTTCCCCAAAAAGATTTCTATATTGTTACAAGGCTAATTCCAATTCTATTCAATCATAGAGTATCTGCCGGATGGCAAAACAATATTATTATTCACTGCTGGACGATATTTCTCTTCTTAAGAGAATGCTGAACAGCGGAAAAAACAAAGAAGATCTTTGGGCGGAATTCGTGCGCCGATTCTCAAAGCTGCTGTTAAAGGTTATATGGCAGTTTGAAAAAGATAAAGACGAAGTGATGGAAAAGTATCTATGGATTTTCACCAAGCTGGCAGATAATAACTTTTCTATCCTTAGAAAATTTAATCATTCATCAAATAGAACACCGCCTAAATTTTCAACCTGGTTTGTGGCAGTCGTTAGAAATTTGTGCGTCGATGCTCACCGGTCTGTTCACGGACGAAGACGTTTTCCGAAGGCGCTGCTCAATCTTTCGGCAGTAGATAGAAAAGTATTCGAGCTTTATTTCTGGAAAGGAAATTCGGTCGAAGAAATAGAGTACAAGATGGGTCAAAATCATAACGATGAGCATAACTTTGTAAAGGCATCACTTGAGCGCATTGAGAATTTATTAAGCCGTTGCTACCAACGGATTGAATATGCTTATTCAAATGGCAGTTGACGGTACGTTGGTAGTGTTAATGAACAGCATACTCGATGCACTTGGTATTCCTGAAATCAATAGCAAAACAGCATGCCAGGCGGCGCTTAATTAAGCAAACAATAAAAGGAAAACCGCGCTTGATGCTTATAATAAAGTGTGGTATGCATATATCAACTGCCAGAATGAAGTTAACGCTCAGAACTTAACTATTCAAGCAGAGATTGATGCTTGGAACCAGGTAAAGGATACATACTTAAAGAACTGGGCTGAATACCAAAAGTGTATGGATGACCCGAATCGATGCGGTTGGATTGAATGCAAATAATCTCATTCTAAAAATAATTGTAAACACGGAAGCAGAAATGAAAATTTATAAAACCTATTTCATTTTATTTCTTTTTGCTATTTCGGCTGCATGCGGCAGCAATGAAGAAAATAAGTCTGCACCGGAAACTACGCAGACACCGGAATCTAACAGCCCAAAATTTAAACGGTACAATATTGAAAAGGGTATTGTCGAATACGAGTTAAGCGGCTCGAGAACCGGAAAAGAAATTTTGTATTTCGATAATTGGGGAATGAGAGAAGCAACTTTTACTAATGCCGAAATATCCATAAGTGGTTTTTCAATTAAGGAAAATAAGATTACCATACTCGACGGTGAATGGACTTACAACATAGACCTCGACAAAAAAACAGGTTCCAAAATAAAAACTCCGCTGTTAGAAGAGCTGATTAAAGCGGCAGGAGATAAAGATCTCGGCGAGTTTGGTGAAGAGATGCTTAAGAAGATGGGCGGTAAAAAAATCGGCAAGGATGAAGTGTTAGGCAAAACCTGTGATATATGGGAAATACAAAATCTAAACACCAGAAGCTGGGTTTGGAACTGGATTACACTAAAGACCGAAGCAAAATTAATGGGGGTTTCGGTAATAATAACAGCAACTAAAATAAGTCCAAACGTCTCAGTACCTGAAGAGAAATTTAAAATTCCTGCCGGAATTACAATTACCGAAGGTGTAGACCCCGGTTCCATACTGAACAAATTAAAAGGAAACAAAAAATAATTGTTATAAAAAAATCCTTCGTAATACTATTTCTCTATTTATGAAAACAACTTTTCATATAGGCGGATGTAAATTCATCCGCTTTTTTTTGCGTCTTTGAAAAAAAACTTGATTAAAAAAACTAATTGACACAATAAGAAAAATTAGCTATGTTTCTACGGGTTAAAATTGAAGTGACTTTCCTCCCTAACATCATAATAAACGTATATTATCGGGTTTATCCGTACGTCTGATGTGACTCACAGTCCGAAGGTACAGCCACACCAAAAAATTTTCTGTGCAATGTTTTGAAAATTCAACAACTTAGCCTACTTATTTAGATATTTAATTAACGTACTACCTTTTTCTACTTACCGGCTTTGTGAACTAAGATACGGGATATTAGAATTTAAAAATTATTCTTCTTTACAATCCATCTTTTCAATCGCACTTACATTAATTAACCAACCTATGTTCGTTTAAATTATTTCAAGGAGTTAGCCATGCGTAAACAATATTTTACGCCGTTCTTTTTGGTGCTTCTTTTAACACCGGCAATCGGTCTCTCTCAAACAACTATCAGCGGGGAAGTTTATGATGGAAACGGAGGACCTCTTACATTAGCCGGTAGCCCGTATGTCGTACCCTCCACAGTAAGCATCCCCTCTCAGCAAACTTTAACTATTCAGCCCGGTGTTGAGATCCGGCTTGAGGAGGGAGCTATGATAGATATTTCAGGGTCATTATCAGCAGAAGGAACCGAAATCAATCGCATCCGTTTCACCTCAGGGGCACCAGGACAAATGTGGTATTACCTAATATTCCGCTCAGGCAGCACCGGGAGTTTAAAATTTTGTGATATTGAAAACGGCGGACAGTTTAACAATCCCCAACTGCTTTTGCAGGATCCCCAAAGCTTAGTTATTGACCAATGTATAATTTCTAATAGCAGCGGAGATGGATTGCAAGGTTATATTGGCTCAAGCATCGCAGGATCATTATCAATTACCAATAGCAGCTTTAATAACAATGCTGATAATGGAGTTGACTTAATATTTTATGATCAAGGCACAATAACAATAAATAACAACACATTGTCAAACAACGGAAACTCAGCGTATCGTTTAGGTCCAAACATTTATCCATTCAATAGTACACTTTCCGGAAATGGATTTGATGGCATAGAATTAACAGGCGGCACCGTAAATGTCTCAGGCACCTACATTAACGATCTATTAACCGACTCATGGATAACCGTTCAAAGCGGCATTTCAGTCACAATCTCCCCCGGTGTAAATATTTATATGAAGGAAGGTGCAGCCTGGGATATCTCAGGAGATATGTTTGCCGAAGGGACGACAGTAAATAGAATTCGCTTTACCTCGCACACTCCTGAACAAATTTGGTATTATATTATCTTCCGCTCAGGCAGCACCGGGAGTTTGAAGTTCTGTGATGTTGAAAACGGTGGACAGTTTAACAATCCCCAACTGCTTTTGCAGGATCCCCAAAGCTTAGTTATTGACCAATGTATAATTTCTAATAGCAGCGGCGATGGATTGCAAGGTTATATTGGCTCAAGCATCGCAGGATCATTATCAATTACCAATAGCAGCTTTAATAACAACACCAATGATGGAGTGGATTTAGCTTTATACGATCAAGGTACAGCTACTGTTGATAATAATTCATTAGCGAATAATGGAAACTCGGCTTTTCGATTAGGTCCGAATATTTATCCATCCGGCACTATACTTTCCGGAAATGGTTTTGATGGCATAGAATTAACAGGCGGCACTAACACGATTTCCGGCACCTATTTTATTGATTTAATATCGGATGGGTGGATTACTATTGCAAGCGGAGTTGGCGTAACCATCTCCCCCGGAGTAAATATATATATGAATGAAGGAATTTCTTGGGATATTTCAGGCAGCCTTAGTGCGGAAGGAACAAGCTTGGAAAGAATTCGCTTTACATCAAGCACGCCTGAACAGCGATGGTATTATATTATTTTCCGCTCAGGCAGCACCGGAAGTTTGAAGTTCTGTGATGTTGAAAAGGGCGGTCAGTTTAACAATCCCCAACTGCTTTTGCAGGATCCCCAAAGCTTAGTTATTGACCAATGTAAAATTTCTAATAGCGGCGGCGATGGATTGCAAGGCTACGTTGGATCAGGCATAACGGGTTCCTTAACTATCACTAACAGCAGCTTTGATAACAATGCTGATAATGGAGTTGACTTAACATTTTATGATCAAGGCACTATAACAATTGATAACAATTCGTTATCAAACAACGGAAACTCGGCTTTTCGTTTAGGTCCAAACATTTATCCATCCAACAGCACGCTTTCCGGAAATGGATTTGATGGCATAGAATTAACAGGCGGCACTATAAATTCCTCAGGTACTTATTTTAATGATCTATTAACCGACTCATGGATAGCTGTTCAAAGCGGTGTTACAGTTACAATCTCCCCCGGTGTAAATATCTATATGAAGGAAGATGCAGCCTGGGATATTTCAGGAAGTATACTTGCTGAAGGGACGGCGCTAAACAAAATTCGCATCACTTCGTATACGCCCGGACTAATCTGGTATTATATTATCTTCCGCTCGGGCAGCAGCGGTAGTTTAAAATTCTGCGACATCGAAGACGGAGGGCGATATAACTATCCGATGTTATATCTGCAAGATCCTTCGAGCTTAATCATCGATCAATGTACAGTGACAAAAAGTTCAGGAGACGGTTTACAGGGTTATTTGGGTTCCGGCACAGCAGGTAACTTGATTATTACAAACAGCAGCTTTAACGATAATACCGATAATGGAATTGATCTAACGGTCTACGAAAATGGTGTATCTGTTATTACAAATAACACTCTAAAAAACAATAGAGGCGCAGCATATCGGTTGAGTACGAATATTTATCCTTCAGGCGGTGATTTAGAGTCAAATGCATTCGATGGTATCGAACTGACAGGCGGAACTATTTCTGTTTCCGGAACTTATGTTATCGATTTATTAGTGGAACAATTGGTATCTGTTAATTCAGGTGTGAGCGTAACATTAACCCCAGGATTAACAGCTTATCTTAAGGAATCCGCCGGCATCGACATCTCCGGGAACCTGATTGCCGAAGGAACTAGTAATAATCGAATTCGTTTCACTTCAAGCTTACCCGGTGAGTCCTGGTACTATATTATTTTCCGTTCGGGCAGCAGCGGAAGCTTTAAATATTGCGATATAGAATATGGCGGACAGTTTGAAACAACTCAGATTTACTTGCAAGACCCGGCGAACTTGACTATCGACCAATCCGTTATCAGCAACAGCGGCGGAGACGGAATACAGGGTTATATAGGGAACAGCACTCAAGTTAATTTCAGCATTACCAATAGCTGGATAATTGCAAACAATAATGACGGAATAGATTTATATATCGGTGATGTAGGCTTCTTAACGCTTTATTGCAACACTATTAGCTCCAACGGTGAAGATGGGATAAAGCTCAATAGTAATTTAGTATCTATTCAAAATAATAAAATCTCGAACAATGCCGGATGCGCCTTTAACAATACCGGATGGAACGATATTAATCTGCAAAATAACTGGTGGGGAAGCAGCTCGGGTCCGGGAGGGATCGGTTCAGGTAACGGTGATGAATTATGTTCCTCTTCAGGTGGAACGTTTACTTTTGAACCGTGGTCGGAAGTACCTTACTTTCTTGTTTGCGGTGATTCATTAGGCTCTCCGTATATAACCCGCGTTAGCCCCGATACAGTAATACAGGGAAAAGTTACCACATTATTCATATACGGCGGAAATTTTGATACTTCTGCAACGGTAAGACTCAGCCGCGGGTTGTTGAATAAAACTGTTGTGGGAGATATTGCCGGAACAATATTATCCAATACTTACAATTTGATCATCGCAAACTTTGACCTCACAGCCCCGGAAAGTTTTGGACGGTGGGAACTCATTGTTCAGAACGGTGACGGAAACTTAGCCAATTATCCGGTCTTTATTGATCTCTCAATTATTTGGGCTGATTTTGATTGGGACGGAATCCGCGGATTTCCAATTCTTCCTGTGGGTAATTCTCGTTCAAATTATTTGGCAGTATATAATATGGGCAACTCAGACGGATTGTTGTGGATAAATATCAATCCTCCTGATCCGGGCTTTCTACGCCTGCGTGTAGGGCAGGATATATGGAATAGTGAGAATGAGGAAGATAAAACCATCGCTCATCTACTCGTTCCGCTGCTTCCGCGTAAAGAAATATCTATACCGCTTTGGTGGGGAATCTCACCTGAAGATGTATTCTTTCCGCCTGATTTAGCTGCAGCTAAATCGCTACTTGACGGACATGATAATCGCCCTGCATTTGGTCAGAACAGACAAGTAACTGCCAATGGATTAGGCGGCGCTGCTCGCGACCAAGCAAAGGGAATGTTAATAAGTGTATTAATTAATTCTGTTTGCAGCAATCTCGGCGACCAGATTCGCAGCCATTACGGACAAGGCGGCGATCCAAACTTGTTAGATAACGTGCTCGACGCAATAATGAAAGAATTAAAAGATGCTCAAGATCCAACGAAAATGGTAAAAACATTGGCTTCGCATTTACTGCAAATTCCCGGCTGGGTGGGCATCGCCCAATCAATCGTAGAGTGTGCAGTACAATTGGTAGGCGACTTTATGAATTCCTGGCAAGCTCATGTAAAGCAACAGGCAGATATGATCAGGGGAGACGACGAGGCACAAGCAAGACTTCAAAATAGAATAAGCTCGGAATGGCGGGGAAGGCTTACTGCGCGGACAGCATTAATTAAAGCACTAACTGAAGAACCGCCGTGCAGCCAGGCTCCTGCAAATAATCAAACCTGGAACGGACAAATTGTTGGTCCATGGGATCCCAATGACAAATCTACGGTTTCTTCTTATCCATGTGAATACGGTATTGTAAATGACTCGGTTGAGTGTGTGCGATTTTTCATCCCGCTCGAAAATGCTAACGACATGATTGAATACGTAATTCGATTCGAGAATAAAAAAGAAGCAACTGCTCCGGCAGAAAATGTTGTTATTACAGATGTACTCGACAGCAGCTTTGTTCATTCTACTCTTCAAATAATTTCAACAAGTCATCCTGAGACTTTCTCTTTTGAAATTTCAGGGAATACGGTTTCATTCAGCTTTTCCGGAATTAATCTGCCGCCAAATGAGGAACCACCTGAAGGCGAAGGTTTCGTTCGTTTCGCTGTATCGCCTAAACTCAATCTTCCGCTTGGTACAGAAATCCGTAACAAAGCCTCCATTGTTTTTGATTTTAATCCACCGATACTAACTCCCGAAGTTGTACATACAATAGGTGCCCCTGAAATTGCAGCTTCAAAATCGATTGTAACATTTCCTTTGATCGAACCCGGTCAAACTTTTACTGATACTATTTGGCTGAAGAATGTAGGCGGATACAAACTTGCTATTTGGGGAATTGCCCCGGTTGATATGCCATTTGCCGTTACTTCCGATTTCTGCTCTAACACTGTATTAGACTTAAATGACTCCTGCTCGGTCTTGCTGGAATTCATTCCTAATGAGGGAGGAATGTTTACCGATACACTCTTCGTGCTGTCGTCGGATCTAATGAACTATCCCTATGCTATTCAGCTTGCGGGCAGCGCAGTTACAGATGTTGAACCGGAGCTAACCCTGCCTAAAGTGTTTCGACTAATGCAGAGTTATCCTAATCCTTTCAATCCCGTCGCGGTCATTCTTTATGACCTTCCGGTGACGAGCAGAGTAACACTGGAAGTATACAACGTAGTAGGACAGCTTGTAGCAACTTTAATTGATGATACTCAGTATGCAGGATATAAGTCGGTAGAATGGAACGCAGGAAACCTTAGCAGCGGGGTATATTTCTATCGTCTTACTGCACAAAGCGATGCCAAAACATTTACTGAAGTGAAAAAGATGCTGCTTGTCAAGTGAGGGCTGCTAAAAACCTCTGAGGTTGCCCGGTGCATGGCGGACACAAACCTCAGAGGTTGCTCTGGGCAAGATTAGCAAGTAACCTCCAACGTCCAAAGCAGCGACGTTGGAGGTTTGTGACATTCGAACCTCCGCGATTACTTAGCTGAATGAAATTAAAAACATTCGAAGCAGGGTGGTATGCAACATATTTTAACGGTTCGAAGTATTTAAGCGGC
>JAGUYG010000073.1 GCA_020061465.1 Ignavibacteriales bacterium
GAGTGATTATAAGCTGATCGGTCGTTCGCTTCAGGATGTTATTATTGAGCCTATTCGTTCTATTTTAATTCCTGGTTACGACGAAGTAAAAAATTCGGCAATACAAGCCGGTGCATTGGGCTGCAGTATTTCGGGTTCGGGTCCTTCAATTTTTGCTTTCAGTAATAGCCGTAATATCGCACAAAATGTTAGTGAAGCTATGAGCGATGCGCTAAACAGAATCGATATTTCAAGTGATATATATATTTCACAGATCAACAAAACCGGTCCTAAAGTAATCGAATAATTAAGATGAAATACTTCAGCACAAATAATAAAGCTATTCGAGTATCTTTTCGTGAAGCAACATTAAAGGGACTTGCGGAAGACGGCGGACTTTTTATGCCTGTCGAAATTCACTCGTTACTATCGGACTTTTGGAAGAATATCAGCAGCAAATCATTCAAAGAGATTTCATTTGAATCAGCTAAGTTATTCATCGAGGAAGAAATACCCGAAAACAATTTGGAAAAGATTATAGATACTACTATTAATTTTCCGGCTCCTTTAGTAGAACTTAATGCAAACAAATTTGTGCTTGAACTTTTTCACGGTCCAACTCTTGCATTTAAGGATTTCGGTGCAAGGTTTATGGCACAAACTATGGCTTATTTCAATAAAGATGAACAAAAAGAATTAACTATTTTGGTTGCAACATCCGGCGATACCGGCAGCGCAGTAGCTTACGGATTTCATAACGTGGAAGGAATAAAAGTTATACTTCTCTACCCATCGGATAAGGTCAGTCAAATTCAGGAAAAACAGTTAACTACAATTGGTGGTAACATTACAGCTCTCGAAATATTAGGTAATTTCGACGACTGCCAAACACTTGTGAAGCAAGCATTCACAAATCCGGAGCTAAATAAAAAACTAAGGCTCACTTCTGCAAATTCAATTAATATTGCAAGATTGATCCCGCAGTCGTTTTATTATCTCAATGCCTTTGCTCTGTTAAAAGAAAAAGATAAACCGCTTTATATAGCGGTGCCCAGCGGCAACTTTGGAAATTTAACTGCAGGTTTATTCGCTTTCAAGCTTGGCTTACCGGTCGAAAAATTTATTGCGGCGTTAAACGTTAACAAAGTCTTTCTCGACTATTTAAAATCGGGAAAATTTGCACCTCGACCATCAGTAAAAACTCTTTCGAACGCAATGGATGTTGGTAATCCGAGCAACTTTAACCGGATAATAGATTTATTTAATAATGATCATAAAAGAATTTCAAACTTAATTTACAGTGCAAGCTTTACCGATTTACAAACCGAAGAAGCGGTTAAATCATTCTATAATAAATATGAATATATTTTCGATCCGCACGGTGCGGTGGGACAGCTTGCTATGGATGAATTTCTATTAACTCAAAATCATAATGACTTTAACGCAATTGTACTTGAAACGGCTCATCCGGCTAAATTCTTAGATTCAATAGATGAAAATTTATCTCAGATGATTGATATGCCTGAAAGATTGAAAAAATGTTTGAAGAAGAAGAAACATTCCATCAAACTCTCATCTGATTTTGCCGATTTAAAAGATTTTTTATTATCAATTTAACTTACGAGGAATATTATTATGGAAAGCAAATACATCGCAATTCTTGGCGGCGGAAATATCGGATTAGCAATAGCAAAAGGTTTGTCGAGTTCTAATCTTTGTCCACCTGATCATATCCATATTACACGGAAACGCAACGAGCCGATACGCGGCTTTAGCGGCAATGGTTTCATTACATCTAACGATAATAAGGCAGCGGTAAAAAACAGCCAGGTTATAATTATCGCCGTGCAGCCCCAACAGTTAGATGAGCTTTTAGCAGAAATAAAAGATGAAATTATTCCTGATAAACATATTATTATCTCGGTAGTTTCAGGGGCAAGCATCAATGCAATAAAAGGACAAACTGGAAAAAATGCAGCTATTGTACGCGCAATGCCAAATACCGCTATTGCTATACAGGAATCGATGACATGTCTATCCTCCGATACAAAAACAAACAGTGCATTAAGTGTAGCACAAAGAATTTTTGATTCGGTTGGCAGAACTTTAATTATCGAAGAAGAATTAATGGTTCCTGCTACAGCGTTATGTGCGTGCGGTATTGCATTTTTTCTTAGAGCAGTGAGAGCCGCTTCGCAAGGAGGGATTGAAATTGGTTTTCATTCAGAGGATTCGCTGCTGATGGCTGCACAAACTGCAAAAGGTGCTGCAGCATTGCTGCTTAGCATGGAAAACCATCCCGAAAGAGAAGTCGATAAAGTAACAACTCCACGAGGCTGCACAATATCAGGCTTAAATCAGATGGAACATAACGGCTTTAGTTCAGCAATGATTAAAGGAATTGTAACTTCTGCAGAAAAAGCTGCAAAGTTATACAAGATTGAGGATTGATTGTGTAATCAAAATCAAAATTATTGTGAGCTAAGTGAATATAGCTTGACAACACGCAATCATTAACTTATCTTTGCCCAAGTTTTTTATGAAATCTATAAACAAAAATATTAACACCGAATTAAAGAACATGGCTATGTGTATCTGCTGTATGATGATGAAAACATCGTCGCGGAAGGACACAGCCTAAAATCATTGAAATAATTTTAACTGAAACCCTTCCCGATGACTTAATCGAGAAGGGTTTTTTATTTTATGCCTTAACAGATTAAATATTAAAAAATACTCTTATCGAGAAAGGTCGAGGGATCAGGCCCGTTGACACCTTAGCAACCGTCCCGCTTTATTGCGGGAGTCATGGTGCTAACTCCTGCCCCATTCTTTGGAATGCGGGAAAGATGAGAGAAGAAGTTTTAAACCTCTTCGCGGATTCTTTCCCGAAGAGGTTTTTTTTTGAATTAGATTTTTGACTCAATTAATAAATACATCAAACAAACCGAAAGGAAAAAACAATGAGCAACAATGGAACACAGCGCAGCTACAAATTCGAAACGCTGCAGCTTCATGCCGGGCAGCAGCCAGATCCGGCTACCAATGCACGTGCGGTGCCTATCTACCAAACTACATCGTACAACTTTAACGATGCACAACATGCGGCAGATCTATTTGCACTTCAAAAATTCGGAAACATTTATACGCGCATTATGAATCCTACGACGGATGTTTTCGAAAAAAGAATTGCCGCTCTGGAAGGCGGTGTTGCTGCACTTGCAACTTCATCCGGGCAGGCTGCACAACTTTTAGCCATCAGCACTATTGCACAAGCCGGAGAAAATATTGTATCAACAAGCTTGCTTTACGGCGGAACTTATAATCAATTTAAAGTTACTCTTCCCCGTTTAGGCATAAACGTAAAATTTGTTGACGGCGACAACCCGGCTGATTTCGAAAAGTTAATAGATAATAAGACAAAAGCGCTTTACATTGAAACCATTGGTAATCCGCGGTTGAATGTTCCTGATATTGAAGCAATATCAAATCTTGCACATCGATATGGTATTCCACTAATTGTCGATAATACATTCGGTGCTGCAGGCTATTTAGCCCGACCAATCGAACATGGTGCCGATATAATTGTAGAATCGGCTACAAAATGGATTGGTGGTCATGGCACATCTATCGGCGGAGTGATTGTTGACTCAGGAAACTTTGATTGGGCTAACGGCAACTTTCCGATATTTACCGAACCGTCTCCGGGTTACCACGGAATCAATTTCAATGAGGTTTTTGGTAAAGGCTCAACATTCGGAAATATTGCATTTATCATCCGCGCTCGTGTTGAAGGATTAAGAGATCTGGGTCCTTGCTTAAGTCCGTTCAATGCGTTTCTATTTCTTCAAGGATTGGAAACATTATCGCTTCGAATAGAAAGACATTCGCAAAATGCTGCGGCGCTTGCTAAATATCTTAATGAGCATCCGCTGGTTGAATGGGTGTGGTATCCAGGTTTGGAAAGCCATCCTTATCATGAAAGTGCTAAGAAATATTTGCGGTCCGGATTATTCGGTTCCATACTCGCATTTGGAATCAAGGGAGGAATAGAAGCAGGCAAAGCATTTATCAATAATGTTAAGCTTGCAAGTCTGCTTGCAAATGTAGGCGATGCAAAAACTCTTGTGATTCATCCTGCATCCACAACACATCAGCAGTTATCAGAAAGCGAGCAAAAGGATGCAGGCGTTCTTCCAGAACAAATTAGAGTGTCGGTAGGATTAGAACATATCGATGATATCATAGAAGATTTTGATATAGCATTGAAAGTCGCGGTTAAACCCGGAATACCGGCTTAAATAAAATACAATCGGGAGCGGATAATGATTCGCTCCTAGTTTTTCAAACAATAATTGAAGGATAATTTATGTCGAACAACCAATTGCGTTCCACTCTCTTGAATACAATTGCACAAATAACCGCCAACCCAAAAAATTCGAAAGTGGTCTTCAAAGCTGAAACAAAGCTGGAGCAAGGAGTTAAATGTTCCGCTAATATTAGAAATTTTTCACTCTACATTGATGAACCGAAATCTCTTGGCGGATTGGATACTGCACCAAATCCTGTCGAACTTGTGTTGGCTGCACTTGGTGCATGCCAGGAAATTGTTTACAGCGCATTTGCATCAATTCATAATATTCCCCTGGAAGAAGTGAAAGTTGATGTTGAAGGTTCTTTAGATTTGAAGGGAATATTTGCTCTTGATCAAAATACTCAGGCGGGCTTTAACGATATAAAATACAAAACAACAATTAAGAGTTCAGCTAATAAAGAACAGCTTGAAAAATTAATTGCCGCAGTCGAATCTCATTGCCCCTTACTCGATACTTTAAAAAGACCGATTTCAGTAAAAGGCGAAGTACAAATATTACCGCTGACGGTTAATGTATAAATAAATTAAAGAAGGAATTCGTATGGAATTGAGCATAAAGGAAAGTACAGCGATTATTGCAAAAACCGAATTTATATCTTTATTTAATGATGAAAATATTTTTAATACAGAGCTGGGCGAAATTTTAAATCGAATTGATGTTGCTTACCAGACATACGGTAAATTAAACGATGAAGGAACTAATGCCATATTAATTTGCCATGCACTAACGGGAAATGCACATGCTGCCGGTATAATAACCGAGGAAGAAATTAATGAAACTCAGTCCTACGAATTCCTTCATAGATACAATAAAATGTATTTCAATCAAACCGGCTGGTGGGATCAACTGATAGGTCCCGGCAAAGCACTCGACACCGAAAAATACTTTGTAGTCTGCTCAAACTTTTTAGGAAGCTGTTATGGAACGACGGGCCCGACAAGTTTAAATTCAGCTACGGGTGAAAAGAATAGATTGAATTTCCCATTGGTTACCGTAAGGGATATGGTGCGGGTTCAAAAAAGACTAATAGACAAGCTTGGAATCAATAAGCTTAAAACTATTACGGGTGGCTCATTAGGAGGTATGCAAGTACTAGAATGGGCTGTTATGTATCCCGACTTCGTTGAATCAATAATTCCTATAGCTACTGCGGCAAGACATTCAGCATGGGGAATTGCACTTAATCAAGCTGCAAGAAATGCGATTGTTAATGATCCTAACTGGCAATCGGGTAATTATCTTTTGCAGCCTGAAAAAGGATTAAGTCTTGCACGTAAGATCGCAATGATAAGTTACCGCAGCAAAGAATCTTTCGATATCAAATTTACACGTCAAAAGATACAAGAAGAAAACGGAAAAGCGCCTGCTAACTTTCAAGTTGAAAGCTACTTAGATTATCAGGGCAATAAGCTGGTGAGCAGATTTGATGCGAATACATATTTATATATAACCTATGCAATGGACTCACATGATGTTGCATTAAACAGAGGCACACTTAAAGAAGTTTTAGGAAGCATTAAAGCTCATTCATTAAATATCGGGATATCTTCAGATATTCTTTATCCCCCTTCAGAACAAATAGAAATTGCATCTTTAATTCCGGATTCGATTTATGCGGAGATAAATTCCGTTTACGGACATGATGCATTCTTAATTGAATTCAACCAATTAGAAAGAATGATAAAGGATTTCTTAGTATAAAAAAGAGAGGCACAGCGTTCGGGCGCAAGGCTAATGCTTCACTGTGCCTCTGGTGGGTCTATTGAAGTGGACGTATTGCACGTCGTGGAAGTTATGTTTAAGCCAAGAGCTTAAACATGCCTCATTTCAATTGAATCTCCCCTTCACGTTTCTTATATCAATCATATTCTTCCCGCTTCAGGTTTACCGTATTTCTAGTTATTAAAGATAATAACTCATAAAAAAGGATTTAATTACCCTCTTTTGCCCGTAAACCTGAATATGGCTGGGGGACGTTGGTTGCTCTTCATTAACGGAAAGAACTTAGATTGTAATTGGAAATCGCCTTCAGATTGAAACTCGACATTTAAAATATTAACAATCTTCATTCCAAATTTTTTCTATCTAATCTCCTCGTTTTTTTTAGTATATTTGCACTAAATGCTGAGTGAAATTTTTTTTATTTCTCAAAAAAGGCAAGGATGTAAATTTGACTTCTCACAATTGAGAAGATAAATAATTTGTATTAAATTTTTTTTACGATATTTAGATTTAAACAGCATCAATTTCGATTTTAATTAACAATTAGAATAATTTTGCTTTTAACAACTAATATTTATGTCCGATAAACATACTTCGATAAATTCACAAAATTTTGCCTACACAGCTAATCAGGTTGAGTCGAATCCGTCATTCGGTTTTGACTTCTTTGATAATTTTAAGGAATTATGCTTTATCATTTCTGGTGATGGAGAGATTACTCATTTCAATTCAGTCGTAATTGATAAATTTGGAGCGGAAAGAATTAGCCGTGGAGATAACTTTTTTAATTTTATAGATTCAGCTTTAAGGCAGCCGATTAGATTAGCAGTTGCTAACTGCATAAGTTCACGTAAACCCGAAAATGTTTTTACTAAATTTGTATTGGATGAAAATACAATAGACGTTAACCTTACAATTTCGCTTCTTAATTCATCGAATAATTTAACTTCAGTTCCGGCATGTTTTATTTTTGCCCGCGACATAACCAAGGAAAGAAAACAGGAACTTGAACTGCTCAGATTTTATTACGTAGCACAGAATACAGTCAATCCGCTTCAAATTACTGATATTCGCGGCAAGATGGTTTACGTAAATCCGGCATTTGTTGCTGCAAGCGGTTATAGTGAAGAGGAATTAATCGGAAAAAATCCCAGCGTTTTCAGCAGCGGCAAACACTCGAGAAAGTTTTGGAGCAGAATGTGGACTACTATAAACAGCGGTAAAGTATGGGTGGGTGAAGTTGAAAACAGAAGAAAGAACGGCGAACCTTTTTACACACAGCTTCTTATTTCGCCGATATTAGACAGCGAAGGAAAAGTAACCGGTTTTTTCGGAATTCACCGGGATTTAAGCGAGAAAAAGACCCTCGAAAAACAATTGATACATACTCAAAAAATGGAGAGCATCGGTACACTTACCGCAGGAATAGCCCACGAAGTCGGCAATCCGTTAGCTTCAATTTCGGCGCTGGTACAGGTAATTCAACGAACCACAGAAGATGACTTCGCTAAGGAAAAATTGGAGCTTGTAAAAAGTCAGGTTACCCGCATCTCAAAAATTATTAGAGATTTGGTCGATTTCTCCCGCCCTTCAAACTACGAGCTTCAACTGACCGATATTAATAAAAACATAGAAGAAGCGGTAGAGATAATTAAAGTTGGAGCTAAAGCAAAAACTATATACTTCAATATTGAACTCAGCGATCAAATACCGCATCTTCCGTTGATAGCCGATCAAATTCAACAAGTGTTTGTAAACATTATACTCAATGCAGTTGACGCGATTACCGAAACATCAGAACCCGGCTCGGAGAACTATATCAATGTAAAATCCGATAGGGATGATGATAACGTTTATATTACTTTTACCGATACAGGCGGAGGAATTCCGGATGAAAATTTATCAAAAATATTTGAACCCTTTTTTACAACAAAGAAAGAAGGTAAAGGAACCGGATTGGGCTTATGGGTAAGCTATGGAATTATTAAAAGTTTTCAGGGGGATATTAAAGTTAACAGCACTCCGGGTATCGGGACTACTTTTATCATTAACCTTCCCATTAATCCGTAAAATATAGGCTCACAAATGGACGAAAGAATCTTAGTTGTTGATGATGAACAAATAATACGCGAATCACTTTCCTTCATACTTCGAAAGGAAGGATACTTTGTTGAAGAAGCCGAAAACGGCAAAGTTGCATTTAAAATTCTATCGGACGAATCTTTTGATCTGGTTATCACAGACCTTGAAATGCCGGGCTTAAAGGGCATCGAACTTCTTGAAGAGATAAAAAAAATAAGCATACAGACATCGGTTATTATTATTACTGCTTTTGGTTCGCTTAATACTGCAATTACTGCCTTAAGACACGGCGCAAGCGATTACATATTGAAACCTATTGAGTTTGAAGAGCTGCTGATTAAAATCAAGAGGCTATTCGAAGTAAGGGACCTTCTTCTCGAAAACAGAATCCTCCGAAAAGAAATTCAACGCAGCTATGATTTTGAAAATATAGTCGGTAAGAGTACCGCCATTCGAAATATCTTCGACATGATTCAAACCGTTGCTGAAACCGACAGCACTGTATTAATTACCGGCAAAAGCGGAACCGGTAAAGAGCTTGTAGCGAGGGCGCTTCATTACAAAAGCCGGAGAAAAAACAAACCCTTCATAGCAATGAACTGCGGTGCTATTTCCGAAAATTTGATCGAAAGCGAATTGTTCGGACACAAAAAAGGGGCATTTACCGGAGCCGTTGCAGATAAAGAAGGTTATATGAAGGCAGCGGAAGGAGGTACGTTATTCCTCGACGAGATAAGCGAACTTCCACAGCAAACTCAAGTGAAATTCTTGCGCGCGCTACAGGAAAAAGAATATACTCCCGTTGGAACTACCACTTCACTTTCTGTGAATATAAGATTTATCGCTTCTACCAACCGCAACCTGCCTGAAGAAATTGCCGCAGGTCGCTTTAGGGAAGACTTATATTACAGATTGAACGTGATTGACATCCATCTCCCTTCTCTGAAAGAAAGAGAAGAGGATGTTCCCTTGCTTGCGGACCACTTTTTAGATAAGTACAGAAAAGATTTAAAGAAGAACGTTAAAGGAATCGACAGCGATGCCATGCGTGCGTTGATGAGTTATGAATGGAAAGGTGAAATACGGGAATTGGAGAATGTTATTGAAAGAGCAGTAATTTTTTGCAAGAGCGATTTTATTACATTAAAAGATTTACCTCATTCTTTCAAACCGAATAGTGAAGTTATTAATTATTATGAACCGGGCTCGTTAGAGGAATCGGTTCGTAAATTTGAAAGAGAGTTCATTATGAAAGCTCTTGAAGGAAATGAATTTAATAAAGAAAAAACAGCCGAACAATTGCAGGTAGGGCTTTCAACCCTTTATCGTAAACTCAAGGAGCTGGATATTAAGATCTAACTCAATCATTGATAAGTTTTTCTCAATTTTTATAATTGATTTCCTCACTTTTACCACTTACGAGAACAGAGGGGATGAAAATGTTTAATTATTCTACTTTAAAACCTGCTTTAACGGCTTAATTTTCAAATATATAGTTCCCTCGTCCTCTCAGGGAAGAAATTTATATCCTGGCACGTAAATCGCATTCCTTTTTAATTGGCATTCACCAGTATTCCCTTAGAATGATATAGAATTTCAGCAATGAAAAATATTTTATTTTATAGCCCAGACTTTAATATGTGCTATAGCTTATTGATGTACCTTCAAAACAGCTATAGAATAACAGCTACAACGGATATAAATGTACTTGAGCCTGTCTTCGCAGCCTCCGATTTTGATGTGATAATTATGGATGCCGAGCCGACTGAGAAGATTGCTGACTTATGCAAAAAACTGAAAATGTCGAACAATAATACTCCTGTAATTCTTACCTATGTTTACCGAAACCAAATAAAAGAATTGGAAAGCGGAATAAAGCAATACGTAAACTCAATTTTTTATAAACCATTTGACCTAAACGAAGTCTCCTCAAAATTGTCTGCTTTAATGGTTAATTGAAAGTAACATAAATGAAAAGAATCAGCCGCAGAAAACAAAAGGAAGGAAGTTATGAGAGACTTAAAAAACATTTTAATCCCCACGGATTTTTCTGAAAATTCTATTCAGGCTTTGGAGATAGCCCAATGCCTTGCAAATAAGCATCAATCCATTATACACCTGCTTCATACCATCGAACCAATTCTTGCCTCTAAACAAACAATGTATAATTCTTTAAGCGAAAGATTTGTTAAGATAAGGATTGAAGAGGCAAACTCGTCCTTCAATTCAGTTATAGATAAGGTTTTTACCGGCGGTCTCGATATTATTAAAGTGATACGAATCGGCGAGCCTTCGGAAGAAATTTTGAAATACGCAAAAGACCAGAAGATCGATATGATAATAATTGCGTCTCACGGCAGGACCGGACTTACAAACCGCACAACCGGAGGTGTAGCAGATCGATTGTTAAAGAATTCGGAAATCCCCATCATTTGCGTGAAATCGGCAGGGATTATTAGGCAGGATATAAATTTCAAAAAGCGTATTACTTTTGCAGAAAATTGGGTTGGATAATTTTAAAATTGTGGTTATCTACAGTATGTTTATGATAGTCGTTTGAGAATAAGACTACACCGGTTTATTGCACTATTTCGGTTACTAACTCACGTTACGCAGAGACTTATAAAACCTTGTCATAAAGATCCTTGGAAAGGTCACTGGTTTCAGTCCCGAGTCGTCTCGGGATGCCTAATCATGCTACCTTCAAGGTCTAAGACAGTGACCTTGAAGGATAATGCGTAAGGTGAGTTACTAAGACTTTTCCACTCGAATCAAGTTATACTTTAAACATTAATTTTAGCTTACAATTGCAGCGTGCATAACAGAAAATAACATCTGTCCGCTGGATAAAAAAATTAGTAATTCAAGTATGTATCGCAACAAATTTGAAGTTGATTCCATATCATAACTATTTTGCCGACAAATGAAAATTGCCGAAAATTACCGTCGGTCTTAAGCGACGGATCTTAAAATTTATATTTTTGGCTTTAGCCGCCTAAAAAAATCCTCAAACTCTTCATTATTATTTTTATGATTATTTTAAGAACAGTCTTTAAAATTTTTATGCAATCTGAAAAGTTTGATCTACTTCTCCAATGAAATCAAAATTGAATATTTCTTTAAGAATCGATTTATGTAATTTCTGTTCACTCAGCTATTAATTGTTATGCTAAGGTCTTCAGCAATATTCACAACCGCTATAATGATTGTAGTCGTCCTTTACATTTCATCTCCTTATTTATTCTGCCAGGACGCACCGGATTCATCAATTACGAATCCCGATCCTCTAAAGCTTAGCATCATTGGCGGCGTTACTACAGGTGGTTTTATATATGGGCATATTCTTTCCTCTGAACTTTGGTGGAAAGGCGAAAAAAGTAATTTCCACTTTGAGTGGAATTATGATTGGTCATACGCTTTAGGTTCCGATAAGTTCGGGCATTTTTATTTCCCTTACCTTGCCGTTAATCTTTATACTCAAGCTTTTGAATGGGCTGGACTCAACCGAAAACAGAGCATGTGGTACTCCGCATCGATTGCTTTGCTCTATCAAACCTATGTTGAAATTAAAGACGGGTTTTCCGCACAGTGGGGATTTAGCTGGGGAGATTTTGCGGCAAATACTGCGGGTGCTCTTTATCCGCTATTGCAAGAAAATTCTGAACTGCTTCGCAATATTAATTTTAAGATGAGCTACTATCCTTCCGAAAGATTCAGAAATAACTCACATAAAGCAATAATAGACGACTATGAGAGCAGCTATAACTGGATAACTTTCGACGTAAAAAATTTTCTTCCTGACAATCTTAAAAGTTATTGGCCTGCATTTATTAATTTAACTATCGGACACAGCGTAAAAAGATTGGACATTTCAAATGAAAGTTATCATGAATTGTTTGTAGGATTGGATTGGAATCTTGAAGGGCTGCCGGGCGATCATTGGCTGCTTAAGCTGCTAAAGAAGAATTTAAATTTCTACCATCTTCCTGCACCAACGATAAGGATTCTGCCCGGTATTATTTGGTATGGATTAAAATTTTAATTAAATATTATCAAGTCTCCGAAAAGTATAACCTCTCTTCTTCAATTCGGTTATTAGCTCATCTAAGCGATTGTAAAACTTCTCTTCTCTTCTCGGATCGGTACCAAAATGGATTAGGAGTATAAATCCGTTTAACCCGCAAGAGCTGCTTTCTTCATAACTTAAAATTTTATTATAAATAAAATCGTTACTGAAATATCTTTCACCCATTTCGGGTATCGTCCAATCCTGATTTGAATAAGTACCTGGAGTAAAATTTATTATTGTTAATCCAATTTCCCTGCACCATTCGCTTATTTCCGAATTATACCACTCATAGGGCGGAAGGAAATAAGAAGCATCGGTTTTTTGAATACCGAATTTTCCCATCTCAGTATAATTATCTAAAACATCTTTTCTGAATTCTTCTTTTGTAATTATAGTCGAATCCCTGTTTTCCCACGAAGCATATAACAAATGTTTATCCGAGTGTGCACCTAAATAATGTCCATAATCTTTTAGATTAAAAATCATATCCTCAAAATCTTTATTCCGATAAAAATCACCCGTGAAGAAAAACGAAGCTTTTACATCGTTCCCATTTAATGTTTTTGTTATTGTTTCAAAACCATCGGCAAATTCGTGGGCAGTAAATACAAGATTTATTTCTTTCTTTGTCGTATCTGTCCTAATTATCCCGCCGTGTGAATAGATATTTTTACTTTCATCTAATTCTTTCCTCTGCAGTTCATTTTTTTTATTTGCTTCACAAATATCGCTACTTGAAGCATAAGCCGGTTGTGCTATTATCTGAAAGCAGACAAAAAACAAGAGAATAAGATAAATCTTCCCGAATGTTATCACGTTAATCAAACCAATTTTAATTTACTCAAGTTAACCGCTTGAGATAAAAATGTTAGAAATTATTTAATTTTGAAATAAAAATAACAAATTCTAAGGTAATAAAATGTTTAAGCTTCAAAGAGTTCCTTTGCAAGTTGAGACTTTATTATATGAACTCCAGATATTTTTTAACGATCATCAATGGCTGCATTTCCAGAGTATTTTATTAGCACTTTTAGTAACACTATATAAAGCTACATTAATAGGTATGGTAAAAGTTCTTAGTATTGGTAGACACATAAGTAAACATAATGAGTTCTTAAATGATTGCTCTGTAATTTTAAGTAAGGTTCTAAAATTCCAGGCAATGCTAATACTGAATTTACTTAAGAAATCCGGCAAAGCAATTTATTTTATTATTGACGATACTTCTAATAAAAAGCGTGGCAAACATATATTAGCAGCGTTTAAGTTTTTTAATCATACATGCAAACAATATATATGGGGACAGCAATTAGTTTGCGCAATATTAGAATATCGTGGCATAGTAATTCCATATGCAATAGAAGTATATATTCCGAAAGATACAGCAAAAGCGAACGGGTATGAATTTAAGAAAAAGACACAAATAGCTTCAGAAATTCTGAATACATTTGAAGCAGATGAAAAACAGCAAGACTTTGTAGTTGCAGATACCTATTATGCTTCACCGGCAATAATGAAAATATGTCGAAGCAACAAATACAGCTTTGTTTCAATGCTCAAGACAAATAGGATATTAAAAATATCAAAGAAATAAATAAATGTTCAAGTTATACAAAACGATTCTTTCCTAAGAAAAAAAGTAAAAGAATGATAAAAATAGGTTCTGGGAATCCTCCAAAGGAGTCCATTCGGACATCCCTTCGGGAAAATAAATATCAAACCCATAGTCAAAAAGTAAGCTTGAAAACCGGAGGAGCAGTTAAGATAGTCTGTACAAGAAGTCTATCACATCGCACTGTGAAGACAATGTTTACAACTAACACCTCTCTTGCGATTGAATCAATCTTAACTGCCTATAATAAGCGATGGTCAATAGAAGTATTTTTCAAAATGAGCAAACAATATTTAGGTTTAAAAGCATATCAAAATAGAAACCTTAAGGCTGTTGAATCTGCCGTGAGGTTATCTTTGATATCATATAACCTCCTGACCCACGCCTTCATTGAAAAAGTGCGTGCACAAGGTAAAAGACTAACAGACAAAAGGCTTGCTCAATTTTCTGTATTAGATACAAGAGATCATCTAAGAAGAATAGCTATGATTGATTCAATCGATTATTGTCTTGAACAAAATGTCAATAAACCAAGGAACATTATAATAAAAGAAATTAAAAATTGTCGTTGGCTGCTTAGTTAAGAGGTCAATTTGAGTTAATTAATCTTTTTACTTTCTCCCTCGCGAGAGTTGGGTAAAGGGGAGTTATTTTAATCAGCTATGGTTTGTACGTTTTCGATGAAGCGAACTGATAAAACTAGATCAACATAAATCTAAGATTTTTTTTATTTTGCTATTAAAAATTCGTCAACTGTAATTCCAGATTTTCTTATAAGACCTCTCAATAATCCTGGGGCTAGTTCTTTATGATTTGGTACTGATAAGGTAGGTTTTGATTTGTGATACAAAATTAGATGGCTTCCCGTTTGATGATGCAGGATATATTAAAATTTTTCAAATATTTGTACGACCTGTATACCTGAAAAATTAGATAGTAAACCCACTATACCAATACCTCTCCTAAAAATATTTCGCTATCTTCATCATGCTTTGCAGGATTGAATCTGCCAAGTTCAATTTCAACTTCTAACCATCCTTTAATTGCATCCTTAGCGTTGTTTAGGGTTTCATCAATTGTTTTGCCCTGACTCATGCAGCCAACAAGTTCAGGAACATCAACTACATAACCTTCATATTCTTTATCATAACTTATAATTACTTTGAATTTCATTTTAATTTACTCCTCAAAATGATAGTAAAGTTTTCAATTTTCGTGACTATTAAAAACAGGTAAGAAATTCAACCATCTTCCTATTTTCCTCGTTTGTATCATTCCGACCGACGGTACGCTTGCGAACACATTGCGAAAGCTTTCTCTAAAAAAGTTTTTCCTAAATGCAATCATTATCACCCTCACAGAACTCTATTTACCCCGTCGAATTCACTCCATCTGACTGGCGAGGTAAGGCAAATTTCTTTTTTACTTTTATTTTTTTCCTTCCTGCCCGGCTACCAGCCCGATCCACTCGAACAACATGGTTGGGCGGGCAATTTCGTTCTGGCGGGACTTGGTCAGGCGGGTTTCCTTTTTCTATTCACTCTTCACATACCACCTTTTTTCGAAAAAGTTTTTCTGCTTCAGAGGTTTTCTTATTGAAAAGTATTTCGTGCTAATGCGTATCATCATCTAAATGAAATAGGCTATTACGACCGTAAAGGTTTGTAAGCGGACATGCAATATGAATTTATTAATTGGGTATCGTCGAGCAAAAGAGGAGTTAATTTTAAGGTTCGGATGTATACTGATTTTATAACATCAGGTATGTATTCATGCACAATTGAATTCCTGAGTTCACGCATTTCAATCATTACTTGTGCACTTTTGATCAGATTTTTTTTCTCTGCTAAATTAATTGAATCTCTTACTGTGGTTATTTCATCAAGGTCAATCGAGTGAATTGTTTTTATTACTCTTTGTATTATTATATCGTTTAACCTGGCAAAACGGGACGTAAGGTTTTCAAATGCATCCAGTTCTTTTAGTGTATATTCCTTTTTTGATTTGATTCTAATACATTTTTTATAACTGTATTTTAAAATTGAAGCGGCATCATTCATCAATTTCAATTCACTTTGAAGCAGCGCGATTTTCTTATTCATTTTACTTTATTAGTTCTTAGGTTATTCTGACGGACTCGTCGTATACTAAATCAACAAATGGATTTGATCTGTCCTTAGTAATTATTATGTCTATCTTTTGATCGCCAAGTAATTCTTTTAGCTCTGATTTTATTTTTAACTTTTTATCAAAATTTAACTTATCTGAAAAGACGAGCAAATCTATATCCCCTCCTTTTTTATGGTCATAAATCCTCGAACCAAACAAATAAACCTCTGCATGATTATCATATTTGGCAATAACCGATTTAATAGCCTTTATTTCATTATTTGCCAGACGCATAATTCCTTAATTCCATTTTTTCATTGCATAATATATTCTATAGCTAACATCTAAGCAAATAGAAGCGAAAATATGTAACAATACGAAAATCAAAATCACCGCTGTCCTAAATAAAAATTAAATTTAGATTTTCATGCTAATAAATAAAATATTTAAAGGTTTTTTTCAACCACATCGAACTCATCCCAACCCTTTTCCCTGCCTGCCAAAGAACTTGTTCGGCGGGCAGGTTATATAAAGAAGGGCTTATTGACAAAATTAACTTTACATTTAACATCCTGACCGAACTATAAACTATAAATGTAAAGACATAATAGCTAATAAGTCTCTCTCTTTGTAAGCTGACACTTAGACACACTTAACACCGAGGGTATTGTTCCTTATATTTTGGGGGTATGCAGATTTGTGGAAGAGAATTTACTTCCGGACTGATTGAAAGAATTCAAAGAACAATTCAGATGAGCTCGGATAGATCCAGAAGTAATCTATCGCGAGAGGTTTACCAATGGATGGATTGGCGCTCAGCCAATGGAAAACTGCAAGAGGTTAGTTGTAGAAAGACATTATTAGAGTTGCATCGTAGGAAAGTTATCGAACTGCCGGTCTGTGATAAAGAATATAGTTTTCAAAAACCTTCTTCAAAAGAAAAAATAATACTTCCTGAATTCGTTAAGACTAATTGTAAGCTTGAAGAATTAGGAAAAATAGAAGTCTTTCCGGTTAGCAGCAGATATAGTAAAGATTCTAAGATATGGAATGCCATGATGGATAAATATCATTATCTTGGAAAGGGTCCATTATGTGGAGCTCAGATACGTTACCTGGTAAGCTCGGAGAAATATGGAGTGGTTGGGGAATTAAGTTTCAGTACCTCTAGTAAGGTTTTTATTTCTTGTTGTATGTCCCAGACTTTTAGAGATTGTGTGAAAATTCAAAACTGTCATTTCGCCTGCCTGCTGCAGGCAGGAAGGAGCGGGACGACTGAGAAATCTAAACCAAATCTCCGTAGGATCCCTTGGAAAAGATTTCTCTCCCGACCATAGGTTCCTTTGGAAAAACATTCGGGATCGAAATGACAATAGCACTTTTCACACAGCCTCTTTAGTGTTGCTCTGCCTGGTTTTGTTAGTGTGTATTCTATTGTGGTGTGTGGATTGAATGGGTTTGGGTAGTTTTGCTCTAGAGTGAATTGAGTTGGAATGGTTTCTCCTTCGTTTTTTACGCCTGTTATTATGTTTTCAATTGTGAAGTATCCGTTTCTTATCGTATCAGTTGCTACTGTGCTGTATCCATTCATCACGCTTGCTAGTTGGTTATTCCATGGCTGGTTGTTCTCATTGACTACGTATCCGGTCACTGTTTTTCCTTCAAGGGTTGTTTGTTTTGTTATTGTTTGCTCTGTTTTTAGCTTCTCTCCTGTCGTTGCTGCTGTGATGTTTGTCATTGCTTTTCCCATTCCTATTGATGCTATCATCATTCCTGTGTGAAGTTTCTGATTCCAACGTTCATCTTGAGTATTTCGTACTCTAGATTGGTGCGTTCTTTTATCCTTGTTAAGATATTTTGTTTCATTTTTAGTTAATGTTTAGTTTTTATTATTATATAAAACTTTCGGTTTTATTGTCACTGGAGATGGGTTTAGTGGTTCTTTCAGAAACAAAGTTCTCATCACCACCGAACAAAAGTTTTCACTAGCAATGAAAAGATTTAAATATTGGCTGGTTTATTATGTTGTTATTATAACTAAGGAATTGTTAACCAACATAATTACGTCTCAAAAAGAAGATGCCGCTGATAAAGGCACAGGCTTAAAGAGGGAAAAGCTTGCTCAGATAAACATGAACACAAGTCACGCGATAATAATTTCAGGAATAAGGAGGTGCGGGAAATCTATGTTAATGAAGCAGGTGATTAATAAGACGAAAATTTTTGTAGTTCAATTAAGCTCTCAAAATTATATTAGATTTCGCTAAGGTTTGAAAATCTTAGTTATTATTTTCCTCCGTACGCTTACTCTTAATCTTATTCTTAGTCTTTATAATGTTTAATCCCTTGTATACAAACAAAGTCTTAAATTCTTAGCGCCTTTAAAAATCTATTAAAGGTGAAGAATAAGAAGAAATATTATGCTTTGATTACTTTCCAGTTCATTACACCGTTTGATTTAAAAGCATTCCGCGTATCGACTATCAATCGCGAATGTTTCATGATAAATTCATAGTCATAAGAATTATGATCTGTACTTAGCAAAACAAGATCATATTCGGCAAGCTTATCTTCACTTAATTTAATAGATTCAAGTTCATATTGATATTTCCGTGTTTTGGGTAATTTAGGAATATAAGGATCGTGGTAATCCACAACAGCTCCTCGCTCTCTGAATATTTCAATTAACTTAAGCGAGGGGGACTCCCGTAAATCGTCGATATCTTTTTTATAGGCTGCACCTAAGATTAAAATTTTAGCGCCGTTCAATGAAACATCGTTTTTATTGAGGGCATCAACAGCTTTTTCAACTACATAGTACGGCTGATTAGTATTTATTTCACCGGCAAGCTCGATGAACTTAGTATGAATGTCATATTCCCGAGCCTTCCAGGTAAGGTAGAATGGGTCGATGGGGATGCAGTGCCCTCCAAGTCCGGGTCCTGGATAAAACGGCTGAAAACCGAATGGCTTCGTTTTAGCTGCTTCTATAACTTCCCAGATATCAATGCCCATCCTGTTGAACACAATCTTCAATTCATTTACTAAAGCAATGTTTACTGCACGATATATATTTTCTAACAACTTTGTAGCCTCAGCCGTTTTAGTGCATGATACAGGCACAGTTTCCACAACTATCTGATCGTATAAAGTTTTTGCTGCATTTAAGCAGTTTGGCGTTACTCCGCCTACTACTTTTGGAATGGTAGAGGTAGAGTATTCTGCATTATTAGGGTCTTCACGTTCAGGACTGAAGGCTAAGAAAAAATCCTCGCCTGCTTTCAATAATTTATTCTTGTACTTTTGGTCGGGAGCATTTTGAATTAATTGTGCCTGTTCGAAGAACGGAAGTAGTATTTCTTCGGTAGTGCCCGGATATGTTGTGGATTCGAGAACAATTAGCTGACCTCTTTTAAAATATTTTTGCACTTCTTTAGAAGTTTCAATTATATATGTCATATCCGGTTCACGATGTTCATTCAATGGAGTGGGAACACAAATTATGACTACATCAACTCTTGAGAGAAGAGAAAAATCTGTTGTTGGAAAAAACTTGCCTGAATTAATTACTGCTCTAATTCTATCTGAGTGAATGTGCTTTATGTAGCTTAAGCC
Organism: Ignavibacteriales bacterium; assembly: GCA_020061465.1. GTDB lineage: Bacteria > Bacteroidota > Ignavibacteria > Ignavibacteriales > Ignavibacteriaceae > JAGUYG01. Next base: position 19,565 of record JAGUYG010000073.1, read on the forward strand.
TTCTTTAAGCACCGGAATTTTTTTCTCGTCAACATCGAATCCGGTTACGGGGAACCCCTTATTAGCAAATTCAAGCGCCAGTGGAAGCCCTACATAACCCAATCCGATAATTCCAATTCCGGCAGAGTGATTTTTAATTTTTTCTATTAGATTCTCGATTAGCATAAATTCTTTCCCATAATTTTTTTTGGTTAGAACTCCATTATTTAATTTTGGCATAGCTTCGCTACGTGAGTCACATTGTGGCTTCATCTAATATATATATATAGCGTAAAAATTGTCCTACTCGGAAAATTAAGTATAAAAAAATGCGAAAAAGTACTTTTTAATTTTACTGTTTCGCATCATAAGTTAATAAAATCAGCTTACCCCCAATACTTAAAAATTAATCTTTAAATATAAATTCAAATGCTTCTGAATATAAGAGTATACTCCAACGTTAAAATCTTTTGGAATCAATAATCATACTTAAACGGCTATAGAAGAATCGCCAACGCTTAGTGCAAAATATATAAAATTTTCCTAAAAAACAGCAAAGAGCAAGTAAATTTGAAATCTGCCGGATTATCCACGTGAAAAATTATAATTGATACTCTCTTCGGTCAAACTGATTGTTAATTACCATCTATTAAGCTATATCCTTACAGATGTGCCTTTCTCCCGAATTTTTCGCAAAAAATTTATTAGTCCACTTTGAAAAGAAATTTATAATCTGAAAGATTGTTAATTCTACCACTCTTAATCTTAATGAATTTAAATATAACGCTCAAATTGTAGTTGGTTCATTTGATCAAAATTTGTTTTTAATGGTACTAACTATAAGATTTACATTATCCATCATAGTTGAATAAAATTGAATGTGTATAATTTCAACGATTTGATTTGTAAATTAATTTTGTGAGGAATTTAATTGATAGAAATCATAGATAATGATTAGGCTTCTTGCTAAATAGAAATGATTGTTATATTTTTGCGTCGACTCGTTCAAGAGGTCCTCCCCTGCCTTTTGATGGTAAAGAGTTAAAGCCCTAGGCAACCCCTGCCTTCGGGCTTTTTTATTTTAAATCCCCTTACACCCTGAACGATATGAATTTCGAGACGGTCGATAGGAATCGAAGGGGATTTAATTTTTATTTCGAAGCAGTGGGTTAGAGAAATTATTGTTCCAAGGATTTCAGAGTTGTAATTCTATCATCGAGCAGCTTAATTTTATTATCAAGTTCTTGGATTTTAGCATCGAGGAAATCTTCAAATTCGGCTTTATCCCAGTACCCACGGTTTTCAAAATAGCTTTTGAACAACCAGTTGTGTTTAAGCGCTTCCATATTTTCTGCAAGCTTAGATGCAGCAAGACGGCTGTCTTCGGCAGTTTTCTGAATATGCTTAAGTGTTGAGGTAATAGTAGTATCAATCGCGGTCCCTTCAACAAGTAGTGAACCGACAATGCCTTTGCCGTCTTTAACTCCGGAAAATATTGTATCGATATCTACAACAACTTTATTAATATTACTTACTACAGATTCAACTCCCAAACCAAGCTTGCTGAAAAGATCGGTGACTTTGTTCAATTCGTCGGTAATTGATCGGAGGCTTTCATCGGCTCGTCTAGTTAAGTGTGTGGCATCATCATAAAGTTGTTCGTCAGTTAACAGCTTACCAATCGAACCCTCTCCTTTATTTACTCTTGCAATTATCTCAGCGAGGTCTTTCGTCATTTCTTTAGTGTATTCCATAATACCTTTAGTTTCCTCAATTATGGCCGCAAAACCGAGGGGTTCTTTTGATTGTATTACTCCGCCGTCTTCCACTTGATCAGCTAAACTGCTGCCGATTCTCAGGACCACAACTTTGTTTCCTACCAAACCTTCCGTTTCAATTGACGCTTCAGTATCGGTTCTTATAAAACGTTTTATATCAGTATGAAGATTCATATAGACTGCTACGCGCGCGGTAGTATCTGAAGTAATTTCAACTTTATTAACGCTGCCAACATCTATTCCACTTAAACGCACAGTAGCTCCGCTGCGAAGTCCTTGAATATCGTTAAAGTAAGCTCGGACGGAAAATGTTGAACGGAACAATGCATCTTTGTCGCCAATTAAAAAGATCGCGACAACGAGCAGCGCTATACCGAGAAATATAAACACCCCCAGTTTCAAAGCAGATTGATTCTTTTGCATCTAAACTCCAAATAAAAATCTCATAAAAATAAGCTATAAAGTTTCATTTAATCCAGCAATAATTAATGCTTTCACATTATAAATTATCCATTGTTATCTGTGCATCGTTTATCAAACCGTAAAGAAATCTTTTAAGAATTCATCTTCCATTTTTATTATTTCATCCATCCTGCCTTCATACATAACTTTTGCATCTTTAAGAACGATAGCTCTATCGGCAATTATTTTAGCGCAAATAAGATCGTGTGTAACCACGATTGAAGTAACTTTAAGGTCCTTCTGAAGTTCGATAATTAATTCACTTATTTCTTTCGATGTAATTGGATCCAACCCGGTTGTAGGTTCGTCATAAAGAATTAATTTTGGTTCTGTAATTATTGTTCTGGCAAGTCCAATCCGCTTTTTCATCCCGCCGGATAATTCAGCAGGCATTTTATCAATGGCGCCTTCAAGCGAAACTTTCTCGAGCACTCCTTTCACTTTTGTTTCTCTTTCGGATTCGGTAAAATTAAAATTTCTTATCAACGGAAATTCAAGATTTTCACGAACGGTCATCGAATCATACAGAGCAGCACCCTGGAATAAAAATCCGATTTGTTTTCGTAATTCATTAAGGTCTTTAAGTTTCATATTAGTAACTTTTTTCCCATCGATGAATACTTCACCCGAATCCGGCTTAAGCAGACGTACTATACACTTTAATAACACACTTTTTCCGCTTCCGCTTCTGCCGAAAACCACAACATTCTCTCCCTCTTCGATTTTAAGGGAAATATCCTCCAGCACGGATAGATCGCCAAATGATTTATTCAGTTTAACAACTTCGACCATCACTTCCACAACAACACCGTTACTTTTACTAATACAGTGTCTACCAGGAGAATTAATAATGAAGAAAGTACAACTGCGCTTGTAGAAGCTCTACCGACACCTACGGTGCCATTCTCTGCATAAAAACCCTTGAATGATCCAACTGCACCAACAATGAAACCGAATATTAATGTTTTCGCAACTCCGGGAAACAAATCGGAGAATTGTAATGAATTTACAACCGAATTTATATACAGCTCGAAATTCATATTCATCGATAGCATTACGGCTAAATAGCTGCCCATTATTGCAAGGAAATTTACATACATAGTTAGTATTGGCATAATTAACGTGCACGCTATAATCCTAGTAACTACAAGATACTTATATGGATTTATGGCAGATACTTCCATTGCATCAATTTGCTCCGTAACGCGCATCGATCCTAATTCAGCCCCGATTCCAGAACTCACCCGTCCGGCAAATAATAATGCAGTTAATACCGGACCCAATTCTCTTACTACAGACAATGCAACCATGCTGGGCAAAAATGATTCGGCACCAAAGCGAAGCAGCACAGGTTGACTCTGCATCGCAAGCACAAGCCCGATAATAAATCCCGCAACACTTACAATTGGGAAAGTTTTTACTCCGAGCTCAACCATGTGCTTTCGCACCTCACCTAATTCGTAAGGCGGCAGAAAAGCCTCTTTAAAAAACCGGATCGAAAAGACAGAGAGGTCGGCAATCGTCTCAAAAAAATTAATAAGGCTTTTACCAATATTCGTTCGAAGGATTTCTTCGCGGGTAATTATTTTCACGTTAGTCTTAATTTTTATTATTTAAAGATGAAGTACCTATCATTATTACAATATTCCAACAACATTCTACTCCCTTATTTGTGAAAATAGTAAAAAAAACAGAGCAATAAAAGAATGTATTTTTACGAATAAGTTTTTGTAATACGACAAACTGAAAAACTTATTTTGTGTCTTTGTATAAAAATTTTCAACCGTGATGCAATCTTTGGATATATTTTATAATTTATAGCAAAGTTCTTCAAAATATTTTATTTAAGGAAGGAATATTAATGAAAAAAATTATTCGCCGCGATTTTATCAAAGCAGCCGCTTTAACTACCGCCGCAGCGGGTGCATGGGTTTTCCCTTCATGCACCAATCCCAAAAACGAATCGCCTGCTGTAGTCAGTTCTAAGACTTATGAATGGAAAATGGTTACAACCTGGCCACCTCACTTTCCTATACTCGGAGAATATGCCGATAGATTAGCAGAATGGATTAATAAAATGTCATCCGGCAGAATGCAAATTCAAGTTTACGGCGGAGGTGAGTTAGTTCCTGCGCTTGAAGTATTTGATGCGGTATCGCAAGGTGTTGCCGAGATGGGACACGGTGCAGCTTATTATTGGGCTGGAAAAATTCCTGCAGCACAAATTTTTACAAGCGTTCCATTCGGAATGAATGCCCAGCAAACTAATGCATGGCTGTATGATGGCGGCGGACTCGATTTATGGAGAGACCTTTATTCAAGGTTTAATCTTATCCCCTTTCCTTGCGGAAATACGGGAGGACAAATGGGCGGCTGGTTCAACAAAGAAATAAATTCCTTTTCAGACTTCAGAGGATTAAAAATAAGAATGCCCGGTTTGGGAGGTAAAGTAATTTCAGCCGCAGGAGCATCTACTATACTTTCACCAGGCGGTGAGCTGTACACTAACCTTGAACGCGGCGTTATCGATGCACTTGAATGGGTTGGACCTTATCATGACCACTTGATGGGTTTCCACAAAATAGCCAAGTATTATTATTACCCCGGTTGGCAGGAACCTTCTGCTGTGCTGGAACTAATCGTAAATAAAAATGCCTTTAACAGTTTACCAGCAGACTTGCAGGAAATAATAAAGGTTGCTGCTCACTCCGTTAATGTTATGATGCTTTCAGAGTTTGAAGCAAAAAACAGCGAATATTATTTGCTAATGAAGAATAAAGAAAAGGTGCAATTCAAAAAATTTCCTGACGAGGTGTTTGATAGACTGATGAAAACAACGACGGATGTATTAAATCAACTTGCAGCTTCGGATGCTGCCAGCAAATTAGTTTACGACTCATACAAAAACTTCAAGACGAGAATAGCACCCTGGACTGATATAATTGAAAGCAATTATATGTAGTTCTTAAATAACAATTCAGCAGATTTAAGAATTAAATTTTAATACTCTTAACCCGAACAAACTTGAATTGAAAGGATTTAAATTGGATTCGAAAAAATTAAAATATCTCTTTTAGCAGCATAGATTATAGCGTACCGTTTTGCGGGTCGGAATCTATGCCTGTTAATTATAATTGTTAAAATCATTTTCGCTCCTAACTTCTCCTCACAACTTGATTTAATAACTCAATACTTTTGGCAGCCACAAAACCAAATCGGGGAAAAGAATGATTAGTAACAGTGCTAATAATTGAATTGCAACGTAAGGAACTATCCCTTTGTAAAGTTGTTCGGTTGTTAAACCCGGTGGCGCTACTCCTTTGAGATAGAATATCGAAAAGCCGAACGGCGGAGTAAGAAATGAAGTTTGCAGGTTCATAGCGATTAATATTCCTATCCAAAGCAAATCAATATTTAAGTGGATAAAAATGGGAGCAACAACAGGCACTATAATAAACGTAATCTCAATGAAGTCAATAAAAAACCCGCAGATAAAAATTATTATCATAACGATTATTAAAAAATGATTCGGCTGCATGTCCGAGCTTAGGATTAGTTCGGCTAAGTATCTGTCTCCATGCAGCCCTCTGAACACCAAACCGAATGCAGTAGCGCCTACTAAAATCATGAAAGCCATACTTGTAAGCGATGTGGTTTTGATCATCACAGCTTTTAATGTTGTTAGGTTGAATTGCCTTCTCATTAAAGTTAAAATTGTTGCGCCTAAGGCTCCTACACCGGCAGCTTCGGTTGGAGACGCAATTCCGGCAAAAATAGAACCAAGCACAGCCATCACAAGAATAAAGGGTAAAAGAAACGCATTAATAATCTTTTTTAGCTTTTCTATTCCTTTGAATTTTTCTAATTCCTCCAAAGGCATTGCAGGAACTGACTGAGGTTTGAAAATAGCAATCAGCACAATCCAAATAAAAAATAGAAATACAAGAATGAATCCCGGAATTACCGCTGCGATGAATAAGTCTCCTACCGGTACATTTAATACGGTCCCTAAGAGCACAAGTATTATGCTCGGCGGAATAATTTGACCTAATGTGCCGGAAGCCATGATTATACCCGAAGCAGTTTTGGGATTATAACCTCTCTTAAGCATAACGGGTAAACTAAGAACACCCATAGTTACAACGGTTGCCCCTACAATTCCCGTGGATGCCCCTAACATTGCACCGACTGCAAGTACAGATATTGCTAATCCTCCTCTCAGCTTTCCGAATAAAAGTGCCATAGTTTCTAGCAGTTCTTCTGCAAGCCCGGATTTTTCAAGCATGACACCCATAAAAATAAAAAGAGGAACTGCAATAAGTACGTAGTTAGACATTACCCCCCAAATACGAAGCGGCAGCAAATTGAAGAAATCCAATCCAAACACGAAGAAACCAAATATTACGGATACCCCTCCAAGCGTAAAAGCAACCGGAAAACCGAGCAGCAAAAGAAGCAGAACACAAATAAAAAACAGTAAAGGAAGCGCTTCCATTAATTGATTTCTGATTTAATATATGGTTTGGGTTCTTTTATTATTATGTAAGACTTAAACGCCAAAGCAATTCCTTCCAATAACAAAAAAAAGAAAGATAAGGGTATGAATGCTTTTAAAATATAACGTGCAGGTAATCCGCCGGCATCGGGCGAGGTTTCTTTCACTATAAATGAGAACTTAACAAAATCGAATGATGAATAAATAACGAGCAAACAAAAAGGGATTAAAAATAAAAGGCTGCCGGCAAGGTCAATAGCGGCTTTTTTTCTTTTTGTTAATCTTGTATAAAAGAGATCAACTCTTACATGTGCATCAAGCTGAAGCGTAACAGCAGCCCCCGCCATAAACAGCAAAGCAAATAAATGCCATTCTAATTCCTGTAATGCTACACTGCTTTCCCTCACTACGTATCTTACAATAACATCGTAACAAACAACCAACACGAGAATAAGTGAAAGCCAGGATACAGCGTTTCCGATTTTCTTATTAATTGCAGTAACGATATTTATATACGCTGTAATAATTTTCATTTTACATGAAGGCGTTTATATAATGATTTACAAGCGGTTTTTCTTTGCCTCTGAAAAGTACAGTAACCACATCGAAGCGGCACTCCAGCTCGCTTAAGTCTTTATCGAACTGATATGCTGATGCCATTCTTCTGATTTGACTCATTTTGTTTTTAGTTATTCCATATTCCGGTTCGCCGTATTCAAGATTTTTTCTCGATTTAACTTCCACAAATACAATACAATTTGTTGCTGGATCCCTTGCTACTATATCAATCTCGCCCTTTTTGTATCGATAATTTCTTTCTAAAATTTCGAAGCCTTTTTCAATTAAAAGCTTTGCGGCGATTTCCTCTCCTTCATCACCGGTTTTTTTTGTACCAATGCTCATTTAATTCATGTTGATGTAGTTAATGGGTTTGAAGATCGTATTCAAGTATTGGCGGATATTTTTCACTTACAATCTTTCTTAAAAAAGTTTTTCTGTGTAACGGCGAAATACCTTGCACCTTAATTGCCTGAATGTGCTGCCGTGTTGCATAACCTTTATTCTTCTCCCATAAGTAACAAGGATACTGTCTGCTTAATTTTCTCATTATTCCATCCCGCGTTACCTTTGCAATTATCGATGCAGCAGCAATAGCGAATGATTTCGAATCACCCTTCACAATAGTTATTATCCCTGAACTTTTAGAATAGGATTTATTTCCGTCAATTAAAATAAGATCGGGATTTATTGTTAATTTATTGACTGCAGATTTCATGGCGCGCAAGGTTGCCTGGAGTACATTTATTTCATCAATTACTCTGTGTGAAATTACAGAAACACCAACCGATAATGCATGCTTAAAAATTAGTTCGTAAAGTCTCTCTCTTTCTTTTTCGGGAATTTTTTTTGAATCGTTTATTCCTTCAATTTCAACTTCAGGGGGAAAGACAACTGCCGCCGCAACAACAGGACCGGCAAGCGGACCTCTTCCGGCTTCATCAACACCTGCAATGTAATTTACTCTTTCCGAAAGGAATGCATTATCAAAATTTTTCATTTTCCCAAATAAAGAGATAATAACCCAAACCCCATATTTAATTTTAAAAGAAAACTTAACCTATTCAAGTTTATTAATTCTTTTGGCTTATATAGCTTCTTTGAGATATACACCATTAATGGATTTACGATTATCATTACTATAATAAAGTATTCAACAGCATAAATGCCGGCGGCAAACGGATAAACCGTAAATAAAATTAATAACGCCGTAAGAAATGTAATTAAAAGTCTGCTTTTTTCAATTCCGTATTTCGCCGGAAATGTAATTACTCCTGTAAGCTTATCCCCTTTTAAATCTTCAATATCTTTTATTATTTCTCTTATTAAATTAATCATGAATGCGAATACCGCCGGAATCACTCCGCCTTTAATGTTTTCAACCGCTGCAGCGCCATAGATAAATACTAAACCGGTTAAAATGGCTACGATTATATTTCCAAGAAGTATCACTCTTTTCCCCTTAAAAGAATAATACAATAACATAACGTTAGCTGATAGAACTATGAGAAACGATAAGCGATTAATGTGCTGAGATAAAAACAGAGCGAAAACCAAAAGAATTGTATAGCTTATCCATGCTTCTCTTACTGTTAAAATTCTTGATGGTAAAGGTCTAGCCGGTTTATTTATAGAGTCTGATTTAAAGTCATAAATATCGTTAACCACATTACCGGCGGCGGCAGTTAATGCCGCTGAAATTGATGCTAATAAAACGTTTGTAAGGTTGATCTGATTCTCATACGCTAAATAAGCGGCAACTATTATTGATGCAAAGGTAATCAAACAGTTGATTGGACGTGTAAGAGTATAAATCGCAATAATCTTCGTAACAATATTCATCATAATCACGCTTATTTGTAAATTGATAAATGAATTGATCGATTGATTGGCTTTTTAATTTATTTCTAAAATTCATTTATTAAACCGAAATGTATTTTACCCTCGGAAAATGAATCGCCTTTTCCAAGAGCAAAACTTACACCGATAACTCCTATATCAGTTTCGATGTTCAATCCTAAGCCGTAGCCGTAATTAAACGCTTCAAGTTTGGGAATATTTCTTGTAACTTCAGCGTTGCGTAGATAATAGCCGGTATCAAAAAATAAAAATGTGTAAGATCTTTTAGTTAATAAAAGTCTATACTCCAGGTTTGTCCACATTATTCTCGAACCTAAAAATTGATCTTCCCTGTATCCTCTTAAAGTGTTTGTGCCTCCTAACTTAAAAAGATCGCTTTGGTCTATAAGAGATGCACGGAGTTCTTTTCCGTTTAAGCTAAGTGCTAAAACATTCCTGAGAAAAATCTCATAAAACAAATTCAAATGCAATGCGATGCGCTGCAGATTAATTTTTGTTTTAGTTTCTGAAGTTATAAACTCAGCCGGTCCGCTGATTTTTTTTTGACTGAAGTTGTATGAAGTAAGAAAATAAATTCCCTCCGTTGGTGCATACGGATCGTCACGGGTATCAATCTTTAAACCTATACCGGTAGTAAATAAGTTAGACTTGAATACCGTAAAAACGGGTACGGTCAAAACTGAAGGAATTACCTCTTCCGATGCCAGCATAAGAGAAGCAGAGATATCCTCTGTTGCCAAATAATCTAAGGCGCCCTCTACTTTCCGCTGTACGTAACTTGTATCCTGTTTGCGCTGAAATAGTGCTAAATTAATATTAAAGGGAAATCCGAAAAGCCATGGCTCGAGGTATTTCAGTTCTAATTGCTGGGAGTTTCTATCTAACTGCTGCCAGCTTAATGCCGCTGCTCTGCCTGTTCCAAAAAGATTTCTTAGGGTTATGTTTACCATTCCGGTAAAATATCCCTTACCGCCTGCTGAGGCTGCCGGAATGTAACCTAAAATACCGTCGAAATTGTTTGTTTGTTTTTCTCTTACTTGAATTTTCAATACTCCTTCACCGGCAGAGTTTAAGTAAAACTCCGGTTCAACAACTGGTTCAAAAAACCGCAGCCGGTTTAACCGTTTTGGAAATTCATTAATTCTTTTTTGCGAATAATGTTCTCCTCTTTGCAGTCTTAATTCTCTTATTATAACATAATCTTTTGTTTTGCTGTTACCGGCTGTTTCTATAAGTTTTATTTTTTGCTTTCCTCCCGATTTAACTTTCAAATTTATTTCAACAAGTATTAAATCATCGTCTTCCTCTTTCATATTAATTGAAGCGATAAATATTCTTCCGAATGGGTAGCCGTAGTCTTCTAAAAATGTTAAAGCGGAAAATATGCTTGCTTCAATTTGCTGCTTGCTAAATCTTTTACCCTGAAGCTTTTCAAAATATTTATCTAGAAGTAATTTCTCTTCAAAATTTTCATAGAATAAATTAAACGATTCGATTACCGCTTCCGGTCCTTCCTTAACATTAATATTTATAGATGCTTTCTGTGAGTCGGGTCTTGCGATAAAATCGACTATTCTTACTTCTGATTTAAAGAAGCCTTCGTTCGAAAGATTTGTTTTGATTCTACTTTCAATTGTATCGGTAATACCGCTAAAAACTTGCGAGCCCGCAGGTAATTGAATCCACCTTAAAAAAGTTTCATTACTGAAAGTTTCGTTTCCGGTAATCTCAATTGAACCGATGGTTTGAGGTAATGTTTGCGCCGATAAAAAACCGATAAGAAATAAAAGCAGACAATTTTTATGATGGCGTATCATTAAGTGTTTTCATTTTTTTACCGATAGACTCAATTTTAATTTCTGATTTTAGCTCATTTATTTCGTCGAGTTTCACATCGCATACATTCAAGCGAAGCGCATTTGCAGCGCCGAGCGATGAAGCGATTTTAATCGTTTCTTCAAAAGTTAATCCGTTATGCAGACCGTAAATTAGTCCTGCCACATAACTATCTCCGCTGCCTGTTGAATCAATAGTTTCAATACTTGAATTGATAATCTTGTAATGGAAGTCAAAATTAGAAACGTAACTGTCATTTTCACCGTCGGTAATATGCACTTGTTTTATATCTCTTGAGTAAAGGTAACTTAGCAGCTCTGAAATCTCCCGTTGTGTACTCAACGATTGATTTAAGGATAATCGCAGCTCATCCAAATTGTTATGCAAAATTGTGGGGGAGGCATCAATACAATTCATCAAAGATGAACCATAGGTATCGCATATCGATATCTTATCAAATTTATTCGCTGTGTCGATTCCGAAGGGTATTATTGAAGCGGCATCTTCCGTGGGTGCGCTTCCAGAAAATACGACCATCTCACAGTTCTGAATCATCTTTTCGAGCCTAACTTTGAATTCTTCTACTTCATTTGTTGAAATAGCAGGATCGGAACTAAAGTAAGTCGATAATGTTGAATCTTCCTCGTTAATGATTACTGCAGCCCACCGCGTTTCATCATTTATCCTAACCGAAGTAAACTTTATTCCTTCACGGATTAAACATTCTTTCAGCAGCTTGCCGTTATTCCCGCCTATAAAAGTGAAGGCTAAATTGTCGATACCGAGGAGATTTAATTGTCTGCTTACATTTATTCCTTTACCTCCTGCCAATAGTCTTTCCCGACCGCCGCGATGAATTTCGTTTTGTTTTAATTTTTCAAAGTGGAGTCTTCTTTCTAATAGCGGATTTAATGTAACGGTTAAGATCATCTTCAGCTCAACAAAGAAAAAAAATAGAAATGATAATATCCCATAGAAGTATAAACATTAATATGAGTTTTGTTAGCTAAGAAGTTTCAAAGCGGTGCAAAATTATACTTTGGATAAACTTTTTTTCTTTTTTATTAATTTTTTTTGTTCTTCCTTTAACCGTTGAGTGCTTTCTTGCCAATATTTTAATTCTGCTTCTAAACTTAAACCGGTTAATTTTTTCCGCAACATTTCGGCACCCTTTCTTTTCATCTCAACGCAATCAAATGTTTTGTCCATAACTTATAACCTCCAGTGGAGAATGAATTGCTATTTGTTGGTAACCCTCTAAAATATTAATTGAATTATAAAGAGCTATTTTTTCATAATGAACTATATGCTTGAAATTCCAACTTAATAAAATTGGACAATTGTTAACTGTTGCAAGTGCTACGTGCAAGGCATCATTTGAGCTTTTCTTTGATACTATATTTGCTTTAAGATACGCTTCCCTAAGTTTTAAAGCTGCTTCAGACACTTCAACAATTGTTGCGTTTGGTAAAAGCTCATCTAAAAACTTTCTAACCTGATTAGGGGCTGCGACTAATTCTTCTCGGACTAAAGCAGAAATAATTGGATGGAATCTGTTGTGTTTTACCTGGTTAAAAAATTTGAGACTTGCCTTTTCAAATTCAGGATCAAATTTACCACCAACTATTGATGTATCGATATAAACACGCATTACTTTCATCTGATTTTTCTACATAAACACGCACAAGAACTTGTATTTTTCGTAAATTGCAAAAACCTAACCCAATATAATAAACATGTAGTCTTATGAACCCTGATTGTTAGGTTATGGGTTGAATTTTTGAGTAATTTTTAGTGATTTCACCCGTTATTATTTGTTATAGATTCATAAAAATTAATTTCTGAACCTGTAATAATCTCCATAAAGCGGAGTAACAAGTCGGTAATCTCCAAAGCCGGTTTCATCTACAAAAACAAAGCTGCGGTTTAGTTCGTAATATTCCCATATTTCATATGGTTTTGAATCATAATCGAACGGATGACGATCTACATTGCTCGGCGTTCCAAGAATTATGAATACCATACCTCTATCGGTTCTCCAGCCTTCCTGGTAGTGTGAGAAATTATCGTTTGCGTATGCAACTCTTCTATAGTATTCGTTAAATATTTCATTCTCTTCGGTATTTGGAGTAGGATCTTTCGATTTCCAAAAATCAAGATAGCGTTTAATTTTTTCTTCATTATCTTGAGCGGCTTCAATGTGGCGAATCTCTTTATCGGATGCTATGTAAACTATTTGTGCAATAGCTTTATCAAGGTCAACAATAGTCTGCGGAATTCCTACCCATCTCGACGTAAAAGTTTTTGATGATAAAGAAAGAAGATTATTATTATCATCACGAAGAGAAACATTTATTGTGAAATTGCCGAGACTAAGACTTAAACTGTCGATTGTGTAGAAAACTTGTGTTTTGCCTGAATCAATTGTTCTGATCTCTGCCTTTTGAAACATAACTTTTTGATCCTTATCTGTAATTTTGTATTCGAGATAAACCGGACCGGATTGCTTTGAATAAATTTCAAAAAACATTGGTATGCCGTCGCGATGCGAAATTATATTACGCGCTACATTAGGTAAAATTTTGCTTGTACCGTCAATAACGTTGCGTTTAGCAATTAGCATAATATCGCTAAGCGAAGCTTCTCCTGAAAAATCTTTAACAAGAAATTGATTTTCCGAAGAATAAGTTTTTCTCGAATCCAGATCTTCAATAGCCGTTCTTACATGATAATTTCCCGGCGCAAGCGTAAAGGACCTCATACTTAAGTTAAAATTACTCTTTGAAATTGTTTGGTCAAATTCTTGAGCAAAAAGTTTTTCGGTCCAGAGTTTTTCAACAATCAGTCTTTCTTTTTTACCGTCGAATATCGTTACCGTTACTGTGTAATTTGCTTCAAAACCGGAAGATGATTTTACAAATTGAACTTCTGCATAAGGTACTTGCACGAAAATATCCAGACGGGTTTGATTTGATTCCTCCGATGAGAAATTCAAAAAGTCCTGGTAATAATTAAAACGCGGCTGAGAAAATTTGGTAGAGTTCTCGACCTGCCCGAAACTATATCCGGCAAAAGAGTATGCTAATAAAGCTGCGATTATTTTTATTTTCTTTTTCATTTTAATCACCGTGTAATCTATTTTGCAAATATATCATACTCGTTAAAATCATTAACTTCAACAGAATAAATATTCCCTATTTGAAGCTGCTTTCCGTTCAGTTGAATTAAAACTTCTCCGTCTACTTCCGGTGCATCTCTGTATGATCTGCCAATGTAAAAATCGCCTTCTATCGAATCGATTATCACTTCTAATTTTTTACCCAAGAGATTACTATTTTTCCGCAGGGATATTTCGCTTTGAATATTCATCAAAATATTTCTTCGCTCTTCTTTTACTTTTTGCGGAACCGGATCGCCTAAAATATAGCTTGAGGTATTTTCCTCAACCGAATAGGTAAACACCCCAAATCGGTCAAATTCTGTTTCGCGCACAAAATCGCAAAGCATTTCGAAGTCTTTTTCTAATTCATTTGGATAACCGACTATAAATGTTGTTCTTATTACAAGTCCGGGAATGTTATTGCGAAGATCATGAATTAATTCCCGTGTACGCTTTGCCGTTACTCCGCGCCTCATTGATCGCAAAACATCATCCGAAATATGCTGAAGAGGAATATCGACGTATTTACATATTTTAGAATTACCGGCAATAGTTTCAATTACATCCTCAGGGAAGTGAGAAGGATAGGCATACATTAATCTAATCCACTCAATGCCTTCAATTTTGCTAAGTCGATTCATTAAATCAGCAAGCGAACGTTTACCGTATAAATCTTTACCATAATCCGTAGTGTCCTGAGCAATCAAAATTAATTCTTTTGTTCCTTGCCTGCTTAAAAATCCAGCTTCGCTAATTAATTCGTTCATCGGCTTGGATTTATGAAGCCCGCGCATTAATGGTATTGCACAGAATGAGCATGGATGATCGCAGCCTTCAGATATTTTCAAGTACGCAGTATGCGACGGTGAAGTTAAATACCGTTCACCTAACAAATTATATTTTAATTCGCCCCCAAGGTTTTTAATTATTCCTTCATAATTCTCTGTACCAAAGAAGGCATCAACCTCCGGAATTTCCTTCAGAAGTTCTTCCTTGTATCTTTCAGACAAACATCCTGCAACAATTATTTTTTTGATTTTCCCTTGCTGCTTTAACGCAACCGCATTGAGTATTGTGTCAATAGATTCTTGCTTAGCCGCATCTATAAATCCGCATGTATTAATTATAACCGTATCACTGCCAAGCGGTTCGTTAATTAAATTAAAACCGTTTAGTTTTATTTGATTCATTAATCGCTCGGAATCGACTGTATTTTTTGAGCAGCCTAAAGTAATCACGCTTATATCATTTCTTCCTTTTTTCATAGTTAATCAGGTTCCAAAATATTTTAGATATAAATAAACAAACGGCGCCGAATATAACAAAGAATCAAAACGGTCGAATATACCGCCATGCCCGGGAATATAATTAGAGGAATCTTTTACCCCGGCATCACGTTTAATTAAAGATTCGATTAAATCACCGATTTGCCCGAATAAGCCGACAATAATTCCGAAGGAGATGATTGTCTGCCAGCTTAAAAAATCGAGTATGATGAGCTTAGCGCAAATCATGGTGATAATAGCAAAAATAAAACCGAACACTGCCCCTTCCCAACTTTTACTTGGACTTACACGCGGATACAATTTATGTTTTCCGAAACTTGTGCCGCCCCAATAAGCAGCGGAATCACAAACCCAAATAGAGGCAAATATTGAAATTATAATCAAACCGCCTCTTATGTAAAGCCCATCAACCGGAGGATAAAATTCTCTAACTAAAATCAGTGAGCCTGCAAAAAATCCTATGTAGAAGATACCTAAAAACGTAGTTCCTAAATTCGTAATTGCAGAACCTTTATTTCTAAATAATTCAACGGCAGTTAAAATAACGGTAAATAATAAAACGAGAGAATAGTCGTCTGCAAAAGGATGGAGCTTATTTATTAGTATAATGCAAACCGCTGCCAAACCGAGTATTAAATTAGTGAATATCCGTTTCTTCAGCGCAATTTGATGCAGTTCAAAAAATGAGAGCAGTGCAATTCCGAGAACAAAAATAAAGAAAAAATAACCGCCTAAATAGCTAACGAGCAGTATCAGAGGAATTGTGAGAACCGCAACTAGTATCCTTATGGAATTATTGGAGAGCGCCATTATTCTTCGTCTTCTTCAGGATTTTTCTTCATTGTTTCTTGAATAAAAGTTAACGCTGCTGGAACATCTTCATTTTTTACCATCAGCTTAATGATTGAAAAATCCCCCGGTGCGGGAAAATTTCTATCCTTTTGGGATAATATCATTGCTGCTATTCCGGCGCTTTCAAGATTGTCCTTCAGCATTTCTATTTCATAATCTTCACTTGAAGTAAATACTATCTGCCAATCTTTTTCGCTCCATTCCTCAGGCTGTTCGAGCATAGATTCATCTACAAGTTTTTGATTACAGTCCGGACAAAATGTAATCCCCTCGATATATTCATAGCCGCAGTTAGGACAAACCGGCATAACTTCTCCTTTCTTCTTGACGATAAAATTTTTTGATTAGGAAGATAAATGCAATAAACAAAATTGTTAGAAGTAAAAATAAAATAAGCGCTTGACCTAAATTGATATCCTTACCCGGAGCAGATTTTATCAATTCGTCGCTGCCTAGTACAAAATAAAGCAAAACTGCCGTAAAGTTATTGAGAAAATGAAGAATCATCGGAATAAAAATCGATTGGCTCATATAAGCTGCAAACCCGAAATAAAATCCAAGCGCTATCAAAGGAAGAATGCCGTAGGGATTGAAATGATAAAGACCGAAAAAGACTGCGGTTACAAATGCAGCCATAACCGGTCTTATTTTAAGTTCAAAGCTGCGCTGAATATAACCTCTGAACATAACTTCTTCGCAGATTGCCGGTACAAAAGCAATAACTATTACAACAAAAATTCCTTCGAAAACATTATCGGCACGGAGTAAATTGCCGTAAGTTTTTTCAACAAGTTCGTTCAGCTTATCAAAAAATGATTTTAGTGTGTTGATAACTTCGGAGTTTTCAGCCCAGGTGGTAATAAAATAGTTCTGAATATAAAGATAGTTTTGGAGCAGAGGTGTTAAAATTATTATTCCTACCACGAACAGAGCAATTTCTTTTAATGACGGAATTTTCAGCCTTATAATTTCGGATACATCTTCATAAATCAGCTTCGTAAAAAGTAACGCAGGCAGCAGGATAAACAAAATTTGTCCTGCCGTAGTCATCAATCGAACACTGGTTACGTTAGCATTTTCAATATCGAATCCAAGGATGATTAAGGTTAATAATCCTCCAACAATTTGATATAAGAAAAAACCTCCTACCAGTCCTAAAAAGGCTGCCGAAATAGGGGAAATTTTTGCTGTAATTACTTTTGTTTCACTTGAGATAGTCGACTGATCTACAAAATGATTCTCATCATTTTTAGGTGGCTCATTGCTATCCGGTATATTATTAAATTCATTCATAGCTGAATGGAAAATAAAAAAAAGGTGAGATTTTTCCTATTTGATGATAAGTCTAATATCTATATTCATTTTACTCCACCATAAATGGTGAGGTTGATCGAAGAAAGGCTGATAAATCAGCCTATACCTTTCAATGTAAAACCGACAATTCGATTGTACCCGACAAATCTTAAATCTAAAATCAATTAGAATTTGAAATTTAGTTATTGATATTTATTTGGGTTTTGGAATTTGTATTTTGGAATTTATCACAGCGTATCCTATCGAAGTAAAAAATTACTTTTTCGCAGTCAGCTTCCCCGCAAGCCCTTCATATTTTGTTAGATGAGCGTCAATTGAACCAATTATCACTTTTGTTTTAACTTTCACAGGAATTTTTAAATCATCATCGGTCAGCCAAACTAAAATGCTGCCTTCGCTTTTAAACAAACCACCCTCCTGTACAAGAGGCTCAACAATTATACAATCAAAAGTACCGGCTGTAACCTCAATACGTTCTTTGCCGTGATACTTTACATCAAGATCGTACACTTTATCCTTATAAAAATTCTGCAGATGAATTTTATCACCCACCATCATCTCAGAGTAGTCGAATGTTCTTGCAAGATAAAAAGCAGAGACAATGTCGTTAACATATTTAGGAATCTCGTACTCGCCCTCGCTTGTCTTAGCTTTTCCCCTTCGTTGATCGAAGAATGCCGAAAAATCTCTGCTGTATCCGCCTTCGCGAATGTGCTGCTCAAAGCGCCAGGGAAACAGTCCTTCAACATCTAGATAAGATTCATATCTGTCTCTAACCTTATAAATCCAATCGAAACTTGGAACGGAGCTTACTTCGAACAAAACATGGTATGCGTTTCTGCCGGATATTCTTTTTATAGAAGGAATTTGCATCGTAGCAACACCTGCAGTAACAAATCCGTATTTAACATCAAACGTAAGTTTTTCACCTTGCTTAAATGCTTTGTTCTCTAATTTTCGGAATTCACTTTTTGCTGATTGAGAAAAATCGTTCGATGATAAAATGATCAGCAAAGTAAAAAATAAGATAGAGGGAAAGAATTTACTCGTCATTCAAGACTCCATTCCTAATCAATGTTTTTAATTTATTATCAATCACTTTAAACACTTCATTTAAGTTTATGGAACTCATACAATCAAGCCGGATACACTGTTCCCTGCTGCAATCTTTGCAATCGATTTCGGGTTTGAAAACCGCACTATTTGTTGAATATGGTCCCCATCGTTCAGCCGAGCATGCAAGAATTTTAGGAAAGAAACCAATAGTAAATTTATTAAGCGCTGCGGCAATGTGCAGCGGTCCGGTAGAATTGGAAACAAAGATAAAGCAATTATCGATTAATGCAATCAACTCTTTAAGTGAGATCTTACCTGCAAGATTAATTATATCAGATGACACTTTTAACCGTTCGCACATATCCCATTCATTATCATTTCCTGTTAGAATGATTTTAACATCATGATTAATTGTTAACCACCGGATAATTTCTTCAAATTTTATTAGCGGTAAATCAACGGAACTGCCGCCGCTGCCGGGATGAATAATTACAATCGGCTTACCGTCATCGTCTTCGGAAGCATAAATTTTTTTTAAAACTTCTTTTCGGCTTACGGTATTAACCTGCAAATTAAATTCAATTTGAGCCGGAGAATATTTTTCCTCAATCCCAAAGACTCTTAGTAAACCTAAGTTGAATTCAAGTTCGTGTTTTTCGGCATACTTACGATGTTCGAATATTTTGCGATTAAATAAAAAGGAATACCACCTGTAACCCGTTGATATTCTATTTGGAATCCGGCTGAGGAAAATAATTAACGAAGTGATGAATGTAGGATAGACAATCAAACACGAATCGAAATTAAATTGCTTAATCTTACGGATATTTTTAAGCAGAGAGACTTTTTTATTTTTATCTTCCTCAAGAACAATAATCTCATCAAAGTAGGGATGATTTTGAACCAATGGAATGGTATATTCACGCAGCATGAAAGCAACGTAGCAATCCGGAAAATTTTTCTTAATCTGCTCACCTATCGGTAATGAAAGAATAACATCACCGATTCGATCGGTTCTCAAAACTAATAATCTTTTAGGAATAATCATTTTCTCGATACGTAAGGATTTCCTTTAATAAAGAAACGCCACTCAAGTTCAATGGATTTTTTTATTCCAATTCTTTTCGAAATACCGATCATCGAGTCCTCTATTTTTTGATTAAGTGCAATGAATACTCTATCTCCAAGCAGGTCAGTTCCATTATCGGCTTTGGTTACAGCAAAAGCACTGCAAACTTTGCCGGGTCCATTGGTTAAGTTAATTTTTTCTTTGTCGGATAACAATACTCTTCCATAACGATTAATGCTCATGTATTTAACGCCTTCGACCGGTTCGACTGCTCTTATTAAGACAGCCATTCCCTCGTCCTTCTCTCCTGTTACAACATTGCAGCAATAATGTGCACCGTACGTGAAGTAAACATAAAAATGTCCTCCCTCATAAAACATTACTTTATTTCTCTCCGTCTTTCCTCTGAATGAGTGTGCCGCTTGATCGATAAAACCGTCGTAAGCTTCAACCTCAACGATACGTCCGGCTAAATAAAAATCCTTTTCAATCCTAACTAATAATTTTCCCAGGAGTTCTTTTGCAACGAGCCTGACGTCTCTCTTGTAAAAACTTCGCTTCAGCTTCCGGTTTTCAATTTGTTGTATCATTACTTATGAAGAGAGGTTTATTAAGAAATATTTAAACCCGGCGAAAGGGAAAAAATTGCTAATATTCTAACTGCAATATTTATGAGGAATTATAAACTGTTATTGAATCTCTTCGCTAAGCTCTTTGATTCGCGATTTGTAATAGTCAGCATTGTTCGGAAATTTTTTAATTAATTTTTTATAAACACCGATAGCTTCAGCGTATTCGCCCTGTGCAATATAAATTTTTGCTAAGGTTTCGGAGACGATTAAATTTTCGTCATCGAATTGATCTAAAGAGATTTCGTCATCGCCCATCGAAGAATTTGACTCCGGTATTTTTGCTTTTGACAATTCGGAAGCTAATTCATCTAATCTTTCATCAAGAGGAGTTTCATATTTTTTAGCGAGTGCCGGGGACTTTTCTTCGAACAAATCGGGTCGTTCACCGTGATCGGGAATTAACTCAGGTGAAAAGAATGCCTGCCCCCGCGTTGTTTCAAACAGCGATCTCTGTTTACGAATGTTTTCAATCTCTCTAACATAAAATTCATACGTGTGTTTCGAATGAATTAAATCGCTTCCTGTTTTTGCCGCTTGAATTGCTTTTTGATATTCGCCCGCCAAAGTAAAAGCTTTTGCAAGTACGAGATAAGCTGCCGCATAATTGGGATAAATTTTTAATCCCTCATTCAGAATTTCAATCGCTCTATCTACATTATTTTTTTCAATCTCGGTATTCGCCATTCGAACAAACAAGGGAGAGTGTCTGTCATATTCGTAAATAAGCCTTACTTTATCATTAAATATTTCTGAGGCGCTTTTAACCAATTAAAAACCTATGATTTTGAATAAGCATGCTTAATTGAAGTAAGCGAAACAAATGAGAAGCCCAGGAAAAACATAAATTGAAACGGCAGAGCGGCTATTTCAAGAAAATAAATTGATGAACCGATCCCGATTAAACAGTAAACCGCTAATACTAATTCTACCATTACGGAGAGACCAATCTTCCTGTTTGTATATTTTTTCCCAATCCATGAATCATTTTGAGTTTCAAGTTTATATTTCGGAGTGCGAACAAATTCACTCTTTCTGTTCAGCAGCCCTTCCATAACAGCTCTTGAATTATTAACAGCAAAGCCCATGCTTCCTGCCATGAACAGCGGAAATAAGACAATCTTCTTTCGCCAATCCGTGCGAATGTCCTTTTGTGAATAAAGATAAAACAAAAAAGAACTGATAAAAGCAAGAATAAATATCGACATAACGGCAAAATACAATTGATGAGAACCGCTGTTCTTGATAAAAATTAAAGGAACGTTAAGTATGGCAGCCATCAAAATGAACGGGAAAACAAGATTATTTGTTAGATGAAAAGTAGCCTGGAGCTTTATACGAAGCGGTACCGCAGATTTCCAAACAAGCGGGAGAATTTTTTTAGCCGTCTCTATCGCTCCTTTAGTCCATCTAAACTGCTGTGCTTTTAAGGCATTAATTTCGGAAGGCAATTCAGCCGGCGAAATAATATCTTTTAAAAATACAAACCTCCAGCCGTTTAACTGAGCACGGTAGCTCAAGTCTAAGTCTTCGGTTAACGTATCGTCATGCCAATTACCGGCATCTTCAATGCAGCTTTTTTTCCAGATGCCGCCTGTGCCGTTAAAGTTAATAAAGAATCCAGCTTTATTTCTGACAGACTGCTCAATAACGAAGTGACCATCGAGAGCTAACGCTTGTACTTTTGTTATCAGTGAGTAGTCGCCGTTTAAATGTTCCCAGCGCGTTTGAACCATGCCCACTTTTTCATCGCTAAAGAATGGCAGCGTTTTATTTAAGAATTCTTTTTGAGGTATAAAGTCGGCATCGAATATTGCTATATATTCACCTTTTGCCGATTTAAGTCCCTCTTTAAGTGCACCAGCTTTAAATCCTTTGCGATTTTCGCGGTGTATGTGTATTATATCGAAACCTTCGCGCTGCTTTTGTTCAACTGCGCGGGCTACAATCTCCACTGTTTCGTCGGTTGAATCGTCAAGCACTTGAATTTCAAGCTTATCCTTAGGATAATCAATTTCACATACAGCTTGAATTAATCTTTCCACAACATACTGCTCGTTATAAAGCGGAAGCTGAATAGTAACAACGGCATCTGCCTTAAAATCATCTTTTACCTTGTGTTTTACGCTCTTATATTTTCGATGATAATAAATCATTATGAAACCGTGTGAGCCGAAAATGAAGAGGATAGAGAGAGATATGAAATACGAAATCAGTACTACATCATCCATTTTATTTAATCCTTATGAAAATTTTATTTTTTTACCAGCCGGATACGGTATCAAGCAAAATATCTTCGGTAATTTTCTCAAGTGCAGCCTTTATTGCCTCTTTTCTAATCTCTATGCTGCCGCCTGAGGGATAGTCTCCGACGTTTGAATAATTTTTCTCGAAAATAGTTTTTCTTTTTACAAGGTCTCTATAAATAACTTGAACCGAGACAGAAATTCTTCGAGATGTTACAGTCTCGCCCGCTGAAACGATGGCAGGCGCATCCGATAATGAAACAATTGAACATTCAAGCACTGCATCGGCATTAACTCTTTCGGCAACTTGCAACGTGTTATCGTCAATAAATTTTTGCGTAACCATTTCTGTAAGCAGCTCGCGCAAGCCGGGTTCACCGGCACCGCTTCTATCATCGGCAATAGGCACAGCAATTACTTTTAGATGCTCAGGTACTGACGCCCCCGTAAATGAATATACACAGCACCCGGTAAAATTAGCCACTGCCAATAACAGATACAAGAAATAAGTAAGATAATTGCGCTGCATTGTTTTTTTGAAGCTGATTGAAATGAAATTAATCGAAAATTCTTCGCAATGAAAAAATTTATTTAAGGTCATATTGTTTAATTTTTCGGTATAATGTTCGTTCACTGATGTTTAATAATCTTGCCGCGTTCCGCTTGTTTCCCCGCGCTTTATTCAAAGCATTTTTTATTGTCTCTTTTTCTATTTCATCTAAAGCAAAAATTTCATTTTCCGGATTAGTTGCCGCTTCATCATTTTTTCTGTAAATCAAATCCTTCAATTCTATTAGATCTTTTTTTATTTCGAATAAAGCTCTATACAACAACTCTCTGTCAACATCTTCAGGTGATCTTTTTAAAAAAATCGGCAAGTTTCTGGCTGGGCTTTCTTCCTCCGGCATAATGATGAGCGAAGCGAATGCCGAGGCGTCTAATTTACCGTTTCTATTAAGAGTAATAGCCGTTTCAACCGTATTCTTTAGTTCCCTTACATTTCCGGGCCAGGGATATTCTCTTAATAGCTCTATTGCATCCATGGTCAGTTCGGGGGGAGTAATCTTATTAGCTTCGGAATATTTTGAGATAAAATATTCTGCAAGTTCCGGAATATCTCCCTTTCTTTTGCGAAGCGGAGGAACGCTCAGGGTAACCGCTTTCAGTCTGAAGAAAAGGTCCTCTCTAAATTTTTTTGCATTGACTTCTTTTTGAAGGTCTTTGTTTGTAGCCGCAATAATTCTTATATCAACTTTGGTTACGGTTTCGGCTCCGAGGCGCATAAACTCTTTTGTTTCGATAGCGCGGAGAAGCTTAACTTGAGTGGTTAACGGCATCTCGGCAATTTCATCAAGGAATAATGTTCCGCCGTCGGCAATTTCGAAATAGCCCTTCCGGCTGCCAACTGCACCGGTGAAAGAACCTTTGCGATGACCGAACAACTCACTTTCAAGAATGCCCTCCGGGATTGCACCGCAATTTACACTTACCAGCGGTTTATTTGCACGGCTGCTGTAACCGTGAATTGCTCTTGCAAAAATTTCTTTTCCCACCCCGCTTTCACCGTAAATTAAAATAGAGATGTCGGATTTAGCAACCTGCATTGTGATGTCTACTAAATCGCGAATCTCTTTCGATTTACCTATAATCTCAAATTCTTTTTTAAACTGCTCAATTGTCATACAAATATTTTTTAATCAACGTGTTATCAGATTCGAAATTAATAAAACAGATTCACTTTAGCTCAAATAAGTGTTTTTGATGGCTTATGATATCCAACTAATTCAATATTCTAAATGTAAAATCCTTTTAACTTCCTAAGAATCAATAAGTTAGAGTTTCACTGCTTAAATCTTAAAAGCAGGTTTATACTTAAAAGACAAGTAGAACACATGTAAATATATTATTTATTGTAACTTAATTAAAGGATTAAATGCGGTGTTTTTATTGAATGTTGTATGTCATTCCGTCGTAAGCGAGCATTATATCGATTGGACTCCCTGCAGATAACTCTGAAAGTGTCCGGCTAAGACTTTTTTCAAGCTCGTCGGGTATATGTGTTAAAAGAATTTTATTTATCCCTTTCTTAAGCGCAAAATCAATTATGTATTTAAGGTCTACGTGCGTTACCTCAGCAATGATAATATCGATAGGATAATCTTGAAATAAATTCAAATCATTCTTACCGCCGATATCGCCTGTATAAAAAATGTTCTTTCCATCAAATTGGAAAAGAAGACTAATGCATGAAGAAGATAATCTTTCCTTATCAAATTCTTCCTCGTAATGAATTAGATGAGTGTTTTTTCTTGCAATAAAAGATAAGCCAGGTGAAACCACCACATTGAAATTAGATTGAACCCGGTTTATTTTTAGTTCGAAGTCAAGCTTTTCACTGTCCACATAAGATATTTTAAGATATGTTTTTAAGTTTTCCGAAATATCTTCACTGCAAAATAAATCAAGCTGTTTCGTTCTTCTACTCATCTTCATTTGGATTATTAATGATGCCAATCCGCTGAAATGATCCGGATGAAGATGTGTTATAACTATTCCGTCAATCTCATCGTGATGAACATTTTGAGCAAGCAATGCTTTTGAAATACCGTCACCTGCATCTACAAGCATACGGTAATTATTGGTTGATACGATAAAAGCGGAGTGAAATCTTTTTAGCGAGGTCTTCCCCGAACTTGTTCCTATAAATTTAATCTCCGGCATCTTATTCTAACTGCTGATAAACCATATCTTAATTACAAAATTATCCAAAGGATTCTTCGAACAAGATTTCAAAATTATAAGATTGTTCATTGAATACTTTGTTGAAATGGATTGGATGTTTGAGGTTCATTCATCATGTAATCATCAAATCATTCACTCATCCACCCCTGCACTTGCCTAATCATTAGTGCTTAATTGAGCGGAATTACTCTTCCCTCTAATTTGAATTCGGAATTAATTTTCATTAAAAAATTCTTTGCCTCTTCTTCGGTTTCGAATCTTCCGACATACACTACATGAAATGTTGTTCCGGCTACTAATTTATCTCTCAACTCTGTGTAAAATCCTGAGTCTTCAAATTCTTTCTTCAAATTTATTGCATTAGCCTCAATGCTGAATGCGCCCGCTTGAATTGTAAATTTGTAAACCGGCTGACGAATTTCTTTTTCAGATTCTTCCCTTTCTGGCTTAACGGCAGGTTTTTCTCTTGTTACAACGGGATCATTTTTACCGGGAATATTTCGAGCGGCAATTTTTATGTACGGCGAGGCGGGATACTCCAATTTTAATCTGTTCAGATAAAGCTGTGCACTTTCATAAAAGCCAAGTGCATAATGGTAAGAATAAATTCTGTAAAGTGAGGCATCGGCATATTTGCTTGCGGGATACTTATCCAATATATCCTGATAAATAGCAAGTGCATCCTGAGCGTTCTCCGTAAGAACTGCTCCGAGAAACATCACCGAAGGATCATTTGGGTGGGACTTTTTGAGTATAGAGTATTCATTCAATACTTTCTCTTTATTCCCTGCTTCAACTTCTTTAAGATGATTTACGATATCTACTTCTTGCGGATAAGATGAAGAAAAAAGTAGAAATGATAATATTAAAGCGAAGAGTCGGCTAATTCTTTTTTTTGATGGTTTCAAATGCTTCACGTTATGATGCGGCTTTGTTTTATGCAGTTAAGGCTAAATTAAGCGTTACCGGATCACCCAATTCAATAAATTCTCCGAACAATGTTGCATGCGTAACACGGTTTATTTCGACCTTAGCGTAACTGCCTTCTTTTATTTTTTCATCGAAAGGAATGATTACAACTTTGTTTGAATCTGTTCTTCCGGAAAGAAAGTCATTCGACTTCCGGCTGAATCCTTCTACTAAAATTATCTCTTCATTATTCAGCAGCGTTTGGTTTATCTCAAATGAAATCTGCTGCTGTAGACTTATAATTTCCTGCAGCCTTCTCGATTTTACCTCGTCAGGAACATCGTCGCCCATCTTAAAAGCTTTAGTTCCTTCCCGGGCTGAATATTTGAACATATAAGCGCCATCGTATCGAACTAATTTCATCAACTCCAATGTCATTTGATGATCTTCTTCTGTCTCGGTAGGAAATCCGGCAATTATATCGGTTGAAAAGCTAACGCCGGGAATTATCTTACGAGCTTTTTCAATTGAAATTAAATAATGCTCTACCGTATAAGTTCTATTCATCGCCTCAAGAATTCTGTTCGACCCGGATTGAACAGGTAGATGAATGTGGCTGCAAATGTTGGGATGTTCGGCTATTGTGTATATAAGCTTGTCTGAAAAATCTTGCGGATGCGAAGTAGTAAAACGAATTCTTATTCTTCGATCAACCACAGCACATGCAGCTAACAAATTGGCAAAATCGTTTTGCTCATCCTGATAAGAATTAACGTTTTGCCCAAGCAAAGTTACCTCACGAAAACCTCGCCGGGATAATTGCTCAATTTCTAATACAATTGATTGTAAAGGTCTACTTCTTTCCCTTCCGCGTGTAAAGGGAACTACACAGAACGTGCAGAATTTATCGCATCCGCGCATAATTGCAATCCACGCCTGCAATCCGTCTTCTCTGTAAGGAATGATGTCGTCATAGGTTTCAGTTCTTGATAATCTTACACCTATACCTTTGCCGCCATTAAACGCAACATCGATGAATTCCGGAATTCTTCTGTATTCATCCGGACCGACGACGATATCCACAATCTTTTTTTCTTCAATTAATTCTTTTCGTAAGCGTTCAGCCATACAGCCTAAAACGCCTATAATCATGTCGGGTTTTGAACTTTTAATTGCTTTTAGATTTCCCAAGCGTCCGTAAATTCTCTGCTCGGCGTGATCTCTAATGCTGCATGTATTCAAGAAGACGACATTTGCATCTTCCATTTGCTGTGTTATGCTATAACCGGAATTTTGCAGAATTCCCATAATTATTTCCGAATCTGCAAGATTCATCTGGCAGCCGTAAGTCTCGATATATATTTTGTTTTTTTGCATCAGCCGCAAAATTTTTGTGCGAAATATAAGGCTTAATTAAACGCTATTCAATGTTGGAAGGAGAGGCTGAGAATGGTGTTAAACCGCATTGTTTTAACTGCTGAATAAATCATCTGAGCAGAGTCATCTTCCGGGTTAACATACCTTTGTTTGTATGAAGCCGATAAAAGTACACACCGCTGTTAAGTCCGGATGCATTAAAATTAAATTTATGCGAACCCGAATCGATGTATCCGTTAAAAATTCTATTTACTCTCTCACCTAATGAGTTGAATACGTCGAGAGATATATAGCCTGACTCGGGTAATTGAATTTCAATTGTGGTGTTGGGATTGAATGGATTAGGATAATTTTGCTTTAGCTCGAATGCCATCGCTTTGTTAAAATCAACTTCGATTATGTTTGAATATTCGAACTTGCCGTCAACATCTATTTGTTTTAGACGGTAAAAATACTTCCCGCTTTTAACGTCTTCATCAATGAAAGAATATTCCTTTTTTTGTTCATAATCATATATTTTTGAAAATTCCGATGATGTTACTAAAAAATTGTTTTTAAAATGAAAGTCTCGTCCCCTCTTCAGAGGGTCGAGGGGTGTGTCCGAATTTATATACCATTGTATTCAAGAGAAACCTCCATTTCTAAAATTTTGCTCTACAACTCGACGGTTTAAACACATCCCTTCATCCCTTCTCAAGAAGGAAACGATGTGCTTTGTTTTGTTAAAATTTACTTCTATTTCAAAAAGATGAAATCGCATAGGAGCGAATTATCGCAGTAAAATCATTTTCAAAAAATAGCGTGTCGTCCCCTCTCGAGAGGGGCGAGGGGTGTGTTTAACTCTTTGGTGTTTCAGACGAATCCGACTTTTATAATTTTTACTTTATAACTCAAAGGTTTTAACA
>JAGUYG010000078.1 GCA_020061465.1 Ignavibacteriales bacterium
AAAGTTAGCACTGATAATAAGTCTCTCTCTTTTTAAGAGAGAGATTATCCCAAAGGGATGCCTTTGGCAGAGAGAGTTTAAGTACCGGGAAAATTATCAGATTGATCCTTTGGAAAAGTAACAAATCAGACCGATCCTTCGGAAAAGTTTGCTTAAAAAACAAACTTTTTTTTCGTAGCAGCACAATGGACTTTTCAGTCACCCTCGTTACAATGTTGAGGTAATTACCTTTCCAATCACAGCATTTCCATATCTTCAAGCGGGAGGATCGGCATAATTCTTCCATTATTCTGTAATCTGAATTTAAGATGCTCTATCAACTCATCCTTCTGATATTCAATGCCAAAAAGTTTTGGCATAAACATATTAAAATCAATAAGCGACGGAGTTGGATACTCAACTATGTTATATTCCTTTCCTTTTAAGCCTGCTTTCTCTACGGCTATGTTGATTGCATCCGATAAGCCGCCTAATTTATCTACCAAACCGTTTTCGAATCCGTCATAACCCGACCAAACTCTTCCCTGGGCAATCGGTTCAATTGCATCGTAGGAAACATTGCGACCGTAAGCGACTTTATTAACAAATTCATTATAAAGAGATTTGATTGAATGTTCCATCTTTTTATGTTCATCAGTAGTTAAATCTCTATCGGGGAGCGAAACACCGATAAATGGAAAAGTAAAGCCAAAGCCAAGATCGGCATGATCTCCTCTCTTCACAAAATCTGTCGTTATGCCGAACTTCTCTTTTAATTCTTTATTGTAATACCAGCCGCCGATAACTCCTATCGAACCTGTGATTGTATTAGGAGCGGCAACAATCGTATCGGCATACATCGAAAGCCAATAACCGCCGGATGCTGCCACATAGCCTTGCGAGACTATTACAGGTTTTATTCCTTTTGCTTTCTTAAGCGCTTCCGCAATTAAATCACTAGCTAATCCATCGCCTCCCGGAGAATCTACCCTGAGCACAATTGCTTTTATATTTTTGTTTTTAACTGCAGCTTCAACATCCTTTACTAATTTACGGGCGGTAATTCCTTCATCCATTGCGCATGCACCGAGAGCATAGATAACAGCAACTTCAGGTTTTTTTCCCCAATGACTGTCTTCAGGCAATTTAACTTTTGCCAGGGAAGCAGCTTTCACAAAAGATTTTTCTTCACCTTCAAATTCTTTAACTAAATCTTTCACTATGTCCCATCTTCCTAATGTATCTACCAATTTATACTTGACGGCATCCTCCGGGAGGAAGATAGCAACTTCATCTATCAGCTTATCAAATTCTTCCGGCTTGATATTTCTTCCGCTACATATATCGGTTTTGGCAAGACGGTAATAATCATCCACTAATTTTTGTCTCTGTTCGCGGTCGGCTTCGGTCATCTTTGTTTGTGAGAATGTTTCCATTGCAGATTTGTATTTGAAATATCTCCACTCCGAAAAACCAACGCCCAGCTTTTCAAGCGTTCCGGTAAAGTAAGTTCTGCCTAATAAAAATCCTTCAAGTATAATCATTCCCTGAGGATCCATCACAATCTTATCTGCGATTGATGCTAAATGATAACCGTCAATGTTTGGTCGATCGATATAAATAACAATTTTTTTACCTGCACTTTTAAATTCTGACAATTTTTCTCGCAGCTCCCATAACATTTCTTTGTTGATTGCCATTCCAGAAGTATTAATTGCTATACCGGCTACAGTTTTATCCTGCTTAGCGGCATCAATTTGTTTTAATAAATTGCTTAGAGTACTGGAGTTATCAAAAAATCTAAATTTTTGATACTTCAACTGACCAAGCAGATTTATATCTACATATTTCTTACGTGAAGATAATCCATAAAATATATTTCTATCAAAAGCGCCTGCACGTATGCCGTAAATATTAAATGAATGTTTATTCTTATCGTCAAAACGTGATTGAGTAGCAAGTCCAAAGCTGCCGAAGCTGATTTGAATCCCGGCATTAAAATATTTCGTATCAAAATATCTTCCGGTTAGTCTTATTCCGTCTAACAATTCAACAGCCGCACCGGCACTCCATTTCGCATCTCCGGAATTACGATTTTTGCGGTAGACATAATCACCAAATAATGTTATAAGTTCATTTCCGAATGGTCTGATACCAAGTTCAACCGCACCTTCGCTGTCTCCTAAAGTTGGAAAGTTTCCTACAAATCCTAAAGAAAAATATTTTAGCGGTCTATAAATTACTCCGGCAGTAAACAGATCGCTTCTATCAAAATAATTTATATCGCCGGTTGACCAGCCGTATCCGATTCCGAAACTAAATTCGGGATTTCCGAATGCGGCTGTTAATTTGTAATCGGTAATTGCTTTTCCTGCGGTTCTATAGTTAACCAATCCGAAGCCAAAATTCGGAACGGCTGCAAACAAGCCCCAATGATTTATTTCGTGCCATTTACCGAATTGATCGGACCAGGTAAAAAGCACATCCGGATTTTCCACGAAGGATAAAACTGCCGGATTATCGTAACCGTAAAGCCCGTACTTCATTGCTCCCGGCGAAGTAAATCCAAATTTGTTTTGAGAATAGTAGGAATAAAAATCAGACTGTGAAAACCCTTCTGTTAAAAGGATAAAAGAAATTGATAGTAGATAAATTAAATTTTTCATCTTTCCTCCGGGTTGATAATTTCTGCAAAATGAATACTTAAGAATTTACCGTTGTGAATTAGTGTCGATATTATAATAACGTGAAAAATATTCTCATCTAAAATATGACAGGAATAAATAATTTAAAACCATTTATCACTATTTTTGAAATAACAAAATATTATTTATAAGTCATGATTGAAATAAGAAATCTGTATAAGAGTTTTGGAACTAAGAAAGTTCTCAACGGAATAAACTTGAATATCGAAAAAGGAGAAACTCTTGTAATCATAGGGAAAAGCGGAGAGGGGAAAAGTGTCTTAATCAAACATGTAGTAGGACTTCTTCAGCCCGATGAAGGATATGTAAAAGTTGAAGGAGTAGAGGTTGCCAATCTGAAAGAAAAAGAATTGTACGAGATGCGGAAAAAATTTGGTTTTCTTTTTCAAGGTTCGGCACTCTTCGATTCGATGACGGTTGAAGAAAATGTGGCGCTTCCATTGGTTGAGTCGGCTAACGGTTATTCAACAAAGGAATTGGATAAAGCAGTAGCTGAAAAGTTGGCGCTTGTTGGTTTGAAAGATGCCCACAAACTTAAACCATCTGAATTGTCAGGCGGAATGAAGAAGAGGGTGGCATTAGCCAGAGCGCTAATTACTAATCCCGAATACATATTTTATGATGAACCAACCACCGGTTTGGATCCCATTATGTCTGACTCAATCGATAAGTTGATTAAAGAATTAAGCGATCAATTAATCGTTACTTCGGTAGTTGTTACGCACGATATGTACAGCGTGAAAAATGTTGCTAATAAAGTGGCGATGATGCACAACGGTATTATCTATTTTGAAGGTTCCATGGAAGATCTTCTTAAATCGAATGATAAGGTGATTGTGGATTTTATTAAGAGGACGGGATTTTAATTTTTCTCTGTTCCGCCGTAACTATCCGAATAAAATAAATTTGCCATACAAATAATTAGGGCTTTAAGTATGACTGTTACAATTTCCATCGTCGAAGTAATTCAATTGATGTTAGCCCCCGGTTTGATGATTTCTGCATGCGGACTGCTGCTGCTGGGCATGAATAATAAATATTCTTTAGTTGTTAATAGAATAAGATTGTTAAATGAAGAGAAGAGAAAATTTTTTTCTGCTGCGGGAGTAAAAGATTTTAATTATGAAGAAAGTGTCAGGTTAGAAAGTATTGCCCGGCAGTTAAACGCATTGGTTTTCAGAGTAAAATTAGTCCGAAATGCGGTGCTTTCTTATACAATCGCAGTAGCATTATTTGTAATTACTTCACTACTAATTGGATTAGATTATTTCTTCGAATCCACCAGACTAAGCTATGTTGTTACAACTCTGTTTCTATTAGGGATGATATCCGTATTGGCAGGTATAATCTTTGCCGCTTATGAAACAATAAAAGGTTACGATATTATTCAGCTTGAGGTGAAGATAGATTAAAATAAAAATCCTCTTAGGTTCACAAGGTATAAAGTTTAAAAAACCTCCGAGGTTGCATTGCGTAAAAGGCAGCGAAAACCTCGGAGGTTTAGACAGTGAGAAGGAGATTAAACTACATCACAAGCGCCATTATTGCTTTTTGAACATGCAGCCTATTTTCGGCTTCGTCAAATATTATTGAATGCGGCGAGTCTATCACTTCTTCAAGCACTTCTTCTCCGCGGTGTGCAGGCAAGCAGTGCATAAATAGATAATCCTCTTTTGCATTTTTAACCAAAGAAGAGTTAACCTGAAACTTCAGAAATTTTTTCTTTCTTTCTGCGGCTTCGGCTTCCTGTCCCATACTTGCCCACACATCGGTATAAATAATATCGGCATCCTTAACTGCAGCGGCGGGATCGTTTGTAACATCTACTTTGCTTCCCATGTATGCCGCATTTCTTAAAGCATTATTTACAATTTCTTTTTGGGGCTCATAATCCGCAGGTGTAGCAATAGCAACATCCATCCCCACTTTAGAGCAGCCGTGAAGCAGACTGTGCGCCATATTGTTGCCGTCTCCTACATACGCAAGCTTTAAGCCGCGCAGCTCTCTTCTTTTTTCAAGAATTGTAAAAAGATCGGCAAGAACTTGACATGGATGCAGTAAATCGGTTAAGCCATTAATCACCGGTATCGAACCAAAGTGTGCAAGGTCAACAACATCCTGATGGTTGAATGTTCTTATCATTATTCCGTTTAAGTAACGTGATAAAACTTTAGCCGTGTCCGAAATAGTTTCACCCCGTTTTAGCTGCAAATCATTCGGACCAAAATACATTCCGATACCGCCTAACTGATATATTCCCGTTTCAAAAGAAATTCTCGTTCTTGTGGAGGGCTTTGCGAAAATCATTCCCAAAGTTTTTCCTTCAAGGATACGATGCGGCTGATTGGTTAGTTGTTTTTCCTTTAACGTTTTGCTCAGTTCAAATATTTGATAAATCTCTTCAAGTGTAAGATCATTAATCGAAATAAGGCTTTTGCCTTTCATGTTAACTGCCATCTTTTACTCGCCTTTTTATTTAATGAATTGATTTTACGATTCTTGTTCCGCAGCTATGGTTGTTCAATTGAGTAGCTTCGGTAATTACTGATTCTCTTCCTCCGTTTTCTATAAACTTAACTGCCGCAAGAATTTTTGGTCCCATGCTGCCCTCGCCGAATTCACCAACTTCGTAATATTTTCTTGCCTCGTCCACTGTTAATACATCAAGTGCTTTTTGATCCGGCTTGTGAAAATTTATATATACTTTCGGAACATCTGTGAGGCAATAGAAGGCATCTGCACCAATCTCGGTTGCAAGCAATGAAGAAGCAAAATCTTTATCAATCACGGCTTCAACGCCCTGGAGTTTTTTATATTTATCACGATAAACAGGAATCCCGCCGCCGCCGGCAGCAATAACAATATGTCCTTTGCGCGTTAAGTCTTTTATAATTTTTTTATTTATAATCTCTTTTGGCTCGGGCGATGCCACTACGCGTCTCCAGCCCCTCTTGCGAGCATCAAGCTGAAATTTCCAATTATTGTTTTTGGATAGCAGATCGGCTTCTTCTTTAAGATAAAAAACTCCGATCGGCTTAGTGGGTTCATTGAAAGCCGGATCTTTAATATCCACGCGCACTTGTGTTATGATCGATACTACATTCTTTCTTATTTTATATTCGGTAAGAATATTTTTCATTTGCCGCTCAATCATATATCCTATACCGCCCTGCGAATCTGCAACACAAATATCAAGCGGCATTTTTGGAATTTTATATTGGTTATAACCTGCTTCGTTTCGAAGAAGAATGTTGCCCACTTGCGGTCCATTTCCGTGTGTGATAACAATGTTATAATCGTTCTTAATTAATTTGATTAAATTAATGCACGTATCGTAAGTATTTTTTTCTTGCTGCTGTATTGTGCCGGTTTCGCTGCCGCGCAGCAAAGCATTTCCGCCAAAGGCAACTACAGCTATTTTTTTCATAAAGCACCTAACTAATCCGGATGAAA
The DNA here is from genome assembly GCA_020061465.1 of Ignavibacteriales bacterium. GTDB lineage: Bacteria > Bacteroidota > Ignavibacteria > Ignavibacteriales > Ignavibacteriaceae > JAGUYG01. The sequence goes on from JAGUYG010000078.1 coordinate 6,138, forward strand.
ATTGATGAACAAAAATAGGTATTTCAGCCGATAATTCCTTTTGTGAAAAACGTAATAGGATTTGCCTAATTGTAAATATGACACGAATTTCACGAATTATAACGAATAATTTATAAGCGTTTAGTGTCATAATAGTAAAAGAATTAGAATTATTAGGCGTAAATTTATTCAGCTACAAAGCGCAATATGAATGAAAAATTATTATTTTAGATTATACATCTGAAGATTATGTATACGAAAAAGACATTTGACAAAAAAGATCTGCTAAAACCGGAAATGATGATTCGCCTTTATGCTAACGGCGCTTTTCCGATGGCAGATGAACAAACAGGCGAGATAAATTGGTTTATGCCTGAGATAAGAACTATTATTCCGCTTGATAATTACAATGTTCCGCGGTCGCTAAAAAAAATTTTTTCTCAAAATCGTTTTGAATTTGAATATGATAAAGATTTTCTTTCGGTAGTAAAAAATTGTGCTGCCCGAAAACCCACGTGGATTTCTGATGAACTGATTGAAGCATATCTTAGACTGTGGGCTAAGGGTAACATTCATACTGTTGAAACTTATCTGGGTGGAAAACTTGCAGGCGGATTGTATGGAGTTACTTACAGAGGTGCATTTTTTGGCGAATCGATGTTCTCATTTGTTCCACAGGCATCAAAAGCAGCATTAATTAAATTGATCGAACGCTTGGATGAGAAAGGATTTATTTTGCTTGATGTGCAGTATATGACACAGCATCTAAAAATGTTTGGTGCAATTGAAATTTCATTTGAGGAATATGCCTCACTTCTGCAGAGTTCATATAAGAAAGATTGTAAATTTGTATGAATGACATGCTTAGTTAGATTTTTACCCATTAACTCATGTTACGCAAGTAAACCTTTCCCGAACGCATTTCCTAAGGAACCTTCGGTCGGGATCATTTTGACGAGGTCGCTGATTTTGTTCCGAGTGTGTCGGAATACTCAGCAGCGCATCCTTGAGTATGTTATAAACCTCCAACGTCACTGCCTTGGACGTTGGAGGTTACTGCATGGGATATATTAGTAAAAAGTAAGTGTGTAATAATTAATGCCCGAAATGGTTTAGTATAAAATTGAAAAAGTATACCCATATAAAAGAATTATACAGTCTCATTACAGTTTTATTTACTGCGATAGTTCTAATCGTATTTAATTCTATTAGGCTTGCGATTGACGATACAGCAGTTAAAATTTTTGACAGAATAAAAAGTGAAACCCAACCGGATAGTAACATCGTTCTCATCCACATTACAGATCATGATATTCAACAGATTGGCGGCTGGCCAATCAAACGAAGTTATTATGCACTGCTTATAAAAAATCTTTCCGAACTTGGTGTGAAGAAAATTGGCTTGGAAATTTTTTTAAGTGCGAAATTTGTGACTCAGACTGTTTACGATAATTTGCTCAAACGGGAAATTGAAAAAGCAGGCAGCGTAGTACTTAGTTCCTACGCAGCAAAAATAAGCTATGAAAATGGAAATTATTACAGCGATTCATTGAGCTTTCCAAGTCCTAAACTTCTTAACGATAAAATTATAACCGGACACCTTAATTATATCGAAAATGGCATACTCAAAGTGCCATTAATTGTGCATTCAAACGGAATTGAAGAACCGGCTTTTGCGGCTGCCCTTGCGGATATCAAATCCTCAAATTATCCTGCTGCAATGGAGCTTAACTTTATATCTTCCTGGAATAAATTTAGAAATTACAGCTTACTCGATTTTTTTGATTTGCTGAATAAGCAGGATGAATCTCTTACGCTGCTTAAAAATAAACTAGTAGTGATTGGTTTGAGCAGCGAACAATATTCGGTAAAAATTAAATCATCTTATGATAACTTTATTCCAGGTATCGCACTTCATGCATTCGCTGTAGATAATCTGATAAACGGGAGATTTTTCAATTCCAATTTTTATAATTCATCGGCTGTAATTTTCATTATATTGATTTTATTATCTCCAATGCTGAAGAAGTTGAATTTAAATCTTACACCGATCTCAACTTCCGTTTTACTGCTGATTGTTTTTATGATTATCTCTTTTTCTGCTTACAGTTATCTGCATTTAAGATTAGCTAATTCCTTTTTTATCCTGCCGTTATTTTTTCGGTTAATAACTGATGCCGGATTAAACTTTGCAAGACACAAAGCCCGTTTAAAGGACGTTGAAAACGAGAGCGAAGTATTAAAGAAACTGCTTCATTGGAAAGAGATGGAACTGGAAAATCTTCAGAAAGAATTAGATGTAACAGGTGATAGTGAAACTTCAGTTTTAGTTTCAAAAATCCGATCGCTTAAAGAAGATATTGAAAAGTTAAAATCAAACGAAGACGACAAAATAAGTATTGAACCGGCAGCTCCGGATTATGTGCAGAACTTTCATGGAATAGTTTATAAATCCAAAGCTATGAAACAGATAACCGAGATTATTGAAAAAACTGCGCCGGAAGATGCATCTATTTTAATACTTGGCGAAAGCGGTACCGGAAAAGAATTAGCCGCAAAGGCAATCCATACATTGAGCAGGAGGAGTTCAGAAAATTTTGTTGCGGTAAATTGCGGTGCACTGCCCGAAAATCTTTTGGAGAGTGAATTGTTCGGTCATGTTAAAGGATCTTTTACAGGCGCCGTAAGCGATAAAGAAGGACGATTTGAAGCGGCAAATAATGGAACAATTTTTTTAGATGAAATTGCCGAAACTTCCGAAAATTTTCAGGTTAAACTTTTACGAGTGGTGCAGAGCGGAGAATTCGAAAGAGTAGGTTCTTCAAAGACAATTCACGTTGATGTAAGAATTATTGCAGCAACTAATAAAGATCTTGTTGCAACTGTAAAGGAAAGAAAATTCAGGGAAGATTTGTACTACCGCTTAAACGTAATTCAAATGGTACTGCCTCCGCTGCGCGAACGAAAAGAAGATATCCCCGCTTTGGCTTCACATTTTCTGCAAAAAGAAAATTCGACATTTAAGATGTCAAAAGCGTTTCTGGATGCTTTATCAACTTATAATTGGAAGGGGAATGTGAGAGAGCTTGAATCGGTAATAAAACGTGCAGCTATCTTTGCCAAAACTTCCGGCAGGAGTGTACTTCAAACAATCGACCTGCCCGATGAAATCAGAAAAAAGGTTAAATATAATTTTGAAGATTTAGTTCTTGATTCACTGCGAAACAAAAAGTTTTCGCACGCATCAATCAATGAAACGGCAAAAGAGCTTGGTAACGTAAGCCGTACATTAGTTTCAGAAAATTTTAGAGGATTGGCGCTTAAGGAATACATCGAAAGAAACCGGGATATAAATAAAGCCGCCGAAGCATTAGCAGGAACAAGCCAAACGGAAGTTATTGAACGAACACGCAGCAAACTGCAAAAATTAATTGCTAATATTGAAGCCGATATTAAAAGTTCGGGTGTAGATAATTTGGAAGCTTTAAAGCTCAAACACGCCTCGAAATACAAAAACCTCCCGCAAAAATTTCATTATTATCTTGATGAAGTGATTCGGGATTTTATTCATCGATAGATTCAAAGAGTAGGATAACCGCTAATCATCAATTTCTTCTTTACAAAATACCCCGACTGATTTTGTTAATTGTCTTACCGAAATTTCGAGCGGCAATTTTTATTGTAACCCCAAGGTTCGGCTTTTAGTCTTATACAAATTGAGTAAAATAATCTTTCATAGGTGTATTAACTGAACATAAAGTTGTCTAATATATTCTTCATTATTAAAAAACAGCTTTGAGTAATTTGAAAATCTTTGACAATTGCAGTGGCATAAAGATTGAGACAGCCCGACAGGTTTTAAATTATTTTTAACAAAAAAGGAGAGCATCCATGATTAAAAACATTCATTTTAGTTCATTATTAATTTTCTTCTTAGTCCTCTCATTCAACTCAATCGTTTTTGCTCAAGATACTACAGATACGGATTGGGATTGGGATGACTGGAAAGATACAACCAGTTGGGGCGATTGGAATGATTGGGATTTTGATATCCACTTTGGCTTGGATTTTATGCAACCTTCCATCTCTCTTAACTATGGCTTCTCGAAAGTTCAACGGAATGACATGTCCGAAAAATTTGCTAAACCAAATCTTGTTGAAGTTAAGCTTGGATATACCTACCAGGACAGCTATAAAAAAGCATCTAACATAATTAAATACCGTTACAGATATTTTCATCTAAGCAATATTTCAACCGAGTTTACCGAGAAGGGAAAAAGCAGCCTTGATCTAAAAACAAATACATGGCGATTCGGATTTGGACGTTCGAACGGATACGGATACAGCCTTGGTCCGGCTGCAATCATTCCTTATACTTCATCAACATTCGATTGGAGCAGAATTGAATTCAACCGCGCACCGAATAAGCTCGAAGAAAAAAATATTACAGATTTATACCATGAAGCTTTCCGCTTCGGAACAAGTTATGAAGGCGGTGTAAGAGTTCAAGTAATTCCTCAGTTAATGCTTGAAGGCGGTTATGAAAGATCAATTGTGTTTGAACGTCACTTATTTTGGAAATGGTTAGGCAGCTTCGCAATTGAAACCGGTGCCCACTGGCTGTTGGATGAGTTCATAGAAAAAATATTGCAGTCATCTCCGTACGCAGGTCCCGTAATAAATGCCGTATTGAAGAGTGCATTAGCTTACGGTATTTATGAGCTGCGGCAGGAAAAAATGAACTGGCCTTTTGAATCATCCGCCCCCATTGCATTCGATCAAGTTAAATTTGGTTTGACATTTGTATTTTAATAAATTTAAACAAACAAACCTTCGAGGTCGCTGACTTTGACCTCGAAGGTTACACAATTACCGGGTGTGAATAAATAATCACACTCTTTTTTATTCAACGAATTTAATTTTAATATTCACAATTTCTGATGAGCTGCCGGTTCGTACCGGAGGTCCCCACGTACCAACACCGGCTGTAACATAATATTGTGTATTACCTTTTCTTAAATAACCGCGGCTTACTTCGTAAATTAAGCTTGTAATTAAATTAGCCGGGAACAATTGCCCGTGATGTGTATGACCGGATAACTGTAAACCGATATTATTCTGTTCTGCTTCTTCTAAATTTAATGGTGTATGGTCAAGCAGAATTGACGGATAATTTTTATCAACAGCAGCCATTATTTCCTTAAGCGATTTCCTCTCTTTGCCTGTAAATTGAAATTTAACTCTGTCGTCTCTTCCTATTATGTAGAAACTATCGTCAATTAAAATGCTTGAATCACTTAAAACATGTATTCCAACTTTTTCTATATAGCTGACTGCTTCTTCAACACCGGTAATAAATTCATGGTTTCCGGTTGAGGCGTAAACACCATACTTGGTTTTGATATTCAAAAATTGATTACCAATAGATTTTCGTTTTAGGATTGAAACCTTATCATCCACAATATCGCCGGGCATAAGTACAATATCGGGATTAAGTTCATTTATTTTTCCTACTATTTTTGAAAGCAGCTTGCCATCGTTCACCGGGGTTAGATGAAAATCGGCGGTAAGAACAACGTTCAACTCATTTAACTTACCTTTTCCCTTCGGGAGCTCGAGATTTATAGTTTTGATGTCGATAGTTCTTGTATTAATGTAGCCGGCAAAGATAATTATCGATACTACAACCAGGATTATCACACTTGTAATAAATTTAGCTTTATCATAATCGGTGTAAATAAATTCAGGCTTGAAATTGAATATAGAGACTATCAATCGAAAAAAATCGAGACAAATAATCGTCAAGAAAAAATAAAGCATAAAAGCAAACCAGAATGAACCGCACCATAATAAAATATCATATATAATTGATGGTAAAGAAGCACTAAAAATCCGTGCAATGATATACGACAGCGCAAAGAATATGAATATAAAAGAATAATAAATTCGCAAATGAGGATAAAGAGCCAGGGCTTGCCATCCTCTGATGAATATATAATAATTAACCGCTGAATAAACGGTAAAGAAAATCGAAAAAAATATTAACATGCTTTATCTTCTTATTTGTTGGTTGATAGATTAAATTTAATACAAACAATTTCCAAAATCGGCAACGAACGAGAAAACTCATTGAGACTAATGAGATATCTAAATGCCGATTATTTATTTGATTAGTTTTACCTTGTAATCCGATGATACTTCAATGCAACAGAATGTGAATTTATTTCCGATGGATATTCATCGAACGTCTCTAAGATAAATATTTGCTAATAATATTTCTAATTTTTTAAGCAGGATATGCCATGAATTACAGAATCAAAATACTACTTACACTTTTTATATGTATCATTGATGTTAGATTATTTGCCCAGCAGGATGTAGATGAATTTCCTACACTGAAAGCGATGACATATAACATCCATCACGGAGAAGGAATTGACGGTAAAATTGATATCGACCGAATAGCCGAATTAATCTTGCAGAATAATATTGATGTTGCCGCACTTCAAGAGGTTGATAAAGGAGTGGAACGGACTAATAAAATTGACATAATGCATCTTCTTTCCGAAAAAACCGGAATGAATTTTTACTTTGATAAAAATATAGACTATCAAGACGGTGAGTACGGCAATGGAATTTTATCAAGGTATCCGATCATTCAATCCCGGAATTTTCACTATACAATGATACGCGAAGGCGAACAGCGAGGATTACTGCAATGTGTTATCAATTTTCACGAAATTGAAATAGCTATTCTTAATACTCATATTGATTACAGAGAGGACGATACCGAGCGTCTTAAAAATGTGGAAGAAATTAAGCAAGTAATAGCAAACTATTCTGAGTTACCCATAATTCTTTGCGGCGATTTTAATGATCTACCCGGCAGCCGCACGCATAATTCGCTTAAAGAAACTTTCATTGATGTTTGGGAGGAGTGCGGTGATAGTGAGGGCTTCACTTATCATGCTGAAAAACCTTCGAAAAGAATAGATTATATTTTTTTATTGAATATCAATGATAATGAAACAAAAAATATTGAACTCAAACCGATAAATGTTGAAATAATTAATTCGATTTCTTCCGATCATCTGCCGTTAATTACTGAATTCGAATTAATCTCTAAATAAGTGTATAAATGAATCAAATTTCTATTTGAGATTTTTTAGGAATAGTTTTAAGTTGAAGTGGCAAATAAATAGTTAGAGGGGGAAAGCAAAAATTTTTAAGAACACGGAGGTCAATTGGCAAAATCATATTTTTTAATGCTTTCCTTTTTTGTTGCTATAACTTCATGCGAAATAAAAAACCAACAGGTCTCAGATTCAGAATTATATTTAAAGGCAAAAGAGCTTGCAGATAAATTTATAATTGTTGACACTCATATCGACGTTCCATACAGAATGCGTGTGCGATGGGAAGATATTTCCCAAAGAACTGAAAGAGGCAATTTTGATTTTCCCCGTGCAATTGAGGGCGGATTAAATGTTCCATTTATGTCTATTTATATTCCGCCAGATTACGAAACAAAGGGCGGGGCAAAAGAGCTTGCCGATACACTAATCGATATGGTAGAAAATTTTACAATTGATTGGCACGATAAATTTTCTATAGTTACATCAGTTACCGATGTGCTTAATCAATCTTCATCCGGGAAAATTTTACTTGCTATGGGAATGGAAAACGGTTCACCTATCGAAGGTAAACTCGAGAATGTACAATACTTTTATAAGAGAGGGATCCGTTACATAACTTTAGCGCACGGAAAAAATAATCATATAAGCGATTCTTCCTACGATGAGGAAAGAAAGTGGAATGGACTTAGTCCGTTCGGAAAAGAAGTAGTTGCAGAGATGAATCGGGTAGGAATAATGGTTGATGTTTCGCATATATCTGATAGTGCTTTCTATCAAGTAATTGAAATTTCCAAAGCCCCGGTGATTGCTTCTCATTCGTCCTGCCGGCACTTCACACCGGGATTTGAACGTAATATGAGCGATGATATGATTAAAAAACTTGCGGAGAATGGGGGAGTCATTCAAATTAACTTCGGCTCAACTTTTCTAAAAAAAGAAATTTATGAAAAAGATGTAAAGAACCAGAAAGAGCTGCTCGAGCTGCGCGAAAAAAGTAAAATGAATCCGAACGATACACTGACAAGAAAATCTCTTGAGAATTTCAGAAAGGAAAAACACCCCGGTTACGCGGATGTAAAAGATGCTGCTGTTCATATTGATCATGTTGTTAAATTGGTGGGAATTGATCACGTTGGTTTAGGCTCCGATTTTGATGGGTTAGGAGATTCGCTGCCTGTCGGTTTGAAGGATGTTTCGCAGTATCCTAACTTAATTTATGAATTATTGAAGAACGGTTATTCCGAGGAGGACATCGAAAAAATTTGTTCCGGGAATATTCTAAGAGTTTGGTTTGAAGTAGAACGCATTGCATCGGAAAGTCAATAATCCGGAAAAAATTTCTAAAAAAATAATTAATTAATACTTAAGATGGGCAAATGAAAACTGAACGAAAACATTTAACCGCAGGAGGAATAGGTGCAGAAGCGGTAAAGGCTAAAACCGGCAGGGGATGGAACGAGTGGTTTGCAATCTTAGATAAAGCCGGTGCGAAAAAATTGAACCACAAAGAAATTGTCGGCATTATTAATCTAAAATATGATGTAAGTCCATGGTGGAAGCAAATGATTACCGTAGCCTACGAGCAGGAGAGAGGATTAAGAGAGAAACATCAAAAAATCGACGGCTTTCAAATAAGCAAAAGTAAAACTGTCGATAAACCTCTTCCCGTTCTATATAAAACTTGCTTTGATGAAAAGTTGCGAAAACTTTGGCTGCCGCAAAGTAAAATTACAATTAGGAAGTCATCAGAAAATAAATCTATACGAATGACTTGGATTGACGGCAAGACTATCGTTGAATTTCAATTTTATGATAAAGATACCGGTAAAAGTCAGATTACAGTGCAGCACAGTAAACTGTCAAATAAAACCGAAGCAGCCCGCTCAAAAAAATTTTGGAGCGAAAGTCTTGAACGATTAAAATCCATGCTCAAAGCTTGAATAGATATTTGAAATTATCTTATCAGCATTTCCATGTAATCATATTTAATTTTGGTAATAACCATTGTGGAAAAAACATAATATTCAAACCTTTCATTTCATTTTCTAACATCCTTAGGGAACAGATAAGTATCAATGGATAATTTAATTTTAACAGCCAACATTGTAACTCCCGTTTTTATTATCGTGGCAGTCGGTTATGTCCTTAAAAAATTTGGTTTGATAAACGATAATTTCATTAATCTTTCTTCCAAGATTGTTTTTTCGGTTTCTCTTCCCGTGTTAATTTTTATGGAAGTTTCCTCAATCAACTTTACAAGTGTGAGAGGCTTTGAGATAATTTTGTTTGTGTATGCTGTAACTATTGTTTCATTTGGTTTGAGCTGGCTTGTCGCAAGTCCATTAATCAAAGAAGGAAAAGATAAAGGGGTTTTTATTCAAGGAAGTTTTAGAGGAAATTTTGCAATAATCGGTTTGGCGATATTAATAAACTTATACGGTACGGAAATTTTAGGCAAAGCCTCGCTTGTGTTAGCATTCACCATTCCGATTTATAATATTTTGGCAATCGTAGCATTAACGGTTCCGGTTAGAAAAGAAAAACAGCTTGATTTAACGCGAACCGTCTTTGAAATATTGAAGAATCCGCTTTTCTTAGCTGTGATATTTGCACTTCCGTTTTCATACTTTAAAATTGAAATTCCATTCATTTTAAGAAAAACGGGGGAGTATCTTTCAGCATTAACTCTGCCGCTGGCGCTAATAGGAATAGGAGGATTTTTAAGCTTTACAGAAGCAAAAAAAGGTTCTGGCATAGCTCTTATCTCTTCTTTTTTAAAACTTGTTTTGCTGCCCGGCTTAGGAACCTACGCCGCCTATCTATTGGGTTTTAGAGATGAAGAACTCGGCGTGCTTTTTATACTATTTGCTTCACCTACGGCAATTGCCAGTTTTATTATGGCTGAAGCGATGGGCATGAACAGCAAACTTGCAGGCAGTATACTTCTTATTACTACATTGGGTTCTGTTTTTACGATATCGACAGGCTTATTTATATTAAAAGAAATGAGATTGATATGATGTTGGTTTGTTTCAATATTAGCTGTGTATACAAAACGTCTAAAATTTAACACTTAACAATGAACACTTAATATTTAACAACAAACCTGCAATCCCGAATTCCCACAACAAACAACAAACTATTAACCACTTACAAATACTCATCCCAGCTTTTAATCTGAAGATCAGTCTCGCCGTAGCGGCGCAAAGCCTTAACAAATCTTTTTGCAACCTGAATGTTTGTTATCAGATTAATATTTAAATCAACCGCCTTTCTTCTGATTATATAGTCATTATCCAATTCAAACTTCTCTTCGTTCTTTGGAATGTTTATAACAAGATCTATTTTACCGTTGCTTATGTAAGTTAAGATATTTGGCTCTTCCTTTTCTAACGGCCAATTTAGTATTTCAGCTTCCATTCCGTTTTGTGCTAAGAAATTTGCGGTACCTCGTGTTGCATAAAATTTTAATCCTAGGTTGTATAAATGTTTCGTCTCTTCTAAAAACTCTGCCTTTTCCTTCGGCGTTCCTGTTGAGAGCAGCACACCTTTTTTAGGAATTCTAAATCCGGTTGAAATCATGCTCTTTAAAAAAGCCTCATTAAAATCATCGCCGAGGCATGCCACTTCACCGGTAGAAGTCATCTCTACACCAAGCACCGGATCAGAACCTTTTAACCGTGTGAATGAAAATTGAGATGCCTTAACGCCCACATAGTCTAAGTCGAAGGAAGATTTATCTATTTTAGCAACTTTTTCTCCGATCATAATTCTTGTTGCTAATTCAATAAAATTAATTTTAAGGGTTTTAGATACAAACGGAAAACTGCGTGATGCGCGCAAGTTGCATTCGATTACTTTTACTTCATTATCCTTTGCAATGAACTGAATATTAAAAGGTCCGGTTATCTTAAGCTCTTCTGCAATTCTTTTAGTAATCATCTTTACACGCCGCATCGTTTCGAGATAAGTTCTTTGCGGAGGCAGAACGATTGTAGCATCTCCCGAATGAACTCCTGCATTTTCAACGTGTTCAGAGATGGCATAACAAAACAAGTTTCCGTTATCGGCAACTGCATCTACTTCAATTTCGCGGGCATCGGTAATAAACTTGCTTATTACAACCGGATGTTCCTGGCTTATCTCCGATGCTTTTTTCAGAAATGCTTCGAGTTCATCTTCGGTTAATACGATACTCATTGCAGCACCGCTTAAAACGTAGCTTGGTCTGATCAACACGGGGTATCCTACTTTCAAAGCAAACTTCTTTGCTTCTTCTAAGCTTGATAATTCTTCCCACTCGGGCTGATCCACATTTATTCTATCAAGTATTGCGGAAAATTTATGTCTGTTCTCGGCATTATCAATTTGTTCGGGTGAAGTGCCGATAATTTTTATACCGGCATTGTAAAGCTTAACCGCAAGGTTGTTAGGAATCTGCCCGCCCATCGAAACAATAACACCTTCGGGATTTTCTTTATCGCAAATATCCAGTACTCGCTCAAATGTCAACTGCTCGAAGTATAGTTTGTCACAAATATCATAATCTGTACTGACGGTTTCGGGATTGCAATTGATCATTATTGTATTGAATCCGCTTTTGTTCAGAGCCATAACAGCATTTACACAGCACCAATCAAACTCTACCGATGAACCGATACGGTATGCCCCGCTGCCTAAAACCACAATTTGATTTGGTTCGCCTAATAGGATATCATCATCAATTCCATGATAAGTTAGATATAAATAATTAGTTTGTGCAGGATACTCTGCGGCAAGTGTATCTATCTGTTTTACAACAGGTGTAACACCTAAACGTTTTCGATATTCTCTTACAGCAAGCTCACCGGAATTTGTTAGCTCAGCAATCTGAAAATCTGAAAAACCATTTTGTTTTGCTTCGCGCATTAAATCTTCATCCATAGAACTTAAAGGCAAAGCGGATATTTTCGATTCAATTTCAATGATATTTTTCATCTTATATAAAAACCAGCGATCGATTTTTGTAAGCTCATAAATGCGGTCGATTGTATAACCGCTTTTAAGAGCGTTTGCTATTGCAAAGATTCTTTTGTCTGTCGGCTCTGATAATTCTTTATCCAGGTTTTCAAACAGAAGACCGTTCCTTGTAAATCCTTTTATTCCGATGTCAAGCATTCTAATGGCTTTCTGAAGAACTTCTTCAAAGCTTCTTCCGAGAGACATCACTTCACCGACGGATTTCATTTCGGAGCCAAGCTGTGTACTAACCTGTCTGAATTTTTGTAAATCCCATCTCGGAAATTTGAGCGCAACATAATCCAAAGCCGGTTCGAAGCATGCCGATGTCTCTTGAGTAATGATATTAACTACTTCATTTAGTGCGTAACCTAATGCAAGTTTTGTAGCAATGAAAGCAAGCGGATAACCTGTAGCTTTTGAAGCGAGAGCCGAACTGCGGCTTAATCTTGCATTTACTTCAATTATACGATAGTCTTCAGAATTTGGGTCTAAAGCATATTGAATGTTACACTCTCCGATAATTCCGAGATGTCGTATCAACTTAATACCGACGGAGCGAAGCTTAAAATTTTCTTTGGCAGAAAGAGTTTGAACGGGGGCAACTACCACACTATCGCCGGTATGAATGCCCATAGGATCTACGTTTTCCATCGAACAGATAGTTATGCAATTGTCGTATTTATCTCTTACAATTTCGTATTCAACTTCCTTCCAGCCGTAAAGCGATTCCTCAATCAATATTTGATTTGTGAAAGCGAAAGCACGTGAGGCTTTGTCAATAAGCTCATCGCGGTTTTGAACTATACCTGATCCCAATCCGCCTAATGCGTAAGCGATTCTAACCATAACCGGAAATCCAATTTGATTCGCAGCTTCCAGAGCTTCCTCAACAGACCGGGCGGTTTTGCTTATCGCAACTTTTAATCCGGCTTCGGTTACTTTATTGGTAAATAAAAGTCTGTCTTCGGTGTCTCTGATTGATTCGACAGGAGTTCCCAGCACCCTAATATTGTATTTGCTTAGAATCCCTTTCTCGAAAAGATCGACTCCGACATTAAGCGCAGTCTGCCCTCCGAATTGGAGCAGAATGCTATCGGGTTGTTCTTTCTGAATAATCTTCTCAACAAATTCAGTTTTGATTGGGAGAAAATAAACTATATCTGCAAAATTTTCGGAGGTTTGAATCGTCGCAATGTTTGGATTGATTAATACCGATGTAATGCCATCTTCTTTAAGTGCTTTAATTGCCTGGCTTCCCGAGTAGTCGAATTCACCGGCTTGCCCGATTTGCAGAGCACCCGAACCGAGGATTAAAACTTTTTTTGGTTTGCCTTTCTTTATCATTTTAACGCCCTCACAAACATATCAAAAATAAATTCGCTGTCATCCGGTCCCGGAGATGCCTCCGGATGAAACTGTGCTGCAAACAAAGGTTTAGAAATATGAATTAATCCTTCATTCGTTCCATCGTTATCGTTCGCAAACCATTCGCGCCAGTCTTCGGGAAGAGTTTCGGCATCTACTGCATATCCGTGATTCTGTGAAGTTATATAGCACCTCTTTGTCCCGCGTTCGTTACACGGCTGGTTATGGCTTCGATGTCCATATTTTAATTTGTAAGTATCTGCGCCGGCGGCTAATGCAAGTATCTGACAGCCTAAACAAATACCGAGAATAGGGATGTTATTGTTCATCGCCTTCTTTGTATTTTCGATTGTTGTTTTACACATTTTTGGATCACCGGGTCCGTTTGAAATTACAATTCCGGATACATCGAGACTGCTGAAATCGTAATCGTAAGGCACACGAAGAACTCCTATGTTTCTTCCTATGAATGCTTTAATAATATTGTTTTTTGTTCCGCAGTCAACAAGTGCTATTTTCTTTCCGCTTCGTTTGTATTCAATTGGTTCTTTTACGCTCACCTCTTTTACTAAGTCTTTAGAATTCGGATCATCAAATTCGATATCTGCATTGGGATCGATAATGATTTTACCAAGCATTGTACCTTTTTCACGAAGCTTACGCGTTAGCATTCGTGTATCGATTCCTTGTATACCTGGTATCTCATTTTCAATCATCCAGTCGGCAAGTGATGTTTTAGTATTCCAATGTGAGTACTCATTAGAGTAGTTTGAAACGATAAGTGCACGGCAATGTATTGAATCTGATTCAAAATTTTTTAATAAACCATCTTCTCTTTCATCGCCGGGTACGCCGTAGTTACCAATTAGGGGATAAGTAAACACTAGAATTTGTCCGCGGTAAGAAGGGTCGGTCATTGTTTCGGGATAACCAACCATACCGGTATTAAAAACAACCTCACCGTTTGTATTTTTTTTGCAGCCGAATGAATATCCCGTAAACTCGGAACCGTCTTCTAATAGCAGCACTGCTTTTTTATTTGTGTAGTTCATATTCTTAAAATTATTTCACTATTTATGCATGGATGATAAAAAAATAGCCACTCGCTGAGTGGCTAAAAAACTATCGGGTTGAAAAAAGGATATGGTTTTGTTCTTATAAAAATAATTTTTTTGGACCAACTGCTCTTTCCTGAATTTGCTGTGCAAAGATATATTAAACAGAGCACAGATTCAATTTTCCATTTATCAAAATTGTTATTAGTTTTGATCAGAAAAATTCATTTCACTTCCGCAAGAATAAATTTGATTATTAAACATCCGTTAAACCGAAAAATTTGTTCTTCTCAGAAAACAGTTTTTCAATTCGCTTCTCATTATTCTTTTTCTCTTGATGCTCCTTTAGCAGTCGAACGATTATTCATTCACAAATTGCAAGGATAATATGAGAAACACTCCAACAAAAACCACCGGTAAAAATTCGAGTCCTAAAACTTTTATTCTTGATACTAATGTCATCCTTCACGATGCATCCTGTATTCATCAATTTAAGGAGAATGATATTGTAATACCGCTAACGGTGATAGAAGAATTAGACCAATTCAAGCGCGGCAGCCAGGTAATAAATCTTAACGCGCGCGAGTTTGCCCGAACATTGGATTCTATGACAGGCAGTGCATTGTTTAACGGCGGAGTGAAGATGGGCAAAGGACGCGGTAAAGTAAGAATCTCTATATCGCGCGGAATAAATGAGGATATAAAAGATATATTTAGGGAAGACACCCCCGACCATCGTATTCTGTCTGTTGCTCACGATTGGAATAAAAAAAGTAAATACACCGTCGTATTGATTTCTAAAGATGTAAACCTGCGGATGAAAGCTAAAGCTCTTGGAATTAAGGCAGAGGATTATACTACCGACCGGATTAAAAGCGTGGAAGAACTTTACAGCGGAAAAGAAGTAGTAGAAGATTTTGACGACGATATCATAATAAAATTATTCCAGACTCCTTTTGAAATACATGCAAAAGGTGTACTGTCAAAGCTTCCAGGCGAATCGCTTCCCAATAAATTTTTTATTTTAAGAAACACAAGCCGCTCGGTTTTAGCATATCTCGATCAGGAAAAGGAAACAATCAGAAAGGTTGATAAAAACACAATCTACGGTATAAAACCTAGAAACGCTGAGCAAACTTTTGCAGTTGATGCATTGATAAATAACAATATTCCGTTGGTATCAATGACAGGCAAAGCAGGCACAGGCAAAACATTGCTTGCCTTAGCGGCGGCGCTTCATGTTCGAAAATATTACCGCCAAATATTTATTGCCAGACCGATTGTTCCGCTTAGCAACAAAGATATTGGGTTTCTTCCCGGCGATGTTCAAAGCAAGTTAGAGCCTTATATGCAGCCGCTGTGGGATAATCTAAAAGTAATTCAAGATCAATTTTCAGAAAATGATAAGCAGCATCAGGCAATAAATGGAATGGTAAAAGACGGCAAGCTCGTAATCGAGCCGCTGTCATACATAAGAGGAAGGAGTTTGCAAAGAATTTTCTTCATTGTAGATGAAGCACAAAACTTAACTCCTCATGAAATAAAGACAATCATAACACGTGCTGGCGAAGGTGCAAAGCTGGTATTTACAGGAGATATTTATCAGATTGATCATCCATATTTAGATTCACAACCGAACGGATTAACGTATTTGATAGATCATTTTAAAGGACAGAAGCTTTATGCACATGTAAATTTGGAGAAGGGTGAGCGTTCGGTGTTAGCTGAATTGGCAAGTAATCTGTTGTAATTCGTGCCCGGATATGTAAGAAATTTAGCCACGAATAAACACTAATTTTCACGAATGGTGGAAATCCAGAATGAATTAGTGAAGATTCGTGTTAATTAGTGGCTTTCTCTCTCTTATTTCGTATTTACAGCTTGAATAAATAAAAAAATAAAACAATTTATAGTAGAACTTTTTCGCAAATATTTCATCTTCTTTTATCGTAAAAAAATGTGAAGTCTAAAACGTGTATAAGATTTATAATTAAATCAAACATGAGGGATAAAATGAAAACATTATTAAGAATTTCGTTTTTGCTTTTAGCATTGGCGCTTTACGGCTGTATAGATTTCAGCATGAGGATAACCGTCAATAAAGACGGCTCCGGTACACTCGAGGAATCGATTCTGATGAATAAAGAAATAATCGATATGATAAGCGGGATGGCTATGGCATTTGATGAAGATACTGTTGCATCGGAAAAATTCAGCTTGTATGACGTAGAAAAAATAAAGCAGGAAGCTGCCGAACGCGGCAGTGGAGTTGAATATGTTTCAAGTGAACAAATTATTCTTCCCGACAAAGAAGGTTATAACGTGGTCTATAAATTTTCGGATGTTAATCAGTTATCAATAAAACAAAATCCGATGGAATTAACTTCTATGAATACTTTAAGCGGTCAGATGCCGATGGAACAATCTTTGGGTGAGAATCTTAAGTTTAATTTCGCACCGGGTTCAACTGCCGAACTTGAAATAATTTTTCCCGAACAGGGCATTGAAGATGAAGAATTATCCGAAGAAGAAGACACTATGGATACCAATGAATCTTCTTTTGAGGAGATGAAAGCATTTATGAAAGGATTTAGAATATCACTGGGAGTAGAAGTAAACGGTAATATAGTTGAGACGAATGCTGCTTATGTCGACGATTCCAAGATTACTTTGTTCGATATTGATTTTGACCAGCTATTGAGCAATGAAGAAAAATATAACGAGCTAAAAAATCTGAAACCCGGAGATTTTTCTACCATCAAAGATGTAATGAAGAATATTCCCGGTTTCAAGATTGAAACTAATACACCTGTAATAATAAAATTCAAATAATGTAATCAAGGTGAAAAGATGAAAGTGAGTTTGTTTTATCCAATAGTTATAGCGGCAATACATTTCTGTGCAGCCAATGCTCAAATTGTTAAATTAGGTGAACCGCTCGGCACAAAGGAAACCATTAAAGTATCGGATATATTAAACAATCCAAGAGACTTCGTTGGTAAGAGAGTGCAGGTAAAAGGCATTGTTAACGATGTCTGTATTGAGGATGGCTGCTGGATTAATCTTAAGGATGAAGCCTCAGGTCAAATGATAAAAGTAAAAGTTGACGCAAAAGAATTTACATTTCCGCTCGAAGTGAAGGATATGTTAGCAGTGGTTGAAGGTAAAGTTCATGCCGTTGAATTGAATGTAGAGAAAGCGAAAGATGAACAAGAAGAATCAGATTCTGCAAAAATGAAAGATATAGGAACCGTCTATGAGATTTATGCTTCCGGTGCAATCATTAGACCACAGTTGAAAAATATTCCTAAGATAGATTAAAATTTATTTGTTATACCAATTTAATTTAATGCTTATTCTTCATCAAAAAAGAATAAGCATTTTTTATGAGATCAGTTAGTTCAACATTACCGAGTTTACTAAAGCTATAATGAAAACCTACACATATCCCTTCATGTATTTTTTGCTTTACCGTTTTGGATTTTTTTTATTAAGTCTTCTGCTGTTGTTAAATCTATTATCGGCTTTGATTTATCTTTCAGAAAGTATTTGGTGGATGTTTCCGGCTTTAATCTCAGCTTTGTTAGTTTATCTTCTAAACAAATATTCTTTGATGCTTCACCGGATTTTGCCCTACAAGATAACCGCCGACAGCGAGAAAATAATCTGCAGTAAATTTTTTCTTTCATCCAAGCAGATCATTATTTATTACAGAAATATTTCGAAACTTAGCGGAGGAATTTTCGAGGGTAAACTTCGCGGCGTAATGAAAATTCATGATGGGCGGAATAATACGACCGTAGGATTTTTTCACACCATCAAAAATCACAATGAATTTGGAACAACTATATTAAGCCGCATACCTAAACAGGTTTACGACGATATGCTTTTAAATGTTAGTAAGCAGGTTAAGAAAAATAAGTGACAATAAGTTTCAACCAAGGATATATATCTAAAGGATTTCTACCGATTAATTTTATAATGTACTAAATACCAAAAAACAAATCCCAAAATTCAAACCCGCCTGCCAAAGAACTTGTTCGGCGGGCAGGTAAGTTCCAATATCCAAATCCAATGTCTCAAACCATTATTTTTAACTCCGGCATATTTGAAAAATTGATGATTAGTGATTGATATTTATTTGTTTTTTGAGTATTTGTATTTGAAGTTTAATGTACGCCAGATTTTCCCTGAGATCAACGGCATGAAGATTCTATCGCCACAAGATGGACTGAATATTTACCACATCTTTACTTAACTTTGTCTCGTTAAATTTAAGACATAAATTCTCATGAAAATTGCCGTATTACTTTCCGGCGGAGTTGACAGCTCGGTTGCTCTTCGTTTGTTAAAAGACGAAGGACATGATCTCACAGCCTTTTATCTGAAAATTTGGCTGCAGGATGAATTCTCTTTTTTAGGCGAATGTCCATGGGAGGAAGACTTAGAATTTGTTCGAGCAGTTTGCAATCAAGCCAATATTCCGCTCGAGATTTTATCACTTCAAAACGAATATTGGGATACAGTTGTTAGTTATACAATTTCTGAAATAAAAGAAGGACGTACTCCAAATCCGGATATTTTTTGCAACAGTCTTGTTAAATTCGGTCAGTTCTACGAAAAGATTGATGACAGCTATGAGAAGGTTGCCAGCGGGCATTATGCTTGGGCAGAAAAGAGAAATGATTTATACATATTAAAAAGATCTCCTGATGCCGTAAAGGATCAAACGTATTTCCTGGCGTATCTCAACCAGAAACAATTATCACGTGCGCTTTTTCCGATTGGAAGATACACCAAAACACAGATAAGACAATTAGCAGAAGATTTCAATCTGCCAAATAAATTAAGAAAGGATAGTCAGGGCATTTGTTTCCTGGGACAAGTAAAGTTCACCGAATTTATAAAGCATCATTTAGGCGAGCTGAGAGGCGATATAATAAACATTGACTCAAATGAAAAATTAGGTGAACACGAAGGATATTATTATTTTACAATCGGACAAAGATCCGGCTTGAAACTTTCGGGTGGACCGTGGTATGTAGTTAAAAAGGATGTAAGGAAGAATATCATTTATATATCGAAAGAAAATACTGCTGAACGACAGCGAGACGAATTTTGTGCCGGTAAATTAAATTGGATTTCAGGAACAGAACCGGATGAAAAAAATCTTTTAGTGAAAATTAGGCACGGAGCAAAATTCTATAACTGCAATATCGAATTTATTGGTGAGGATAAAGTTAAAGTTAAACTCGACAGTTCAGATCAAGGTATCGCTCCAGGTCAATTTGCAGTTTTCTATTCGGGAGAAGTATGTCTCGGCGGCGGAGTTATTCTATAATGTTACTTTCAAAATTCAATAGGTAATAAATGAAAAGAAATTACTTATTCATAATTTTTTCGTTTTCGGTTATGGTTTCATGTTCAACAACCGAAAGTTTTTTATTCAGCTCTGAAAGCAAATCGGAAAATGAAAAAACATATTTAGAAGGTTACGGTGAAGGTTATGCGTTCACCATGTCTTACGATTCTGAAGAGATAAAGAAAATAATTTCCAAGGCAAATTTTGACGTTTATAACAGATTAATTTATAGAAATCCTGAAGAATGGCTGGGAAAGATTATTTCCATTTACGGTTTAATTTCAGGTCGACCGGAACTGCCTTTAGACTCAAACTTATTTCAAATCAGCGGAAGAATTGGCGGAGAAGCAGGAGATTATTTCAATTTTATTGTTGAAATAGATCATCCGCTTCCTAAAGATCAGCGGATTGATATTAAAATACGCTCTGTAAATCCGGGAAATGTTTATCGCGTCTTCGGTAAAGTTAAGGGATTAAAGCAATTTATAAACGATTATGGGTCAACGGTAACGCTTCCCTTGATCGAATGTCTATTGATTTATCATCCGGATGATTTTGGATTCAAATATCCTCTTTGGATATCAAACACATTAGAGGTTCTTCCTAAAGGCGAAATTAAAGTTGATTCGCTGAAATATAAATTTGAAAAAGAATAATTCTATCCAACTGATTTTGCACGATTATGCCGTCACTCTCTTCTTCAAAACCATGCAATTAGAATCCATTGGAACGTTTCATCTTTATTATAAAAAATGCTTTGGGTTATATGTTGAACGCTGTAATGTTTTTCGTATGTACACAATTCTAATCCAGAGTTAATTAATTTTATCTTTAAAACATTCCGCATTATTTCTAACTTTGAATAGTTTTTAATATCTGCTATTAATTAAATATCGGAGTTTTAATGTTCGTTCGTCTTGCGTTTTATATTCTTTTTATTTCTGCATTATGCTTTGCTCAACCCAAAGAAGAAGTAAGAGCCGTTTGGATAACTACCGTCTTTAATCTTGATTGGCCATATACGTCCGGTATGAATAATCAAACGAATGAAATGAGAAACTTGCTGGATGTTTTAAGAGATGCAAACTTCAACACTATTATGCTGCAGGTGCGGGCTAGAGGAGATTTGCTTTATCCCTCAGCAATTGAACCGTGGTCAAAAGCTCTCACCGGCAGTTTGAGCGGCAATCCGGGTTATGATCCTCTTCAATTCGTAATTGATGAAGCACATAAACGCGGTATAGAAGTACATGCCTGGTGGAATGTTTATAAGGTATATGGAACGGGAACGCCCCCTTCAACTAATCCTCCGCATGTAGTATTAGCCAAATCGAAACTGTGTAAAACTTATTTAGGCGAGTGGTGGATGGACCCCGGAATACCGGAAACGAAAAACTATTTACTTAATCTTGCAATGGAGATGATAAGGAAATACGATATTGATGCAATTCACTTTGATTTTATTCGTTACCCTAACCCAAATTTCGATGACGAACAAACTTATCAATTATACGGACAGGGGATTAATAAAAATGATTGGAGGCGGAATAATATCACTCAATTTGTTTATGCTCTTTATGATTCGGTTCAGGCGGTAAAACCGCTGCTTAAAGTTGGAAGTGCCCCAATAGGTATTTATAAAAAGTTATCCGACTGCTTAACCGGCTTCTTAGGATTTGATCAAGTATTTCAGGATTCACGAAGATGGATATTAGCACGTAAACACGATTATCTTTCTCCACAAATTTATTGGGATATAAACACATGCCCTAGATATGACTCGCTTGCCATCGACTGGATTCAAAACCGAAACGGTAGACATATTTATCCGGCGGTAGCTGTTTATAGAATGAGTTCCAGCGAAGGGGATTGGCCCGTATCCGAAATTCTTGCCCAAGTTGATTCAACCAGAAAATTCGGTGGGCAGGGACAAACTTTTTATCGAACTCAAAGCATTTACAGCAATCAGAAAGATGTTAGAAATTTGTTAAAGAATAATCACTATAAATATCCGGCTAACATTCCTCCGATGCCATGGAAGGATGACATAAAACCAAACGCACCGGTTAATTTAACATTAACCGCATTGGATTCTACTTCAATATTATTAAAGTGGGAAAAACCTTTGCCTGCTGCTGACGGCGATACGGCAATTTATTATAATATTTACTTGGACGTAAACTCACCGGCAGATATAAGCGATGTTAAAAAGATGATTAAGTTCAGATTAGTCGATGATACTTCATTTGTTCTCACGTTTCAAAATCAACTTTCAAACAATTATTACTTTGCAGTGACGGCTTACGATAAAGGCTATAATGAAAGTTTACCGGCAGAAGCGGCGTACATTATAAGCAGCATTAGCGAAAAACCAATTATAGCCGAAAAATTTTTCTTATATCAAAATTATCCGAATCCTTTTAACCCGTCGACTAAAATAAAATATTATTTATCCGAAGAAGGGTATACTAAATTATCTATTCACGATATCCTTGGAAATGAAATTGCTGTTTTAGTGGAAGGCACGCAACGTAAAGGAAGTTATGAAGTAAATTTTGAAAATCCGAATTTGGCTTCCGGTTTGTACTTTTACACTTTGCGTAATGGAACTAATAGTGCTTCAAGAAAGATGATCTACTTACGATGATTTAAAAGGAGAGGCTGTCGGATTGTGAGGGACGAAACCCGACAGCTTAAAAGGTGTTAATTTGAGGAAAAATATTATGCTTAATAACTATTTTCTCAATGGTTATTTTGCAATATATGTACCAGAAGAATTATTGTGATTTTGAACTTCGGTAAAAGTTCCGGAAGTCTCTTTTTAAGAATATGAATTAATTGGTTTCTTATTGATACATTTAACCAAGTGTTTTTTTAGGCATAGTCAATCAGGCTAATAATAATAAACTATATTGAGTGAAATATTCATTGGGTTTAAAAGAGGAACTGTCGAGCTCTTGAGGGCGTCAGAACTCGACAGTTATGAGAGTCATTATTGGAGGGGTGCTATGCTTAATAACTATTTTCTATCTCGTTTATTGTTTCCCAACTAATATGCCATTTAGTGGAAGTGGTTTTTTGCAGTTTTTTATAATTTTTTTTAACTTATAAAAAAATCATCGGTAATTATTACCGAAGACTCCGGACGAAATTACTGAATGACTGAATAAATACTATTTGAAATAATTATGACGGAGGATTAGCAATGATATTAACGGATTATAAGACAGAGATCAACTTTAGCGAAGAGATTTTAAAACTTAAGAGAGAATTGAATGCTGTTATCTTAGCTCATTATTACCAAGAATCTGAAATTCAAGATATTGCCGACTTTGTGGGAGACAGCCTCGAACTTGCCCGTAAAGCTAAAGAAACGGATGCAGAAACAATCGTGTTTGCAGGAGTACATTTTATGGCTGAAACGGCTAAAATCCTTAATCCTAATAAGCCTGTGATTATTCCCGATTTGGAAGCGGGCTGTTCGTTAGCAGATAGTTGTCCGGCTCCGCTCTTCAAAGCATTCAGAGAAAAGCATCCCGAGCACATTGCAGTTACCTATATCAATTGTACGGCGGCGGTAAAAGCCTTAAGCGATATCATTTGTACCTCAAGCAACGCAGAAAAAATTATAGTACAAATACCCGAAGATAAACCAATCCTTTTTTCACCCGATAGAAATTTAGGCAAATACTTGATGAAGAAAACCGGGCGGAATATGACGCTATGGGATGGAACATGCGTTGTGCACGAAACTTTTAGCGAACGAAAAATAATTGAATTGAAGTTAGAATATCCCGAGGCTAAAGTAATTGCCCATCCCGAATGTGAAGATCCGGTGCTTAAGAGAGCAGATTTTATCGGGTCGACAAGTAAGCTGCTAAAATTTATCCAGGAAGATTCAGCAACTGCTTACATAGTTGCTACTGAGTCGGGTATAATTCATCAGATGAAGAAGGCAAGACCTGAAAAGAATTTTATCCCTGCGCCGCCGGATAAAAATTGCAGTTGTAATGAATGTCCATATATGAAACTAAATACGATGGAAAAGCTTTATTTGTGTATGAAGAACAAAGAACCTCAAATACATTTAGATGCCGAAATGATACGTAAAGCCTTAATTCCGATTGAGCGAATGTTGGAGCTGAGCTAAATTTTCTTTAAGGTAATTTTAAAAACTGTCCCTTCACCCGGAATGGAACTTTTTACGGATATTTTACCTCTGTGGTAAACCTCTATAATTCTCTTTGAAAGACTCAACCCTAATCCCCAGCCTCTGCGTTTTGTGCTGTAGCCCGGTCTGAATATATCTTTTCTTCTTTTAATGTCGATCCCTTTACCGTTATCGAAAACCTCGATTTCAACTTTCTTGCGGAAATCTTTAATCGATATCGAAATTTTTCCGTTATCTTGATCAATGGCATCAAGAGCATTTTTGATGAGATTTTCGATTACCCACTCGAATAATTCAGAGTTCAATTTTGCTTTAGCTTCCCGATCACCATTTACCGTCAGCTCAACATTTTTTCCTGTTTGAGGAAGACGTCTCTGGAAATACTCTGTTACGTTTATAATTTCATCGTAAACTATTTTCTCTTTAATTTCAGGCGCCGAACCAATTTTTGAGAATCGGTATGTAATCTTATTTAGCTTTTCAACATCACTGCTAATCTCCTCGGAAATATCTAACACTTTGTCTGCTTCATTGTAGTTTAGTTTTAGCATTTCGAGCCAGCCCATCAAGCTGGAAATCGGTGTTCCGAATTGATGTGCGGTCTCCTTAGCCATTCCCACCCAAATGTTGCTTTGTTCGCTTCTCTTTATATTGCTGAAACCGATATAGCTTATTAACACAAATAAAACCGCAATGATAATTTGCAGATAAGGATAATATTTCAATTGATTAATTAAATCCGAATCACCGTAATGAATTTTTTCGAGTATAATTGAATCTTGATAAGTTACAACAATAGGGTCGTGCACAGCATCCATTTCATCGATTTTATCGATAAAAAATCTCTCCAATTCATGACGGGAAAGAGAAGAATCAAATCTTACGTTCCGAATAGAAGTTATATCGTTAAGATTGACTTTATCTTCCGCATCGGTAAGTATTAACGGAAAATCAATCGGTTTAATGATGTTTTCAAAAAGGAAGGTTATATCCGTATCTTCTGCTGAAGAATTAGCAATATATTCAATACCCTTTGCATAAAGTTGAACTATCTGCCTTTCCTTTTCCTGCAGCTTCTTTACTAATTGTTGTGTATAATAGAGAGTTCCCCCTGCAATCGTGACAGCAATAAAAATAAGGAATATCTTAAAATTGATTGATGCCGGTCCGCCAGACATCTTCATAATTTATATGCTCTCGATTAATTACGAATTTAGTTCAGCGTAAATTTCAATTATCTAACTTGATTAATCAACATAAAAAGTTTGCTTCCGTTTTGGTCCTACTGAAATAATCGTAATATTCATTCCGGCTTCTGCAGAAATGAAATCGAGGTATTGTTTAGTATTATCGGGCAGTTCTGAGTAGGACTGACATGCTGAAATATTCTGATTCCAGCCAGGCAGGATTTCATAAATTGGTTTTACTATATCTAATCTTTCTACATCGGTAGGGAAGGATTTAAGTTTTTTACCGTTTAACTCATAGCCGGTACAAACTTTTATTTCGTTAAATTCGCTTAAGACATCAAGCTTGGTAACAGCAACCGAATCAATTCCATTAATCATGGCTGAATATTTAACGAGGAAAGCATCAAACCAGCCGCAGCGTCTGGGGCGTCCGGTGGTTGCACCATACTCAGCACCTATTTTTCTAAGTTTCTCTCCTTCTTCTCCTGTTAATTCCGTAGGGAAAGGACCGTTGCCCACCCTGGTAGTATAAGCTTTAACTATTCCGATAACCGAATCAATTTTAGTAGGTGGTATTCCGGTACCGGTACATGCACCTCCCGCTGTCGGATTTGAGGAAGTAACGAATGGATATGTGCCATGGTCTACATCTAATAAAGCTCCTTGAGCTCCTTCTAATAAAATTGATTTTCCCTGTTCAATGGCATGATTTAAGTATGAAGGAACATCTTTTATGTACTGATCTATTGCTTTATCAAAATCGAGATATTGTTCTATTATTTCTTCAACGTCAATCTCTTCTCTCTCATAAACTTTTTTCAACAGATTGTTCTTTTCTTTCAGGTTCTCACGGATTTTTTCTTCAAGAGTTCTTTTGTTCAGCAAGTCAACTATTTTGATACCCTTCCTTGCAAATTTATCTATATAACAGGGACCTATGCCACGTCCGGTTGTCCCGATTTTATTTTCACCGCTTTCGTGAATTAAGTCTAACAGCTTGTGATAAGGCATTATTAAGTGTGCATTTTGGCTGATGAACAATCTTCCCTCAACCTTTATCCCGTTTTTTTCAAGCAAAGCAATTTCATCTAACAATGCCGTAGGGTCAATAACCACCCCGTTGCCGATAACGCAAATTGTTTTTTCTCTGAGTATGCCGGAGGGAATTAAGTGAAGGATGTATTGATTATCTCCTATCATCACAGTATGCCCTGCATTAGCTCCGCCTTGATAGCGTACTACAATATCATATTGTTCACTAAGAATGTCTACTATTTTTCCTTTGCCTTCGTCGCCCCATTGGCTTCCTACAAGAACCGATACGCTCATAATTTCCCTTGGTATTTTGTGCGGTTAAATTTAAGCAAAATAAAAACTCCGAATTAGGTCAATCCGGAGTTTCTTTTAGTTACAAAATTAGGAGATAGAGTTAGAAACTCTTAACAGCTTCTTCAACAGTATCGAAGGATTCAAAAATAGTAATGAGCTTCGTAATGATGAGCAGGCTTTCAATCTTCTCGGTTACTCGCGCTAATTTTAGCTGACCGTCTGCTTTTTTCACTGTTGTTAACCCACCTATCAGCATTCCGAGACCGGAGCTGTTCATAAATTTAACGTCAGCAAGATCAATCACAATATTTTTTTTCCCCTCATCCAGAAGTTTATGGAGCTGCTCGTTAAATACTTTTGTATCGTCACCACCCATCACATTTCCCTTTAACTCGATGACAACTGCTCCGTATCTTTCGCTCGTTTTAATCTTCATTAATAACTCCTAAAATTTTGTGAGCAATTTAATTAGATGGGCTTATTTATGCAAGTTGTGTTACATTTGAATAATTAAATTTTAGGGCTAATAAATCTATAAAGTAATATGCCCCTGAATTATTTTATTTAAGGATTAAAGCGGAACAATTAAAAACAACGGGCGTCTAAAAAATGAGTTTCACAAATAACGAAGAAAACTTGGAGAACCCTCAAATTATTAACATCAATGACGATTTCTCTTTGATCCAGCGGTTTATTGAGGGAGATGAATCGACATTTAAAATTCTCGTTTACCGGCACAAAGAAAAGGTAAGGAATTTAATTTATATAACCCTTAACAGCTCGGAAGTTGTAGATGACATTGCTCAGGAAGTATTTTTAACGGTTTACAAGAATTTGAAACGCTTCAGGTTTGAGGCGCAATTTACTACATGGTTGTATAGAATTACCGTTAACAAGTGTAAAGATCATTTAAGAAAAACCAAAATCAGAAGCATATTTGTATCGCTCAAAGATGAAAACGATCCGGGTTATCATTCTTTTAACGAACAAAAGGATGTATCGGAAATAGTAAGAAATGCAATCTACAAATTGCCCGAAAAACTGAGAACGCCGCTGCTCCTAAAGGATATAGAAGGATTAAGCTATCAGGAAATTGCCGAATGCACCAATTGTGAACTCGGAACTGTTAAGTCGAGGATTTTTAGAGCAAGGGAAGGATTAAAGAATATTCTCAAGCCGCTTGAGAAGGAGCTATTAGCATGAAAAAAATCGATAAGGATTTTGAAAAACTATCCGCGTATATAGACGGCGAATTGAACGTTGCCGAAAAAAATGAACTCGAAGAAAAATTGGCTTTGTCAAAAGATTTACAAGCCAAATTAAATGAATTAAGAAAACTAAAAGAGCTTACAGTTTCTTCCGTTAAACCTGTAAAAGAATCGCCTTATTTTGTAACACGCTTGATGGCTGGTCTATCGACCGAAAACCGGTGGACTAAAAAGTTAAAAACATTTGCCCCTGCAGCAGGACTTATTGTGCTTACCGCTGCCGTAATGGTGCTGCTTAAATTTAATCCTAAGGTTATAGACGATATCGTAGAACAGCAAAAAGAAAACATTGCCGGATTCTATACGGAAAATTTAAAGCCTCTTCTTTTTGCCGGCGATTTATCCAACGAAGACATTTTCAACTTTGCTTTCTATAAACAATTGCCTATCGATCCATCGAATACGCAAACGCTTCATCTCGGGTACGATGAGAGCGGAAAAGAATTTTTTGAGATTAAAACCGCACCCGCTATCGATAAGAAAGATAACTTCGAAAAATTTGTAAGCGCACTCGAATTAAATGAAGCACAAAAGAAACAGGTTGATTCCATCCTTAATTTTTATAAAGAAGAGCTTCAGACTCAAATTCTTGTTAATGATAAAAACACAGTTGCCATAAATCCGAATCTGTGGAATTACAATACAGTAATAGCCGCCGATCTTATAGCTTTTGCCGAATCTGTAAACAAGGAACAATTCGAAATAATGATTCCGCAGGCTTATACTTTTAAAGACAAAGATGCTTTTAAGAAAATTCTTCAAGATGTAAAAACGAGATCGAGAGACGAATATATATTTCTTACTCCCGATACCATTTTTACCGAACCTTTTAAATTCGATAAAGAAAAATTTAAAGCAGAAAACGAGCGGCTTAAAGAAGAGATGAAACGCGTCGGTAAGGAACTTGAGAGAGTAACTGTTACCTTAAGGCTCGATAGTAATTTAATTAGGCTTAAACAACATCCTAAGAAAAGAACTGGATTTCAAGTATATATCGACAGCAACATTTGCCGGGTGGAACTTGATAGGACCGAATTTCCCAGGATAGTATTCCCCGATTTTGACAGCATTGCGGCAAATATTGAGGAAGCTGCTAAACATTTTAAGAATTTTTCTATCACAATACCAAAACCTCCGAAAGTTAGAAGTAAAGTGGGCTTTAATTTCAAAATTGAGTCTGACGATTCTGCAAAAATATTTGATTTCAATTTTAAGATACCGGACCCCGATTCAATTATGAAATTCGAATCTTTCATGCGCGACTCAGTCTTCAAATTATACGGAAAGAATTTCTATTTCAATTCGGATTCTTTAATACGCATGATGAATCGATTTTACAAAGATAGTTCTGAATACTTCCGCGGTGATGAATTCCGTAAGGAGATGAAAGAATTTCAGAAAAATTTTCAAGAGGAGATGAAAAAACTTCAGGAAGAATTGAGAAAGTTGCGGATAGAAATCAAAAAAGATTCAGCTAACGTAGAAGTGATTGATATTATCGAGATATAATGATCATGAAAATGATTGAAATAGGGCTTAAAAGCATAGGAATTTTGTGAAGCTTCTATTTGTCACTAAAGTGTTATAGACACTGCCATCCTATATAAAATCCGTTTATAAATCTTTTCTTTACTAACATCCGAAATTGGCTTAATTTTTAGCAGTCTAAATTGCAATAATGCAGCATTATGTTACATTTTTTGTTTATTTTTAACGGGTAAACTGTAATAGCCAAATTTCTTATAAAATATGAAATATAGATTTCTGGAAATACAGCAAAATCTTAAGTTTCGCGTATTCTTAACGCTCGGTTTAGTACTGTTTTTCTTTAAGCTTTTTGCTTCGGGTACTGCATCAGCATTGATGACCGGCTTTAATGAGCTGCTTGTAATACTTACAGCAACTGTTTTTATTTTTTATTTGAAGGATTTTGTTCACAACCGGCAAATTAATCCTCTCACTCTTGTAATGAGCATTGGTATTCTTAATGCGTTAATATTTTTCTTACTCGAATTTTCGGACCTAATTCTCGGTAGTTTCTTCGGTAATATCGAGCAGCAAATTGCACATCCGGGGCTTATCTTCAATCTCGTTTATACTTTTTATGTTTTCATAATCTTAAGTTCAATCGCTTATGTTTTCTTGTCGTTAAGAGAATTCTACTTCTATAGAGAGAAGCGAAACAAGACCACCTATTTTAATACGATGATTATATTCTTTATTCTGGCTTCGTTAGCTGCACTGCTTAAAGGTATGCCTGAGTTCGCTTATATTTGGAATACTTTTTTAATCATATCGATAATACTCATCATAATAAATTCAATAAAAATTTCATGGATTGCATTTATAGTAAAAAAGGATAAGGTAACTTTATTAATTCTTTCAACTGTCATTACGGTATTGTTCATAGTTAATCTTGTTAATTATACCGAAGACAACATTAACCGTAAGCTATTAACTTCTTTCTCCCCATCAATAGCACAGTTTACCGCGATAATCATGATTTACGGTGTAATCTACTTCAGCATACTGTTTTTTACCACTCTCTTTCATCTTCCCACTGCGGAAGCATTTGATCGGAAGGCACAAGAGGTCTCTTCTTTACAATATTTCAGCAAATTGATTACTGAAGTTCTTGATTTCAAAGAACTAACTGAAACTATAACTGATCTGGCTGTAAAAATCTGCGGGGCAGATGCTTCATGGATTGTGTGGAAGAGCGACAATGAATATAAAATTCTTGCTAATAATAACATTGGTTATGTCGACGCTAATGCTGTTACCGAGCTTGTTATCGGCAAAAGCAGAAAAGGTATAATTGATAGTACTACTATTCTTGATCTAAAAAAAATAAAAACTGCAAATTTACTGTCTGTTAATTATAACGCCGCATTATTTTCTTCCTTAAGAACACACAACGATATAAAAGGATATTTATGTGTAGCAAGAAAAGGGGATATATCGTTTGACGAAGAGGATATCAGTGCAATTAATACTTTTTCCGACTATGCCTCTGTTGCAATCGAAAATGCACGGCTTGTTGAAGAATCTATTGAAAAGGAAAGATTAGAGAAAGAGCTTGATGTAGCAAGAGAAGTTCAAAGAAAAATACTGCCGGCTAAAAATCCCGAGTTTGAGAACCTGGATATCTCTTCAGTCTTCATTCCCGCATTTGAAGTGGGTGGAGATTATTATGACTTTTTCGAAATCTCACAAGATAAGCTCGGATTTGTTATAGCCGATGTTGCCGGCAAGGGAATTTCTGCAGCATTTATTATGGCTGAAGTAAAAGGAATTTTTGAATCGCTGTCAAAATTTAGTTCAAGTCCGAAGGAATTATTAGTTAGAGCAAATCAAATTTTGCAGAGAACTTTAGAAAGGAAATCTTTTGTAAGTGCCGCTTATGGTGTAATCGATATTCAAAAAGAAGTTTTATCTATAGCACGGGCAGGTCATTGTCCCGTACTTTGTATTCGCGGTAATGAAGTTCAAAACCTTACTCCGTCAGGCATGGGCTTGGGTCTAGACTTTAGTGAATACTTCGAAAATACTTTGGAAGAAAAAGTGATAAAACTTAAAACAGAT
The DNA here is from genome assembly GCA_020061465.1 of Ignavibacteriales bacterium. Lineage (GTDB taxonomy): Bacteria > Bacteroidota > Ignavibacteria > Ignavibacteriales > Ignavibacteriaceae > JAGUYG01. Next base: position 37,579 of record JAGUYG010000078.1, read on the forward strand.
GATGTTATCGTATTATATACCGATGGTATTACCGAAGCAAAAAATTCAAAGCTGGAAGATTTCGGGACCAAACACTTTGAGCAAATTTTATTAGAAAACAGAAAGCTTAATGCAGATGAAATTTCAAACAAAGTAATTCAGGCTGTAACTTTATTTTCACAAAGTAATTCGCAGCATGACGATATAACTTTAGTAATTTTAAAATGGAAACAAAAAGTAAAAATTAATGGAGAAGAAGAATGGCAGAATTTAGCACCACAATTAAAGAACATGACGATGTAAGCATTATTTATTTGAAGGGGTATTTGGATGCACACACAACTCCTGTACTGGAAAATACATTTGCTAATCTGATTGAGAAAGAAAAGTATAAGATTGCGGTAAACTTCAAAGACCTTGCTTATATCAGCAGCGCCGGTTTGGGTGTTTTTATGGCATTCATAGAAAAAATTAGAGATAACAAAGGCGATATAAAGTTTACAAGCATGAGCGATAAGGTGTATAACATTTTCGATTTGTTAGGCTTTCCTTTGCTGTATGAAATTTTTAAATCGGAGGAAGAAGCCGTAAATAAATTTAAAGAGAATAAAAAAGTTGAAGACTAAAAAACAAAACTTTAAGGAACGAAAACTGAAAGTAAAAAGCAGAACTGAAAATCTTTCCGCTATCCGGGATTTTGTATTCAATGCCGCTACTGAGGTCGGTTTTAATTCGGATGATATAGGTAATATGATACTTGCCGTTGATGAAGCTTGTACTAACATTATTAAGCATGCATATAAATCGTATCCCGACGGTGAAATAATTATTAATCTTAAATATTCAGAGGAGAAGTTCACAATCGAAATAATTGATTACGGTAATTCATTCCATCCGGAATCCGTTCCCGATCTGGATTTACAAAAGTATTATAAACAGAGAAGAGTAGGTGGACTTGGTATGTTTCTGATGAAAACTTTAATGGATGAAGTGAAATATGTTTCTGTTCCCGGAAAATATAATCAGGTTCTTCTTTCAAAGAATTTTAATTCTTAATCTTTTACATGGACGAATCGGACAATATCAAAATAAAAAGAAATTTAAACGCTCTTGTTGAATTTAGCCGAATAATAAACTCCAGTCTCGATCTTAATTTCATTCTCAATAACATTCTTTTTACCTGCATGGGTAAATTCTTCGCCACAAAAGCTCTGCTTGCATTAAAAATAGATGACCGGTTAAAAGTAAAAGTTTATAAAGGATTTGAAGAAAACGTTGTAAATAAATTCCCGAATGTAAAGGTAGGAAAAGATTTGTTCGAAAATCCTGAGTTCAAAAGTTTTTTAAGCTATGCAAAAATAGCCGGCATTGAAAGATTATTTTCCTCTGATGAATGCATTGGGATTATTTGTCTTGGGGAAAAACTAAATAGAACAGCTTATACAAAAGATGACATCGAATTTCTTCGGACTATATTAAACATTTCAGCAGCAGCCATTCAAAATTCGATAATGGTTAATGAGCTGAAGAAAGTTAACCGCGAGCTTGATTCTCGAATCAGCCGGCTTAATTCTTTGTTTGAACTCAGCAAAGAATTTGGCTTATTAGCCGAGTCATCTCGTGTGGCAAAAATTTTAGTCTATTCGGTAATCGGACAATTTCTTGTTTCAAAATTTGCAGTAGTTACTTTCTTCGAAAATAAAATAGAAATTTTAGAATCTAAATTCCCGGAACATGAACTTATTGCTGCGGTTGAAAAATATAATCTCGATAAAATTGAATCTTATATCGATAAAAGTGAGATTAAGAAAAGATTTACAATGCTTGATGAATTAAGGATAGAATTAGTTGTTCCGATGGAGCTTCAGGGGAAAACAAGAGGATTGATTTTGCTTGCCGGAAGAATTAATGATGAAGAATATTCCGAGGCGGATAAAGAATTCATTTACTCTGTCGGCTGTCTGGCGATCATTTCTTTAGAAAACCGAAGGCTTTTTCGTGAGGCATTGGAAAAACAAAAGATGGAAGAGGAGCTTGAAATTGCACGGGAGATTCAAAAAAATCTTTTACCCCGTTCTATTCCTAATTTTAATGGTGTTGAAATTGAGGCAATTAACTATTCATCCAAGCAGGTAGGGGGCGATTATTACGATATCATTACTTTGGATAATCAAAGTTTTTGTACTGCCATTGCCGATGTTTCAGGTAAAGGTGTTCCGGCGGCGCTGCTAATGGCAAATCTGCAGGCGTTCTTGCGAATCATAACAAAGCAAGGCATGCGTTTAGACGAAGCTACTTCTATTATAAACGATTTAATTACCGAGAATACTTCCGACGGAAATTTTATAACCTTCTTTTGGTGTATCTTTAATTGTTCCGCTAAAACGCTCAATTACGTTAATGCCGGGCATAATCCGCCGATCTTTATTAGGGATGGTAATATTCAAAAGCTTGATAAGGGCGGAATAATTCTAGGCGTAATGAAAACTTTTACGCCTTACACTTGTCAAACTATTCAACTTCAATCAGGTGATGTGTTAATATTATTTACAGACGGCATAACAGAAGCAATGAATTTAAAAGGGGAAGAATTTTCGGATGAAAGATTGGAAATGTTAGCCTTAAAATATTCTCAACATTCTGCTGCCGACGTTGTAACAAGTATCAGGAAGGAAATTCAAGATTTTTCGCGCGGAACAGTTCAATCGGATGATATCACTTTAGTTGTAATAAAAGTTAAATAATTTATAGTGCAGATGTAAACCATTAACAACAGGCTTTTGAAAGAAAAATTATTTCATAGTTGATACGCCTTGGTATTTAACTAATTTTGAGGAGAGTATTTTTTAAGTTTTAAGTGTTTATCAAAAAATATGATGTTACTATTCTTCTAAATTAATCAGTTCGAAATTTTAAAATATTCTGATATAAACCGACGTAGATTTTTAGCTTATTGATGAAAAAAATCAAAGAAATATTACTTCGAAATCAGCCTAAAATTATCACCGGCATTACATTAGTATTAGTTCTAATTGCCCTCCTGAATATTTACAACGTACTTGAAGTAAGAGTCACTTCCAATGATGAATGCCTTTGGCAGCCGAAAAAAGTTACCCGCGATAGTGTGATTATTGTGTTTGATCTCGTAAAAGTTGAAGGTGTAACATGGAATGCCGGTATTCGCGATGGCGATATACTTTTAGAAATTGATAATAAATACGTAGCTAATCCGTATGAAGCCCAAGCAATTCTCAACAAATTTAATTACGGAGAATATGCCGATTATACCGTGCTTAAAAACGGTGAAGTCTTTAAGACAAAAGTCTTTGTTAAAAAGCTCATCCAATTCGGCGATCTCGCTTTCTGTTTACTTGGATTAATCTGGGTTATTATCGGATTTATTGTATTAAGAGCAAAACCTGATGGTATAATTCAAAAATTATTTTATGGTATCGGCGCGGCTTTCATTCTTGTGAAGACTAATGTACTTCTTCCTGCTAATCTTGTAGAAATGATTATTAATCCGAAAATCAGATTTTTGGTTATAGGGTATATATGGACTCTAAGCGCTTCATTCATTCCTTTTATTTTTTTACACTTCTTTTGGAGGTTTCCAAAACCATTTCATTTCCTTGAGAAGAAATGGATCCAACGCATGTTTATTTTTGCCCCGATAATTTTGTTTTTTATTGTTTTAGGTGCTTCCGTTTTAGTGTTCTTGTTTGAAAAAATTTCTCTTCAAGATTTTCAACAAATAACCAGGGCTATTGATAATTTAATGTCTCTTGCTTTTCTTATCAGCTATGTTTCACTTATTATAAATTATCGAAGGCTTAGTACTAAAGGTGAAAAGAAACCGATCTTTATCATTCTTGTTGCTTATACTCTGGCAATTTTAGCTGCTATTTATACATCTAGAATAGCTCCTGCCATCACCGATTCGGTTTTTAATTCTCCGGAATTTTATATGCCGATTATACTCATAGTGATTTTTCCTTTAGCTTTTGCATATTCTATTTTTAAATACCAGTTAATGGATGTAAGCATTGTTATAAAAAATACTGTAATCTACGGTGCTGCTACAATATCGATTGCGGCAATTTATTTTCTTGTAATTTATGTGCTGGGACAAACAATAAGCTCCGCAATCGGTACACAATATCAGGGAATTATCGCAGGAGTTGTATTCGTTATTTTTGCGCTCGTCTTTCAGTCTACTAAAGATAAATTCCAGGACTTTCTTACCGCAAAGTTTTATCCTGAACAGTTCGCTTATCAAAAAATGCTCATTAAATTTAGTCACGAGATTCCTATGGTGGTAGGTTTAGATAATATCTTAGATACCATGACCAAAACATTTGTTAATGCGCTTAAAGTAAAAAAATTCGGAATTATGATCGGAAATGAAAAAGGGGGAGTACTTTCACTAACGCGCAGTATAGGATTATCGGAAGACGATTTTACAATCCATCGTTCGAACATTAAAAAATTTGTTGAAGAAAAAAATTTATTAGGGCAGGAAGCAATAGTTGAGCAATCGCAATTTTATAATGTTTTTCCGGAATACTCGTCGCAATTGATTAATGAGGAGATATATACTATAGTTCCGCTGAGTATAAAATCGGGGATAAACGGAATTTTATTATTTGGTTTGAAATATTCGGGTTCGCAATTTGCCGGAAAAGATCTTGAACTGCTAATGGCTTCGGCAAATCAAGCTGCCATCGCAATTGAAAATGCAAGATTGTATGAAGCCGAAGCAGAAAAAATCCGGCTTGAAAAAGACCTTGAATTAGCGCGCTCCATTCAACAAGGGCTATTACCGCGATGCATTCCATTCATTAGGGGACTTCAAATTTGCGGTGAGATGCTTCCGGCAATGCAAGTGGGAGGAGATTACTTCGACTTAATTCCCGTTTCCGATTCAGAATTATATGTAATTGTGGGCGATGTTTCAGGTAAAGGATTATCCGCATCTTTGTATATGACCAAGCTGCAAACTATGGTGCAAATAGCTTGTACCGAGGGCAGATCCCCTAAGGAAATTTTAATTGAGATTAACCGGAGAATGTACGAAGCTATTGAAAGAAACTGGTTTGTAACCATGACAATAGCTTTGTTTAACACTGCAACAAATAAAGTAAGATTTTGCAGAGCAGGGCACATGCCTATAATTACCGCCGCAAACGGTACTGTTAATACTTACCGTACTCAAGGAATCGGTGTTGGCTTGGAAAGAGGCATCATTTTCGAAAAAACACTTATTGAAGAGCAAATAGATTTTAAATCGGGTCAGTTGTACGCATTTTATTCCGATGGCATAACCGAGGCAATGAATGATAAAAACGATTTCTTCGGTGAAGAAAAATTAATTGAACTTCTGCGAAACAATTCCCACCGGGACGTGACCGACTTAGTAAACGATATTTGGCATAATGTAAAACACTTCCGCGGCAGCGCCGAACCAAACGATGACATGACTTTGGTGCTGGTAAGGGTGGTGTGAAATTATTTTCTTTAATAGTATCATGACCCTATTAATATGCCCACATCTCCGTTATGTGAACCTAATTAGTCTCAAATTTTGGGTCTATGTCGATTTTAGTGGGTAGTTGAACTAAAACCTATATTCGATAGAGGAAACTGTATTAATAAATTATGCAAAACAGAGCAGTAAGATCTTTTCATTTAAAGCAGCTCGTTAAAGAAATAAATATTAAAGATAATCGCTACGCCGAAAAATTACTGTCTGCTTAATTAATAATATATTATCTTTCCCTTACTAAGCACTTCCTTTAAAGGGGCTATCTAAAAGATCCCTTTGGAAAAGCCCCCAATAAGTGTTTTAAGCTTCAATTCCGTCGGTTAAAACCGACGGTAAGTGATGATTGAAAAGAAGATATAATGTCTTTCTTCTCATAGAAATTACCAAATCATTAATTACCCACTATAAAAAACATAGAACCGTTTTTTTTATCTTCCATGAGACTTCTTTTATTTGTTGGCTGGTTTGATTTAAGAAATTTATCTTCCAAAATAAATTTGTTAACAATTTTAAATCGCATCACTTAACGAGTTCTAATTTAAGTTTTGCAAGTTCATCTATTATTTATAATCTCCCTCATCATTCTTATATGTTCCGGTCCTGTGCCACAGCATCCGCCGATAATATTTGCCCCTAATTCTAAAAGTTTAACTACTTTCTCCCCTATCATCTCCGGTGTTTCATGGTAAACCGATATACCGTGCACCCATTCGGGAATGCCGGCGTTTGATTGCGCAAGTATCGGTTTGTTTGTCAGAAGCCGCATCTCTGCAATAATTTGTATCATCTCGTCAAATCCCTTTCCACAGTTAGAGCCGATAATATCTGCACCAGCCTCAGTAATTTTTTGTACTGCTTGAGGGACATCAACACCCCACATTGTTCTTAAACCTGCTTTGCCTAATTCGAATGTCATCGAAGCGCTAACCGGCAGGTTAGTATTTTCTTTTGAAGCTTTGATGGCAATTTCAATTTCCTCTGCAGCCATCATTGTCTCAATGAAAAGAACATCCGCACCAGCCGCAGCTAAAGCTTTAGCCTGTTCGGAAAAAATATCATAAGCATCTGTTAATTTCAATTCACCTAATGGTTCAAGAATTTCACCTATTGGTCCAATTGAACCGGCAATGTAAATCCTGCTGCTTCCGCATCTTTTAATATTATTTACCGCCGCCGTGCAAAACTCCTCAACTCTATTTTCGAAACCGTGTAATTTTAATCTGGCTCTATTTGCACCGAAAGTATTGGATTGAATTATATCGGAGCCGGCATCAATGTAACTTTGGTGAATTTCAGCCACGATTTCAGAGTGTGAAACATTAAACTCTTCCGGACAAGCGCCGGACGGCAGGCCTCTTCGCTGAAGTTCGGTTCCCATCGCACCGTCGGAAAGAAGAATCTTTCCAGTTTTAAGTTCTTCAAGCATTGGTTTCATTTTCCCCTCAAGCTTTTATTGAGATTAAATCCTTTGCGAGCTTAACCGCATCGGAGGCGTTTTTTGCATATCCATCGGCACCGATCTGATCCGCAAAAGATTTCGAAATTGGTGCCCCGCCAACCATCGTTTTTACGTCAAACCCTTCATCTTTTAATTTGTCTATTACTACTTTCATATAACCCATAGTTGTAGTAAGCAACGCAGACATCCCTACAATATCGGCATTTTCTTTTTTAACTGTTTCCATAAATTTTTCAACCTTCGTATCTATTCCTAGGTCTATCACAGTAAATCCGCTGCTGCGTAACATCATCGCTACTATGTTTTTTCCGATGTCATGCACATCGCCTTTTACTGTTCCGATTACTATTGTGCCAACGCCTTTTGCATCAGATTTTGATAACAGCGGTTCCAAAATTGCAAGTGACGTTTTCATTGCCCTCGCCGATATTAGTACTTGCGGTACAAAAATAATATTATCTCTGAATCTTACTCCTACCACCTCCATTCCGGGCAGTAGTCCCTTATCTAAAATATCTTTTGCAGGCAGTCCTGCTTCAAAAAGTTTATTTGTAAGAGAAATGGATTCATTCTGTTTACCGTCAATTACTGCCAGGGATAATTCTTTTAATAAAGTTTCGATCATTAGTATCCGCCGTATTGTTCAACCAGATGAGAAAGCAATTCTATATTTTCCTGGGGAGTGTAAGGCGCAACTGAACAAGCCGAGCTTAAAATATAACCGCCATTTGGTTTACCCACTTCAATTCTCCATAAAACATCCTTGCTGATAATATCCTTTGTGCCGTTTAAGAGTGTATTGACTGGATCAATATTTCCTTTTATGAATACTTTTCCTTGTAGTTGTTTTTTTGCCTCTTCTAAGTCAACGGTTCCAAGCGGCGGCGGATCGAGCGTATCTATACCATTGGCACCGGTTTCCATCATCAGGTCGAGTCTGTCTCCAATACTACCGCAAGTGTGAGTGTAAACGGGAATGTTAAATTCCTTTTGAACCTCTTGAACAATCATTTTTTCGTAAGGAAGTACAAATTCTTTATAATGATCTCTAGAAATTAATCCAGCGCCTGCAAAAGCCGATGAAATCAAAACCGCATCTACTCCTAAAGCAGCTTGTTTTTTTGCAAGATCAATTGCCCCTTCCGTCAGCCTTTCCAGGCATGCTTTTGCCTTCACCGGATCATCTAATATAGCCATCAAAGCAAATTCGTAATTCAACAATTCAAGGAATTGTGACCACGGCGAAAATACTTCCGAATGGATTGAAAATTTATTTCCGGCTGCTTCAATAACCTTTTTTATTGTGTCGAAATGATAGTCGGGGAAAAAGTCATCGGAAGGGCGCGGTTCCTTTTCGAATCCCCACGAATAAGGATATTTTATATCGGTAATATCCCACGGTTCAACGTAAAATAATTTGTCAGGGTCAATCTCATCGAAAGAAGGAAAATATCGCGAACCATCTTCCTGATAGTAGTGAGGGTTATCATCCTTCGGGAAAACAGTGTATCCTCCGCCTTTCCAGCTAATGACAGCTTCATCATCCTTCTTATCAATGTTCTTTATAAGTTTCTGATAATTTGGTTCTCTTCCCGGCAAATTAATTAGGATGCCGTCAAAAGAATATCTATCTCTCATACGCAGTAAGGCTTCGGCAAAGTCATCGGAACTATACCAAATATCCAATGGATTTACATTTGAAAAAAGGAAATAATGACCTAAAGAAAGCTGACACATCAGCGGCACTCTATCAGCAGTATTCAATGCCATCGCTTCTTTAACACGTTCTTTCGATGTCATAATTTGCTCTAAGTAATGGTTAACATATCTTTGAGTCAAAATTATAGCTTTAAGGGTGAATCTGCAAATAAGCTAAAGCACTGTCACAGGATGGAATTAGGAGAGGTTAATGTTATTATTCGAAATAAAAATTAATTGGAATGAAGTTCAAGAAAAAGTTTGATACAATACGGGTTATTTTTTTATTTGTAACCGTTTAAATTTTGAATAAATTTTCAAACAGCAATAAATTACTCTTTGGAGCTCTCAATGAAAAATTTACTTCTTCCTTTTCTCGCTATAATTATGAACTTAAATGCCCATGCCGATTTTGATTTTGCCGGCGAAGTAACCTCTTATAAATTATTCGAGTATCATATCGAATTCTATTTGACCAACGCGAAGTTCAATGTATATGTATTGAAAGACAATCTAATAAGATTTCGATTTACACAGCAGAATGAATTTTTCCGGGCACCGTCTTATGCGGTAATTGATCATGGTTTGGCAGCAAAATTCAGGTTTGAAGAGAAGATGGATTTTTTTGAAATTGTTACAAAAGAACTAATTGTGAGAATATCAAAGCGTCCCTGCCGCGTAAGCATCTTTGATTCTAAAATGAATCTTATCAACGAAGACGAAAAAAGCTTTGGAGTAAGTTTCGATTACGATGAAGTTCGCTGCCATAAAACTCTTTTGGATGGTGAGCAGTTTTACGGATTGGGTGAAAAAACAGGCAGCCTTGCTAAAAGAGGGGGACAATACACGATGTGGAACTCCGACCGTCCCGACTATACTACTAAAGAAGATCCACTCTATAAATCTATCCCGTTCTTTATCGGAGTAAGAGAAAAGAAAGCTTACGGAATTTTCTTTGATAATACCTATAAATCATACTTCAATATGGGCGCGAGCAATAACCGGTTTTATTGGTTTGGTGCTGAAAAAGGGGAGATGGATTATTATTTCATCTATGGTCCCGAAATAAAAAAAATAATTTCGGATTACACTCTTTTAACCGGAAGAATGGAACTGCCGCCGATGTGGGCGTTGGGTTATCAGCAAAGCAAATGGAGTTATTATCCGGAATCCACCGTGAGAAATCTTGCTAAAACCTTTAGGGATAAACAAATCCCGTGTGATGTTATATACCTTGATATTCATTATATGGACGATTACCGTGTTTTCACCTGGAATAAAGAAAGATTTCCTAATCCGGAAAAAATGTTAAGCGATTTGTCAAAGGATGGATTCAAAATAATCACGATTGTCGATCCGGGTGTAAAAGCCGATACAACGAATTATTTAATTGCTAAAGAAGGATTAGAGCAGAATTTGTTTGCAAAGTACCCGGATGGTTCAGTCTATCAAGGAGAAGTTTGGCCTTCATGGGCTTATTTTCCTGACTTCACTAAAGAGGAAACCCGCAAGTGGTGGGGTGATAAAAATGCAATGCTGATTAAACAAGGATTAGCCGGAATTTGGAACGATATGAACGAACCTGCTGTTTGGGGACAGGCATTCCCCGATATTGTGCAGTTTGACGATAACGGATTTAAAGCGAATCATAAAAAAATTCATAATGTTTACGGTTTGGAAATGGCACGTGCAACATTTGAAGGGCTGCTAAGAAATTTTCCCGATAAGCGTCCATTCATTCTTACCCGCGCTGCTTTTGCCGGCATTCAGCGTTATGCTGCTGTGTGGACCGGTGATAATTCAGCAACCGAAGAGCATCTAAAGCTTGCTTGTACCATGCCGCTTGGCTTAGGTTTGAGCGGTGTTCCATTTGCCGGAAGTGATGTTGGTGGTTTTTTTAGAACTCCTTCGCAAAGATTATATACAAGATGGATGCAGCTTGGTGCTTTCACTCCGTTTTTTAGGGGGCACACCATCATAAATACGAACGACCAGGAACCGTGGGCTTTTGGTGAAGACGTGGAGCGATGGGTTAAAGATGTTATGGATTCACGATATCGTCTTTTACCTTACATCTATAACGAATTTTATAATTCAACTATTTCCGGACTTCCTCCCGCAAGAGCAATGTTTCTTAACTATCAAGAGGAAGAAGAATGCTATTCCGAAGCTGCACAGTTTCAATTCGTGTTTGGTGAAAATTTATTAGTTGCTCCTGTCCTTTCAGAAAAAGATAATTTCAAAAAAGTTTATCTTCCCGAAGGCAGATGGATGAATTGGCAGAAGAACGAAATCTATGATGGAAAAAGGTGGGTTATTGTTGAAGCACCAATTTGGGAAATTCCTCTTTTCTTGAGAGAGGGGGGCATTATTCCTATGCAGCAAAGGCAGGACTTTGTAGGTGAAAGGAAAATAGAAGAGACAGAATTAATAATCTTTCCCGGAAAATCATCGGAATATATTTTATATGAAGACGACGGTATTTCAACCGAGTATCAAAACGGAAAATATTCATTAACGAAATTCAATCTGGAGAAAACAAGCAGCACAACTGTTTTGGAAATAGAACGTGAAAAAAATGATTTTGTTTCTAATCGCAAGTATTATTTATTAAATGTTTACGATGTAGATTCGATTTCAAAAATTACGATTAACGAGACCGTTTTAATACAATATGAAAATAGCGATCAATTAAATAATAGTAATGGGGGATACTTCTATAACTCAAAAACAAAAATTCTAAAAATTAAAGTGAGTGATTTACCAAATTTGAAAATAGAATTGAAATAATCATTTCAATCTGAAATAAATTTGTTAGAAATTATAACAATGAGACTTTGAACGGATAGAAGATATTATCTTATAAATATTTTATTACTAACGGGACGAAAAAAACGGTATTAAATGTATTATTTATAGTTTTTTTAGAATTGCTTTCTCTTTAACAAGAAATAAAAAAACCGGCAGTTTTAAGCCGCCGGTTCGTTATCAAATTTAATTTGGGAGTGAAACTAAAACTGTACTTTCTTTTTGGACCTGTTTGCGTATTCAAGTACAAGAGCGCTTGCAACGAAAATAGAGGAGTAAGTGCCTATAACAATTCCAAAAAATAAGGTAAATGCAAATGCTCTTAAAACTTCGCCTCCGAGGAGCAGCAGAACAAAAATTGTAAGAAGTGTAGTTCCGCCGGTTAGTATCGTACGGCTCATGGTCTTATTAATACTCTTATTTATCACATCCATTATTGGCATGGTTTTGTGTATTTTTAAGTTTTCTCTTACACGGTCAAAAACAATTACCGTATCGTTAATTGAGTAACCGACCAGAGTTAAGAATGCGGCAACAACGGTGAGATCAATTTCTAAATTGAGTCCGGGTATAACATCATAAAGCACTGAATATAAGCCTAAAGTAATTAACACATCGTGGAAAAGAGCAACTACGGCGCCTAAAGCAAATATAAATTTAAAACGGAAACCAAGGTAAATTAACATTGCAATTAAAGAAAAGAGTACAGCTATTACCGCATCTTGTTTAAGTTCTTTACCTATTTTAGGTCCGATGTGTTCTTCACGCAAAACCTGGAATGGATTATCTGCCATTTTTTCTTTTAGATTTATTTTAATCCAATCTGCAATTCCAACCCTCACAACCATTTCAGTATTATCAAGCTCTTCCGATACTTTGCCGGTTTGAAAGCCTGCTTCGTAAAGGAGATCAACAATTCTATTAGTTGTATCGGGATTAGGGAATGCAAAGGTAACCGATTTGGAAGTCGAATCAACAATTTGCTTTGGAATGCCCGGGAACAGTTTATCGATTTCTTGTTCCATATTACTTACGATTTTCGGATATAATTCAGCGGGAATTTCCTGTACTTCTGTTCTGACTAATATGCCTCTTTCGCCGCCGAAAGTTTTAAGTTCAACATTTCCCAGCCCGATATTATCAACGTAGCTTCGCATCTCACCGACACTGACAGGCTTTTCAAATTCAAGAACTATTTCTGAACCGCCCTTAAAGTCGATGCCGAACTGCAGCCCGCGGAAAAGTATATTAATAAAACCAATAAAGAATAAGACAGCAGAAACAATGTAAAAAATTTTTCTTTTGCCTAAGAAATCAAAATTTAAATTTTCAAATATTCGCATTTATATATTAGCTCCTTAAAGCTTGTTAAATTAACCAATAGTAAGTTTTGCACCTTTTGCAACCATATAGTCAAAAACTAAACGGGCAATAACAAGCGCACTGAATAAGCTTGAAACGATACCGATCATCAGAGTTAAGGCAAATCCCTGGATAGGACCGGTTCCAAATTGATAGAGAACAATTCCGGTAAAGAAGGTCGTGATATTCGAATCGAATATAGCCGAATAAGCTTTCGAATAGCCGCTTTCGATGGATGCTTTTACCGTTTTACCTGTTGCCAATTCTTCTCTTATACGTTCGTAAATCAGCACGTTGGCATCCACCGCCATACCAATTGTAAGTATGATTCCAGCAATGCCCGGTAAAGTTAGGGTTGCACCAAATCCTGCTAAAACTCCAAGGACAAACATTACCGTAAAAACTAATGAAGCTGCCGCTACATTTCCGGCTTTTTGGTAGTAGAACATCATGAAAATACCGACAATAATGTAACCAATGAGAGCCGATGTAAATCCACCTCTTATAGAATCCTGTCCGAGCGAAGGTCCAACGGTTCTTTCTTCAATAATATCTACCGGAGCCGGTAAGGCACCTGCTTTAAGAACTATTTCCAAAAGCTTAGCTTCTTCAAGGTTTGCCATTCCTTCAATTTGCGATCTTCCGCCGGTTATTTTTTGATTTACCACCGGTGCTGAAAAAATTACGCCATCCAAAATAATTGCAATCCTCTTCTGAACGTTCGCTCCTGTAATGCGCGCCCATTCTGTGGCTCCTTCGGAGTTCATTTCCATTGAAACAATCGGTGCTGAAGTCATCGGATCTATATTCGCTCTCGCAGTAGTGATCACACCGCCAGTTAGTTCGGGTGTTTTGTTAACGAGGGTAAGTCTGTAAATAGCCTCGCCTCTATCAAAAGCCATTGGTTTAGCAGAGAATAAAAACTCGACATTGTTTGGTATAACCGCTTGCACATCTGGGCGGTTCAATATTGATTGTAATTTTGTACGTTGACCTTCTCTTACTGCTGCGTCTGCAATTCCTCCCTGCGGATCAATCAGCATTGCAATAGCAAAGAAAGGATGCTCTTTGGCAAATTCCGCTTCGGTTAATTCTTGATCAGCCGCCGTATCAACAGCGGATGAAGTATCTTCTGCTATTAATGTTGTATCTTGAACTTCTGCTGATGTAGTCGTATCTGTTTCGGTTGTATCTTCTATGGCTTTACCGGCAAGCACGTTATCGATTTTCTGCATAACTGAAAATGCAAGGTCAGGTTCTTTGACCAGCCTGAATTCAAGCAAAGCTGTTCCCTGCAGAAGTTGCTTTGCCTCCTCTTCGCGAGCCACGCCGGGCAGCTCTACAATTATTCTTCGGCTTCCCTGCCGCTGAATTGACGGTTCAGATACTCCGTACTGATCTACTCTGTTTCTTATAATTTCCATAGCGCGGGCAACAGCATCTTCAGCATCGGATTTTAATCCGTCTAAGATTTGATCGTCATCTTCCCTGATTGTACCAAAATAACGGCTAAGCCTTATTCCTCTTTCCTTAAATTTTCTACCAACAATGTCAACCACGGATTCATCCGAAGCTGCTACTTCACGTTCGGATTCGTTAAGTATGGATTTATAAATGTCGTCCGGATTCTTGGCAAGTTTTTCAAGCAGCTTTACAGTGTTAACTTCCAATACTACGCGCATTCCGCCTTGCAAGTCTAATCCTAACTTAATTCTGTCCTGTCTTGCTTCCGCAATTGAAGGATCAGCTTGTTTGATGCTGTCTTCGATTACCCTAAGCCTTCGTTCAACCTCGTCTTTAGTAAGATCGGGATATAAAGATTTTTTTTCCTGCCTTTTCTCTTCGAGAATATTGGAGATTTTTTGTGAGTTCCGATAATCTGCGTAGGTGGGATATAAAAGGTAAATGCTGAGACCTATAGCTGCAATAATTAGAATAATTCTGAATCTGAATTCTTTCATATATTTCTTTTAATTCTGAGTGAGAATTGAATTTAATTGACTGCCAAAATTACCTGTTAAGGCTTTGAAAGTCAATGAAATAGGGGGTTTATTAATTCCGGAAAATTCCTTTTTCTCTGTATTTCAACTGAATTTAGTATTGATGCTATTTTGCTGCTTTAAGCGACCCGCGTTGATTAAAGAACAACCGATTAAATCAATTCAATTGTTCTTTTAATTAACCTTTCGAATTTATCCTTAACTCTGTTTGCAGTTTCGGTTACTTCTGCATGCGATAGTTTTTGATCTGAAATGCCTGCGGCATAATTCGTAATACATGAAACAGCGGCAGTCTTTAAGCCAAGGTAGCCGGAGTAGACGGCTTCGTGTACGGTAGACATACCCACGGCATCGCCTCCGAATTTCGCCATCATTCTAATTTCAGAAGGTGTTTCATAACTTGGTCCTTTGGTATACCAATATACACCTTCGTGAAGAGGAATATTTTGATCAGAAGCAGCCTGCTTAATTATTTTATTTAATTTGAACGATGGACAATCATAAAAATGTTTTTTACCTTTCTCCGAGGCAATCCCTATTAAACCGGTCAATTCTTTTTTAAGGCTGATACCATTAAACGAGGAGACGAGCATAAGGCTGCCTGGGGTAAGATTGGGATTTATTCCGCCTGCGGCATTGGTAATTAGAACTACTTTTGCATTCAGCTTGTGCGATAGAAAGACGGGCAGTATGCAATCCGATAAAGGATAACCTTCATAGAGATGAATTCGTCCCTGAAAGATGATTAACTTTTTCCGCGCGTACTTTCCGAAATGAATTTTTCCAGCATGACCGGTTATCGTTGAGGGCGGGTATCCGGGTAATTCTGAGGTGTTAAATGATTTAACCGCATCAATGCTGTTGACAAAATCACCCAAACCGCTGCCAAGGATTAAAGCTATTTGCGGTTTAAATGGGATTTCATTTTTAAGGTAAGTAAAAAGCTCGTTGTATTTGAAATCTAAATCAACCATCATATTAAAATAAAATACCTGCCAGAGTTGCCGTAGCTAATGTTGCAAGGGAACCGCCTATCACTGCTCTTAATCCGAATTTTGCTATATCGGATTTCCGATTTGGAGCCAATGGTCCTATACCGCCAATCTGAATAGCAATTGAACTGAAATTCGCGAAACCGCAAAGCGCATAAGTTGCCATAAGAATTGCTTTTTCATTTACCAATTCCTTTGCTTCGATCAGCTTGCCTAATTCCAAATAAGCGACAAATTCATTTAATACAATCTTGGTACCGATTAAGCTTCCGAAGTTGAGCGAATCATGCCAGGGTACTCCAACTCCGAATGCAAGAAATTGGAAGACTAATCCTATAAGCAATTGAAAATTGAGCGGTTGACCATAGGCTGCCATCAATGTGGAATTAAGTCCGGTAATTTCTCCCAAACCTTGCAGCAAATAATTTATCAATGCGATAAGAGCGATGAAAGCTATTAACATAGCCCCTACGTTTAAGGCAAGCATCAAGCCATCACTTGCACCTGCTGCGGCTGCCTCGATAACGTTAGATGAAGTTTTTTCGATTTTAACTTTAACCGTTCCCTTAGTTTCGGGATCAGAAATTTCCGGTGATAATATTTTAGAAATAACCAACGCAGCCGGTGCCGCCATAACGCTGGCTCCAAGCAAATGTGTTGCGAACATTTTTTGAGCTTCTATTAGTGGTATACCAAGAGTTTCGGCATAAGAGTGACCTAATATCTGAATATAAGCTGCCATTACACCGCCGGCAATAGTTGCCATCCCTCCCACCATGATTGTGAGGAGTTCACTTTGAGTCAAACCTTTTAGAAAGGGTCTTATCATTAATGGCGCTTCGGTTTGTCCAACAAAAATGTTTGCACTAACCGATAAAGATTCCGCACCGCTGGTTCCCATTACTTTTGCCATAACCCAAGCCATTGCCTGCACAACGCGCTGCATAACTCCAAGATAGTAAAGAATTGACATTAAACTTGCGAAGAAAATAATAGTAGGTAAAACCTGAAAAGCGAAGAACATACCCAAGCTTCCATCGTTACCCGGGCTTAAGGCTAATTGCCCGAAGACAAACTTTGCACCTTCGCTTGTAAAATTTAATATGAGAACAAAAAAACCGCTCACCCAGTTAAAAAAATCTTTAGCCCAGCCCAATGGAAAAAATATTGATCTTAATGCTTCACCTTTTATGATTAGAAGAGCAAAGATTAATTGCAGACCTAATCCGCTTCCAACTAACCGCCAATTTATTTTTCTCTTATTATTAGAAAGCAGGAAAGCAATACCTACAATTAGTGCAATCCCCAAAATACCTCTGATAACAGCAATGAAATCCATATTTGTCCTCTAATTTTCTTTAGGAATGTAGTGGCATTTTCTGCAGCGGGCTTCATAAATATCTGCCGCACCTACAATAACGCGCTCTGATGAAGTTGTTTTGCGTTGGGTTTTATCGGCGGGATTTCCGCAGACAACACAAATTGCCAATGTTTTAGTAATATATTCTGCGATAGCAAGAAGCTGAGGCATCGGTTCAAAGGGAATTCCCCTGTAATCCTGATCTAATCCTGCAACAATAACTCTTTTGCCTTCGTTGGCAAGATTATTACATATTTCTACTATATCAGCATTAAAGAACTGTGCCTCGTCGATGCCGATTACGTGTGCGTCACCGGAATACTTCAATACGTCTTTTATATCATCAATGATAACTGATGGAAGAGATTGTTCACTATGTGAAACTATGAATGATTCGGCATACCTTTTATCGATCTTTGGTTTGAAAATTTTCACGTTTTGTTTTGCTATTTGTGCTCGCCTAAGTCTGCGGATAAGCTCTTCGGTTTTACCGCTGAACATACAGCCGGCAATTACTTCAATCCAGCCTGTGTTTTTGGGCATCGAATGCGGAGCAAGTTCCATCATAAAATTTTTTATATCCTTAAATGAAATTATTAAGCTTCTAATTATTTAAGATCCTCATCACCGAAAGCAAAAGGCAGCAGATCTGAAAGCTTAAATACTTTTATTTCCTGCTGCTGATTTACGAGCACAATGTCTATATCTCCGCATAAATCGCTTATCACCTGTCGGCACGCACCGCACGGATAGCAGAATCCGGGGCTATCGCCCGCTACGGCAATTGCAGTGAATTTCCTTTCACCCTCCGAAATTGCTTTGAAAATCGTCGTTCGTTCCGCGCATATTGTTAAGCTGTATGAACTTGATTCTATATTACCGCCCAAGTAAACTTTGCCTTCTTCGGTAAGCAATGCAGCGCCTACGTGGAAATTAGAATAGGTTGGCAGCGACCTTGATTTTGCTTCGATTGCTTTCTGTGCTAATTCTGAATAGTCCATCTAAATCCTTTTTGCTGCGCCTAAAATATATTTTTTGTTTTTGAAATCAAATGGTATCGCTTCGTTTTAATTTGAATTTACTAATTCACCTTACGCAAATTCACATGTTCTGCTGCCACAACCTTTAGGCTCTGTTACAAAACTCTGATAATAAAAAAATTGCCGTCGGTTTAAACCGACGGAATTTGAAAAGCCACAAGCATGTCGGCTTTTCCAGAGGAATCATACTGATAACTACAATCTCAACACATATGTGGGGCTAAAGCCCGGCTTTTACTTGACTACACTTATACCGTCAGCCTGCCTTCAGCAGGTAAACTAAAGCAGACGGAAATTGACAGCTAAGTTTGGTATTATGTAGTAAAGTTTTTCTTACGCAACACACTCTTTAGATCTTGGTTTAGAAATGCTTAAAATTTCTTGCTTTATTCCCTCCTAAAAATATTGTAGTTTCTGCGTAAGGTGAGTTACTAACTCATGTTACGCCAAAAATGAACTGCACGACCAATTGATGATTTTGTATTTGAACAGAGTTATCAGAACTCGTTAATTTTATTTATAGAATTTATTTGAAATCACGAGCGTAGAGACGGGGCATGCCCCGTCTCTACAACTGTACAACATGACATCTCTCATAGTCAGGAAATAGACTTAAACTAATTTTTTCTAAATTCTGCGTAATGTGAGTTACCAAGTTCTATCTCCAAACGTCTTTGTGGAACAGTGCATTTAAAAAATTTATTAAGAGCAAAAACTCATAAAAAATCTGTAGATACATCATCTCAAAAAGTTTGAATTTATATTCGAATTTATTTTGAATTAAACTGCTGCTTAAAGTATCAAAGAAAAGTTTTATGAAAAAAGGAGTAACAAAAATTGGATTAATAACTGCTAATAAAGGAGAAAAAAGCATTATAAGATTTACTCCATGACATAATCCAAGCATTGCTTTTTGTTTAGGTAAATAATATAAAGAAGTTTTTATGTGACGGGAGCGCTGGTTTAAATAATCTTTTAGATTGTCTTTGGTTTGAGAATAAACAAAAGAATCTTTCTCCGTTACTACTCCTATTCTCAAATTATTTTTTACGGCTTCGCGAAGTAATAAGTCGTCATCACCGCTAAGAGTATCGAGTGTATTAGAATAACCGGATATTTTTTCAAACGCAGATTTTTTAAATCCAAAATTTCTTGCCGCAGACGAGTAGGCGAGTCCAAGATGTGCCGCCGTAGTAGTTAAAAGTGACGTGAGAAAATTCTCGAATCGTGAAATTTTGTTGATGAAATTTTTTGCTTCTTTGAATGGTGCAATGCCGATTAGAAAGTCATAACCCATGTTAAACATTGAAGCGAATGCCGAAAGCCATCCTTCTTGCGGCATACAGTCCGCATCAGTAATCAT
This sequence comes from Ignavibacteriales bacterium, assembly GCA_020061465.1. Lineage (GTDB taxonomy): Bacteria > Bacteroidota > Ignavibacteria > Ignavibacteriales > Ignavibacteriaceae > JAGUYG01. Next base: position 57,185 of record JAGUYG010000078.1, read on the forward strand.
AATATTCTCAAAAGATGATCTTTCAATTCCAAAAGCTAATGCGCCCCGCTTGGCAGGAAATTTTTTATTAACTGCTGTGTAAATTTTGAAATTCTTTTTCCCTTCAATCAGCTTAGAGCACAGCTCAAAGCTGTTATCATTTGATTCATCATCAATAATAATTATCTCATAACAGTTTTCAGGATAATCAAGCTCTTCAAGTGAACTAATTAGCGTTTGCAAATTCGATGCTTCGTTTTTGGCTGCGATGATTACCGATATACCGGCTAAATCTTTACCAAGTATTTTTTGAGAAAAAAGTCTTCGATTTGCAATTAATATCAACACCTGGAATATTAAGTAAAGAGCAATGCAAAAGGATAAAAAAAATATCAGCATACAATTTTATTCTTTATTCCTCTAACAGCCAGCCTTCGGCTAATTCACTTTCTATATCCGAAATAAATCTGGACGGCTTCGATAAAGTAGTACCGGCTTCTCTATCAAATAGATTCATGGGGAAGCTTACAAAAAGATTTTGTTTCGCTCTTGTAGATGCTACATACATCAGCCTTCGTTCTTCTTCTAATGATTCAAGCGATTCGGCTGAACGGCTGGAAGGAAAGAATCCGTCTACTGCATGAATTATGAATACCGAGTGCCACTCTAATCCTTTTGCCGAATGGATTGTTGAAAGCGTTAAAAATTCTTCTTCCTTGTCTTCGGCTCCGATGTCAATTACGCTGTCTATTATCGGCTCGATTGCCATATCTGCAAGCAGTGTATCTAACAACTTATAATTTTCGGTTATGTTTTGAAAAATTTCTAAATCCTTTTTGCGTTTATTGTAATCGTCATACTTGTCTTTAAAGAGAGGATAATAATATTCCAATACAAGCTGCAATTTTTCGGAAGGCAAATCTTTTTTTGTGTGCAGCGAGTAGAGCAGTTGAAACAAATTCACAATGCTTTGCTTATAAAGAAACGAGGCTTGATTTTCAGGATTAGCTTTTATTGAAAGCTTTGAAGCGGCAAGGTCATCTAAAATTTTTTGTGCCGTTCTTGGTCCCACACCTTCGTGCAGAAGCAAAACCCGGTACCAGCTAACAACGTCTCTCGGGTTGGCGGCAATCCGCAGAAAAGCAAGAACATCCTTGATATGAGCGGTTTCGATAAACTTCATTCCTCCAAATTTCTTAAAAGGAATGTTTGCTTTGCTTAGCTCGATTTCCAAGTCGAACGAAAAAAAAGATGAACGGAATAGAACGGCGATATCATTTAACCTGACTCCTTCTTCTCTCAATTCTAAAACTTTTTCAACAATAAACTTTGATTGAAGATTCTCGGTTGTAGCAGCCACAATGTAAGGAAGCTCACCGCCGGTCTTACGTGTAAAAAGATTTTTCGAGTATTTTTCAACTGCCTTTTCGTTTATATGATTAGCAAATGAAAGGATAGACTGTGTGCTTCTGTAATTTTCTTCAAGCTTAATAATCTTTACACCGGGAAAGATTTTCGGGAACTCCATTATGTTTTTAAAGTTTGCTCCGCGAAAAGAATAAATCGATTGTGAATCATCACCGACGACCATTATGTTGTTATTTAATTTTGTTAATCCCTTAACAATTTCCGCCTGCAGCTTGTTTGTATCCTGGTATTCATCAACCATAACAAAGTTTATCGCTGAAAGAAATGAGCGTGCAGCAGGGCTGAATTCAAACAAAAAGTTTCTCAAATAAATTAATAGGTCATCGTAATCAAGAAGATTATTTTTTCTTTTGTACTCAGTAAAGATTTTCTGTATATCCAAAATCTCTTCAAGCAGATCAACGAAGTGAGGATAATTTTCGCTGATTATTTCCTCAGCTTTTCTGCCTGTGTTTACGCTTAAGCTGAATACTTTGTAGAGCGTTTCTTTGTTTGGAAATCTTTTTTCCTTTTTAACAAATCCTGCTTGTGAGCGAATTAGATTGATTACATCCTGTGTGTCGCCCTGGTCGAGAATGGTAAAAGAAGAATCAAGTCCCGCCGGTTTGGCATATTTACGCAAGGTCAAATTAGCAAATGAATGAAAAGTTCCGCCGTTAATTTTTGAACATCTATTGTCAAGCAAAACAGCAGCACGGTTCATCATTTCGTTGGCAGCTTTACGGGTAAACGTTAGCAGTAAAATAGATTTAGGATCGTAACCAATCTCAACTAATCGCGCTACACGATATACGAGAGTTCTGGTTTTGCCTGTTCCGGCACCCGCAATAATTAAATATGCGCCTTCAACGGCTGAGGCAGCTTCATACTGTGCAGGATTTAATTCGTTTTGATAATTAATAACAAAACGGGCTTCGTCAATTTTTTTGCTTATGAAGCCCGTTCCACTTAATCTCTTAAGCGTATATTTTTTTTGCTCCATTAGCTGAACGCTTTGGGTTTTCCAAGTATTTCGGATACGAGTATGTATTCCCGCAGTGAAGCAGAATTCATTATCCGTTCCTTTAATCTATTTATTCTTATGTTTTGAACTACTTCCCGGCTTTTTAATAATTCTTCAAATTCCGATGCCTTCTTCTGATATTGCCTGTCAACTAGCTCTTTTTCTTTTTTGAGCTTTAAGCTTCTTTTCTGCCACTCGGTCTCAAATTTAAGCTCTGAAGCTGTTCGTAAATGCTCTGAAGCAGTTGGTCTATCCCAGGTAATTTTTTTCTCAGCCTGAGGCGCAGGTTTTTGTTTCTCCCATGGATCCGGCAGAGGACCTGTTTCTTTTTCAGTAGTTGAATCCATTTGGAACATCTTCTCTACTTCTTTTAAGATATCATAGTCGTCCGCTTCGTTTGCAGTTTGTTGATAAGTCAAGTTCTCTGTTTCACTTACGGATTGCGGTACTTGAGACTCCTTACCTGCCTGCGGGCTCTGTTTTTTTCTTTTCTTGAAAATAGAACTCAAGAAGAAGAAGATTATGAAAAGATAAATAAGTATTTGATATACATCATCCATTTTGATCTTTACCTTTTTTTGGCTCGGGCTTGGATATTGCATCCCTCATTTCGGTGTCAGCCTGAATATTTTTAAGCTTATAATAATCCATTACTCCAAGGTTTCCGCTTCTAAAAGCTTCTGCAATTGCTCTCGGTACCTCTGCTTCGGCTTCAATAACCTTTGCTCTTTGCTTGGCTACTTCGGCTATCATTTCCTGTTCAAGAGCAACGGCTGCGGCGCGTCTTTCTTCAGCTTTTGCTCTTGCTACTTTAAGATCGGCTTCTGCCTGATCGGTTTGTAAGATAGCTCCTATATTTTGCCCGATGTCTACATCTGCAATATCGATTGATAAAATTTCAAATGCCGTTCCGGAATCTAAACCCTTGGCGAGTACACTCTTGGAGATGGTATCGGGGTTTTCAAGCACTTTTTTGTGAGAATCGCTTGAACCGATTGTTGAGACAATTCCTTCGCCGACGCGTGCTAAAATTGTAGCCTCTCCTGCGCCGCCCACTAATCTATCAATATTTGCCCGAACGGTTATTCTTGCAATTGCTTTTAATTGTATTCCGTCTTTAGCTACCGCTGCTACAACGGGAGTTTCAATTACTTTAGGAATTACCGACATTTTAACAGCTTCCAACACATCACGTCCGGCAAGGTCGATGGCTGTAGCTCTTTCAAATGTTAATCCGAGGTTTGCTTTGTCAGCCGATATGAGAGCATTTATAACTTTAATTACATTTCCGCCTGCAAGATAATGTGCTTCAAGCTTAGCCAGCTCTACCTTTATCCCTGCTTTAGTTGCAGTAATAATGCTTCGTACAATTATTACAGGAGGAACTTTTCTTAATCTCATCCCTACCAGATCACTTAATATCTTTAATCTAACACCCGAAAAGAAGGCAGTAATAAAAAGACCAATCGGGACAAAATAAAGAAATACGAAAAGAAATATTACTATCGCAAAAATTACCACTAACGATAAACCAGTTAATGCTTCCATTTGATTCTCCACTTTAAATTTTAAGTTGTAATTAAGTTTAATACTTATTTAATTTTTAAGCAAGTTAAACCGAAATTAATCCAATACAAATAACCTCGTTTTTAATTATATTTAACCATGAAGCTAGTAGATGCAATATTGGGTACAGTGCTTTTCCGCGGGTTTTTTATCATTATTCTCCTGAATACCGTGATTGTGAATGCCCAAGGAAGGCAGAAAACTGTCGAACATGAGTTCACACAAAAAATTTCAATAGATAGTTTTCTGGATGAAGCTCTGAGCATTTATGAAATTAAACATCTTCTGCTGAAAACGAGTCCTATTATTAACCCGAATCCCGAGGCTGAAATCGATCAAAAAACGGTTTTTTTAGTTTTAGGCGCTGTATCATTTGCCGGATTTATAGTGTCCGTGTTGTTCTTTAATTCTGAAATATTTTCAACAATGCCGTTAATATTGTTGGGAGTTAGCGTTCTATGCGTGTTTTTGGGTGTTTAAGCTACATAAGTATATCTTGATTGAGGGAGAAGCAATTTATATATTTATCCCACAGTTTTAGAGCAAAGTATTATTTAAACGAAAAAAGTATAGAATCGAGGTAATGTATGGATGGTAATTTTTCGGATAGACTGCAAGACGTAATCCGCTTAAGCCGCGAGGAAGCGCTTAGGCTGGGGCACGATTATATCGGTACCGAACATCTGCTTTTAGGAATTATCCGTGAAGGGCAGGGGGTTGCAGTGCGTATCCTTCGAAATTTGGATTGTGATTTGATGAAGCTCAAAAAAGCAATTGAGGATACCGTTAGAACCAGCGGCGGCACATTAACAATTGGTAATATCCCCCTAACTAAACAAGCAGAAAAAGTTTTAAAGATTACTCAAATTGAATCAAAAATTTATAAAGCCGATGTAATCGGAACAGAACACCTATTACTCTCTTTGCTGAGGGATGAAGATAACATTGCTACACAAATTCTGCATCAGTTCAGCGTAACTTATGATTCCGCACGGGCAGAACTGAATGCTATGCTTAGCAGCAGAAGTGCAAAAGAAGGGGGCGCAGCATTACTTACACCGGATAAGAAAATTGAAAGAACAAAAACTCCCGTGCTGGATAATTTTGGAAGAGACCTTACGAAGCTTGCAATAGAAGATAAACTCGATCCTGTTGTCGGAAGAGAAAAAGAAATTGAAAGAGTTGCACAAATACTTAGCCGGAGGAAGAAAAACAACCCGGTTTTAATCGGTGAACCCGGTGTAGGTAAAACTGCAATTGCCGAAGGCTTGGCTCTTAAAATTGTTCAAAAGAAAGTTCCGAGAATTTTGCAGGACAAAAGAGTAGTAACATTAGATTTAGCCGGATTAGTGGCGGGCACAAAATACCGCGGGCAGTTCGAAGAGCGGATGAAAGCCCTAATGAATGAACTTGAAAAAGCGAAAGATGTAATTCTTTTCATTGATGAGCTTCATACAATAGTCGGTGCGGGCGGTGCTTCCGGTTCTTTAGATGCATCTAACATGTTTAAGCCTGCCCTTTCTCGCGGGGATTTACAATGTATCGGTGCAACCACACTTGATGAATACAGAAAGTACATAGAAACGGACGGCGCTTTGGACAGAAGATTTCAAAAAGTAATGGTTGAACCGCCGAGCTATGAGGAAACTATTAAGATACTCGATAACATAAAATTTAAGTACGAAGAGCATCATCATGTAAAATATTCTAAAGAGGCGATTGACTCTGCGGTAAAATTAAGCAACCGGTATATATCCGATAGGCACCTACCCGATAAAGCAATTGATGTAATTGACGAAGCCGGTTCGCGCGTTCACATGGGAAACTTTGAAGTTCCGCAGGATATAATGGATCTCGAACAGCAAATAGAGAAAGTCCGACAGGATAAAGCTTCCGTAGTAAAGAAACAGGACTATGAAGAAGCCGCCAGACTGAGAGATAGAGAAAGAAACTTGCAGTCGGATCTGGAAATTGCTAAAAGGGAATGGGAAGCAAAAACCAAAGATATTGTCCACGATGTAAATGAAGAGGACATTGCGACTGTTGTTGCAATGATGACCGGAATCCCCGTCAATCGGGTTCAACAAACCGAATCGGAAAAATTATTGAAGATGGCTGAAGCGCTCAAACAAAAAATAGTTGGACAGGATGAAGCAGTTGAGAAGCTTTCAAAAGCTATAAGACGAACGAGAGCCGGTTTAAAAAGTGTTAATCGTCCAATAGGCAGTTTCATTTTCCTAGGTCCTACCGGAGTGGGAAAGACAGAGCTGTGTAAGGTGCTTGCCCGCTACTTGTTCGATTCTGAAGATGCACTTGTTCGGATAGATATGAGCGAATACATGGAGAAGTTTTCTGTTTCCCGTTTAGTAGGTGCGCCTCCAGGATATGTCGGTTATGAAGAAGGCGGACAGTTGACTGAAAAAGTAAGGAGAAGACCATACTCTGTTGTTCTCTTCGATGAGATTGAGAAGGCTCATCCGGATATATTCGGCATTCTGCTGCAAGTGCTGGATGACGGAATTCTTACAGATAGTTTTGGCAGAAGAGTAGATTTCCGTAATGCAATAATAATTATGACTTCAAACATCGGAACGAAGGATATTAAAAATATTGGTTCCTTCGGGTTTGGAGGGGAAAGCACTGCGGATAGGTATAGCAATTTAAAATCCACTGTTGAAGAAGCTATGAGGAAACTTTTTAATCCTGAATTTTTAAATCGTATAGATGAAGCTATCGTCTTTAGAAATTTGGAAAGGGAAGACATCCTAAAAATTATCGATATCGAGATGAAAGAACTGCTGAAAAATCTGAAAGACAACAAGCTCAGCTTAACTCTTGAAGATTCTGCAAAGGACTTTTTAGTTGATAAAGGATTCGATCAAAAGTTTGGTGCACGTCCGTTAAGGAGAGCAATCCAAAAGTATATTGAAGACCCGCTTGCCGAAGAAATTCTCAGGAGTTCGTTTAAGGAAGGTTCTACAATAACCGCAAAGCATATTGAAGGACAGGATAATCTGATATTTATAGAACAATTGATTGAGCCTAAAGAAAACGGAAGCGCCGAAGGAAATAAAGAGGAAGAAAAAACCGATACGCGCGAAGCAAAAGCTTAAAGCTAATAAAAAGCCGGCGAGTTGAAAGCTGTATGGAGTGAATCCATGCAGCTTTTTTTGTCAAGACATTCTTATATTTTTATTCACATAAACATTTAACTCTTATTTTTATTTGCTTAGTAACATCTTCTTCGTCAGCAAAAAATTACCGGTGTTTAACCTATAAAAATACGCCCCGCTTGGTAATTGATGGTCTGTTACGGATAATTTATAATTGTAAATACCGGCTTCTTTCCATTCATTATCGATTAGTGTTGCAACTTCTCTTCCAGGCACATCATAAACCTTTAATGTTACATAACTACGGACTGCCAGTTGCCAAGAGATTACCGTTGAGGGATTAAAAGGATTAGGATAATTTTGATTTAAGATATGGTCTTCAATTATATTTTCAGTTACTTTAACATTAACTACCACTCCCTCTGAATTTGCTTTAACAAGAAAAGCGTGGGGGTAGTTATTAATCGAAACAAATCCCGATAAAACTATTCCGCTGTCGGGTGTTTCTTTAATAACACTGGTAGTTAAGGCATCAGCATCGGTAAAAGTAATATTACTTCCCCACAATAAATTACCTTCAATATCATACTTATATAGATTAATATTTTTAGTTTTCGCGTCAATTACTGTATTATTTGACACTATAAAATTCCCATCATATGTTGCAGTTATAATAAAAGCACGTTCACTTAGTTTATGTTCGGAAAAAATTTCACCGGACGAATCCATCCTAATCAAACTTGTATATTCTTCTGAAGGTTGAGAAGAAGTCCGTGTGTTTAATAAAAACACATATCCACCGGTTTTGCCCGAAAAAAGGTCAGAAACACTGAAAGCACTGTTATCAGCCCCATAAGTTTTCGTAAATAAGGTATCTCCATTATTATCAACTTTAATGACGAAGAATTTGTTAAATTCTCGAAAGTTGGGAGTTATAATTGTATAGGTTCCCAAGATAATGAACCCCTCGTTATCGGATTTGTGAATAGTCCAAAAATCTGTTCCATACTCGCTATATTTATAATACTTACTGTAAAGACTGTCACCGTCTAAGTTAATTTTTAAAATATGACCCTCTTTATTAGCTCGTCCCACCAAAATAAAACTATCATCTGTATCTTGAATTAAAGAATGTATTTGATAATCAATCTTACCATCGCCAAATTCTTTCCACCATAGTGAGTCGCCAAGCTGATTTAGTTTTGTAAGAACAATTTTAGTTGGAGTCATTCCATGTGATAAAAGTGTATTTACCGATCCGCCGATGATTAAATTATTATTTTTATCTATTATAGATACTTTAGCGCGCATGGTATTACTTACAGCGCCCTCCTCAAAAGTTTTTTCCCAGATAAGATCGCCAAAATTATTAATTTTAATCACATGAGTACCGCTTGGAGAATATTCATAAGGTACTGGAATAGAACCGCTGAGAAAATATTCATTTTCATTATTTACTGATAAAGAATAAATATTACTTTGACCGTATATTTTTTTGAAAGTGGTTTCTTGAGCAAATGATAATATATTGAAAACTAAGTAAGCTAAAATTAAAAGCAGTCTCATTTTATGATTCCTCTTTAATCCTTTTTTTTGAATATTCTTATTATCTGTTAATATCTTAACCTTATTGTTTTTCATTGTCAAGCCAGAAAATCTCACTTTTTTTTGATCATGTTTTATTTTTGATAAAATTAGTTTTGACAGGTCAATTTTTTTCTTTTACTCACAATTACTAAATATTTTAACTGGTAAGGTCATATTTTTAATATTATTAAGCACAATGCCTGAATAAAATCATTTGCTCTATTAATATTTTCAATTTACCCCTCATAATTCTTAAATTAAACTATTACAAATAAAATCATTGGAGTTACTCATGACTTTATTAACCCAAGCGGAGATAAATAATAGAATAAAAGATTTTCCCGGCTGGCTTTTTAATGCCGATATGATTGTTAAGGATTACAAATTTAAAAATTTTAGTGGAGCATTGAGTTTCGTTAATATAGTAGGAGCGATAGCCGAAGAATTGAACCACCATCCGGATATTTTTTTACATTCATGGAATAATGTTAAAATATCAATTTCAACTCATAGCGAAGGGGGAGTAACGGAAAAAGATTTTATGCTGGCAAAAAGAATCGATGAAATCTGATATCAAAATCAATTATTTAAATTTTGTGTTGGTACAAACTCTTTTTTACTAATTGTGGGGCACGTTAATGAATTTATCCGATGAAAAAATTTTAAATATTTTTGAAGAGACCGGCGCACTTTTAAGAGGACATTTTCTGCTTACGTCCGGCAGACACAGCGGAGTTTATTTTCAATGCGCAAAAGTGCTGCAGTATCCGAAATACACTGAAATGTTATGCGGCGTTATCGCAGAACATTTTAAGAATTTTGAAATCGATACTGTTATCTCTCCGGCAATCGGGGGAATAATAGTAGGGCAGGAAGTTGCACGACAATTAAATAAAAGATCAATCTTTGCCGAGAGGGAAGACAAAGCGTTAACTCTGCGGAGAGGATTTGAACTAAGTGCAGGCGAAAAAGTTTTAATCTGTGAAGATGTGGTAACAACAGGCGGTTCTGTGTTTGAAGTAATTGAAATCGCAAAAAAAGCCGGGACTGAAATTGCCGGCATCGGTTTTATTGTGGATAGAAGCAGCGGGAAAGTAAATTTTGGCTTTCCTCAAATAAGCACAATTAAAGTTGATGCAGTTTCATTTTCTTCTGAAGAATGTCCTTTGTGTAAAGAGAATATTCCCTTCGTCAAACCGGGTTCACGAAATGTTAATCCGGTTTAAACTCAATGAATCCAGGCAGCTTAGAGATAAATTTAAAACCATGATAATTTTATAATATTGTATTTAAAACTTCATTAAGAGGTGAATAATTTAATGAAAACATTATCCTCACTTTTCGGAACAATCCTTTGGATAAGCTTTACAATCGTTTTATCAGCGCAGATTAAATTCGACGATTATTTTTTTAATAAAACGCTTCGCATAGATTATTACCATTCAGGCAATCATGAATCCGATTTATATTCGATAGATGAACTGATGGTTGAACCGTATTGGGGCGGTTCCAAAGTAAATTTAATCGACAAGTTTAATTACGGCAGTTATAAATTTATGGTTTTTGATGAAGATGAAGATAATCTGATTTATTCAAGAACTTATTCTACACTTTTCCAGGAATGGCAGACAACCGCAGAAGCTAAAACAATAGTAAAGAGTTTTTCAGAATCGGTAGTTATGCCATATCCGAAAAATAAAGTAAGGGTTGAATTTTACTCCCGCGATAAAGAAAATATTTTTCGGAAAAAATTTGTTTATAACGTTGATCCCGGTGATTATTTTATCAAACCGGAAAGAAGACATGAGGCTGCCTATTTTGATATCCACATCTCCGGTAATCCTTCAATACATGTCGATATAGTTCTTCTTCCCGAAGGATATACAAGCGATCAAATGGATTTATTTAAAGAGGACAGTAAAAAATTTGCCGGATACTTATTCAATTCCTCACCGTTCAAAGAAAACAAAGATAAGTTTAATATCCGCTGTGTATTGGCTCCGTCAAAAGAGAGCGGAACGGATATCCCTGCAAAAAATATTTGGAAGAAAACAATTTTAAACTCGAGCTTTTATACTTTCGATCTTGACAGATATTTAATGACTTCAGATAACAAAACCGTAAGAGATTTAGCTGCCAATGCTCCTTATGATCAAATTTACATTATTGTAAACACTGAAGCTTACGGCGGCGGTGCAATTTATAACCACTACTCGGTGTGCACAAGCAGCAATAAATTTTCCGAGTATGTTTGCATACACGAATTTGGTCACGGCTTTGCTGCATTAGGTGATGAGTACTTCGATTCGAGTGTGGCTTATGAAGAATTTTATCCGCTTCATCTTGAGCCGCCTGATCCTAATTTGACTACACTGGTAGATTTTGATTCGAAGTGGAAATATTTGATAGATGAATCAACTCCGGTTCCTACCCCTAACGATTCAGCTTTTGCGGGCAAGGTTGGCGTATTCGAAGGCGGTGGATATGTTGCCAAAGGCGTTTACAGACCGATGCTGAATTGCACAATGCGTTCGGTATCGATAGATAATTTCTGCATAGTATGCAAAGAAGCTATTCAGAAGATGATAAATTTTTACAGTGAGTAGCAGTTATTTTATTCAATTATTTTGTTAGTAAGATTTCAGAGAGGTGGGCAAAGCCACTAAAGTCTTGAAATAACTAAAGGCGCTCAGTGAACTGACTGAATTAATGTAAATTGCGTCAGTTGAATGACGGAATTTTTAAGAATATGGTTAAAATCAAAAAGATTATCATAAAAGAAGATTTATTTTCAATGGTAATCCGCTTGTTTAACTCATTCAATTTGAATTATTATTTTCTTTTTATTTTAATAGGAGACCATGGAACAAAGAAAACTTTACAAAACAGTTGAATCTATCGCATCTCAAAAATTTTCATCCGACAAAGAGATGTTGATTTCCGTTCTGAACGGAATAGTTGAAAACAAAAGCATAAACGTAAACGGCGGCAGAATCTGGAAGCTTGATCATGAGAACGGCGTTTACAGACTGATGTATCAAACAGGAAAGATTGAAAAAATAAACGAAGATTTTACAGTAAGCCTTGACGATTATCCGCAGTTTGACCGCATCGCTAAAGAGAGGACAATCTTAAGCGACGAAACAAACGAAACACTTCGTCAAAAAGGAATTTTTGTTTACTCCGCTTCCGGTGTCGGCGATAAAATAAAAGTTAATACCAAACCGTATTATGAATATTTGATTGCACTGAACAGCGATCAATTAGACGAAGAATTTTTAATTACACTTAATATCATTGCTACTGCGCTTACATCTCAAATAAAGCAAAGAAGATATTCAGCAAGTGCAAGGTCTTTAAAAGCCGATCTTGACAAAGCAAGGGAACTGCAAAAAAGCATTTTGCCCGAGCATGAATACCAATTTCACAACTACGAAATATTCGGGCTTACGGACCCGGCAGAAATAGTGGGCGGAGATTTTTTTGATTACCTCGAGATCGGCGATGAAGATTATCGCCTTGGTGTAGCAGTCGGAGATGCTGCAAGCAAAGGAGTCAGTGCATCGGCTGAAGCTATGTATATTTCCGGTGCAATCAGAATGGCAAGCAGCTTCGAAATAAAAATTTCCCCTCTGATGAAACGAATGAACCGGTTAGTTAATAAAATTTTTGCCGACGATAAATTCGCTTCGCTGTTTTACGGAGAATTGTCTGCGGATAAAAGCGGTTTGTTTCTCTATGCAAATGGCGGGCATAATCCTCCTTTCTTTATGAAAGGGAACGCAGATGTACCGATTTTGTTAGACCCAACAGGACCGGTGCTTGGACCGGCACCAAATGCAAAATACTCCGTTGAAAATATCAACTTTGATATAGGCGATATTCTTCTTATTTACTCCGATGGAGTATTAGATTCAACCGATGCGGAGTTTATTCCATACGGCGAAGAAAGACTTTTGGATTGTTTAAGACAATCAAGAAATCTATCGTCCAAAGAAATTGCTTATTCGATTCTTGATAGTGTGATCAAGTTTACTAAGAACGGAAAATACTCCGATGATAAAACGCTTGTTGTAATCAAACGCGTGAGATGATGCATTAGTGATTAATTCGTGTTAGGCAAACAACAAACCTCTGAGGTTTCAATGAATAGTTTTGTGAAAATTTGTAAGTAATAAACCTTAAGATAACTTTAAGAATATTCTAATTAAAAAACCTCAGAGCATCCCGAAAGTTTTTAAGATGCTTTCTTTGGGTAGCGTTATCATTTACGGTAACGAAATTAATATAATACTAAATGAATAATGAAAAACAATTCCCGGATGTAAGCGCAACCTCCGATGTCTAAGGAAGTGGCAACGGAGGTTTTAAGTTATTTGGCAAGTAACCTCCAACGTCTAAAGCAGTGACGTTGGAGGTTTGTAAGTTTACCTCCGAGGTTGCTTGCTGCATTGGGGGAATAAACCTCAGAGGTTTTCAACTCTTTTGCCTAAGGTGACTAATTAATATGAAAGGGAAAAAGTGATGATTAAATCTATTAATCCTTCCACCGGAAAAGAAATCAAAACTTATGATGAAATGAGCGACAATGAGTTAGCTCAAATTATTTCTTTTTCACATACAACATTTAAATCGTGGAAAAAAATTTCTTTCGACGAAAAATCAAAATTAATGTTAAATGCCGCTTCAGTTCTTAAAAAAAATAAAGAGAAATATGCACGCTTAATGGCTGAAGAAATGGGCAAACCGATTCTGCAGTCAAAGGCTGAAATTGAAAAATGCGCGTGGGTGTGCGAATATTATTCTGCCAATGCCGAATCGTTTTTAGCCGATGAAATTATCAGAACCGATGCCTCAAAAAGTTTTGTTACATTTCAACCGCTCGGAGTAATACTAGCGGTTATGCCATGGAATTTCCCTTTTTGGCAGGTATTTCGGTTTGCTGCTCCTAATCTGATGGCTGGAAATACCGGGATTTTGAAACACGCTTCAAACGTTACAGGGTGTGCTCTTGCCATCGAAGAAGTTTTTATTGAAGCAGGATTTCCGGAAAATATTTTTCGGTCCATTATTGTTCCTTCCAAAAGAATGAGAGCTGTAATTCAAGATGAGAAGATAGAAGCCGTTACACTTACAGGCAGCGTTTCGGCAGGTAAAGCAGTTGCTAAGCAAGCCGGTGAGGCTCTTAAAAAAACTGTGCTTGAGCTTGGAGGAAGCGATCCATATTTAATCCTTGAGGATGCCGATTTAGAAAAAGCCGCAGATACTTGTGTTACATCCCGGTTAATTAACGGAGGTCAAAGCTGTATTGCTGCGAAAAGATTTATTATAGTTGAAGCCATTTACGATAAATTCGAAAAAATTTTTATTGAAAAAATGGCTGCAAAGAAAATGGGTGATCCGTTCGATGAAACAAATGATTTAGGTCCTCAGGCGAGCATCTCCCTGCGAAATGAATTGCATGAACAAGTTATGAAGAGCATTGAAAAAGGGGCTAAGCTTCTTCTTGGCGGAGTTATCCCGGAATCCGAGGGAGCTTTTTATCCGCCCACGGTACTTGCTAATGTATTGCCCGGAATGCCGGCATACGAGGAAGAGCTTTTCGGTCCGGTTGCAGCTTTGATAAAAGCCAAAAATGAAAAAGAAGCAGTTCGTATTGCGAACGATTCAGTTTTCGGATTAGGTGCCGCTGTCTTTACAAACGACATTAAAAAGGGCGAAAGGATTGCGGCAAAAGAATTAAATGCCGGCTGCTGCTTTGTAAATGACTTTGTTAAATCCGATCCAAGGCTGCCTTTCGGCGGAGTTAAAGAATCCGGCTATGGAAGAGAACTTTCCATTTTTGGAATTAGGGAGTTTGTGAATATTAAAACGGTTTATGTGAAGTAAGGAGGGGACAGAGGTTGGTTGTTTGTAGTTTATCGGAAGAGGTGGGGAGTAATTGTTTTGTAATCAGTCACTTAAACCTCCGAGGTTTCCCGTCGCGAAAAGCTGCTCAAACCTCGGAGGTTTATCTAAAGCTTGGAAAATAAGTTCATGGAAAAGGAACGTAATTATTATAAAAATACTTATCATCATCTCTACAATAGAGGTGCTAATAAAGCATTAATTTTTTTTGAAGTAGAAAATTATCTTTACTTTTTACGAAGGATGAAATATTATAGTAAAAATTTCAAAATACAGATATTATCGTACTGTTTAATGCCAAACCATTTCCATATTTTTCTAAAACAAACGACAGATGAATTTTCAATTTCTTTCTTTATCTCTTCATGGTTAAACTCTTATGTAAAATCAATAAATCAAATGTACAAACGAAGCGGGACGCTGTTTGAAAGTAAAACAAAAAGTAAACAAATTATAGACGATGCGTACTTCAAGTGGGTTATAAAATATATTCTTGAAAATCCTGTACATGCAGGTCTAGCAGAAAATATTACTAATTGGGAATTTTCCAATGCTAAGGATTTATTTGGTATGCGAAATGGTAACTTAACGGATCCAAACTATGTGGCTTCTTTTTTCCAATCAAGAGAGATAATGCTTGAATTTTTGATGGATAAATCAATTAAGGTTGATTATAGTATTTAGTTGCTAAAAACCTCCGAGGTTTTCCGCTGGATAAAGCAGCTCAACCTCGAAGGTTTGAGGTATTCAAAAACCTCCAACGTCACTTCGAGAAATTCTAAAACCTCCAACGTCACTGCCTTGGACGTTGGAGGTTACTTGCAGCTCTGATTATCCCTTATAAATCGGTAGTGTAAAAATAAACTTGCTGCCGAATCCTTTCTTGCTCTCTACCCAAATTTTACCGCCGTGTTTTTCAACCATTTCTTTGCAAATGATTAATCCGAGTCCGGTGCCTTTTTCATTAGCTGTTCCTGCTACGGTGTAGTGTTTGTCAAGACGGAAAAATTTTTCGATATCTTCTTCGCTGATTCCAATTCCTGAATCTCTGATGGAAATTTCGACAAAATCTCCTGCTTCTTTTGCACTTATTACAGCATATCCGCCTACATTAGTAAATTTAATGGCATTAGAAATTAAATTCTGAATGATGGAATTAAGCATGTATTCATCTGCGTTCACATAAATATTTTTTGGTACCTTCGAAATCAAATCGATTCCTTTTTTCGACGCATTTCCCGAAAGAAGTTCTATGGCTTTAGATGCACCTTCAGCAAGATCGATCTTTTTAGGTTCAAAGTCGAACTTACCTCGTGATACTCTTGACCATTCAAGAAGGATGTTGAGATGATCGAAAATATTTTTGGAAATTTCTTTTATCCCTGAGGTAAAATTAACAATCTCCTCCTTGGTAAGCGTATCGATTTCTGCAAGCAGCAAATCGGTATAACCAAGCAAACCGTTAAACGGGCTTCTCAAATCGTGAGAAAGAATTGAGAAGAATCGGCCTTTTTCTATGTTCAATTCTCTCAACTCTTCAGCGTATTTTCGTATTGATTCTTCGGCTAATTTTCTATCGGAGATATCTCTAACGATGGCTTGAATCATCTCCCGTCCGTTTACTGTAATTTTACTTAAGCTTACTTCAGCATCGAATTCTGTGCTGTCAAGGCGTGTGTGTTTCCATTCAAAGAATTGAGGATTACCCTCAAGAGTATCTTTTATTTTTTTCTTTGCCTTCACCATCGAGCTTTGCTCATCAGGTTGATAGGGTGGAGAAAATTCATAAGGTGTTCGCTTTAAAATATCTTTCTTCTTACAGCCGAAAATATCCTCGGTTTTGATATTGCAGTCTATAAAAGTATCCTCGTCCATAAGGAAGATGGCATCGTAAGCATTTTCAAAAATAATTCTGAATTTTTGTTCTGAGGCAGCGATTTTTTCGGAAGCGGATTTGTAATCGGTAATATCTCTTAAGATGCCGACAGAACCGATTATATTTCCATTCTCATCGTACCAAGGATAAGCATTGTCTCCAAGCCATTTAAGTTTTCCGGATTTAGTTTTGACTAAGTAATCAGCTTTATATTTTCCTGTCCTTTCGGAAGAATGTATTTTAACCAGGTCAGCCGATGATTTACTTTCCTGATTAGGTTCATTCTTTATGACAAGATTTTTAAATCCGATAGAATTAATTTCTTCATGTGTATACCCCAACATGTTTTTAACCGAAGGACTCATATAATCGTAAGTCATAGTAGAATATTTTAAGCGATACAACACATCGCCGGTTGTCTCAGCCATCAAATGAAATCTTTCTTCAGACTCCCGCAATGCTTTTTCGGCATCGCTGCGTTCGGTAATATCCTCACCAGAACTCAATGTGCCTGTAATGTTTCCTTGTTCATCCTGTAGCATGGTATTATACCATGAGATAATCCTTAGCTGTCCGCCGCTTGTAATTATTGGATTGGTGAAATGACTTAGCTTAAATTCGGCTTGGTCGAATATTTTTAAGAATTCTTTTCTTACAGTTTCCCGAATATCGTCTGGCAGGAAGTTATCAAACCAGTTTTTACCGATTATCTCGCCTTCTCCTGAGCCTAATATTTCACATCCTTTTTTGTTGATCATCGAAACTTTCTGATTCTTGTCAATTGCAATTAACATGACTCCGGCAACATCCAAATATTGCTGCATCTTTTCTTTTTCTTTTCTTAATGCCTCTTCTATTCTTAATAAGTCGGTTATGTCATCAAGTACTAACAAAATATGATTGCTTGCTGTTTCGAGCCCGGTCGGAACGATCCTTTGGACAAGACTAAGGTTGAAAATTAATTTTCCTTTATTTCTGTAATAACACTCGCATTGCAGGTCTCTAACGCTTCTTTCCTTGTAGACAAGCTCCTTACAGTATTCCGATAAATTTATTTCGTCGAGCACATCACTAATTTTTCGTCCAATTACCTCATCCGCCGTCAGATCAAATAATTTATAGAAACTATTGTTGGCTGCTATTACAGGGAAATTCGTTGGGTTTATGTCTGCTTGGTTTTCGAATAATTCCTTTTTGATTAAAAGCAAAGCCGAAGGGATTGTATCAACAATGCTTTCATTCAATTGTTTATTCTTTTCTAATTCCGAAAGTGTATTTTGTATAGAATTTGCCATTTCGGAGAAAGTATCGGCAAGCAAAGCGATTTCATCTTTTGTGTTAAGGGACGGACGTTGGGAGTAATCGCCCTTTCCGATTGCTTTTACTGCTTCTACCAAACTAAGCAGGGGTTTTGTAATATGCCTGAAAGTAAGAGATAGCACAACCATGCTGACTATTAATAAAAAAGCAGCAGAGATATAAATAAGAACAAGAATCTCTTTCCTAACAAGTTCTAATTCTATTTTCGAAATCTGAGCAGCCCCTTCGGCGAGATTAAAAATTTGTACAACAGATTGATTCACTTTTCCGGCAAAATTATAATTTATCGTATCCGCAAGCCTTGCCGCTTCGGTTGAGGACTTTAGTTTTGCGATCTGAAAAATCTTTGAAGCATAAGCTTTAATTGAATCAAGATTCGAAGTTATATTGATTACGAGATGCTGTTCTTCAGAATTTAGACCTATAGACACTAGTTCGTCCGAATATATAAATGCGTTTTTGTATTCGGTTTCAAATAATTTAATGTAATCAGGTTTTCCGGTGTGAATGTGATCCATTAACGCAGTAAGAAGCTGCGTAGTAGAATATCGAAGATTTCCGGTAAGAGTTTGTTTAGCCGCAGTTGTTTCAACATTTTCGGTGTATCTTGAAATTTGATTTATCTTACCCGTTAAATAGTAAGTAAAAAGCGATACCGCAAACAAAATGATAATAAAGGGAGCGGCTATTTTGTGTGTGATTTTTATTTTCATTAGGAATTAGTTTAATGAGCTAAGTTTAGTCATTACTGAACAAACCTGCCCGGGATATAACCGCTTAAATCAATGTATTTACGCAAGCAGGTTGAATAATAAGTTTTTTTGAATTCAAAATTAGTAGTTATTTAAAAGATTTTTAACATATTCATTTGAAAACACATAATTACTTTTCATTGAATTCTATTTAGAGATGTTCAACGCTTCCTTAATTAAAGCCACCAATTCCTTTTTCTCGAACGGCTTTGAAATGTAATGGGAACATCCTGCTTGTAAAAATGCTTCTCTGTCCTTCATCATTGCGTAAGCGGTTATTGCGATAATCGGCTTAGTTTCATATTCTTTCATAGCACGGATTATTTTTGTTAGCTCTACTCCATTAATGCCTATACCAAGATGAATGTCCATCAAAATAGCTGTATAATCTTTTTCCCGCACCATCTTGAGAGCGTCTTCGCCGGTGTAAGCAAAATCCATTCTGCAAACATCTTTTAAGTATAAATAGGTAATATCACTGCTGATTTTTTCGTTCTCAACTAAGAGAACAAGAGGTAATTTCGGCTCAATTGTTTTATTCTGATCATCCATAGTGTAAATATAGTGTTAAAATATAAAATAAATTTTTACTAATTATAAAATAAGATTGCCATTTGAATAAACAAAAGATTGCTTAATAACTCACCTTACGCAAATTCATATGTTCTGTTGCCACAACCTTTAGACTCTGTTGTAAAACTCTGATAATAAAAAAATTGCCGTCGGTTTTTACCGATGGAATTTGAAAAGCCAAGAGCATTTTGGCTTTTCTAGAGGAATCACACTGGTAACTACAATCAGAGCGCATAGATGGGGCTAAAGCCCGACTTTTACTTGACTACACTAATACCGTCAGCTAAAGCAGACGGAAATTGACAACCAAGTTTGATATTATGCAGTAAAGTTTTTCTTACGCAACACACTCTTTATATCTTGGTTTAGCAATGCTCAAAATTTTTTTGCTTTATCCCCCCAAAAAATATTGTAGCTTCTGCGTAAGGTGAGTTAATAAGTTTGAGTATTGTAATCATCGTCTGTTAAAATAAAGAAGAATAGATAGTTGATCATATTCTTATTTTCATTTTTTTAATATAAAGTAGCATAGCAGAAAGCTACAAACAATCAGATTGATCCTTTCCAAAGTCCGAAGGATCCATGGAGAATCTTCGATCGGAAAAGTAACAAATCAAACTGATCTTTCTGAAAAGTTTGTTAAAAATACAACATTTTTTAACGGAGCAACACTACTAACCGACAAGTAAATAATGAATAAAGTGTTACTCAAAAATGTATCTCGAAAAAAATTTTTATAAATAAAACCCCGTTAATCACTACATTTTTTCCAAGACTTCGCTTGGAAAAAAAGCTAAAGGAAAAATTACAAATCACCAATCACAAATAATTATCAATGACCCAATTTTCAAATTCT
>JAGUYG010000004.1 GCA_020061465.1 Ignavibacteriales bacterium
CGCTCGTAATTTCAAATATTTCATATAAATCGAATTGACGAATTCGGATCACTCTGTTCCAATACAAAATCATCGATTGATCGCGCAGTTCAATTTTTTGCGTAAGGTAACTAATTAATATTACGTGTCACAACCGCAAGCTGTATCAGGATCGGCTTACTAAGAACAAGTGCAATCTTACTTTACCAAAAAAGCCTTAACTATTTCATCCGTACGCTGTAAAGCCTCGGAAATCTTTGTTACATCCTTTCCTCCGGCGGTTGCCATGTACGGTCTGCCGCCGCCGCTGCCGCCTACGACTTTAGCAATTTCACCGACTATTTTGCCCGCATTCAATTTCTTTTCCTTTATTAGATCATCGGTTACCACACAAACTATTGCCGCCTTCCCTTCAATTGCTGATATCAATACTCCAACACCGCCTTTTATTTTGTTTCGCAGCTCATCGCCGAAGGATTTCAACTCATCCATAGTTTCAGCGTTTACTTTTGCTTTATAAATCTTAATGCCGTCTATGCTGGATGAAACAGAAAGCAGTGAATCAAGCTGTTCGATCTTCTCCCTAAATTTTAAAACGGAGATTTCTTTTTCCAATTTCTTTTTGGCTTCGAGCAGCTCATAAATTTTTTGGTCTGCTTGCTTAAGCTGACTAAGCTGCTGATTCAAATATTGCTCGATGCCTGCACCCGTTATCGCTTCAATTCTTCTTATACCGCTTGCAATTGAAGCTTCGCTGATGATTTTGAACAAACCGATTTCAGAAGAATTATGTACATGCGTACCGCCGCAAAATTCTGTAGTGAAATCACCGAACTGTACTACATTTACTTTGTCGCCGTACTTATCGCCGAAGAACATCAACGCACCCATTTTCTTAGCTTGTTCAAAGGGAATGTTGCGGTGATGCTGTAAAGGTAAGCTAAATCTTAATTGTTCGTTTACCAGTGTTTCAATCTCTTGAATTTCAGTTTGACTTAGCTTCGCATAGTGAGTAAAGTCGAAACGCAGTCTATCAGGTCCAACATAAGAGCCTGCTTGATGTACGTGTGTACCTAAAATTTTTCTTAATGCGGCATGAAAGAAATGCGTAGCCGTATGATTGCGCATTATATTCCATCGGCGTTTTTCATTGACTTTTGCTATTACTTCTTTCCCGGGCTTTAGGATTATTCCTTCAAGCGGTTCAACAATGTGTACGGTTTTGCTTTCTACTTTTGTAACATCAACTACCTCAGCGTTATTGCTGTCAATTATTAAGTCTCCGAGATCGTCAATCTGCCCGCCGGCTTCTACATAAAAAGGAGTTTTATCTAAAATGATAAGATCGGCATTGCGTTCTTTTTTGTATCCGATAATTCGAGCATTTGAGGAAAGCTCGTCATAACCGGTGAATTCCGAAGCCTGATCTTTCGGCAGTTCAAATGAGTTAAGATCTGCAATTGCAATGTTAACCGAAGCGAATTTTTCTTTAGATGATTCTCTTCCGCGCTGCCTTTGCTGCTCCATTAATATATTGAAGCCTTCTTCGTCAATGGAAAATCCTTTTTCGCGAGCCATAACGTTAGTAAGGTCAACCGGAAATCCGTATGTATCATAAAGTTTGAATACGTCATCTCCGCTCATAACCGGGTTTGAATTTAGCTGCTCTTGGGTGGTTTTTTCATCCCACTGCGAAAGATAGATTTCCATTACCGAAATGTTGTCTTCTCTTCTATTCACTTTTATTAAATAATCATTTTTTAGAACGTCTTTACCATCCGAAACATAATATGCATCGCCGTATTTCTTCCGTAAGAGTTCGGTTATGTGCAGAGTAACAATTTCGTTAAATAAATCTATTCCTCTATCCAGCGTTACATTGAAACTTTCTTCTTCTGCTTTAATTATTTTTTCAATGTTGGATTGATTAATTTTTATTTCCGGAAAGACTTCTCCAAAATTTTGCACGACTACATTTACGAGCTTATAAAGAAACGGCTCTGTCAAGTTTATTTTTCTTCCATATCTGGAAGCTCTTCTTAAAATTCTTCTTAACACATAGCCGCGTCCCTCATTCCCCGGAACCGCTCCGTCTCCGATTGCAAAGGTGAGAGTACGAATATGGTCGGCAATAACACGCATAACGATTTGCACTTCGGCAGCATCGTACTTTTTCCCGCTGATAATTTCTATTTGATTAATAATCGGAGTAAATACATCGGTATCATAATTAGAGCTTTTCTTTTGGAGAACTGCGCACACACGCTCAAAGCCCATACCGGTATCAACGTGTTTTGCGGGAAGTTCATGAAGCTTTCCGGTTTCATCGCGGTTGTATTGAATGAAGACGAGATTCCATATCTCAATACATTCGGGCGTTCCGGCATTTACATATTGGGGATTATCATAATCGTCGGTTAAATTGATGTGGATTTCAGAACAGGGACCGCAGGGTCCAGTTTCGCCCATTTCCCAGAAGTTATCTTTCTCGTCAAATCTTAAAATATGTTTGGGATTTATTTCTGTTTTTGTTTTCCACAGTTCAAACGCTTCGTCGTCGGTTCTATAAACAGTTGCCCACAATCTTTCTTTTGGAAGTTTCCACACTTCGGTTAAAAGCTCCCACGCCCACTCAATTGCTTCTGCTTTGTAGTAATCGCCGAAGGACCAATTGCCCAACATCTCAAAAAAAGTGTGATGATAAGTATCGTATCCTACTTCTTCAAGATCGTTATGTTTTCCGCTTACGCGTATACACTTTTGCGTATTTGCTGCACGTTTGTAATCTCTCGTACCGGTTCCTAAAAAAACATCTTTAAATTGATTCATCCCGGCATTGGCAAACAATAATGTGGGGTCGTCAAACGGAACCACCGGTGCACTGCTGACTATTCTATGATCCTTACTCTTAAAAAAATCGAAAAATTGTTGCCTTATTTCGTTTGAAGTCATACTTACCTTGCTATTTTTAAGGCTCAAAGATAATAAATTGATTCTTAAGCATAAACCCGCTGTAGATTGCACAAAAAAATCAATGGTGAAGAATACGCTAAAAATTTCAGACACGAATTTCACGAATTATCCGAAGGATCCTTTGGACACTAATTCAAATTCGTGAACATTAGTGTTCATTAGTGGCTAAGATTAACATTTGTTAAACTATAAATTTGATTGTTTAAAAAGAGAATTGCTAAAGGGGAAAATCAAAAAACTTAATTATGATTTCTTGCTGATAGGAATAACAACGCTAATTGAAGTGCCTAAATTCGGGTAACTTTCAATTTCCAAATTTCCGCCGAGTATTGCTGCGCGCTCACGCATACCGATTAACCCAAATGTTTTTTCACCCTTCTTTTCATCGCTCGAAAAACCTTTACCGTTGTCAATAATTCTCATAAAGAAATTCTTTTCATCGCGGTTAATTTCAATCTGCACGTGAGTAGCGCCAGAATGACGCGCAATATTCGTCAATGCTTCTTGAAATATTCTGAATATAGCGATTGACTCATCCCGTCCGATTTCGAGTTCGATATCAAGACCTTCTAAACTGCATTTGATACCCGTGTTTGTTTCAAACTCTTGCGCTTGCCATTCCAATGCGGATATTAATCCTAAATTATCAAGCACTTCGGGTCTTAATTCTGTAATTAGTTTTCTTACACTTTTTACAGAACTATCAATAATTTCTTTCATGCCTTCAATTTCGCTTTGAATCGAATCAATATCTATTGAAGAAATACCGGCAGAAATGCTTCTGCCCAATAAAGTCAAATTCATTTTTAAGGAAGTAAGCACCTGCCCTAATTCGTCATGTATTTCTCTTGCAATGGAAGCACGTTCCTCTTCGCGAACTGACTGCAAATTTGCGGCAAGTGCGCGCAATTGTTCGCGGCTTTCACGAAGATTATCCTCGGCTTTTTTCCTTTCCGTTACATCGTTTGCCAGTACAAGTCTTGCTTTTCTGTCTGCAAACACAACATCATGAGAAACAATTTCAACATCTATAATTTCTCCGCTTTTTTTCTTATGCTTCCAAACGCCTGCTTTTCTATAACCCGCTTCATGCTCTTTAACAAATTTTTCAAGTGATTCAACTTCGTCGGGCGGACGGATATCTTCTATTGTCATTGTTAAAAAATCTTCCCGTGAATAACCGTAATTATTAACGGCAGCTTCGTTAACCGTAAGAAACTCAAAGGTATCCGAATCGTATACCCACATCGGCAGAGGATTGTTAAGAAATAATAGCCTGTATCTTTCTTCCGATTTCCTTAATGCTTCTTCGGCTTCAAGCCTGCCCGTTAAGTCCAGAACTATTGCCAGGAATATACGTTTAAACGGAAGCTCGATTAATTGAAGATTAACTTCGACAGGATAGCGGGTTCCGTTTGCGCGTAAGTGTTCGGTAATAAATACCAGCTTTTCTTTTTCATGTTTAAGGAGCGGCTCAATTAATTTTCTGAATGATTCTTCATTAAACTCGGGCTTAATATTTACAGGAGTCATATTCATTATTTCGTTGGAAGAATAGCCTAAATTTTTCACGGCACCTTCATTAACAAATGTGAACTGAAGAGTTTTTGCATCGAAAATATAAATCTCGTTTACGCTTGCTTCCAATACAGTTAATAGCTGAAACCGTTCTTCTTCATATAATTTTCTTTCCGTTACGTCTGTTGCCAACACTAAAACAGTTTCTACTTCCCCCCTGTCGTTGAATTCGGGAATGATACGTGATTCAATGAATTTCTTCCCTTCGGGCAGCTCTAAATCGAATTTTGTTAAATTTTCTTTTCCGGTTTTAAACACTTCGGAGATAGCATTTAAATTAAGTGTTGAACTTTTCGTTAATTCAATCTTGTCAATCTTTTTTCCAATTATGAAGGAAGGATCTAATCCCGTCAATCGTTTTATTGCAGGATTAACGTAAAGGCATTTCAAATTTTCATCCACCCGCGCTATTATATCGGGCGTATTTTCAACTAAAGCTCTGAATTCCGCTTCTCTTTTGCGTAAGGTTTCTTCTGCATTTTTTCTTTCAGTAATCTCTTCAATAAAAATTTCCGCTTGTTTTTCAAGCTGGTTTATTAAGTTTTCATTTTCGAGTGCAACTGCTATATGATTTGCCACAATTTGAAGATGCTCAAGGTCGCGTTCGGTAAAATGAATCATGCGTTCCGACGTATAAATACCGATAATACCGGTTACTCTGTTATCTATCAGCATCGGGGCGCCGGCATACGAGATAAAATTATTCGGCGTTTTATTAAATTGATCCCCGTCTTTTGTTAGAGGATGTACACCCGTATCTTCTATTGCTAAAGGTCTGCGGCTGCTTAAAATTTCTTTTGCTATTCCAACATTAGCAGGAAAAGTATTTCTTAATATTTCGGGGGGAACACCTCTTGCAGCAAGCAAGGTTAAACTGTCATCTTCAAGCTTTCGAATAACGCATGCATCAACCCTGAATGTATCGCACACAAGTTCAGTGAATTTGTCAAGCTGTTTTCTTAATTGATTTGATGCTACGATTTCACATGTAACGCTGGCAATTAACTTTAACCTTTCGCTGTTAAAATTAATTTCTTCTTCAGCCTTTTTTTGTTCGGTGATGTCCGAAATCATTGCCATTACCGCCGCAACATTTCCGTGTTCATCTCTAATAGGCGCAGTAGATAATCTAGCATAAAACTCCAAGCCGTCCTTTCGGCGTCGTACTATTTCTTTTTCTTTTAATGATTCTCCTTTAATTACGCGTTCAAAATTTCTTTCGAAGTCTTTTTCTTTATCCGGAGAGAAAAAGCTATATGGTTTACCCAAAACTTCTTCCGCCTTAAAACCAAAAAGTTTTTCAGCAGCAGAATTCCACAACTCTATTTTCTTTTCTTTGTTTAATTTAATTATTGCAACGGGTGATGCATTGAATATTGCGCTCAGCTTTACATTGGCATCAATTAATTGTTCTTCGGATTTTTTAAATGATATCTCAAACTCTTTCTTTTGTGTTGAGTCAATTATTATTCCTTCATAGTGAGTAATGCGTCCTTTGTCTCTTCTTACCCATGTCCAATCTTCTATCCATCTTACTTCTCCTGATTTTGTAAGAATGCGATATTCTTGTTTAAATTCTTTATAACCGGCATTCGAATAGTGCATTACTTCTTGAGCTACTCTATCAAGGTCCTCCTTATATACGATATCCGCATAAAGTATTTTACCGGTTAAAAACTCATCCGGTTCATAGCCCCATTGGCGTACATTTTCCGAGACAAAATCAACAGGCCAATTTTCTTCTGCTTTCCATAAGAAGGCGACGGCAGGGCTTCGATTTATTATTTCATCCAACTCTTTGAGTTTTTCGATACTAAGCACCAATTCCCTTTTTGTTCTTTCATTAAAAAGAAGTATCAACCCGATTGCCGTAATTAGTGCAAGAACTGAACTGAGTAAAAATCCCCACGGTGCCAAGGTAAAATTTTCTCTCAATAAAGGATAATCTAGCTTGTGCAGCCCCCAAAGAAACAGCGCCCAGCCGGTAATCTTAGCCGCTATCAGCTTTGATTCACTGCTTTTGAGAAATGAAATTCCTGCGAACATAAATACGAATGCAGTAAATAGAATAGGAAGCATGCTAAGGAAATAAAACGGCAGTTTGAGTGCGGCGGCGCTTATTGACCAAAAGACTGCTATTGCCGCGATGTAAAAAAAGATGCGGGGAAATTTCTTTTCAATGAATAAGTAAGTACCGTAGGAAATTAAGAGCGAACTGGCAGTCATAAATATATGGCTTAGCAAAATAAAATATTGCGGATAAGTACTTGTTTCACTTAAAAGCGAGGTTGATAATCTTGCGCAATACATAAGCCAGCCTAAAGTAAGGACTCCTATGTATTTTTTCTTTTCCTCTTTATAAAAGTAAGCATAGATTAAGAAAAGAATCAGCGTTCCAATCAGGCTTGTAGTTATTGCAGGTATTAACCAGTTCATATTAAAATAAAAATTGTTTTACTTATAAGTATGCACTATTAAATAATAAAATCTAACCTAAGATATTTGTCCAAAGGATTCATTCGAAAAATTTTAATTGTAAGTAAAAAACAAATAATCCGAAGGATCCTTTGGACAAATCCCAAATTATCCGTAGGATCCATAGGACAAATAATATCCAAAGAACAAATTCAAGAATTCAAACCTTATATCAACCTGCTTTTTGATTCTCCGTAGGAAAAGGTAAATCGGACAGTAATAAACAAAATTACAAGGTTGACAAAAAACAAAGTGTTCTGTCATTTCGCCTGCCTGCTGCAGGCAGGAGGGAGTCTTCGACTGAGAAATCTTTACGCTGGATGCTAAAATTAAGATTTCTCCTCCGGAAATGACAACTTTACTATTTACACAGTTTCGATCCTTAGGATAGCCACATTTAGAAATTTTCTTCACAATTAGTTCTATAAAAAATTCTAAGAACTATAACCGTAAGACGAAAAACGGAATACAAATCACGCTGCCGGAAGTGATCACACTACTGCTTTTTAAGTTATCGTACTAATGATTATTTTTTCGATCAAATGAAACTACTACTTTCATACCTCGAAAACTACTGGAAATTTGTATTACTTGCTCTCCTTTTAGCGGCAATAAAT
Source organism: Ignavibacteriales bacterium (assembly GCA_020061465.1). GTDB lineage: Bacteria > Bacteroidota > Ignavibacteria > Ignavibacteriales > Ignavibacteriaceae > JAGUYG01. Next base: position 7,623 of record JAGUYG010000004.1, read on the forward strand.
CAAATTTTTTCTATGCTCGATCCATACATTTTCAGAATTGTGATAGACAAATATGCAACAAGATTTGCTGAATATACAACCGGCGAATTCTTTAAAGGCGTGGGATTGCTGTTGTTGGCTGCGGTAGGAGTTGCGTTTGTATCCCGTGTAGCAAAAAATTTCCAGGATTATTACGTAAACGTTATCACTCAGCGGCTGGGTGCAAAAATTTATTCTGACGGAATAAGCCACTCACTTAAGCTTCCCTATTCTTTGTTCGAAGATCAGCGAAGCGGACAGACATTGGGTACTCTTCAAAAAGTACGAACCGATGTTGAAAAGCTTATCGCCGCAGCAATCAATACATTATTTACTTCAATTGTCGGGATTATCTTTGTAACCGTTTATGCTTTTTATGTTCATTGGATTATAGCTCCGGTATTTTTAGCTGCAATTCCTACACTCGGTATTATAAGCTCAAAATTAAGTAAGAGAATTAAAAAGGTTCAAAAGCAAATAGTTGGTGAAACAACCGCTCTTGCAGGAACAACAACAGAGTCGCTTAGAAATATTGAGCTGGTAAAAAGTCTCGGACTGGGTTCGCAGGAAATAAACCGGCTTAATACTACTACCGATAAAATTCTTCGGCTTGAATTAGGAAAAGTAAAATACTTACGAATACTAAGTTTCATTCAAGGCACTGCGGTTAATTTTATTAGAACGTGTATAATGTTTCTGATGCTGTATCTTATTTTCATTCAGCAGATAACTATCGGTGAATTTTTCTCTTTGCTTTTTTATTCGTTCTTCATATTTGGTCCGCTGCAAAGTTTAGGCGAGATAATAAATATTTATAGAGAAGCCGAAGTTTCGCTCGAAAATTTTAATTCGATTCTGGAAATGCCGCTCGAAGCCAAACCGGCATTGCCTTATGAAATTTCATCCATCCGGTCGCTTGAGTATAAAAATGTTTCGTTCAAACATAAAAGTTCTACAAGACATGCATTGGAGAATATTTCATTCAAAGCTGAAATGGGAGAGACCGTAGCATTTGTTGGTCCTTCCGGTTCTGGAAAAACGACGCTGGTAAAATTGTTAGTTGGGCTTTACACTCCTGTTAAAGGAGAAATATTTTATAATGGAGTATCCGGCAGCCGTATTGATTTCGATAGACTAAGAGAGAAGATTGGTTTTGTTACACAGGATACGCAGCTCTTTTCCGGCACGCTGAAAGAAAATTTACTTTTTGTTAATCCAAATGCAGCGGACGAAGAATGTTTAGATGTACTTCATAAAGCTGCTGCCGGAAGTCTGCTTGCAAGAGCCGATAAAGGGTTGGACACTTTGATAGGCGAAGGCGGCGTTAAAGTTTCAGGCGGCGAGAAGCAGAGAATTTCAATTGCACGCGCATTGTTGAGAAAACCAGACTTGCTCGTTTTTGATGAAGCAACCTCCGCACTTGATTCTTTAACCGAAGAAGAAATCGGCACAACGATTCGCGAAATTTCGAGCCGGAAGGATATAATAACAATACTTATTGCGCATCGTTTATCAACCGTAATGCACGCAGATAAAATTTACGTGCTTGAAAAAGGCAATATAATTGAAGCCGGTACTCATCCTGAATTGATTGAAAGAAATGGATTGTATTATGCAATGTGGCGCCAGCAAATAGGTGAAAAGGAATTTGTGGATGAAAACGGAAATAAAATTTCCATGAGAGGTAATTTTTAAACAATAATTTTAATTCGAGAGAATTCCAATTTGTCTTGATTTTCACTTTAATATAAAATCAATATTTTCATTACAACAAATCTCATGCTTCCTTGCATTCATGCAGCCATGCAATTGTGTAATCATGCATCCATACGCCCTTTCATTCTTTCATTTCATCAAGTTTATCGAGAATCCATTTCCCCATTTTTGTATCAAACGTAACAACAAATTGAAAGGATTTTAAGTGAAGAGAAATATTTTAGCGGCACTGGTATTAGCAGTTGTGTTTTTAGGCTGCAGCAATAACATGGCTAACGATAATTTAAAATGGGAAGACAACCTCGAAACTGCGTTACAGAAGGCTAAGCAGCAAAACAAAGCTGTGCTTGTTAATTTTACCGGAAGCGATTGGTGCATCTGGTGTCAGCGTTTAAGCAACGAGGTTTTTTCAAAAAGCGAGTTCGAAGAATTTGCAAATGATAATTTGATTTTAGTTAAACTTGATTTTCCGCGGACAATCGAGCAAAGCAACGAAACCAAACTATACAATAACAATCTCGCTCAAAAATTCGGAGTGAGAGGATTTCCGACGATACTATTATTTAACTCATCAGGCAAACTAATTTTAAAAACAGGTTACCAGCCCGGCGGACCGATTAATTACGTTAACCATTTGAAAGCGTACTTATAAATAATTACCTGAACCTTTCCCGAAAGCCTTCGGGATCGTTCCGACAAGGCTGCGCGTGCTCTATCGCATGTAAACCTTGAAGGTTGCTCTACAAACACAGCCTGCAACAACAGGGTTTTTCAAGCTCTCACACCTCCACCTTCTTGATGTCCACAAAAAATTTACTTAAGTTTTGCACGAGCAGATGATATTGTGCTGTTAAACTTGTCCTCCTGCCTTACAAAAATAATCCAAATCAAAAAATTACCACTGTGACTCATGTGCCGCAGGTGCGCTTAGCTTTTAAGAATAAATGTAAAATAAAACGTTTAGGAGTAAGATATAGCATTGCAACGCATCTTATAGCATTTTGTAACGATTAAAGTATTTACAAGAATTTCGTGGAAACACGGACAAGACAACAACGATTTATATCGGTATTAGCAATAACTCCTTTATAATAATCAATCCGCTAGATGCCTCCTTATAAAAAAACAAAAGAAACCACGTAATGATTAGACGAAAATAATTGCGTTTATCGGTCTAAATTTTGTATAATATCCATAAGAAATATTATAATTTGTTCATTAACAATGGTTAAGAGAAACTTTATCACAGTAAAGAGCATGAGGTAATTATGAGATTATTGAACTATAGAGTCTTACTAAGAAAAGAGCCGGAGGGTGGCTACACGGTAACTGTTCCTTCTCTTACCGGCTGTGTTACCTACGGCGACACGATAGAAGAAGCGATCGATATGGCAAAGGAAGCTATTGAATTATTTATAGAGAGCTTAAAAGAGCATGGTGAAGAAATACCAACAGAAGAAGGAACTTTAGAATATACCCTAACGGTTGAGACGCATGCCTAAACTGCCTTCACTTACTCCTAAGAAAATTATCAAGGTACTTGAACGGAAAGGATTCGTATTGGATAGAACAAAAGGAAGCCATCATCTTTACTTAAATGCAGAAAAGAAGAGAAGAGTAGTTGTTCCTCTTCATAAAAAAGATTTACCACCGGGAACGCTGCTTTAAATTTTAAAACAAGCAGGCATTAGTAAAGAGGAGTTGAGAAATCTCCTATGAATGATAAACTTCGTTTAACAGAGCGTATCCGGTTGTGGTGCTTCATACTTCAGCCCGGCGGAGCGGTTAATTACCTCAACCACTTAAAAGCGTGCTTATAATGCATTACTAAAACCTTTCCGAAGGATCGTTCCGACAAGGTTGCTGCTGCTCTAGACGCTCGCAAATCTTGAAGGTTACTATGAAGAACTTTCGAACAGGCTGAAGACTTTTCTTCACATTCCTAACCCCAACTTACTTGACCTCCTCCAATAATTAATGTAAGTTATGCGTGAGCAGAAAATGCTGTCCTGTTAATCTTGTTTACTTGCCGAACAAATATTTTTCGAAGAAAGTAATTATTACTGTAATTCACCAGGTTAAGGTGCCCTTAAAAGGAAAATACGCGAAATCCCGATATACATCGGAAAAAGTTATTGCGTCTATCTTACCAAATTTGGTATTATATACGTAATAGTTTTTTAATATTAATTCGTAATTACAATAGTTAGTTGCCATGTCCGCCAGCACGATTAAGTTTTAGGTGCCACAATTGACAGATCCAACATTTTGCAAGTCTATCTCTATTATCGTTCCTGCTTACAACGAGGAAAAGTGGATTTCCCACACACTGGAGTCTATCAACCGGGCAAAGAATTTTCTCCGTGAACGAGGTGGTCTACCCGTGGAAATACTTGTCGCTGACAATGCAAGCACAGATCGAACCGTCGAAGTGGCACAGGCTCTGGAGGTACAGCTTGTCCACGAAACAATCCGTGGTGTTGCGAAGGTACGCAATACTGCAGCAAAAGCTGCGCGGGGCGATGCTCTAATTTTCATCGACGCCGATGTCACAGTTCCCGAAACTCTATTGTGGAGAATTTCTCAAGTCCTGTCAGATCCAGCTTGTATCGGCGGTGCGGTGGACACGAATTATCAACTTGCTAGAATTTCAGTCAAGGTTTACTTACAAATGTGGCGGGTGGTCGGGAAGCTGCTACGGATGGCTCAAGGAGCGGTGCAATTTGTTCATCGCGATGCTTTTTTCTCTCTTGGCGGATACGATGAAACGCTCTTTATGGGCGAGGACGTGGACTTCTATTGGCGTCTGAGAAAAAAGGCGAGAGAGCAAGGTTTACAAGTTTGTCTCATAGACGATGTTTCTGTCATTCCATCGTCTCGAAGATTTGACCAATGGCCACTTTGGCGGACACTTGTTTGGACAAACCCTGTTGTCGTTTTTTTCTTTCGTCGTCGAAAAGAATTTTGGGATGGTTGGTACCAACATCCAATTCGCTGAAATAGTCGATGCGATTGCCAATTCCAGACTCATAGACGTGCTGGCGTCCACAGGCACATAACAGCAGGCACTACGATGCTCGCTCATTTTGAAAATAGAATTAATGTGTTCGCTCCATTTGTTTTGCCACAGAAGAATTTGCCATTTGATTGCGGCAAAACAAACGGCGTAATGCCTGCACACGTTATGTGCAATATCATTCACATTATCGAGGGCACTAATGGATAGACGATTGTTCATACTCTGCCTGTTTTTGAACTGTCTCCCTTTTATCCACGAAACACTTGGTCAACAGCTTTTATCTGTGCCACAGCGCATCACTGGCCCAGCCATTGAAGACTTCATTCTGGATGAACTTCAGCAACGGAAAATTGTGGTAATTCCCGAATGTCTATCTCACGATTCTTACGATGCTATTCAACTACCGCTGAAACTGATTCAACGCTGGCTTGCCAACGACCACCAGATCAAAGAGCTGGTTGTTGGATTGGAGCACGAAACGCCCGAGAAGGAACTCGATCTCATCCGAAGCAATCTTTACTACACCGTTGAACGGTTTGCGACCATTTGTCCCGAAGGCTGGGGTTTGTTTTCAACGAGGCAACTCAACGAATACCTGTTCTACAGCAAGGTCATGGACCGAGCGTCTGATAGGTTTAGAATCTTCGGTTACGAAAACAGCTATCACTTCTACGACACCGAGCGAAAGAAATATCTTCTTCCCTCACAAGTAGATACAGTGACTGACAAGCTCGAAAAGATACCCTACTTACAATCTACAGCGCCCATGGTTGTAAAGTATGCGTACTCTCGCTTCTTTCGCGACAATCTTTCTTTTAAAACTGTGCATGAGGAAATCGAGAAACACCCTGATGCCTGTTTCATCATCATCACAGGTAACGCTCATACGCTCAAAAAGTGGACATTTAATGAAACGGACCTTCAAATACTCGATGCGTATAAGATTGACACCTCTCAGTATGCCCGCACACTCGGATCTTATCTCAAGGAAAGCTATCAGCCTCTATTTGTTCAATCGAGAGTCGATACCGGTGTGAATACACCGACCCTTGTTCGGTACAACCCACACGGGTCAGACTCTGCGCTCTACAAATCCTTTTTCGCTGATTACTACTATGCAATGCCAAGCACCGATAGTACCAATATCGAAGAACCGCCCTTACTTGCCGTACCGTCTGCTTCCAATCTTTCTCTGCTCGCAAAGAAGAATTTCCAGTTTTACCCCAATGAGGAATTCACCAAAGTCGCTCAGAGTCTTCTCTATTTGTTTACCGGGATAATCCCCGAAGTAAAGGAGGACTCTCCAGGTCAAACTGGCTCTTGCACATTCATCAATCCAACGACACAGATGCCGCTTGATCTTGCTACGTATGCGGATTCAACGTTGCGTTGGTATCGGGACGGGACTTTCATCCGCCGTGTGAAGAGAGCACCATCGGAGTATAATCACCGTTCGCTTTACCGGGGGATTTTCCGCATGATGAAGAAAAAGCAGTTTGATTCACTCTCTGTTTCGGAAGAAGCACAACTCAGAGACTACCTATTGGCGGCCCTTTCCGTTATTGGCACGGTGGAAGAACAATATCTCGCTCGACAGTTGCTATCCGAAGAGTCTGACCGCACCAGAGATTACTATTTTTATTTCAAGAAATTTTATTCCAACCGATATGAATGATACTGCACATAACACGGCAAACAACGACACTCGCTCATTTGATATGACTATGTTAAAGCTTAGTTCACAAATCAGTTGTGCTCGTTCCACCGTTTTGCTCACGGAGAATTTGTCATTTGATAGTTCGCAAAACGGCGGCGTTGTTTGCCGAAACGTTATGTGCAAACCGGTGCTCATGGGAACAACTTCACACACCATTCCCGGGTAAGTTCATGGAACCAAACATAATTCTATCAGATAGAACCAAACGATTCTTCGGGTGGATTGGGTTAACGTGTCTGCTGCTTATAATCCCTGTGAAAGCAATCCGGTGGTCAGATGAGGCAATAGTCGCTTCGATCATTGTCGGCATCGCCCCAAGCGCCCTTGGGCCTGCCGGGTTGTTGTTTCTTATCTTGTCGAGTTCAAATCCTCGGCTGGCACGTTTCACGCTTCTTCAAACGACAGTGATTGTGGGTGTCATTGCCTTAGGACTTGAGTTCATTCAACTTATTCCGCGCCCCGGCATTCTGGCAAAAGTCCATTACACTTTTGACTGGTCGGACGTTGCTGCAACCCTACTCAGCGTCGCTGTTGGATATGCCGTTGCTCGCTGGTTAATTCATAAAAAAGGTAAGCCGTGATTACAACTTTTGCTCAGGCTTGCCCATAACACACCGCATTACGACGTTCGCTTTCTGGAAAGGCGAATATGAAACGGAAAAGAATGGCTCAATGAAAAGTGTTCGCTCAATCCCGCTTGCCGTATAGGCGTCAACTTAAGGAAAGGAAATTACATAATATTAAAGATGATATATTAACAAAATCGAATGAAATACTAGAAAATTTGTTAATCCTCTACGAGGATTTTTGCATAAAAAGGAACTGTTTTTCTACAATAATTTGACCTCTCCGAAGGATCGTTCCGATATCCGAAGGATGCTTTGCACGAGGTTGTGTTCATAAAGAAACATCGTAGATGTTTTATTATTGTAGTAACAAATTATTATTCCAAAACTACATCCTCGGAGAGGATGAATTATGATGATATTAAATTATTAGAGCCAAGCAATTACAGTAGTTAAAAGGATTATATGGAAAATAAAGTTGACGCCCATGCGCTTGCCGGGGCTAATAATAAATGAGTTGTTGTAATAGGCAGCAAGCGTGACGGCGTAGTGAAGCAAAACGTTAGCTGCAACCGCCAACAGCGATAGGGTGCATCACTCCCCTGTCGATTGGTAACGCACTGCTTTGTGACTGAGCATCGGTAATCAAACAGAAACAAAAGTCGAGTCAGAATTGCTAACATTATCCGGAGATATTCCGGCGATGATTGGTCAGATGCTGGCTTTCGAAAGGGAGAACTCAGAATGAAACGAGAAAAATTTGCCGAGAGATTTTTTCATAAGAAATTTCGCAATAAACCGGGCAGTTTTCCAATTGCTACTATCGCTTACTATGGTCCTGATGACCAAACTGCCACTAAGGTCGCAGTCGGAATCATCGACCATAGGGACGAGGTTGTTGAACTCAAACGATGGTTGGTTCGAGATCAAGATGTTCGCATCGACAGAGCAATCAACAACGAGATTCTGTCCTTCATTAAAGAGCGAAATGTTAAACGTGTGGCAATAGCGGGAAGGATTATCGGTTGTCCGCACGAAGAGGGAATCGATTATCCGGAAGAATCGACTTGTCCACAGTGCCCATTCTGGGCTAATCGGGATCGATGGACAGGCGAATTGTTAGGCTCGTAAAAGCATGCGCCACCAAACGAATGTGAAGGGTATGTACAATTCAACGGGCTAAGATATAGCGGCTGCATCTAACAAGTATAACCATACCGCTCGCTGCTTGATAAGACAAAGTTGAAGCTTGGTTTAACAAATAGTAGTGTTCGGTTAACATTTTTTGCCCGGGTCCCGAAGAGATCAATTCGTTATTGGTATGTGACCTTCTCCACTAAAGAATGCGTCATTTGATGGCAGTGTTCGGCACTCAATTAGTGGCGGCAAAAGCAACGGTGTTGCTGCTGAAAACGTAATACGCAACGGTGGTGGCAACAAATAGTAAAGTGCAGTATATTTGGAGAAAGTAGGAGAAATCATGAGGCAAGTGGTTATCTATCCTGGAGAGGACAAGTACTGGGTTGCAGAATGTCCGAGTCTTCCAGGCTGCATTAGTCAGGGAAAAACGAAAGAAGAGGCAATTGCCAACATTCGGGAGGCAATCGAGGGTTACATTTCCGCCTTGAAGGAAGACAAGCTTCCCATACCGCCCGAAAAGTTTGAGACGATTCTTATTGCCATATGAAATCCCTTCCACGGATTTCCGGTCGGAACTGTGTCAAAGCCCTTTCAAAAGTCGGATTTGTCTAAAGAAGACAGCACGGCAGTCACATAATTCTTAGACGAGATAAGCCATTCGCCCAGTTAGTAGTGCCTGATCACAAGGAGTTGGATAGGGATACTTTACGAGCAATTATACATCAAGCTGGGTTGACGGTAGCGGAATTTGTGCGATTGACATGAGTTATCGCCGCTAAAGAATGAATCGTTTAACAGCGGCTTCGAACATGTCATTTAGCCTGCATGATGAAAATGTACAACAACAATCTTTCACAACGATTTGGTGTGTTTGGATTTCCGACGATACTTTTATTAAACTCATCAGGCAAATTAATATTAACTACAGGATATCAGCCCGACGGACCTGTTAATTACGTTAACCACATGAAAGCGTACTTATAATATCTTGAACCAAACCTTCAAGGTTGCTCGTGCTCTATCGCATGTAAACCTTGAAGGTTGCTCTACAAATACAGCCTGTAACAAAAGGGATTTTTCACGCTGCAGCTCCCTCAACTTACTTGACCTCTCTTTAAAATTTTGATAAGTTTCCCGCGAGCAGATGGTGCTGTGCTGTTAAACCCGTTTACCTGCCTGAGAGAAATAATACAAATCAAAAAAATAACTGCTGTAACTTACCAGCCGAAGGTGCGCTTAAACTTTAAGATGAAAACTTGAAAAAGATTGAGTAACATGACCTAACCATTTTGATTGAAAGGCGAAGGCTATTAATTTTATAACCGAAATTCTTAAATATAGCATTAACGCTAAAGAACAAAATAAACGCCATTAAGGGTGTAAGGCGACATAAAAATGATAGTTGGCGGAAATTGCAAATAACTAAAGCAGCTTATATATTTAGTAAGCAACTCGGAGATTTGTTATGAGCAACAAAGAAAAAATTATTCAAGAACTTGAGCAGATTCCTGATATCTTCCTTGATGAAGCCCTGGACTTCATTCGCTATTTAAAGACCAAAACACTTCATGAGCGTCTGGAAACTGTCATTGCCAGCGAATCTTTACTTCAAAAGGACTGGCTTCGACCTGAGGAAGAAATAGCATGGCAAAATTTGTAAAAGGAGACGTGATTGTTTTACCATTTCCATTTTCTGATTTAACGACTGCAAAACGACGCCCTGCACTAGTTCTTACCGCATTAGAAGGTGAGGATCTTATCTTGTGTCAGATAACAAGCAAAACGATTAAGGATTCATACGCTGTATCCATTGAAGATGAACATTTTGCAGAAGGTAGTTTAAGACAATCGAGTAACATTCGACCAAACCGAATATTCACAGCTAATAGTCATATAGTACTATATAAAGTCGGTCATTTGAAAAACGAAAAAGTAAATGAGATCACTGAAAGAGTTATTCACATTTTACGAAGTTGAATTTTGAACTTCCGCTAACAGCAGTAAAAACGTGAAATAAAAAATTGCTCTGCTCAAATTTTGGCAATAGTTAGTTATAATTTCCTCTGCAATTTTGTTTTTGCTACACACGATAAACGTCATGAATTTCAATAAATTCATTAATACAATAGTTAGGCGCAACCTTCCCTATAGAGGATAGCATGAACATTCTGACATACGTACCTTCTTTGCTTGCTGCGACTTTTATTGTCTTCTCAACCCCGAGTGTCTTGCACGCTCAAATCTTTAGCCTTCCTGACAGAATCAGAGATGCTAAACTATCTTCCTTATCTATTGAGGCACTCCAAGTTGACCAAGATATTAATAAGGTTAGACCTTCTTTGCTCGGTTCTGCATTCTTTGTGAAAAAGTCGGATGTCGCATACGCAATTACTAATGCTCATGTGGTAGCTGCCCTTCGTAAGAATCAGCAGCTTCTAGTGGGCGCCAACCTTAAGCGAGGAAAAGCTTATCTCGAAGCAGAATTGGTCAAGGCAGATCATACTATTGACGTCGCGGTACTCAAGCTAGGCAAGACTCTATTTAATTCAGGGGAGGAGATTGAATTCGACCAAGCGTTCGTCGGGGTCTCACTGTTTTCCCCCGATTCCCTGATCCAGGAGGGCGTACAAGTCCTCGTGATAGGTTACCCACTCAACATTGGGGTGGAGTCACTCGGCAACCAACCTGTGTCTCGAGTAGGAATAGTTGCGCAATCAACTGGTCCTTTTGGTACGTTTCTAATTGACGGTATCGTCAGCCACGGTAATAGCGGCAGTCTAGTGTTCAAAGCAGAGACACTTCAACTCCTAGGTATGGTAATCGGTTTCAAGGGTGATAAAATTGACTTTGTAGATGAAACTGGCGCGCTCTTAGCTCGCCTGCCGCATAATTCAGGCCTAAGCTTGTGCATCTCTGCAAACAAGATCTTAGCTCTTATTCCATAGGAAAAAAGGCGACGCCTTACAGGCATAACCATGACGCTCACACATTTGATAAGACAAAGTTGAAGCTTGGTTTAACAAATAGTAGTGTTCGGTTAACATTTTTTTCCGCGTGTCCCGAAGGGATCACTTCGTGATTGGTCTGTGTCCTTCGCCGCAAAAAAAATGAGTTTGTTAATAGCGGCGTCGGACACACATTTTTGAGATGCAAAAACAGCAGCGTAGATCCGCTAAACGACTTACGTTGTTTTGCTTAGCACTAATGAATTTTTAAATTTGAAACGAAACTACTGTTTGACTATAATATTACCACTACAAAAATTATTTAATTTATGAGGCGTATCTAAAAAGGTCTTATCCAAAGGATCGTTCCGATTCGGAAATTTTGTATTTGAATATTCTTTCCCGAAAGCATTCGGGATCCTTCGGAAATAATCGAAACATTTTCTTGATGAAAATACCTTTTTTCGGAACGATCCTTCGGAAGAGAAGACTCATCTATAAATTTGAAAGATGAATTCAGAAGAACTAAAAAATTTGCAAGCGCCATTGAAAGAAAAATATCGTGCGCAACCCGAATCAGCATATATAACTCTTAAAGCAAGCGGAAAAATTGGTGAAGGCATTTCGTGCAAAGTAGAAACAGACAGAGCATTTGTTGAGGCAGGACTTCACAAAGCAACAGGAGGCACGGGAATATTGGCTTGTTCCGGTGATTTATTATTAGAGGCATTGGCAGCTTGTGCTGGAGTTACTTTGCAAGCCGTTTCAACTGCAATTGGTGTTGATATAAAAGACGGCACTGTAAAAGCGGAAGGTGATTTAGATTTTCGTGGGACATTAGGAGTTTCTAAAGAAGTTCCTGTTGGATTTATCTCAATTCGTCTTTCGTTTAACCTTGACACGGATGCATCGGAAGAACAATTGCAAACACTTGCAAAACTAACCGAAAGATATTGCGTGGTTTATCAAACGCTAACTAAAGGTGTGAATGTGGCAACATCATTTAACAAACAGCGGGTCCAAACATAACCGGCAAATCATAAATGTAATTCGCTTCTACAAACGTGGACTGACTCTGCTTCGGACAGACAGCAAGGCAGCTCTTAACACAAGGTTAAACGCAATTTTATAAAAGGGGGCGACAATAGATAGTTAATTGAAGGTCTATGATTCTATCAAACTTTAGTGCCGGGCGACAGGTTGGCGCTTCTAATGCCCCGCCTTCTGAAAGCCGCAAAACGATAAGACATTAAAACTAAAATCAAAATAAACGCCATTAACAGCGTAAATCTCTTAATACCATATAGAATTGATATACGTCATAAATAAAATGAATTTCAGTAATGAAATAGTTAGCCGCCATTGGCGTCCGTAATGATGCATCATCAATGAAGCAATGATATGCTCAAAGTAATAATATTTGCAGTCGTGTCAGCCGGAATTATGTTCATATCCTGGACATCTCTGCGCAATCCACATTCTCATGGCTTTTGGCGTTTCTTTGCATTCGAATCTTTACTGATTTTGATCTTGCTGAATGTAGATTGCTGGTTTCGCGATCCCTTCTCTGTTAATCAGATAGTATCATGGCTGCTGCTTTTCTCTTCACTAATACTTGCCCTACACGGATTCTATCTCCTCTATGCAATCGGCAAACCGAGAGGTGAACTCAATAATACCACTGTATTGATAACGCAGGGCGCTTACAAATACATTCGTCATCCTCTTTATGGTTCATTGCTGCTGTTAGGAGGCGGTGTGTTCTTTAAAAATCTTTCACTTCTTGCAGGTACCTTCTTTATATTGACAATTATTTTTTTAGTCGCCGCTGCTAAAGTGGAAGAACATGAAAACCTTAAAAAGTTTGGTCCTGACTATGCAGCGTACATGAAGACAACAAAGATGTTCTTTCCGTTTTTGTTGTAACAAGCTACAGCAGCGGGCATGATACTTTATCTTTTGATAGAAAACTTTCATTGCCTTCCATTTGTTTTGCCGCGAATTGGTTCGCTGCTCTAACGGCTGAAAATGAATCAATGATATCGTATTCTGTCTGACAGTACGAAAATTTTTAAATAGCTATGAATTTCCAATAATTACTTTTACGCTAAATATTTGTATGTTAATTTTTTCAAAATAATTAATGATACGTAATTAAAAATCCTTAAAAAGTTTTTTAGCACCTTCTCCAGAAACTAAAAAGATTACTTGAGTTAGTTAGATAATATTCTTTAATTACTGCAAGTTAATAATCAATATTTATTCAGAAACAATGTACTGCAGGAAAAAAAGATACTATTGACAAACGGAACGAAAGCATAATGAAATATGCAAACAGCAGCTTGAATGGAATACTTCCCGGACAACCTCCTGCAGGTAACCCGGGATATCAGATTGCTTTGATGAAGCAAGATTATTTTGCTGCCATCACGGAAAATGAATCCGTATTATTCGATTTAAAGGAGAGGTGCCATTGTGGGTTCTAATACACACACAATTCCCGGTATTTATAATTATTGCGATAGATGGTGCGAGAAGTGTAAATATACCAATCACTGCAGCTTATTCCTTACCGAAACACAATCCGAGGTTGATCTCATTTTAAGCGATGAGGATATAAACGATCCGGATGTTTATTCAAAAATCGTGAGAGATTCTTTGCATAAATCTTTTAACAAAATCCTAAATGAAAAGGATGATGAGAATATTGATAAGTATATTGATGATGATTTTTCGGAACGATCCTTTGGAGAAGACGAGGATTTAATTGAGGACGAAGACGATTATGAAGATTATGAGGAAATAATTGCCGAAGAAAATAAGTTTAGAAACGCTGAACACACGCTTATTAAAAAATCAGAAAAATTCTTTGATGACATTTTCGCATATCATGAAGTGAACGAAAATAAATTTGCTGAGATGAAAAAAACAGAAGACACCACCAATCCATTTCATCAAAGCTGGGACACTTTGTTTTGGTATTCTCCGCAAATACACATTAAGATAAGAATGTGCTTTTATTCGCTCGAAAAACTTAAACGGGATATCGTTAATGAATTTGAAACTGAAATGATGAATGTAAACTCCCGGATTGCTTACACAGGCATGGAAAAAATTATTGAGGCTTTACGGCAACTTGCAGAGATTAAAACGGAACATGAACAGATTTTATTACTCCTTCTCAATTCTATGACACAAATAAAGGAAGAGTTTACCGAAATTTTCCCCGAAGCCGTTACATTCAAACGACCATATTTTGATGAGTGAAGCACTAATTGCATCACCTGTGGTAAATTAAATTTTCAAAGCGGAAATCGAGAAAAATCAGAATAACTTCTTGTATAGTCGAACATAATTTATCATAATGCATATTCGTAACCGCGTTATATCATCACCTCAGCGGAGCAGCATCATTTTTCTATTTGCGGTGAATGTTCCTGCCTGAATTTTATAAATGTAAAACCCGCTTGCTAAACCGGGTGCATCTCCAAGGGATCCGGCGGAAAATTCAACCTCGTAAACTCCGGGTGCTTTTGGTTCATCAACAAGTGTTGCAACCTGACGACCGAGCACATCGAATACCTTCAATACTGTATTAACTGTATTAGTTCCCTCATTTGACATTTGACCTTTGACCTCTGACGCAATCGTGAATCTAATTTTAGTGGCAGGGTTAAAAGGATTAGGATAATTTTGGTAAAGAACAAATTCGGTCGGGGCAATGTTTTTAATGTTTGCATCAATGAATGACCTCGTCCCGATTAATAACTTATAATTATTATGTTTTATGTGGGCAGGCATTTTTACCTGTGCATTCGCTGAAAGCTTAACGGCATTATTCAATCGTTCATCAAATAAGAACATTAAGTAATTTTGATCCAAATTTTTCCGTTCAACTTCAAGCGTTACATCTTGATCTGATATATTTTTAAACTCAAGATTATATGTCTGTCCCTCTCCTATTTCTGAGCGGGATTCTTTCATTAAATATTTATAATCGGTTGAGAGATGCTCGTTCCGGATAACTATTCTTGCCTCCTCAAAATCCCCCGGCGGAGCGAAATAGTCGCCAATATCGTAATCATCCGACGACTTGGGATTATAGCCAATAAACACTTTTGATTTTTCTTCGCCATCTAAATTAAGTGAAAACTTAATATCGTTCTCACCCGATATTTGAATTTGATCTTCACCTGTTGATTTACCCAAAGTGCCATTCGGATCGTAAGGAATTTTCAGCGAAGTTAAGCCGCCGGTATTATTGAAGTAATAACCTTTATATGGGAAAAAAGTTTGCACAGTATTCCATGTTCCGTCCCAATCATAGATAACGGTATTCACGCCTAAACCATTTGCATTTCGTACATCCAGCCAGCTTGTACTTCTTTCAAACGGATTGGAGATAATATTCCACCCTGAATGCAGCGAGATTGAATAAGTATTATCTCCTGCCAAATTCACGGTACTGACTTGCATGTTAACATTCACGGCATTTTTACTAAGCATCCAAAATCCGTTGCCGGGTTTGAACGCAAAGGTAGTTGAGCCATCATATTCTAACAAATAATTTTCGGCAGCACCATTATCATAATACACATTCCAATCTTGCTTTTGAGTTCCGGCTCCACTAACAACTTGCGAGACAGCATAATTAATAGATCCCGGCAGCCCTATCATTCTGTAATTTGATTGGGCAAGTCCGGCGAATGAAAAAGTTTTGTTAATGGAAAATGTAGTTGGATAGCTCGAACCGGAAGTAAATTTCTTTAATACAATATCATCTATAACCGCACCGCGGTACGTTCTTCCGTAGTTACTCTCATCGCTTTTAAATAAGAATGCAATATAAATTCCAGACTTTCCGGTAAGGTTGCCTATAACCGGTACATTTTTCAAATCGAAGTTTTCGCTTATCCATTGAAATGTGGAGCTTGAATCGCTTTTAACAGTTCCATAAAAATAGATACCGTCCGAAGAGGCTAACCATCTTAATGTATCGTAAACCACTTCACAATCCAGAAAATAAATGAATTCTAGTACGGCATCTGAAGCATCGGACAAATCGAATGGACCGTAAATCATCCATGTTCTCATATAATCAGGATATCCCGCACTCCATGTGCTTGATTCTGTACCGCCTGCGGCACAGTAACCCGCATAGTGTATATTATCGCTTAGCAGGATTTTATCCCAATAAGCATCCGTATAGCCGTCCGCTGCATAAACATCCCATTCGTTTGGAAAGGTTCCCTCAAAATCTTCCGTCTTAATATTTACCCAACCCTCCGGCGAAGCTATTGAGTTCCTGCTTTTAGAATCCGCATGTTCAATTGTTTTATTCGATTCAGAAGAAAAGCTTACTTTCACCAATCCCTTTTTGTCAAACACCTCGTAAATAATTTTATTTTCTTCCTGAGCGGATTTTTTTGTGTCTGATTGAGAATAAATCTGCAAGCTCAAAACCATCGTGAGAAAAGTAAGAAATTGTAAAACTATATTTTTCATTTTCAAATTCCTTTTATGGTATTGTATTCTATAGAAATAACTCCAGCCCTTATCTCTAATCTTAATCTTCATCTCTTTTTATAAAAATAAACTGCCCGCCTTCGTCATTGGCATCTCTTATAACCTGCAGCATCGGCGTTTGCTCTGAGTTATTCGTTACGGCAACTCTAAACTCATTAAAAAGCTGACCGGCATCAAAATATTTTTTGTCGTTTTCTCTTAACGCTTTAATTAAATAATAAGTAAATATAGAATGATCGTCTCTTCCCGCATCGCTTACCTCCTCAACTCCACCTGAAGTTAGAGCTAAGCGGGATTGTTTTCGATATACTTCGCGATAGTATTTTTCCATATCGTTAGGATCAAATTTTATACTTTCGGTTCTTGAGCCTCTAAAAATGTCACCAGCAAAGCATGCATCGGTAATAAGTAAAGTATGTTTTGCCGGTATTCCGCTGACGAAAGTTTTAACATCATTGTTGGAAATGTAGTCCGCAACGGAATTTGTTTTTGCATCAACCGGGACCCAGTAACCTCTATTCAAGGCTTTGTTAAATTGACCGTGACCTGCATAAAAAATTAGCACGTTATCATCTTTAGTGGTATTCTCCGCAAGCCACTCGAATTTTTGGATGATATTTCTTCTCGTTGCTTCTTCGTCGAGAAGAGAGATAACTTCGTCAAAATGATAATCGCTGCGAAGAATACTCGCAACGCCTTCGGCATCATTCATTGCATTTCTTAATGGACGCCAATATCCATCGTAAGAATTTATTCCGATGACTAATGCAATATACCTGCCGGCAGTAATTACGTCTTCAAGCTTTCTTGTAATATAGAATGTATCTATTGTCGAATTGAATTTATTATCCACTGCTTTTATAATTACCGGATTATCGCCCACATGCAAAAATAAGCTTACATTAAACTCATTGTTTACCGAAAGTTTTGCCTTCTGATTGTTAACATAAACTTCTAATACGCCTGCCGGGTCAGTTGCAATACCTCTAATATTTGTCAGCTCGGTTTTTCGAACGACTTTAATTCCGCGCTGAACCTGCGGTTCGATTATAGTAATTTGCGGTCCGGTTTCGTCGAGGTCTGTAATAACATTAAATTGTATTTCAGATGAAACGTCTTTGAGGTTTGTTGCTTTTACAACTAAAACATTCATTCCGCTTTTAAGTTGCACGTTGGAGAAGAATAGATTATCCTGCAGCAATATTGCTTCATTACCATTAACCGTTATCAATTTAATACCGGCAGCATCAAAAGCTTTTCCGCGCACGGTAAGAGCACTCTCCTTATGCTTTATCTCATTTGTCGGGGGGAGTACCGGATCCATTATTGTTATTTGTGGACCGGTTTCAATTTTCTCGGTCGGCGGTGTAACAATTTCCTTTTTAGGCTCTTCTTTTTTCGGTATCAGTCTTCCCGGTTTTGTTGATCCGCTTATTTGAGCCAACAAAATTTGGGAGAAAAGTAAGAAAGCTAAAATTACCATTACCTTCTTCATGTTGTTTCTCCGTTTAAAAATTATGGTCTGTTCGGCGGAGTTGGAAAGCTGCTTACCGGCGGCGTGGATGAATCACTGCTGCTCTTTTTACCCAATACGAGAACAGCCGCCGTACCGCCAACTAAAGCGGCACCGCCGACAAACACATACCAGGGGACTCCGCCCCCTTCTACTATTTCTTTGGCAGTTACATCAAAATAAAAATCTTCACCGTCAAGCATCGCTTCTTCATCGGGAAGTAACGTCCAAACGATTCTGCATTTTTTATTTGCAAAATTTCCGGTTCCGATGTCTCCGCTTAAATCCTCCGGAACTAAGTTAAATCGAGAATCGCTTGTCCGCTTTAACACAATTCCGATTTCATATTCTTTGGCGTAGTCGCCTTTAAACTCATAGTAAATAAAAATTTTACCTTCAGAATAATCGAAGTTGGCTTGAATTTTTTCTTGTGCGGTTATCGCTCTGCTTAAAATCAGAACCGTAAAGCAGAACAAAATTTTAAATGAAATTTTCGTCATTTTTAATCTCCGAATATTTTAGAATCATTCTAAGTGATTTATTTCTATTAAAATTGGTACGACTGATTTTCCTTTGCTGCGCGCCTTGAAACTAATTACATCGGATGATTGGAAATCAATGTTTGCTTGATCAACTGTTTTATTGCCTAAAACTTTTATAAGACGTTCCCAAAACGTTCCTTCTTCCGATTCAACTTTCATCATAATATCTTTTAGATCGAGACTCTCCTTTGAATAAAGAAAACAATAGTAAGAAACTCCCGATGTTTCATCCAACATGTTGTAGCTTTCTTCATCGGGAATTGCAACATTGTTTTGCCGGTAAGGAAGATAAGCGATCATTCTCTCGTCTAACGGAAATATTTGATACGTTTTGAATGTCAAGTCTGAACTGAATGCATAAACATAAGCCGGTTCGTTGTTTGAAATTCGCAGTTCGAAAAGAGTTCCGGCGTGATACGGATTTTTCATAGAAAAGTATTGACCGTTGAAAGTAACTTCCATTGCATCGCCATTGCTTTCGCGAAATTGCAAAGTGCCCGAAAGGTCCGGAATCTCCGGGTCGGGTTGAGATTTATCTATCATCTCAAAGGCATACTTACAGAAGAAATCGAAATCAGAGTAGCGAATCCATACAAAGCCATCTTTTCCCCAATAAGATCCCCAGCTATTTATAAGTTCAAACGATCCATCAAACTTTTTATCATCATAACCTATTACTGTCATCCCATGACCTCTGCCCCAATTTTTATAATCGCCTTCTTGCGGCGTCCACACCTCTTCGGAATAACTGAATGAAGGCGGGCAATCGAAGGCTATCACAATAGGTCTGCCTTCCGCTAAGCTTTTCTTAACGTACTTGGTTTTTTCAACCGTTCTTGCGGATGCAATTTCCCTGTATTCAATAATGCGGTAATTAATTGCCCTTAACTTATCCGAATCGGTTACTTCCCGTTCGCATTCATAACCGAATTCATCTAACTTTGCTGCGCCTTGGTCTCTAACAACATCTAATGCATCAACAAGCGATGTTCCGGCATCGCAGCCCTTAACCATTCTTATTTGATTATAGACATACGAAGGGGAGAATGAATTTTCATCGATTATGTCTCCCAACCAATCATTTCGGATTGCTTCTAAAATTGTTCTTCCGGCATAAGCAGTTGCCCATCCCGCGCATGTTCCATAAGGTCCCTGGCTTTTTGGTGTAGGCGCATATTTTTTAAGTGAAGCCGATGAAGGAAGATCGGCATAATCGCCGCGCATGAGGATTGCAGCAGTAGGACTATTTGCATATAGACTATCGTCCAGCAATAAACCCATTCCGAATTCCTGCGGGTAAATATTAATGAGTAATAAAAAGAATATGATGGATAATTTGTTTATCATAGTTTACTCACTGTTCTTTGTTATTATCTTGCAATAATTCGGCGGTTCTTACAAATAACTTGTTCTTGAGTAAAAATTTTGCGAACAGTTTTTTGTATTCCTCCGATTGAGGCGCCAACACATGTACTCTTTCAAATTGTTCTAAAGCGTAATTGTTTAAATCATTGTTTTCATAAAAGCCTGCAAGCGCTAATAAATTAAATGGAGTTATATTCGGTCCCATTTCATCATTTATCAATTTTAAAGTATCTATTATCGAATATTTAATTTCATCCGAAAGAAAAATAACTGTGTTTGTATCGGATGTTACTTGAGAATTATTTTTATCCGCAATGAACCACTTATAAGCTATATCTTTACTCAGATTGAGTGATGAAGAATTTAATGTATAGATAGTATCGTTCACTAAATCCATATATATCAATGCGCCGTCACTATTCAATATACTTAATACATATTGCGCTGACTGCGGATAACTGTACCAGGAAAGCTTGATCGCCGAATCCATTATTTTAGTGAAGGCTGGTATGGCACATTCTATATGATTGGGTTTTACTCTAACAACCGCCGCAATTGTTTTCATCTCCTTCTTTACGGATTTATCTTTAATAATTTCCTGAGCAACAAAGTTCGCAAATTTTTGTGTGACTGACTTTTTTGTTTCATTGATATTTCTCTCAAGTTCTGGAATATCAAAAGTTCCTTCGCTTAGAAGCTCCATTGTCCTGCCGTCTTTGTACATCAAGGCAGTGTAGCTGTTTTTATCCAAACGGATTCTGTAATTCCGGTTTAAGCTTTCGCCTATATGAATCTGATGCCAATTTTGAGAAGGAAGCGTACATCCATAAACCTTGCCGGAATACGTTAAGATTTTAAATAATTCTTGCTGTGCTAACGCTGTTATGCTAAATAAAAAAACAAGTACAATTAGTAGAAATATTTTTAAACGCTCATTATTCATTGCGGTCTGATTTAATTTTCCAATGATGGAAATATTTTGCTTACAAAGTTTTGATAGAGTTCTAAGGCTGTTGCAGTAAGAACTATAACCGCAAGAGCCAATGTTAAATTTATTTTATAATTGAAGTGATGATAAATCATTACTCCGGCGAATAGATTAATTAAAGTTATCAGCAATATGTAAATTTTAGTTAAAGCTCCGAACCAATCCTTATAATTGCTCTTCAGATTGTGAATTATAAAGGCACTGACATAGCTAAGAATAAACGCAAACACGATGCTCATCCATGTGGGCATATTGTCAACATAATTTTTTCTGAGTATCATCGAAAGGATGTTTGCGTGAATAACAACCCCGTACATATCCGGGAAAGATTTACCGGCATACCTTTCATTCAACGGAGTAAAATAAATATCCTCAAGAGTTTTATTGTTTAGATCTGTTCCCATAAAACCTATCAGCACTATTTTATTTCTTAAGAATTCAAGATTCTCTTCGCCCGATAAAACCTGATCGGCATCGAGGTAATAGAATCTGTTAAAATTGCCTGTATAATTTATTTTTTCAATTCCTTTCTGCCGGTTCATCAAGTACCGGTAAGCATCGGTATCATATATTTCAACAACCTTTGAAGCCAAAGCAGGAATAATGGATCCGTTTACTTTTGATAACGGTCTAAAATCTCTTATGGTTTTAAAGCTCACCTTATCATCATTCGGAAGGTTCGCAAAACCGTTTGTAGAATATTTACTGAAAAGACTTAATGAGGTTATAAGTGTATCATAGGTATCATTCGTTTCATCAAATTTATCCAATTTACTTACCAGCACTAAATTATTGCATTTGGAAAAAGCGTCTGCTAAAACGGAATCGCAGAAGCTTTCTTTTTCTTCCTGAAAAATTGCATCGATTGCTATTAAATAAGGATTATAAGAATTTATAACATTTATTTGATGAGCTATTTCCAGCCGTGAGAGATTGCCAATATTAACAAGAACGATGCTGGTATCTGCGGCAGGTTCTTCTCTAATTTTTGAGTAAACAATATCATAAACATCAAAATCGCTGATAGCTTTTGCAACCGGATCGAGGAAAAGACAATTGAAAGGTATGAGCGACAATATTCCGATTAAAAGGAACATCATCAATGTTACTATTAAATATCTTATGTGGTAGAAACTTTTCATACCTCTCATAAATTCTTTAATAATATTGAGAATTAAATCGGAAAAGAATGATTAAAGCAGCAGAAATGTTGTAATGATCGGGAAGAAGTGTAGAAGAATCCGGGAACGTTTGAATAGCCCTCATATAAATCCCAATCTTTATTTATACAAAACTTAAATAAGATTTCTGCTTAAATCAATGAGTCTTCTTTAAAAAGGTATTTTCATTTCCAAAGGATCGTTCCGAAAGGAAATGTTTCGATTAATAAGAATATTCAAATACAAAATTTCCAAAGAAAACCTTTTTGGATACACCTCATTATATGAATAATTTGGTTTGCCAAACCCGAAGGGTTGATATTATTATAGAAGGGACAAAGAAAAAAAAATCAACTCCAAAGGAGTGATATTGAATAGTAAAAAATTATGAGAATAATGTCATCCCCAGGGGTTTATATTTCTTAAATCCGAAAACTTTTTCAAATGAACCTTCGATCAAATGAAATTCAACAGACTTGAAAATTTTATAAATCCTCTATCCAAAGGATGCTGCGCACAATGTCAATTCGTACAAAACATCGTAGATGTTTAATTATTGTAGTCGGTTTCTAATAAAAAATTAGAAATCCTTGTAGAGGATTTATAAAATTCCATTGATTTTGCGCTCATCCCCCTCAGTAGTTGTATTTTATTTGTTTCTTGGCGAACCCCTTATCTTCTCCCCTTCCGGGAAGGGGAGAACGATACTCTTTAAAAGAAAAAGTAATACCGGAAGTTGTAAGAAAATCGGGAAATGTCATTTCGCCTGCCTGCACAAAGCTTCGTAATAGGCAGGCAAAATATCTTTAATGATCTCATGCATTCATGCACCCTACCGCTCCTTATTTCATTTAGTAATATCAATTGAAAATAAAATTTTTCATTACGTATAACTTTCAACCTTTTCCATTTGATGAACTTGCCTTAACTTTGCAGAGGCGATTGATTGATTTATCTTACAAAAATCAGAAACTTACTTTAAGGAAACCGATGAAAACTATTGACAAGATCGAATTAAACTCAAATCAGAAGAAGGCTCTTAACGAGCTCAATAAAAAACTTAAATCAAATTTTGATATTGTTGAGACCATCATTTTCGGTTCTGCAGCTAGGGGAGAAATGGATAGTGAATCGGATTTAGATCTGCTGATAGTTACCGCTAAAATTCTCGATAGAACAACGCGGCATCAAATTACCGACATTGTTTGCGAAATTAATTTAAAATACGATACTAACCTTTCGACGTTGGTTGTAGATAAAAAATCCTGGGAAGAAGGCATATACTCGATACTGCCAATTCATGATGAAATACTTAAAGAAGGTGTTTTGTTATGAATATTTCCGAAAACCATTCACAAGTTGTACGCTATTGGTGGAACAAAGCAGAACACAGTATTGAATCCGCACAGCGTGAGCTTGATGCCGGGGAACTCAGTTATGCAATGAATCGTATTTACTATTCTGTATTTTATGCGGTAAGTGCAGCTTTATTGGAACGCGGTTTAAGTTTCAAAAGGCATTCAGGTGTACGGCACACTTTTCATCGTGAATTTATTAAATCGGGTTTGATCGAATCAGAATGGGCTAAGTTTTATGATCGCTTATTCGAAGATCGTCAAGAAGGCGATTATATGGCATTAATTACTTTTGAGCGGGAATATGTCGAGAAGCAACTGATTAAAGGTAGAGAATTTCTTGAACAAATTCGTCCTTTTATAAATTCGCTCAAATAGTTCAGCAAGCAATAAAGAAGTCTGATCGATTTACTTTGCTTGTTAATCTTCCTTTTCCATTTCCCAAACTTGCCTTAACTTTACAGTAAAATTAATTTAATACCTCAAATGCAAGTTTAACAACAATTTAAGGAAGCATCGTGCTCAATAAAGTATTACTCTATATTCTATTAACGCTAACTACAGCCACTCCTCAGGTTATTTCCGATCTAATTCAACCTGTAAATCTTCAACAAGATGAAACGACGAAAGTTTTAATCAGCGACATGTTTTACTCTGAAGACTATTCGATTGAATTCCTCCCCGATACGCATGTATATGTAACATTCGATGCAAAAGCAAATGAAATATTTTTCACTCCCAAAAATAATTTTTCGGGAATTGGTCTTGTCTCCTTTAAGTTAAATAATGAGCAGTATGAAATTCCTATTAAGCTTATCAAAAGAAAAAAATATCTATTTACTTATAAACCCAATCCCGAAGATCGGCAAGTAAATCTTTTCGGTCAGTTCAATAGCTGGGATCGTTCTAATCTTCCGATGAAAGATGACAACGGCGACGGAGTGTTAGAGTTAAAAATTCCACTCGATGCGGGCAGATACGAATATAAATTTTATGTGGACGGTAAAGAATTGATTGACCCGGAAAATCCGGTAAAAGTATCTAATGGTATGGGCGATTTTAATTCGGTAAGAATAATTGAAGAAGAACCTTCGGCTAAAATATTTATTCATGTTTTAAGTGCGGAAAAAACAAGCGATGCATTGATGCTTAAGTTTTATCTTGAACACCCGGATAAAAGTTTTAATGTAAGCAAACAAGATATTACAGCTCTATTCGATAACCGCAGCTATCCATCAGAGAATATCAGCCTAAACGGAAAAGAAATAACTCTTACTGTTAAAGGAGAAATGTTAGATGGAAATCACTCAATAAGAATTGCAGTTAGCTTATCAGGAAACGTTTCGAATATTCAAACAGTAAAGATACAGAACGGTAATGTAGCCGGTTCAAACAAATACCGAACTTTAAATGATCAAATAATCTATGCATTAATGATCGATAGGTTTAAAAACGGCGATACTTCGAACGATGCACCGATTGCACACGATTCGCTATTCTTTCCGGCAAATTATCAGGGCGGAGATCTGCAGGGCATTATCGATAAAATTGAAGAAGGATATTTTAGTTCGCTTGGAGTTAATACTCTTTGGGTATCGCCGGTGATCGAAAATACTAATAATGCATATCGAGAATATCCGCCGCCGCATCGTTACTACTCAGGGTACCACGGTTACTGGCCTGTTCACCCGACAAACGTTGAAGAAAAATTCGGCAACATGGAATTGCTGAAGAAGCTTGTTAAAACTGCTAATGCAGATGAATTGAAAGTGCTGTTAGATTTTGTGGCTAATCATGTTCACATAGAGCATCCGTTTTGGGCAGAGCACAGGGATTGGTTCGGCACACTCGAATTGCCCGACGGAAGAAAAAATTTGCGCCTTTGGGATGAACACAGATTAACCACCTGGTTCGAACCTTATATGCCTTCATTCGATTATGTTAGTTCTACAGAAGCGCTTGAGTATATGACCGACAATGCGGTTTGGTGGTTAAAAGAATCCGGTGCGGATGGCTTCAGACACGATGCGGTTAAACATGTTCCCAATGAGTTTTGGCGGCTGCTTACTAAAAAGCTGAAAAGCGAAATTGAAATCCCCGAACAGAAAAGAGTTTATCAAATCGGTGAAACTTTCGGAGGAATTGACCTAATAAACTCTTATGTTAATAACGGACAGCTAAATGCGCAGTTCAACTTTAATCTTTATGATGTTGCATTACCGACTTTCCTTGATGACAGCGCTTCGTTCAAGATGCTTGATTATCAAATGCAAAAAAGTTTTCAGGTTTTTGGATTTATCAATTTAATGGGAAACATATTAAGCAGTCACGATAAAATTCGCTACATGGCTTATGCAGACGGCGATCTTGAAATAAATGACAGCAGAGCAGGAGAAATTGCATGGACAAATCCGCCGCAGGTTGATAATCCTTCAAGTTATGATAAATTGAAAATCCACCTTGCTTATTTACTTACAATTCCCGGAATCCCTGTAATTTATTACGGTGATGAATTCGGCATGACAGGAGTTGCTGATCCGGATAACAGAAGAATGATGAGATTCAACGATCAATTAAACAAATATGAAAAGCAAACTCTGATGGAAGTAAGCAAATTGATTCACATTAGGAAAGATCATCCGGCTTTGCGTTACGGTGATTTCTTTACTTTGCAAGCCGACAAAAATATTTATGCTTATTTACGCTCGGATATGAATGAAAGAATACTAACAATCGTCAATAAAAGTTCAAAAGAACAAAACCTGGAATACATTCTTCCGGGAATGTATAAAGTAAGTAAAGTAAAAGATATTATCAGCGGAAGAGAGTTTGAGGTTAATAACAACAAACTAAATCTAAATGTTGGTGGAATTGGATATTTGATTTTAAAGCTGGAGTAGAATGTGTTTTTAAAAATAGAAATTTTGAATTTTTAATTCTTTTATTTTTGTTTGTAATAATTGTAAATAAATAAATCGATGAGGGAAAAAATGAGCTGCCAAATTGAGGCGGTAGAGATACTTAAAAATGCAAAACCAAATCTGATATCTAAATATCCAATAAAAAACTCGCTGTTTTTGGATCTGTGAGCAGAAAAGAAGATAAGGAAGGCAGCGATATAGATATATTGGTTGAATTCGATCGCGCTGATGGGATGAAATTTATACATCTTTGCTCCGAACTTGAAAAGCTTTTGAATTAGAAGGTCGACCTGGTATCAAGAAACGGAATAAAAGAAAAGTACTTCAAAATAATTGAACCGGAGTTAATCTACGTTTAAGCGGTCAGATAAACTTTTGTTGGAAGATATATTAGAAGCAATGACATTTTTATGTCAGTAGCAACTGAAGAAGCAAAAAAAATCATCACTCACCGTCTGCTTTAGCTGACGGATAAAGAAAGAGAAGAAAACCATCCCGGCTTTCCAAAGGATTTATGGATAGCCACAAAAGGAATATTATTAGGGCTATCCCTAGATCCCTTTGGGAAAGCCCCTCTGTGTTTTGGGGATTTGTTGATCCGTTCGCTTTCCAAAGGAATCCCTTTGGGAGAAGCGAACGGTAAGTGAGGATCTGTAAGAATTTTACTTCATCACTTGCCGTCGGTTTTAACAAACGGAATTAAAACTTTAAACACTTTTTGGGACTTTAGCGCCTTTAAAAGAATTATTTAGGGTTATCCGAAGATTCCGCTGTGAAAGCCCATTTATGTTTTGAGTTTTTTATTCCGTTCGCTTTCCATAGGAATCTTCGGGAGAAGCGAACTATAAGTGAGTTAACTAAAATAATTTTTTTCACTTACCTTCAGCTTGAGGCATATAAAAGGTATTGTTTTTATTTTTCATTATAATGACATTTGAGCTATATCATTAGCAGTTATAGTCAAATAAAAATATGATTAAAGAATGACATCCAAAAAATTTCTAAATGCTTTAGCAAATGGTAATGTTGATGTGATTAAAGAATTTCTCGACATTCTTTCTAAGCCGAATATCTCTTATTGTGTGATAAGAGGACTTGCAGTAAATGCTTATGCAGAGCCTGTAGTCAGCATGGACTTGGATTGAGTTCTGACATTAGCAGATACAGAAAAATTAATTAAAGAAACAGCACAGAAATTCAAAATGGAAATACTTCCTAATAGTATTAATCTAACCCATCCTCAATCTAACTTGCGAATTCAACTACAGACTGATACAAGATATCAACAGTTTATTGCAAATGCTGTTGATAAGCAAGTTTTGGGTTATGATATGAAGGCTGCTAAACTGGAAGATGTACTTCAAGAAAAATTGTGGGCATATCAGGATCAAGAAAGACGAAAGAGTAAACGTCAGAAAGACCTTGCAGATATTATGCGGCTTGTTGAAACTCATTCACATCTCTATGATTTACTGCTGCACGAAGTTAAAGAAATGTTTTAGAATAAATTCTACGAATGGATTTCTTATTTGCTTAGCCAATGAATCGGATAATAAAATGAGGTATTCGAAATGAAAAGAGTAACATCTCTCGGCGGAATATTTTTTAAGTGCAAAGACCCGGATAAGGTAAAAGAATGGTATTCAAAACATTTCGGATTTAATACGGATGAATATGGGACTACATTTGAGTGGCGGCAGTCTGGTGATCAAACAAAAAAAGGATTTACGGTATGGAGTCCGTTTAACGATGCCACAAAATATTTTGAGCCGTCGGAAAAAGAGTTTATGATAAATTATCGTGTTGAAAATCTTGAGCAGCTTGTTGAAGAATTAAAAAAAGAAGGTGTTACGATAGTGGATGAAATAGAGGTTTATGATTACGGAAAGTTTGTTCATATCATTGACATCGAAGGAAACAAAATTGAATTATGGCAGCCTAACGATGTTGAATATGAAAAGATAATCGGTGCAAAAGTGAAATAACAAAATGTTTTATTTTTTTAGAAGGAAAAAAGAATGGCAAAACTATCTATTACTTTTGGTGCGATATTAATTTTATTGGGGTTAATAAGTTATTTCGGAATCAGCAGCGAGAGTATAACTGCATTGATACCGGCTTTTCTCGGCGTTCCTGTGCTGATACTTGGCATTGCCGCTCTCAATGAAAAGTACTTAAAACATTCCATGCACGCCGCAACTGTTTTAATGCTGCTCGGGTTTTTGGGGACATCAGTACGTGTGCTGCCGGTAATTTTCAGCGGTGATGAGATAAAAAATCCGGATGCGGTAAAAGTTCAGCTTATAATGGCATTAATATGTTTGGTATTCTTACTACTTGCTGTTAGATCATTTATTGATGCAAGGAGAACAAGAGAAGATAGGTAGTTTGATTAATTAGAAGCATAAATAAAAGGACTACATGCTAAGAAATAAAATTATCTTATTAATTCTTTCATGCTTAATATTTTTATCTTGCGGGAAAGAAGAAAAACCGGCAGCGAATAAAGAATTGGAAATTAAAATGAATTCAATCGCAGAAGCTTACGTAAAATTAATTTTAGGCATAGGGCAGTATGATCCGGATTATGTTGATGCTTATTATGGTCCTGAGGAATGGAAAAAAGAGATCGCTTCAAAATTTAAAAGCGATTCATTATCACTTGATTACTTAAACGCAGAAGCTAATAATCTATTAGATGAGCTTGAATTGTTAAGCTCTTTCAAAGCGAATGAAATTGAAACTTTACGATACAGATATTTATACAAACAATTATTAGCAGCTAAAACAAAAATATTCATGCTTTCCGGCGGAACGCTAAGTTTCGACGAAGAAGCAAAATCACTTTATGATGCCGAAGTTCCGGTTCACAGCGAAGAGTATTTTCAAACAATTCTAAATGAATTGAATAATCTGCTGCCCGGAAATGGAACGCTTGCCGAAAGATTGGAAGATTTTAAAAAGGAATTTATAATTCCGAAAGAAAAAATCGATACGGTATTCATGGCAGCAATTGCTGAATGCCGCAAGAAAACACTTCAGCATATTGCTTTACCAAAAGGTGAAAGTTTTACGGTTGAATACGTAACGGGTGAACCATGGGGCGCTTATAATTGGTATAAGGGTAACAGTTACAGCTTAATTCAGGTGAACACCGATTTGCCAATTTATATAGACCGCGCTGTTGATTTAGCTGCACACGAAGGGTATCCCGGTCATCATGTTTACAATGCGCTTCTCGAAAAGAATTTAATGAAAGAGAGAGGATGGATAGAATTTTCAATATATGCTCTCTTTAGTCCGCAATCGCTTATTGCAGAAGGGACGGCTAATTACGGAATCGAAATGGCATTCCCGGGAGAATCAAGAATTAAATTTGAAAAAGAAGTTCTCTTTCCGTTAGCAGGATTGAATCCCCAAAAAGCCGATAAGTATTATGAAGTTCTTAAGCTTACTTCTAAATTAAACTATGCAGGAAACGAAGCTGCAAGGAATTATCTTGACGGTAAGTGGAATAAAGAAGAAACTCTCAACTGGCTGATTAAATATTCGCTGATGACAAAAGAGCGGGCGGAAAGATATTTAAAATTCATCGAAAAGTACCGAAGCTATGTCATTAATTATAATTTAGGTAAAGATATTGTTGCTGCTTACATAGAACGAAGCAGCGGCACAGTGAAGAACGTTGAAAGAAGATGGAAATTGTTTGAGAAACTCTTATCTACTCCGCAAACACCTTCGGGTTTGAAGAAATGAAAGCTAATTTGGAAAATCAAGAACGATTTATTATTAAACGAGAAGAAATTTAGACCTAATCTCCAGAGGATCCGGTGGTAAAGATTTCTCAGTCGCTCCGCTCCTTCGAAATGACAATTCTGAGTTTTTACACAACCTCGATTATTCTGATTACATAGTCTCGATCCCATGGGTGGATTCTTAAGTATTGTTAGAAAACAAATTGAATTTCACCAGTTGCCTGGTTTATAAATATTTGTGTGGGGAATCGGATTAGGCATTTGGGAAGTTTTTAATATTCCATGTCTGATTCTTTTGATAAAATCTGCATGTTTCATAAGCTCCTTTGATGGATGACCTTTTCCTGGTATAATTAAACCAAGCAATTTATTTGAGTGATGCTCCTTAACAAGTTTCATCGACTCAGCTATATCGCTGTCATTCGAAACAACAACTCCGCAGTCGTAGTTATTCAACCAGGCATCGTTAAGGAGATGTACTGCGATGTTTACATCGGAACCTTTTTCCTCAGTCCTTATTATTTTTACAGCCCGCCTATTTTCGGAGGGATCGGCTAATGGGGCATAAACTTCATGTGTTAAAAAATGTCCATAAAATATTTTAATCTCAGGAGTAATTGATTTCAGTGCTCTCAGATATGTTTGTTGTTTTATCGGTTTTTGAGAGTTGTATTTCCCCGAAACTAGCGCAGTAAAATATTTAATTTCTATAGCTTGATTATTTGGTGAAAGCAGTTTTTGGAAAAGTGATTTCAAATCAAGCCATTTATAAGGTGTGTTTTTTACGGCACGGTAATAAAAATTAAATCCATCTATATAGATAATAGTACGCATTAATTCCAAATTTAGATTTAAAAAAGCAAGAGTCACCGAAGTGACTCTGCGCCCTTGATCGAAACCGAAGGGGTGGTTAATAACCTTTGTAAATATATATTTTATGCAAAAGATAAGCAACCAAAATTTTCATCTCTGTTATTAACAGAATAGTAAATCTACATGAGTTACTGATATTAATTTTAATCTTTTTCTAACGTATTAATCGGCATATCAGCTTCAATGCTTTTCGGAGAAAATACTCACTCTATTTAAAGAGGCTTTTTAAAAGCCCATGCTTTATCAATTCAAATACAGATTTATCTATAATTATCTCATCAAAAATTTCTCTTATTACCCTCTCATTTATTCTTTCGAAATCTTTTTCAAGCGGAGTGATTATTACACCGCCCAAATCTACCGCAGCCGCACTAATTAAATAATGTTTTTCTTCTTCAGCAAAATAGTGTGATGACCTGTGCTTCTTTCTCGGAAACAAAAGCACTCTCCAGCCAAATTCATCTTCATAAAAAGCTAAAATGTTCATCATCGGCTCTTCGCCTTCTTCATAATAAGAAAGCAAAATATTATACAGTAAATTAAAACTCGAAACAATAAGATTAGATTCATTCGATTCGAAAGAAAAAAAGCGGCGTAAACCGTCATCAATTGCCTCTATGATCAATTTGTCTGACTCAAACAATGTATTTCCGTATTCGTTTTTTATGCTATGAAAATCATTATCAATAGGCATGAAATATTTTGAGCCTGCCTGGAAATGTAAGTGGTCCGGTGCCGAAGCGCCGCACTTTGGACCATTATAAAAAACAGTAAAATGCTTTGATGTTTCTCTGCTTAGAGAAAGAAGTACATCAAACGATTCTTTTATAGTTTGTGCCTTATGTTCAACATGGGGTATGGTAAGATGCCGCGGAAATATTGGAAACGGATTACAGAGAATCAAATAATCGTCCTTGTAATTTATTGCTCTTTGTTCCGGCGGAAGATTTGGTATGCATAAAAAACATTTTCTTTCGTTAATGGATTTAGGATCAACTTTAGCTGAGCTTGAAACAATTCTGCCGGGATTAAATTGAACTTTTATTTTGTAACCATCAAAATAAAATTCTTTTGTTTGAACGCTTGAAAGCGATGCGTAACCTTCAATCAACTGCGTCCACGTTTGATTCTGCTGCTCAAATAATTTAAGCGAGGCGGTTCCGTAATCGCCTTGTGCAACTAATTCGGCAATCTCCCCGTTATTTAGAATAAAATCATTCGGCAATTTCAATCTCAAATTTTTGTTGTTAATGAAAGCAGCAGGAGAATTACTTTTTCATTGCATTAAATCTTTGACGGGCTAAAACTTCAAAGCTTCTTATCCTGTCCTTATAGAAATTGTTCGCATTTAGTCTTTCGACCGACAATGCTGCATCCGAATTACCTTCCCATCTTCTGCACATATAAATCGGCTCATAAATTCTTCCGATTTGATATCTTCTTGAAATTGCCAGCCCTAGAGCATAGTCTTCTCCATAGCTTACATTTGGAATCTTAATTTCGCGTAGAACAGGAGTATAAAAAGCACGCGGTGCACCTAATCCATTAATTCTTAGTGCATTGTTTCTTCCATTTTCCGGCGTCCATTCTTGATGGTCAATTAGTCCCGGGGGAATTTCAATTAAATTCACATCGGTCAAAGTATAAGAACCTACTACCATTGCGCATTTTTCTTTTTTGAATACGTCAACAATTTTATGAAGTGTGCTCTCATTTGGATAGACGTCATCGCTGTCAAGCTGTACGGCATATTTGCCGCAGTATTTGCTGTGCGCACCTTCATTCCAGCAGCCGCCTATGCCAAGGTCTTTCCTTTCGGGAATTATGTGAACAACTCGCTTATCTTTTTCAGCAAATGATTTGATTACTTCGGTAGTGCCGTCATTCGAATAATTGTCAACCACAATAAGATTAAAAGGAAAATTTGTTTTTTGCTTTAGCACCGAAGCAATTGCATCACCTATTGTTCTAACGCGGTTTTTAACAGGTATTATAACAGATGCTTCAAATTCGAATTGAACGTCTGTGTCATTTACTTCTTCAAATTGCGGCTCTAAATATGTACCAATTTTTTTTAGGTGTTCGGTTACAGCTTTTTCCATTTCAATTTGAACGTTACGATTCTTCGGATTTACATAATCGAATAATTTCTCGCCTGATTTGCGCGTATCAACCTCAACAGTGGAATAAAGATATTCGGGAATTCTAATTAAAGAATAGCTTCTTGAAATTGATAAACGTAAATCGTAAAGACCTGCAAAATCATAATTCGTCTGCAAATTTTTCACATAGTCCATTATGGCATCTGTTCTGATAAGAAGAAGTGGACCGAAATCAAAATCATCCCGCAAGCTTCCTACTTGATAATCAATTACGGGGTGTGCTGAGCGCAGGTTGTTCTTTATTTCATAATAATCGGAATAAACCAAACCGGCTGAACAATCCTGTGCAACTGAAACAAATCTCTCTAATGCAAACTGTCCGAATTCAACCAAAGTTTCTTGTGTTAGAAATAGAATGAATTTGGTTACCGAGTGATTATTTAAGGATTTAATTGTATTGGTAGAAAAAAGAGAATCAATTTTAATTACCTCACAATTATCAATTTTTGTTTTGACCTCTTTTTGTGTCAACAAATAAACTTTTTCAACCAATCCGGTTTTAATCAATTCATTTATGGTTTTTTGTGTATAATCATTACCACTGAAAGGTAAAAATGCGGTTATCATAGCTGGTATCCCACTCATTTATTTTGAAAAGAACTTTTGTAAAATTACTTATAATGAAAAGAAGATTCAAAGAATCTTATTTTGCCTTGAATTAATATTTTAGTGTAATTCCGGCTTTAAATGCCCGTCCTTCTGAGGGAATTCCCCACTGCGAATAATGAAGACGATCAAATAAATTATTAACGCGAAAAAATACTTCGGTTTCAAACGTTTCGTAAAATTTAATTATATAAGCTACCCGCAGGTTTATAAGAAAATAATCCGGCAGCCTTTGGAAGAATAGGTTTCCTTCGCGAAGCCCAAATTCTTTCATCAAGCTTTGAAATTCTAAAAGTGTTTCAATACCACTAAAAGGCTCTATATTAATTTGAGCAAACGAAATTACCTGAGGCTTATATTCAAGTGTATCATTGAATGAATTGTTTTCATCTTTCCCTTTAGCACTCAGATAAGATAGATGAAAGTATATTGACGTAATTTTATTCAGGATAAAATGCGATGAGAATTCAGCGCCGAACATTCTAATAGATTCTTTATTTATACGCATAAATTGGCGTTCGGGCAATGTCTCGCGTGTAATGCCTTCTTTTAAATATGAAACGAAAAGTGTTAAGTCTGCTTTTCCCTGCTTAAACATCTTGTCAATTCCGGCTTCAACTGAATAAGCTGCTTCGGCACGTAAAGCGGGATTTGGCACAAATCTTCCCAATGCACCCGAATAGGCTTCACGCAATGTGGGAAATCTTGTTTTCTTACCCAAAGAGAAATGCAGCGAAGTGTTTCTATCGAATGAATAAACAAATCCCGTCATTAAATTGAAATCGGAAATACTGCCTCCTGCAGTATAAATTCCGGTCTTCGGTGTTTCAGAAACATCATAGCTGATGCCGGAGGTGAATGTTAACTTTTCGAAAAAATGCTCATACTCTGCTGCAGCACTAATCACATTTTGGGCATAAAGAACTTCAGCATAATCGGCTGATTTTATTCTTTCCTCATGAGTTGTTGAGTAACCGGTAAGTGCCGCTTTTATCAATGAATTATTATTAAGCAATAATGTTAATGCGATCTTTCCATTGATTATAAAATCTTTACCTATTTCTGTGTCATCTATTGCAGTAAAATAAATATCGTTATACTGATCTATTTTGCTTTTTAAATTTGTAAGTAAAAAGGCAAAATCAATTTTGGGATTGACACCGTTAAATGAGTAATCCCCGGTAACGGATGCGGTAAAAAGTTTCCATTCAGGGTATCGCCAGTATCTGGGATTTGTAACGTACATTTCCGGAGCAACACCTTTTTCGGTATTAATGTATAGAGCAGAAAAACCGAGTCCCCCTTCTCTTGAAAAATTATAATTAAACTTTCCAAAAAAATTAAATAATTTTTTATCGGTATTTATTAAAGTTTTATCTGCACTATATAAACCGGCATCAAGAGAGGCTGGTAATGAAATACCATCCTTCTGGTCATAAGACGAAGCGAGAAAAAAATTAATCTGCTCGGTACCATCGTAATATAAAACGGAATAGTTTTGAAGATTTTTATTTCCAATTGAAAATGAAAGTTTGATTTTTCTTCGTGCATAGGAATAGTTTTCAGAGTTCAAATTAATTACTCCGGAAATTGCATTAGCACCGAGAAGAACAGAAGCAATTCCTTTCACTGCCGTAATTTCTCCGATTGTATTTGAAGGAATTAAACTGAGGTCAATTCTATTATCCCAAGGAATATTGAGTGGAAGTCCGTCTAAAAGAATTGACACCTGCCTTTCACCTGCACCCCGCATATAAAAATTGCTTTCACCGCGGGAATTGGTTTGCACTTTTACTGATGGAATTAATTTGCCAAGGTCGCTTACGGTGACAGGGTCGGAACTTTTAATCTCTTTTAAACTTATATGATTAACAACTTTAGCTTCAACTTCCTTGCCCCCCTTAATGGTTATTTGGTCAAGACGATATGTTTTTATTGAATCTTCCTGGCAGAATACAACCCGAGAGAAAATGAAGAAAGTAAGAAGAGTAATTTTCAATTTAATTGCTGTTAAATGAGTTAAGAATCTTATCTCCAATTAAAAACAAATTGTTTATTTAATAAATGCAGAAACGCAAATGGCATTATTTTTTACAAAACGAGATACTTTTAGATTTGTTAAATTTTTACAACAATAAGCCGGGCTGTATCACTATTCGCCAAGCTTAAATCTTATCCTAAGCACACCGTCTTCGTAGCTTGTGGAAATAATTTTAAATGATCCGATCTCTTTTGATGAATTAACATGAAGCCCGCTGCAAGGGCAAGCATCGTAATTACCTATTTTAATAATTCTAATAGTATCGCCGGCATCTTCCGGCAGCCGCTCCAGTACAAAAAATTTTTCGGCTTCTTCTTTGCTAAGATATTCTTCATGCACACTTAAATCTGATTGAATAATTTCATTCACTTTATTTTCGATTGCTTTTATTTCATCATCGGTTAAATTTCTATCGAACCAATAATCGCATTTGGATTTCTTCTTTTCAATGTGCGCGCTGAATGAACGTCCTCTGTTGAACATCCTTACCATTGTTTGATTAAGAATATGCTCAGCCGAGTGCATGCGGGGATCATATTGTTTGCTCATTGCATCATTACCATTTATTATAATGTATTTTTTTGCTCAGAAATCTTTCGCCGGCTTCAGGATTTTCATCAGAATATCCTAAAGAAACAAGTGCGATAGGGATAATGTGTTCGGGAAGCTCGAATTTTTTCTTTACACTCTCTATAACTTCTTGCAGAGGATAAATTGCAATCCAGCAAGAGCCTAAGCCAAATTCGTGTGCAGCTAAAAGAATATTTTGAATAGCGGCAGAACAATTTTGAACTATATAATCAATGTTCTGTTCTATTTTATTATCTCCACAAACCAACAAAGCAGCTTGTGCTTCTTTTAGAATATCAGTTCCGTGCGGTATGGCTTGAATTGCTTTTTGCATAGCTTCTTCGGTATTGATAACTACGAAATCCCATGGCTGTAAATTCATTGCTGATGGCGCATACATAGCGGCACGCAGAATTTTATCTATCTTATCTTTTTCAACTTTATCCGACTTATATTTTCTAATACTTCTTCGTGTAAGTAAAGCATCCATTGTATTCATTCGTTATCCCCTTTCAATTTATTTGAATCAAAATTTGAAGTCACCTTAATTTTTATAACACATCATGTTTAAAATAAATTTGAAATTATTTCATAAGCTCCGATATATGTTCCTATTATACTTCCGGTGCCTGCCAATAAAAATACGAGCAAAACTTTAAGCAGCTTATTGTGCCACCACATTTTAATTTTGCCGGCATCATCAATCACAGAATGAATTTCACTTACTAATGGAGGCTGATAATACACTTGCACAAATGCGGCAATATATCCAGCGCCAATAACCGGACTTAAACTTGTAAACGGCGCGGCAAAGAATGCAGCAATAATTGTAAACGGATGACCTGCTGCAAATATTGCCCCCAAACTGCTCGGTATACCGTTGGCTAATATCCAATAAAGAAAGTTGCTGCCGGCTTCATTCAATCCTTTGTTAAAACCAATGTAAAGAAGCGAACCGACTATGATAGCCGGTACCAGCCAGCCAATCCACTTCATCCAGGTCGAAGCTGATGGAATTACCTCTATTGCCGATAAATCAATTTCGCCGCTTTCATCATTTAAAATGTGTTTGATTCCTTCAATATGTCCCGCTCCTACAACAGCCACTATTTTATTGCCATCCGTATTTTTTATTTTTTGAGCAAGATATTGGTCGCGTTCATCAACGATTACTTTCTTAATTACAGGCATTACTCTGCCTAATTCACTCATCATTTCAGTTAGAAGGTCTTTCTGCTTTAGCTGTTCTAATTTTTCATCGGTTATCTCCACATTGTTAAAAATGCCGGCAAGACCTGATGAAACAAATTTCAATTTTTGAAAGAAAGACATTGAGTTCCATGCACGTTTAAGCGTAATTCGTACATCTCTATCGCAAAGATCAAATGCGATATTATGCTGTTGAGCAGTACTAACTGCTTGAAGCAATTCTACACCCGGTACCACACCTAATTTTTCACCAAGTTTTTTTTGATAGGATGCTAATAATAAATTTACAATTAGCGTAGTTAATTGTTTTTCGCGTATTACAGTTTTTAAGTCAAGCGATTCCCATCGTTTTTTTTCCGAAAGAGCTTTGAATCTTTGTTGATCTAATTCAACACAAACCTTATCCGGCAATTCTTTTTCGATAACTGTTTTAACTAAGTCAGCCGATGCTTTTGAGATATGTGCTGTGCCTAAGAGAATGTATTGTTTATCATTCCTGAAAAGTATGTGAACATCGGAAGGATATTCCTTAACCTGCATCAACTCTTCTTCCGGCAAAATATTTTCTCCTTTACCTTAAATAATTTTGGATGTAATTTGCAGACGAAAAAGTGCTCAGAATTATTTGCGATTTATCAATCTGCTGATTTGAGTTATTAACACTCACTTGTTACTTAATTTACAACCGTATAAAGTTAAAATTGGGATTACGGAACAAGCGGCTGTAAAAATTTTGAGAGGAAATTTAAGAAAATTTACAGACAGATGAGTTCCGTCATTCTGATATTTTTGAAATCATCAAAGATCCATGAAAGACCGAAATTTATAAAAAAAGGAAAAAGAGATGTTCTCATCTTTAATAAACAGTAAAAAAAGAATTTGCCGCGCTTACTTTTTAGCCTGTATATTGACAGGAATAATAATTTTATTAACCGTATCAGCATTTTTAAGCAACGAGGAAGCAGTCGGTTTAAACAAGCAAAGCAAGATAATATCAAATGAAAAAATGACAGGAATGATGGTTATTTCACCAAAGATTCCAGATCAAATGAGCTTTGCCGGTGAAAGGACGCCGCTTGAAAAATTTGATGTTAGAGAACGAATAGACAGGGAAATGATAGTGAACACCTACTGGCATTCAGCAACAATATTGACGATGAAAAGATCGAACAGATGGCTTCCCGTGATAGAGCCTATTCTGAAAAAGAATCAAATTCCCGAAGATTTCAAGTACGTGGTTTTAGTTGAGAGCGGATTGCTTAATTTGATTTCTCCAGCAGGCGCAACAGGATTTTGGCAGTTCTTAAATTCAACCGCTAAAGAATATGAATTAGAAGTGAATGACGAAGTAGATGAAAGATATAATGTGGAAAAATCTACCGAGGCGGCGTGCAAGTATATAAAAGCAGCTTACGATTCTTTTGCAAGCTGGACAATGGCGGCTGCCGCATTTAATATGGGTATAAGCGGACTTCGCCGTCAAGCCGAAAAACAAAAAACTAATGATTATTACGATCTGCTTCTGAGTGAAGAAACATCTCGATATATTGCAAGGGTTTTAGCCCTTAAAGAAATTCTTTCAAATCCCGTGGAATATGGTTATTTTATAAATACCAATGAGCTATATCCGAAATTATTATTCAAGGAAATTGAAGTGCACAAAACGATTAAAGATTTAACAGAATTTGCTTTTGAGAGCGGGATAAGCTATAAAACGTTAAAGACTTTCAATCCATGGCTGAGAGGTGATAAGCTGTCAATCAAAAATGGTAAAGTGTATAAGATTAAAATTCCTATCGGGGATGGTATTGAAACCGTTAAGCTTGAATAGAAATTCTCTTTAGAATACGAAAGATTCGTCAACTAATTTTTCGAAAATTTGGCAATAATATATTGGGGATTAAAAACATGATAATAAAGCTAAAAAATTTTTATACATGCTGTATTCTTGTTTGCTTAATTTTATTCTATTCCTGCGGTCCGAAAAATGCTTTCTTAACCGAAAGTCACATTCTAAATATCATTTCGAAAGTGGGATCTCTGATAGAAAGCAAAACCAATGATAAATCTCCAGGCTATGCGGTAATGATTATTAAAGACTCGGAAATAATTTATCTTAAAAATATAGGATTAGCCGATCTTGCATCTCATAAAGAAATAAATCAAAGCACAGCATTCTATTTAGCATCGTTGTCTAAACAATTTACTGCAATGGCAATAATGATATTATACGAAAGAGGCGAATTGGTTTATGACGATCCGATATCCAAATATTTTCCTGAGTTTCCGGATTATGGTAAAGAAATTACAATCAGAAACCTGCTTACACATTCTTCCGGCTTACGTGATCATTACGATGTGGTCGGAGTAGATATTGATTCACTCACTAATCAAGATGTTTGGAACGTTCTCAAAACGCAGGACAGTTTGCAGTTTAAACCCGGCTCAAAAATGCAATATTCGAATTCCGGGTATGTATTACTTGCAATGTTAGTCGAAAGGATTACCGCTCAGCCTTTCAGCCGATTTTTAACTGAAAATATATTTGCGCCGCTCGAAATGAAAAATACTCTTGTTTATGATGAAAGAAAACCTTATATAGCAAACCGTGGAATTGGTTATATTCGAAACGATACAGGTTCGTTTTCCAGTTCCGATTATACATTATCCACTACAGGGGCTGGAGGTATGTATTCTACTCTGGAGGATCTCTATAAATGGGATCAAGCGCTCAATTCCGAAAAATTGGTAAAAAATGAAACTTTTGAGGATGCACTTTCATCCTTTTTAACGATTGACAGGAATAAAACTAACTACGGATTCGGCTGGATGTCGAATGAATACGAGGGAATTGACTACCACTATCATACAGGCTCCTTAAAGGGATTTCGAAACATAATTTTGCGGATTCCGGAACATCAGTTTACCTTTATCGTCTTATCCAATGCTGGTGAGCATCTGCTGACAAAAGAGCATTTTTCCGATTTATTTTTTCAAATACCGTAAACAAAAATGAGCTGTCTTAGTATAAAACACCAAACTTGATAAATTTATAGACAAACGCCCTAATTGTAAAAAAATGAGAAAAATTGCTGGAATATGTGAATCTTACCGGATTATCTATAATCTAACTAAAAAATTAGATATAGACTGATTTTTTGACTTAACAAATTCAGAATAAATTATTATTTTACTAGTCTAAAAAGTGCAAACTTTTTATAAATAATTAATAAACTATAGCAATTAGCTTAGGAGAATAAAAAATTGAAGATCACAAAGCAATTTACTAACCGGGAAAGTAAATCTTTAGATAAATACTTACAAGACATCGGAAAAGTCGATCTTTTAACTCCTGAACAAGAAATAGAATTAGCAAAACGGATAAAAAAAGGCGATCAGCAAGCTTTAGAAACCCTTACAAAAGCCAACCTCCGGTTTGTTGTGAGCGTTGCTAAACAGTTTCAAAACCAGGGTTTATCGCTAAATGACTTGATAAACGAAGGAAACCTCGGGTTAATAAAAGCCGCAAAAAGATTTGATGAAACCCGAGGGTTTAAGTTTATTTCTTATGCCG
Source organism: Ignavibacteriales bacterium (assembly GCA_020061465.1). GTDB lineage: Bacteria > Bacteroidota > Ignavibacteria > Ignavibacteriales > Ignavibacteriaceae > JAGUYG01. The sequence goes on from JAGUYG010000004.1 coordinate 48,904, forward strand.
TTTGGTGGATTCGTCAATCGATTATGCAGGCAATTGCCGAGCAATCGAGAATGGTTCGACTCCCGCTTAACAGAATAGGTACATTGAATAAGCTGGGAAAAGCTTACTCCAAATTGGAGCAGGAATATGAACGAAAGCCAAATCCCAGCGAACTGGCTGCCGAATTAGACATGGATGCGGACGAAGTATCCAATACTTTACAGCTTTATGGACGCCATGTTTCGGTTGATGCTCCATTAAAAGAAGGCGAGGATAAAAATAGCTTGCTCGATATTATCGTAAACGATCAGCAGCCGTCACCCGACGGCAGCTTGATGCAGGAATCGTTGAAGAATGAAGTTGAAGACGTGCTTTCTACCTTATCTGAGAGGGAAGCTGAAGTTCTGAAATTATACTTCGGTATAAACAGTGAACACTCTGCAACTTTGGAAGAAATCGGTGAGCGGTTTAATTTGACAAGAGAACGCGTAAGACAGATTAAAGAAAAAGCTTTACGTAGTTTGAGATATGCTTCTAAAAGCAAAAACCTAAGAGTTTATTTAGGTTAATTGAAAGTTAATACAAACAAGATTCCGTTTCTCCTTCCGAAAGGGAAACGGAATTTTTTATTTTAAACGATCCCTATTGATTAGCCTTCGTTGAAACGAAATTCCATCTCTTTTAAAAATAAAAAACAGACGGAAGGAAAGATTAAACAACTTCCATCTGTATGGAATGCTCAAGTGGAACACAGCTTACTCCTCTTTATCAAATGAAATTTCGGTTAAAATTTTATAACTTTTATAGACTGTCGTTGGATATTCGGTTAAAATTGCAAAGCTCATTCTTCTAACTCGTGGGTTCTCATCATATTTTGCCAATTTTTCTATTGCTCTCTTCCCCTGCTCATTACCCATCTTATAAAGGACTAATGCTATTAAAATTCTTGTTTCGGGATCGTCCTCTCTTGACAATTGATTGATCAACTCATTTTCTAAATCAGTAATATTATACTTTCCGGCAAAATATATAGAACTTCTTCTTAAACCAAGGTTGTCTGATTTTATTCCTTCGGCAAGGCTTTTTACAGCATTCGGAAATCGCGCAGTTTGGTTCTCGTACGATAATGAAGAATCGCGCTCATTTATTCCTTCGTTCACTTTAGAGATGCTATAAGCATTCAACTTAAAGCTTAAGCCGATGATCAGCACTAAGATTAAATAAGCTGCGATAAAATCATTTTTGCTGTTTACAATTTGTACCCGTTTCATTTTAGACCTCCTTTTAATTTTGTCATTTTATCTTCAAACTTTCTGATCAAACTTAGTCCGAACAAATGTCAGCGTTGTCAATTGCAAGTAAATGAATGTCAAATTATGTCATAAGGGGGTATGATGGGTGGTTAAAAAAATGGATAGTCGAACAGAACAATTTTAAGGTGATATTTGTTTACTTCTTCCAAAACTTATTATAGTTTGTTCGCGTTACAATTCCTATTGGTCCTTGATAAATTCCCCCGTCAAGATATCCATCATAAACTCTTACGGCAATAATATTGCGTTGGTTTTTTTGTAATACTTCTTTAGGAATAACGTAAGCGCGTTGTTTCTGCCAATTATCTCCGAGATTGACGCCAAACATATCCTCATAAAATTCACCTGTGTAGCCTACAAGTGAGCCGTTAATAAATATCTGGTCGAAATCATCTATTTTGCCTAAGAGCAGAACCAGTTCTTGATCCTGATATTCTTTAGGAAGTGTAAAATCTTTTCTATACCATGCAAAGCCGTCATAATGCGGAAAACCCTGATGTTCCCAAAAGCCCGGGACGATAATTGTGTGCCAATCGGAGTCGTCGAAATTATTGTCCTTAAATTCCGTCATATCGCCTAATGCAAATTTCCATTGACCGGCAAGATTAATATCGAGAGGTATTTCATTTTCATTTATATAAATTCCAAGCTCGCCTGAAATTATCCCGCCTTCCAATTGAGAATCGTATACACGCACTGCTATTAAATTTTTTTCGTTTTTGCTCAATATATTTTCGGGGATGTAGTATTTCCGCTGAACATTGTAAGCTGTTACAAAAGCAGGCAGGAACGAACCGGAAAAACCGACTTTATAGCCGTTTATATATACCTCGTCAACATCGTCTATGTAGCCCAAATATAAATAAACACTTTTTCCTTTTAAGTCTTCTTTTACATCAAAATGCCGACGGTACCACGCGAAACCATTGTAACCGTGGAAGCCTTCATTTTCCCATGAAGAGGGGGCGTAAATTTCTTCCCAATTGCTGTCATCGTAATCAGGTAATGCCCATTCTCTATTATCTCCGATTGAAAACTTCCAGTAACCTTTTAGATTTTGAATTCTTCTTCCTTCAATGGCATTGGTTTGAGGTTCTTCGCAACTTAAAAGTAGTAATGATACCACCGGCAAAAAGAATAACAGACAAAAAAATTTTTTATTAATCCAAACCATATTCAATTTAATTTTAACAACAAACTTATAGATAAATTCCTTCCCTGTGGTCAATTAATTGTAATGACTTGTAAAAAGATGTCACCGGTAAATATTTAGTAATCTCTATTGTATCACTCCATTAGTAAATGCAATCATTCGTCTTAAATTTAACGCAGCAGGAATTAATGCAAAATGAAGATCGATAAAGAATAGGATCGGTAGATAATATTAAGAAAATTAAAAGGGATGGGCGAGGCTCCCATCCCTTTCAGCAATGTGTTGAAGTTATGTTTACCCTTCAGATTTTGTTATTGATGCCCTCCAATGTGATTTGTTTATGATGATTTTGTATTTTCAAAATCAATTTGATTAAGAATTTCATCTTTACGATAAATGATTTTAGTTTTCAATGAGCCATTAGGATTATAGCTTTCCCATTTACCCTCTTTCATTCCGTTTACATAAATGCCTTCTTCTTTTAAGCTGCCGTTTTTATAGTACCATTTCCACATTAAATAAGCTTTGTCGTCTTTAAAATATCCTTCGGATTCAAGCTGACCATCGGGATAAAAATAATACCACTTTCCCGTGTAATTATTATCAATAATGTGCCCGTACATTTCAACATTTCCGTTTTGGTAGTAAAGGATAAATTCTCCGTTTTTAATTCCGTTTACAACATCGTATTCCATAATTTTCCGTTGAACCGTATCGATCACTCTTCCTGTAAATGTGATTTTACTCCCGCTTTTATATAGCAGTCCATCATTCCGCAAAACGATTTCGTTCTTAATAGGTGCGATTTCATGCCTATCAATAATGATTAAGCCAAACATTATTGAAGCAAGAAAAATTAAACCGATTATAATTTTTTTATTCATGTATTAAGTTATTTTGCCTTCATTAATAGCCCCCAACCTCAAGTTGGCAGCATAGCTATTGAATAATTCCCCAATCCTTATGCCAACTGTTAAATTCTTTAGAATGAACATTTACAACTTGAAGCGCTGTTTTAAATCGAGATTGTTATCATGGAATAAGACAAAATGGAGCGATTATTTCTTCAAAACTATAAGCAATTAGATTTCCCGTTGAATTTCAAAAAATTAATACCTTGTAACGTTTGAATTACTTATCTTTGTAACAAAATTTCAATAGGTGTATTTACCGGCTGGAATATTAAAACGCAACCAAACCGAGGGGTGAAATGAAAACTCTTGTCTTCTATTTCTGCTTCTTAATTTTTACGGTGCTCATTCTTTCTTCTTGTGGCGAAAAACAAAAGCAAATAACCCCGGCTCAAAAAGATGAGCTAAGCAAACTCTCCGCTGATTTTATGAAAACCCTTAAAGAAGTTCTAATAAAAGAAATGCAAACTAATGGTGCATTGGCTGCTGTTGGTGTATGTTCGGATACTGCGCAATCAATGACGAAGAAGTATGCGGACCAAAACGCATTATACTTAAAAAGGATTTCGCTGAAGAATAGAAATCCTAATAATTATCCTAACGAATTCGAAGCGAAAATATTAAATCTTTTCGAGGAAAAGCATAAGCAGGGGCAGCTTAAGCCTGATGAAGATTACACCGAAATAATTACAATTGACGGGAAAGATTATATACGCTATTTGAAGCCCATCTTTGTTCAAGCTGAATGTCTCACGTGTCATGGATTGGAAGAACAGATACCGCATGAAATAAAAACATTACTTGATGAGAAATATGAGAATGATAAAGCACGTAATTATTCAGCCGGTGATTTTCGGGGCGCAGTATCTATTAGAAAGCCGATAAATTAATTCAGTAAAGAATAATTAAACAGTAACCAAAAATATTTGTCAAATGACTCTTGGAGAAATTTTAATTGTGAATAAAGCACCAAATGACAAAACCCAAATAACAAATAAGAACCAAATACCAAATTCAAAATCATAAAAGCTTTTTGCCTTAAGATTTGGTTTATTGAGATTTGCGGAACGATCCTACGGAGAAAATTAGACATTATTTGTTATTTGTTTTTTGCGATTTGGGATTTTATATCTAAGAGATTTTTTATCAATTTAATTATTTAAAGAATCTAACAATAACCTTAGCTGGGGAAATATGAAAAAAGAAATAACCTTATACGAAGTTCCGGAAATATTTTCGGTTCAGGATATGCTCATTAAATCGGCGGGCAAATATTCGGATAAATTAGCCCTGCAAGACTTAGCGTCTACACCCATAAATCAAGTAACTTACAATCAACTGCTTGAAAATGTGCTTAAGTTCGGTCAGGCTCTAAAGAATTTAGGACTTAAAGAAAGATCTCACCTTGCAGTAATCGGCGAGAACCGCGTTCAATGGGGAATTACCTTTTTAACCGCTATGTGTCACAACCTTGTTATAGTTCCGATTGACAAAAATTTAAGCACAAATGAGATAGTTAACATCATCCATGAATCTGATTCCGAAGCTATCGTATTTTCAGAAAGCTTCGACTCGATGCTTCGGGATAAAAAACATGCATTCAAAAAACTTTCTATTTACATCAGCATGGATTTGCCCGAAAGTAAAAACGGATTTTACTCGATGACAGAATTAATTAATAAAGCAGACAAAATTACTTCTAACGAATTGCCGAAAATTAATCCCGAGGATCTTGCGGAAATTATTTTTACCTCCGGTTCGTTAGGCAGGGCGAAGGGTGTTATGCTTAGCCAAAGTAATCTTGTATCTAATTTAATGAACATGACTAAAATGCTGTTTATTTATCCCGAAGATCGATTTCTTTCCGTGCTGCCTATTCATCATACTTATGAATGCACTTGCGGATTTCTATGTCCGGTTTACAGCGGTGCCTCGGTGCATTATGCGCGTTCATTAAAAACAGTTTCCGAGGACTTGCAGAATGTTCATGCAACTTTTCTTCTTGGAGTTCCGTTATTATATGATAAAATGTTCAAGCGGATTTCAAAAACTATCAGCGATGATAAAGTAAAATCTAAAATTGTTCCTCCTTTGGTTAAGATCAGCACATTCCTTGAAAAAACCGGGCTTAATGTTAAAAAGAAAATATTTAAAGAACTGCACGAAAAATTTGGCGGAGCAGTAAAAGTATTTATTGCCGGGGGTGCAGCTCCCGATCCTATGGTTGCTAAAGGGCTGCGCGAATTCGGATTTAATTTTATTCAAGGTTATGGCTTAACAGAAACGTCTCCGATTCTTACTCTTAATCAACTTGCTAATTTTAAAGATGATGCAGCCGGATTACCGCTTCCCGGAGTGGAAATTAAAATTAACAATCCCGATAAGGATGGTATCGGTGAGGTATTTGCAAAGGGTACTAACATTATGTTAGGCTATTACAAAAATCAAAAGATGACCGAAGAAGTATTCGAAGACGGCTGGTTTAAAACAGGAGATCTCGGTTATATAGATAAGGATGGTTTTTTACATATCAGCGGACGAAAGAAAAATGTGATAATATCCAAACATGGCGAAAATGTTTTCCCGGAAGAGATTGAAGATATATTGAATCGCAGTCCTTATGTCCTCGAATGTCTTGTATACGGTGAGAAGGATGCAAAACATGATGAAATTATTGCCGCTCAAATTGTAGTAGATGCAGAGGCGCTTGTTGAATATTCGGAAAAGGAAGGTGTTCAAATAACAAACGAATTAATAAATAAAATTATTTCTGAGGTAGTTAAAGAAACAAATAAAGAGCTTGCCGCTTACAAACAAATAAAAAAGTTTTATATTTGCGACAAAGAGTTCGAAAAAACAACCACCCAAAAAATTAAGCGGTATTTAGTAAAAAAAGTATCTGAAGATTAATTTTAGATTTGCTCAAAAAAAAGCCCGGTACATGCCGGGCTTTTTGTAATTATTAAATCAAGCGGAAAAGGTTAGTTAGACTTCTATTCCCTTGCGTTCTCTAACAATTCTTTCAACTGCATTAGCAGTCCATATCCTGTAGTATTTCTAAAGGGAGTCGAATCATATTCTTCTTCGCCGGTAATAATGGTAATTTCAGGGTTGTCTGTATTACCGATAAAATCCCCCGTTAATGGGATTGCAATTTTTTTAACGGGAAAAGTCCCAAATTCCTTTGTAGTAAATACAAATGGTTCATTGTAAATAATTTCTAATACTTCCCCTGAAGTTTTTAAATCTTCCAACCTATTCTCATCAAAATATAGTTTTAAAACTTCATCAATACCGCTAAAAATACTTTTAACCATCTCATTTACTTTTTCCTTTTCATCGGAAGCTAACTTATAATTGACGACCGCACCTTTATTATATAACATAATTTTCATATCAACATCTTCCTGTTTGCAGTTATAAATTGATATTCCTAAAAGAAGATAAAGTAAAAACTTCATCAAGCTGTATCCTTACATTACATTTTAAATATCTAAAACAATGCACAGTAAAAAAAGACAAGCCGGAAAAGTGCCGGCTTGTCTAATAATAGTTCACTAATGATAATTATTTAATGGAAATATCATCCAGCAGTATGGCAGTATCATAAATGCTATCGCCCACATCGCCGGCTGCAAGAATTAAAGTAATTCTCTTTCCTCTATATGCCGTAACATCGAAAGTCGAAGTTTGCCAGTCGGTCATATAAACGCCTCCCCTGTCGAATACAATCCCTGGAGAAACGCTTACTAGATTTCCAGGCGTAATATCATCGGGCGGATTATACCTTGCACCAAAATCTGCCGCAATTCCGTCTATTGTCTTACTCAAGAGAATATTTTCTGCGCCGTCTGGAGTTTTAATGATTATTCTAAAATAATCCTGGAATTGTGAGCCGATATACTCAAGGAATTCTTCAGATAAAAAATTCCATTTGACAGTTAATGTTGACTCAGTATTCTTCACTGTAAATGTTTGAAAGATGCTTCCGGTAGCGGTAGTGTACCCTAAGCCGGTAGAAATAATTCCCATGTAATTACCACCGGTTGGACTTACGAAAGCAAGCTTGCTTATAACGCGACCGTCGCCGGCTTTTGTCCAGCCGTCAAGTTTACCGAACTCGAAATCGCCGTTTATGAGATCATCAGGGTAATGTACGTCGTTGGCACCTTTTATTTCAAATGTAGCGTTAGGAGATTGCGGATCGGAACCTCCGATAAATGATTCACTGGTTGTTTTCAGATCTTTCGCTAAGCGCTTAACCGCAGAATCAGCAGCTAAAGCACAGAAGGTAACGTTAACAACTTTATTGAATCCGTAATAAGTTTTAGCCCCTTTTCCTATAAAAGCATTCTGAAGGTCGGCAGCAATTGTGCTTTCACAAGAACCGTTGAATATTACGCTGTTCGGAAACTTGCCTGCTAAGCCTGAAATGAACGGTGCGCGAATAGCATAAAGATCTTTTTTATTCTTTACACCGCCGGTAATAGAAATCGTAACATTCTTCCAAATAGCCAATTTCCCTGCCTTAAGCATTGCTTTATATTTATCTTTGTATGCAGTTGAATTGGTATCTACTATTTCGCCGGTACCGAACTCTTTACCACCCGAACCGTGGGTGTCGAATATCACTAAGCCATAAGCCGTCATATTTTCGAGAGCGCTTACAGTAGCGTTTTGATCGGTATAGGTAGTTATTTCAAATTCAAATTCGGTACTATTTAGGATGTTTACTAATGTAGGACGCATGTCAACAGGGAAATAAGATTCGAAAGGTGCGTAAATTAAAACATTTCTGTTTCCAATTATTTTTGGATCCAGCTCGGCATCGAACTTAGCCGCTTTCGAAATAGTTCTTGATGGTGCGAAATAAGTTCCTGTGGTTTGTTTTTCAACCGGGATGGATTTTGTTTTGCGTCTGTCGCCTTCCGGAACATAACCACCTTTGGTATGTACGTTACCGTTTGCATCCTCAACGGAGACAATCATGCCTCCATATAAGCCGGATTTATATTTTATTCTGATGCTCGTACTGCCGTCGCTTTCTGCAGATTCTACTTCGGTTTGACTCTTAAGCCAATCCACAGTTTGGTTTATTGCAGTCGGCATGTTCTCAACATTTCCCGATAGGAATTCACTTACCTTATCGGCAGCAGTGGTTTGTGTATTAACTATATCGTTAAATTCTTTTGATGTTAAATCCGAATAAACCTTTAAAGTTTTTACTGAAGTTGAACCATCACCGGTTTGATCACCCTCTTTATACTTGGCATCAACTCTTAGCTTTACATCGCCAACAGAAGTTTCTGTGAGAGAGAAAATGCCGCTGAAGACATTGTCGCCAAGAATTTCATCTCCATTCGAAAGGTCTCCGTTATCGAAGAGAAGTCCTATTTCACCGATAGGCTTATTGTCGTTATCAACACGAACCAGTTTAACGCTTGAATCTACTAATGTAACATTAGCAGGTACAATCAATCGTACCAATAGTTCAGCGGCTTCATTAACGAATATTCCATCAGGAGTAATCGTAAATTCACCGATTGAAATTTCCCCCGGCGGGGGAGTGATGGGGGTTTCATCTTTTTTAGTGCAATTCTGCAGAAGGAAAGCTGTCAATAATATGACAATCAAAGAAGATAAGGACGGATAGTTTTTCATAACACCTCCGTTAAGTTTAAGTTAAAAACACAGAGTAAATATATCTATTTTCTGTACAAACAACGTTGAATTGCTCGAAAAGCAATTATTAAATAAAAATTCCTGTAAAAGAATTTTGAATTTATTTTTCCTGTACTACAATAATTTCCCGATAAATCTCTTACTACGCAATAACGCAAATGAGTCAAATTTAAGTTGATATATTAAAAACATACTCACCTAAAAAGTAATCTTTCATTTAGCGGGAGTAAATTCGGAACAGTAATTTTTTATGAGCGCAAATTTGATTCTAAACTATATTGAGAGGATTACTATTTGCAACATAGCATCTTCATTTCAAAAATGCAATTCAGCTTGAAAATAAATTGAGTGTGGATACAACCAATATTCACTGTATTCATCACCGTAAGTGTATTGCAATCCCAAATGGACATATAAATTTCCGGTAAGCGAATATGATGCAGTCAAACCTGCAAATCCACTTTTATCATCTAAATTTATATTGTTCGAAATTGATGCGCTTAATAGAGGCGTTAATAGATAGTTAGCACTGATTGCAAGATAATTCTGTCCGAGATTAATTATTTCACCGGTTATAAATCTTAAATATTCATACTGAAGCTTATCGAACTTCCCTTCGCCGTTGTAGTGATACTCTATAAGTCCATACAGCTCCGATGTGAATTGGTTATCCAATCCAAGTATAAATTTATAGAACTTATCATTACCATCGTTTTCATTTACGGATAATATGCCTTCTGCCCTTAATCCCGCATCAAAAAAATTCCCGGCAAAATCCAATCCGGCAATCATTCTGTTATCAAAATATCCTGCAATTATTGCCGCATCATATTCATAAAAATTTGTTCTGAATCGAAAAGCCCCGTTGCTGTTCTTTAATTTTCTCTGCGGATTGAAGACTATATTCAAATCCGTAAAACTTCCGAAGAAATATGTAACGGTTAATGCATCTGCGCCATCTTTTTCAATTTTGCTAAAGTTTGAAGAGCTGATTGGATTAAACATATCGGTGGGATTCCAAATTCTTCCGCTGCCCCAGGAAATTCTTTGTCTTCCAATAGTAATATCTCCCCAATCGAATTCCTGTTTAAGATAAAACCTGTCAATAAAATGCGTTATAGTTAATTTTTCTTTTTTAACCGGCTGCCATTTAAGCTCAAATAATTGTCTTCGGTTTTCATTTGTAATAAAATCTAAAATTGATTCTTTATTTGAATAAAATAAATTTGTTTCGTGCTCTAAATTTATTCTTGCCCCATCCCACAGATAGATAACAGGTCTTAAACGAAGCCGCGACAAATTTAAAAAACGATCTTCCATTTGAAAGAAAGGAATTTGATTTTGTTTTTTAGCTATGGAATAGACAGGCAGTTCAACAGCATAACCGGAAAAGTTGAATTCAATTTGAGCAAAAGTGAATGTGTTCAGAAAAAGGATTGCACTTGCTAAACAGGATATGAGCCGGTTAAACATAATATGTGGATTGAATTTTTACAGATTTATTCTTCGTTTACAATCATGCCGTCTTTTAAAATTAAAAGCCGTTCAGCCTGCTCAATTACCTGCTTATCATGCGAAGAGAATACGAACGTTATGTTTTTCTCTTTGTTCATTCTCTGCATTAATTCAAGCAGATGCTGCGCAGTTTTTGAATCGAGATTAGCCGTTGGTTCATCGGCAAGAACTATGGCAGGATTATTAACAATAGCTCTAACTACAGCTACCCTCTGCTGCTGCCCGCCGCTCATTTCGTTAGGACGCTTATGTGCTAATTCTTTAATACCTAATTCCTCCATAAGTGCGAGAGCTTTTTCTTCTCTTTCTTTTTCCGGAATGCCTTTCAGCATCATGCTGAATTCTATATTTTCTAACGCAGTTAGTACGGGTATCAGATTATAAGCCTGAAAAATAAATCCGAGGTTATTAAGCCTAAACTTTGATAACTCCGATTTGCTTTTAGTTGTTATGTCTTCATTTTGAAAATATACTTTGCCGTTAGTGGGTCTATCTAATGCGCCCAACAGGTTAAGCAAGGTTGTTTTACCTGATCCCGATGGTCCTGCAATTACAATATAATCTCCTTTTTTAATGCTGAGATTTATACCGCGTACCGCATGAACCGGGACACCGTTATCCTGATATATCTTAACTAAGTTTTCGGCTCTTAAAATTTCCATGTTATCTCTTATTCTTTCCCTTTATAATTTTCTTTAATATAGATCTGATAGATCAGCCTTTTGAGGCTAAAGCCCCTCTATAATTTGCTTTATCATTCCGTCAGCTAAAGCTGACGGCAAGTGATGTATATTTAATTAACTAAATTACATACCTCAGATAACAACTAATTTTTATTTTAACTTTTTCTACACATAATTTATTGCATAAACCGGTTCAAGCTTAACGGCTTTATATGCGGGATATAAAGCTCCTGCAACGGCAATCATCGGAATAATTATTAAAACACTTATTAAATTTTCGATAGATAGTACAGGATAAATAACCGCCCCTACACCAAAGGATTCCAATGCTTCGGAAAAAAGGCTGAAGTCTATACCTGTAAATGAAAGGGGGAGATGGACTAATAATCCGGCAGCAATACCAAGCAATGTTCCGATTATTCCGATGATCAATGCTTCAAAAATAAACATGAAATAAATTTGGTACGATTTCATTCCTGCAGCCATCAACACACCAATTTCTTGTATACGTTCAAAGACTGACATGAGCATAGTGTTTATTATCCCGAATATAAGCGCAAGCCCGATTATCAGATTTAATATCCACATAGACTCTCTATAAAGATCCATTTGAAAAATTAGCATCGGCAGCAAATCCTGATAAGATAAAACTTCATATTCACTTCCCAGTTTAGCCGACAGTTCTTCTTTAACAGATGCAACGTTTTTATAATCATTAAGCATCATTGCAAATTCATTTGATTTATCATTCAACTCAAGCATGCTTTGTGCGGTTTCAATCGGGACGTAAATAATAACTTTATCATAATCGGAACTTGCAGTTTGAAAAATTCCCGCAACTCTAAACATATCGGAGCCGATACTGCCCGAAGGAGTATTAGCCATAGCAACCACTTTATCTCCCAATCCAACGTCGAGCTTTTCGGCAAGCTTTTGCCCTATCGCAATATCTCTTTTCCCCGTGCCTAAAAAGTTACCTTCCTTAATATAACTGTTGATAACAGAAACTTCCTTTTCTGTTTCAGGTTGAATTCCATAAATAAAAACCCCGGCAGAACTATTTGCGCTGCTTAGCAACCCGAAAGTTATTACTCTTTTAGTGTAGGCTTTTATTCCCCGGGTGTTGTTTACCGCTGCCTCAACCCTATCTGAATCTTCGATATAATTCTTAATTATCTTATTATCGTTAAATCCTTTTTTATGAATCTGAATGTGCAAAATATTAGAGCTTATTTGATTATCAAGCATTTGCCGAAGCATACCGTTTGACAAACCATCCGATAAGATTACAGCAATCATTCCAACTATTACGGAACCGATTACTATCAGCGATCGCCGCTTATTCCGCCAAACATTTCGCCATGCTAATTTAAATAACATCTTGCGGACCCTTGTCGACGTGATAAATTAATCTCATGTATGTCTTATTCCTTTTAATGGCTCAAGCTTGTAAACTTTATATGCCGGATAAAAACATGCTATAATTGAAATAATAACAATAGATAACGAAACGTTAAAAAAGATATGTGCATTTAACGAAGATTCAAGTCTCGGAACGAAATTATACTCCTCATAAATACGGCTTAAATCACCGCCTAAAATTATGGGATTTTGTACGATGTAATAATTAACTGCATAGCCTAAAATATTTCCCAATATTAATCCGATAATTGTAATCATAATTGTTTCGATGTAAACAAGCTTTACAAGGTTATGCTGGGGCATCCCGATCGATAATACCACTCCAAATTCTTTGAATCTTTCGGTAACCGACATTAGCACCGTATTTAAAATTCCGAAGGCAACTATTACGATTAAAATACCTAAGAAAAAAATTCCGCTTACATTATCAAATTCAATTAGCTGCTTAAGCTCGGGCAGAAGCTCCTCCCATAGAAGCATGCTCAATTCCGGGTCTGAAATTTTTTGCATTAAATCGCGTTTCAATATTTCAGCGGACTCTAATCCATCTGCATCAAAAGCTATAGCATTAATTCTATCATCCATCCCAAGCAAATGTTGAAGTGAGCTTAATCCTATGAATACAGCCATCCCGTCAAATTCGCTCATGCCCATTTTAACAGTACCGGAAATTGTAAATTTTTGATTGCCAAGACTCCCGTCAAAGCCCTGGGAGAGAATGACAACTTCATCGCCGATTTTAGCATTTAGATTTTCTAACAGTTTAGCGCCAACAACAATTTGGTTTGAATTGTCCGAATCGAAAAATGTACCGGCACTTAGTTTATTGGTCACAGTAGTAACATTTTTTTCTGTGGAAGGAACGATTCCAAATAATGCCGCACCGAGTGAAGCATCTTTATAGCTAATTAAACCATCTGCATAAATTCGAGGTGTAAATTTGTATGATTCTTCTTCCAGAATATTTTTGATGTCATTATCGAATACAAAACTATTGTTAAGGGAAGGATTATCGCGGTAGCCTGTTTTCTGAATTTGAACATAAGAAGTAAATAGTTCAATAGCGGTTTTGTAATTTAAAGAATAAGTGCCTATCTGTATGCCGCGCATACCAATTGCCAGCAATGCGGCAAAAGAAACGGCGGCAAGCGTAATAATCGAGCGCCGTTTATTCCGCCAAATATTTCGCCATGCCAGCTTTAGCAGCAGATTCATTTTTAATTGCCTCTTTCAAGCTCTTGAAATGAAAAAATTCTTGGGGGAATTTTTATATCGAATTTCATGTCGACAACTTCCATTGCCGTATAACGTCCTTCTTTAGCTTTGTTATACATCGTCCATTTTGAGGGCAGCAACCGACCGTGAAATTTTTTAACGTCCGAATAAACCAGATACCTTATTAAGTTTTCCTTTTCATCGTAGTATTGAACTACGGAAGGAAGGTAATCATCCATTCTTACCCAATAATAAATTTTTCCCCAAACAACGGGTGCATCCGGTTTGGGTTTCAGTTCTATTTTCCATGTCATCATGCCGTTTATTTCTTCTTCGGCAATGATTGATTGATCATAGTCCCGGTTTAAATTTGATTCTCTCACTAAATCGTCATTGGTAAAATCGGATCCGTTCCATGATTGAAGCATCATTGAAGGAGGAATTTTGATTGTTGTTTCGGTATTGCGAAGATAGCTCCAAATTTCATTTCCAATCTTAAGCGTTTTATTACCTGCTTCTTTTTTGGGAGATTTCGTAATGATCAAAGCTTTTTCATTTCCCTGCCACCAGCTTTCCATTTCGAGCGTTCTTGTGAATTCGGGTGTTTTAATTGTCATTCTGATAATTCCGTAGGCGGTTTCCCCTTTAACAGCGTCTTCTGCTCGTTTCAAAATTTCTTCGGCAGTTTGAGCAGCAAGGTTGGTTATCATGAAGGCTAGTAAAAACAATAACTTTTTCATTTCAATCTCTGTTCTTAATAAAAAATCACACTTAAAAAATATCGAACTTTTTTTAGCTGCCCAAATAGTTTGTAAGATATTTTATGCTAAATAGAAAATATTAAGGTAAAGGAAAACTCAATTAGAAATCAGCTATGTAAGCTGGAATACCTTTTCATTCAACATATAATATTTTGGAATTGAAGTTCATTCGGTATTCAACAATCCCCTCATAATAGGAGTAATGATTTGCTTTCCTTTTCTTATATTTGACAAAAATTTTTGGAGACAAAATGAAACTGAAATCTATTTTTTCCTTATTAATTATTTCGCTAACACTTTGGTCGTGCGCCGAAAAGGAAGAACCAAAAACCGAAACTCAAACCGGAACGGATGTTCACAAAGTTAAAGTTGAAGAAGCGTTAGCCGCCTCAAATTATACTTATCTGTTAGTTAGTGAAAATAATACTAAATACTGGATAGCCGTTCCCTCAATGCAGGTTGAAATTGGAGAGGAATTATACTTCAGCAAAAGTATGGAAATGAAAAACTTCCGTAGTGAAATACTTGACCGTACTTTCGAATCCGTTCTTTTTGTAGAAGGAATATCAAGAGATCCCCATGGAATGACCGCACAGATGCAGCATCCGGATATTCATAAAAGTGCAAAAGAGGATGCAAAAGTTGAAACATTGAAGGATGGTTATACAATAGAACAAATTTATGCTGCTAAAGAAACTCTTGCCGGTAAAGTAGTGAAATTGCGCGGTAAGGTTACAAAATTTAATTCGGGTATAATGGATAGAAATTGGATTCACATTCAAGACGGCACCGGAAGCAAAGATGATTACGATCTACTTGCAACAAGTAATGATATGGTAGACGTAGGGCAAACAGTGGTTATTGAAGGCACTATTGCAGTTAACCGTGATTTTGGCGCTGGTTATATCTATCCAGTATTAATTGAGAATGCAAAAGTAGTAATCGAAAAAAGATTATGAGTTGGAAAAATTTTTTGTTGATTTTTCTTTTTACTGCCATATCTATAAATAAAATAGCTGCGCAGGATAAAGAGAATTCTTTTCGGGTGATGACTTACAACATCCGATATGCCGGAAGCGAACAGGCTGATGGAATAAATGCATGGAAGAATCGAAGAGAGATGGTAGCGAGTGTAATCAGATTTAATCAAGCCGATATAATTGGACTTCAAGAAGCCTTGATAAATCAAATAGAAGATCTAATTTCGCTTCTTCCGCATTTTGCCTGGGCAGGCGTTGGGAGAGACGACGGCAAACTGAAAGGAGAGTTATCGGCAATTCTTTATCAAAAAGATAGATTTGATTTAATCGAAAGCTCCAACTTTTGGTTATCAGAAACTCCGGATAAACCCTCGATGGGATGGGATGCCGCATTCAACAGAATTGTTACCTGGGCTAAATTTAAGGACAGATTAACGGGCAATAATTTTTATCACTTCAACACTCATTTTGATCACAGAGGAATTGAAGCCCGCTTAAATAGTGTAAAGTTAATATTAAAGAAAGTTGAAGAAATTGCAGGTGACAATTATGTAGTCGTAACCGGTGATTTTAACTTCAGACCGGAATCTGAAAATTATTCTTTACTTATAAACGGCTTTGATGTATTCAAACCACTTAAGGATGCACAGCATATTTCAAAATACGGACATTACGGCGGTAATATTACCTTCAATGATTTCGGAAGGTCTTTGGAAGACGGGAATAAGATCGATTACATTTTTGTAAAGAATGAGGTTGAGGTATTACAGCACGGTATCATTTCCGAAAAGTTTAATGGTCGTTTCCCTTCCGATCACATGCCGGTGCTTGCCGAGTTAAAAATTAACTGATCCTCCTAAAGACAGAAGGTAACTATTTTATCTTCTGTCCTTCTTTCTTCACAAAGTTTAACGAGACAGAATTAATACAATATCTCAATCCCGTAGGATTAGGTCCGTCGTTAAAGACATGCCCCAAATGTCCTCCGCATTTGCTGCAAAGTACCTCTGTACGGCGCATCATAAGGCTTGTATCCTCTTCATATTTTATTGTTGATTCGGATGAAGGCTGGTAAAAGCTGGGCCAGCCGCAGCCGGCATCAAATTTAGTTTCTGATTTAAATAGTTCGGTGCCGCATCCTGCACAAAAATAAATTCCTTCTTCAAAGTGTTGATCGTACTTTCCGGTGTACGGTCTTTCAGTTCCTTTTTTTCTCAATACATAAAATTGTTCGGGAGTTAAAATTTTTTGCCATTCTTCATCTGTTCTATTAATTACTTCCTGATTATCAAGACTATCTGAAGAAAGTTGGTTTTCACTCATTGCCGTTTCTCCTTTTGTTTCGCTGCGGGTGCAGCCTGTTAGTGATAATGTAATTGTGATGAACAATGCTATTAAAAAATAGAGTTTCATTTTATGTATTCCTTTTTTGCATTGGTTAAAATATCGTCGGGAATGAAGTCATTCAAAGCAGTTTTTATTACACGTGATGTATCTCGCATCATATCTTTTTTTGAAAATGGAATAGGATTGCTATATTTTCTAATGAATGAAAATACCTTTTTAGAGAAGACTCATTCATCTATCTAAAGCTATCTATTTTAAAATATCAATGCAAACGATAAACAAATTATGGGAAAAGCATTAAGCACAATCGTTGTTATAATTTTTGTTACTTCAATAGCATTTGGTCAAAAATTTTCTGCAGGCGGAACAATTGATATTTTAGTCGGAGGAGAAACTATGAGTTATATGTTTGGACCAAGGCTGCTGATTGAATACAAGAGCGATGAATTCCCATTGGCATTTTTAGCAAGTGCACATTTCTACTTATCGGAAATAACCGGGAAATCGATTTACTTAGGGGGATTTACTTATACAACTTTTGGCTTTGGTGCGGCAGCATATTACTATCCGCTTTCGTGGGCAATTGAACCTTATATAGGTGCGGGTGGAGTGTACAATTCTAATAGAGTAGAGCAGGCAGGAAATGCAAATTTCATAGATGGTAAATGGATATCATTGCAAAAGTTCAATGATAATTTTTCGTTTGAGCTAATAGGAGGATTGAAATTTGCAGCTAACACTCCAATAAATTTTATTGTGGAAATAACCTATAAACTGCACAGACCTGCTTACGAGGTGGCGCTGATTTCTATAGATAGCTCTAAGGAAATATTAAATAAAAGGCTAAACTTGAATTCCACATTTTTAAAATTAGGATTGCTCTTTAGATTATAAAATTCATTATAAATGGGATAGTTTTATGGCTGAACTAAAAACAAAACAAACCGACCGAGGCGTTGAAGAATTTCTAAATGAAATTTCCGATGAGAAAACACGAAATGACTGTTACACCGTTTTGAAATTAATGCAAAAAGTAACCGGCGAAAAACCTAAAATGTGGGGAAGCAGCATAGTTGGATTTGGAAACTATCATTACAAATACGAAAGCGGAAGAGAAGGAGATTGGTTTCTCGTTGGGTTTTCACCCCGTAAACAAAATTTAACTCTTTATCTGATGTACGGTTTAGAACGGCTCGAAAATCTCTTAAAAAAATTGGGCAAATATAAAACGGGCAAATCATGTTTGTATATAAAAAGCCTTGCTGATATCGATCAGAGTGTCTTGAAAGAATTAATCAAACAATCTGTTGACTCAATTAGAAAACGGTATTAAGTCATCAGCATCACCCTTCAAAGCGATGCTGATTGTGCAATAGATATTATTCAATTAAAAAATACAATTATTGTAAAATTAAATCTGATTCAGCAAGCAGTTGATTACCGGCAGCATTTGTCACAAACACTTTATATGAACCCGGTTCAACATTAGTGAATGATGTGGTTACGTTCGTTATGCAAATGCAATTATCCTTTTGAGTTGAAGCATTGCGAACTTTCAATTTGATAATATTTTGATCCGCTTCAAGATCGAAGGTTATTCGGGCATTGCAGTATGTGCGGATGTCCATCGCTGCATAAATAATTTTCCCCTGCTGGTAAACAGTTAAATTTTCTGCTGTTTCGCTAACAAATTCATCAGCAGTTTTCATCTCTATTTGATCCTTGCAGGGCGCCTGGTTTAGCGAAGTGAATTCAATTTCTTTGGAACCGGCACACGCCGATAAAAATAAAGCCGCTAATGCTAACACAATGAAATTACGCATGTTTTTTCTCCCTTTAAGATTTTGTGATGAGAAATTATTAAAAATGATTCGAAATAAAAAATTAATGCAGACTATTGATTTGTGCTTTTAAAATACTCCACTTTATGCAGAATGCAAAACCTCTGAGGTTTCAATGAATGGTTTTACGAAAATATTTTTGTTTATGAACCAAAAAATAAATTTAAGAATATACTAATTAACAAAACCTCAGAGGTTTTATATTCACTTATGTAAGGTGAGTTAATAAGTCATGTTATGCAAAGAAGCTTCTGTGTGGAGATGACACCTTTTGTTTAGTATCACCAAAGGAAAAGATGTCATCTCTAAGCTCTACAACTCGTTATGTAACATGAGCTAATCGGTAATTGCACTGCGATAAATTTCAATAACCCTTTCCGTTAACTTCTCTAAATCAAAATTTGCAATCACTCTTTGCCTGGCAGCTTTACCGAATTTTTCTCTTAAGTCCGGAGCTTTTATAAGCAATTCAATTTTTTCTTTTAAGTCGTCGCCGTTTTGAGGTTTAAATAATAAAGAAGTTTCATTATCGATCGCTATATCCAGCACACCATCGGCGGCAGCGCAAACCGACGGACGTTCCATTGCCATGGCTTCCGTTAACGCTATTCCAAACGCTTCCGAATGCGAAGGAAATACGAAAATATCCATTGCTGTCAATATTCTTTCCGTATCGCTTCTATAGCCGGTAAAAATGATGTTGTTTAGTTCATATTTTTCGGCAAGCTGTTTAATGCTTTCAGCGTATTCAGATTCACCACGGCTCGCCTCCCCCACTACTAAGAATTTCAAATTGTAATGTGATTTATTCAACTCTTTTGCCGCATAAAGAAATTCTTCATGCCCTTTGCCGGGACTGAAGCGTGCAAGCATCCCAATAGCTAATTCATTTTCACTTAAACCCAACTCATTTCTTACTTCACCCCGATTCACTTTGGTCGGATTAAATCTGGTAATGTCAATGCCGTTGTGAAGCAGCAGAATTTTTTCTTCCCTCAGTGGAACCGTTTCGATTAAATTTTGTTTTATGATGTTGCTAATCGCAAGCGCAATATTTACTCTGTCATAAATCCAGCGGTGAAGAATATCTTTTTTTATTATGAATGATCCGACTTGCTTGGTAAGTATTAGCGGTGCGGAGGAGCCCGCCAGCTTTAATGACGGAACCAGCAGCCATAAATCTTTTGAAGCCTGTGTGTGAATTAACGAGTACTTATTTTTTTTAATAAGATTTGCCAATTTAATTGTGCTTAACGGATGAAAATATCCAGATACGTTAAACGGGTGAATCATCAAAGCCATATTGTTGGCTTCAATATGAATGCGGGATTCGGCGGCACAAAGCAGTTCAACGTAAATATTTCTTTTTAATAGCTGCTTAACGGCGGTGAGTGTAAACATTTCCATTCCACCCCAGCTTCGCGACATACAAGAGTATAGAATCTTCATATATCTATTATCGATTAAGAGGATTATAAAAAGTTCAACTGAGTTCGGGAAAATATAGTTGATCAACAGTGCAATCCGCGAAATCTCTGTTCCATTAGGGCAGGGAATTGGAATCCAGACGATACGGACATCGTTAACCAATAGAGAGATGACATCTTATGGTTCGCTGTCCCACAGGCGAAAGATGTCATCTCTATCCATTTAGCTTTTTTTACCTGAGTTGGTAAATATTCTTCAGTTCAGCACCTCTAAAGTAATGTAAAAGAATCTCATCAAATAAATGACCTCTGGCTGCCATTACTGCCGCCCCAAGCTGGCAAAGCCCTACTCCATGTCCCCATCCGGCACCTATCAGAATAAATTTTTGCGGAATTTCGTTTTGAATATCTTTCTTCTCCACTACAAATGCCGAACTGTACAAATGGCTTGGTGAAAGAGTCCGTCTAATTTCAAGCTCTTTTCCGATGATTAAAGATTTTTTCTTTCCCACTATTTTAAGTTTTATTAATCTCGAAGAGGCACCTCTTTCGATTGGTATAAGGTCTAGAATTTCACCGAAGTCAATACCGCTTTTTTTGTTGATTATAGAGGAAATTTCTTTCTGTGAATATTCTACTTTCCAGCGGTAAAAGTCCGTAGTTTCTTGATCATAGTCCAACAACACCTGCGCTAAAATCCTTTTTTCGTTCGTGTTGCAGTAAGCTGGTGGGTTGCTGCGTATCCATTTTTCGGCATTCTTTTCGATTGAGAAATCGAGGTTATAACTATCCGGTTCAAATTTGTAATCTATAACTGAACGAAGATAAGGATAAGTAATAGGTTCCCAAACGTTCTCGAAGGATTCGGTTATTCCACCGCAAGCTTTATGATAACGTGTATCGCAAATTTTTTCTTCGCTCATCAGCACTATTCCTTTTGTTTGTTCCACTGCTTCACGGGCAACGTTTGTGAATACTTTTGTAATACCCTGATACCTTTGACAGTGATCATCGGCGCATACATCGAACAGTGTATGATCTTCTCTATCGTACCACTTAATGTATTCGGTCTCGGACATAAATGAAGAATCATAATCGGTCTTCCCTTTTTTTATTGATTTCGATTTTTCTATTTGGGCTAAAAACCAACTGCGCGAAACAATAGCATGAGCTTTTAACAATTGCAATGAAGATTTTGCGCTCATCTCCGACGAGATTACGCTCACAAGATACTTTTCAATCGGTAAAATATTGATAGCCGCTATTCGGAACGAACCTTCGGACTTGTTTTTATCTTTCTTTAGTTTCAGTGCACCGGTAAATCTTTGTTTTTCTTTTCTCTCCCAATGAAATTTCACTCCGATAGTTACGTCCTTTAATAAAAACGACTCTAATGCCGGATCTTGCGGTTCGAATATTATTTCATCTAATATTTGAAGCTTTTCACTCTTGCCTTTACAGATAATTGTATCGTTAGCAATTTCAGCGGAAAACTGTCCGCTAAATGTTTGATATAACCCAGAAACTTTAAAATCTCCGTGCAATTCAAACTCAATTTTCTCTTCGGTTAAAATTCCAACGCTTATTTCAGGTTCTTTGTTGAATGTAGTCATTTTTATTTCGGCTGTATTTTAAATTGAATCAATTGCAGTAAAGTTACCGCCGGTAATTTTTTTACCTATATTTCATAACAAAATATAAGAATAATAAAGATTATTTTTGCCGGAAACATATCGGCACTATGTTCCAATATACTTATCTTAATTTGTTCGATAAAAACTTCAAGTCTTAAAAAGTAAGAATATGCATTAGATGAGATAAGCTATCAGTTTTAAATAGCCGGCTTCAATCATCGTGTTGACTTATTTGAACAAAACGTTTTAACTTTCAATAAGAATCTTTCAAATAGAGAACAATTATTTTCTTGAATCTTTGTCGAATATAGTGGGTAATCATATTCAAGTTTCCCAGCCACAAAGTTATTTAGGCTCAAAGTTGCACAAAAAACTTTCCGGTCATCCCCGAAAAAATACACTGATAAATCTTGGGCTTCAGTCCAAATTACATTGTTTTTTTAGACTAAAGTCCCGTCCGCCTATCGGTGGATTAGGACCTTTTTAGTCCACGACCTGAAGATTGTGGCAAATCAATAATCCTGATTCTATCAGGATGCATAACCTGAGCTTCAAATAATAAGATATCAATAGAATTGATTTATATAAGTTTTTTACCCCCCCCCATCCCTCCTAAGAAGGGATAGCACACTTTTTTTGAAGAGATTTTTTAGTAAATGTTTTGTTAAATTTTTTAATACTCTATGTTGACTTTTCAAGTGTTCTATTACTACCAGATAGGGCGTTGTCCCTTCCTCGTCCGACCTAAGGTTCTCCCGAAAGCTTTTCCTAAGGATCCCGAATACTTTTCCAAAGGATCCTTCGGACGGGACGGGATCCTTGGACTTTGGAAAAGTACTCCTTTGGAGGAGGGGATGTCAGTTGATCCTTTGGAAAGGGATAGATTAATGTTATTCTTGTAAGGTATTTTTAACATTAATCTTGACCAAAAAAATTGAGCTTGCGATATCCGTTCCGCGGGACAAAAATTTCATTGAGGATACTATACACTGGGTTCATTAGCAGTTACTTAGTGGCTTTAATGTTTTTCAAATCACAAACGGTTAACTTAAGTTGATTAATATTATGCTGAAAAATAAGATGAAAGCGACAGTTTGTGAAATAGGAGTTATAACCAAAATTTTTCATGGGTTGTAACTAATATTAATATAAATTATGTTCCCTGCGGTTGCTTAATAAAAATTTTTGTTGATTGTTCCCCCCGCATACAGCAAGGCTAATAAATATAATTCTGAATCCTCTTGTGATAAAATAAATTTTAAATTATACGTCGCTCTACGCACGTTCCTTTCCAAATGAGTGTTTCGACAAGGTCATTGCATTAGATCTTGGAGGAATTTACCAACAGCCTTCATGGTTTTATCAAATTCTGCGTAAAGCGAAGTCCTAATATTTTAGCAAAAAAATAATGGCAGACAGATGCCGGCTAATTATTCTTGTTTTATTAATCATATCATAGGAGGTTTATATGAAAATCAGTACCTTTTTACTGCTGATTGTTGTCTCTCTTCCTCTGCGGGCACAAGATATAACAAACACCATCGCAACTGACGGCTTCTTCTACGTAAAGGATGCTTCCACAACATTTTTAACTTTAGGACAAGCAAACGGTTATCTTGAGCTTAGTAAAAGTCTGAAACTGCCACATACAACTGCCGAAGATGTGGGGGTAATTTATAAAGGAGCAGACCGGTTTTTACATAATTATAAAAAAGCCGGTGTTTCTTCTAATAATCTTTTTATCGGAATAAGCTCGGGCAACTTTGAACTGACCGGAACATTGGGTTACAATACTGCCGTAGGCGATTACTCATTAGTAAAGCTTACTACAGGTTATTCCAATACCGCAATTGGGTCAAGTGTTCTCGAAAACACAACAACGGGTCACGGTAATACCGCAACTGGTGTCTACTCTCTTTCTAATAATACAACTGGATCTAACAATACAGCAATTGGAGCTGCAGCGCTTTATTACAACCAGCAAGGCGGAGCAAATACTGCGATAGGTTATGGGGCGTTAAGCTCATCTAAGGATTATTTAAACACAGCAATTGGGTATGCAGCAGGTAGTAATCTTGCATGAGGTGACAACAACACAATAATCGGTTATGGCGCCCAAGCAAGTTCTGCCAGTGTTTCAAATCAAATTACTTTAGGTAATAATCAAATAACCATTCCGACCAAAGCTTTTGATGGAAATGCTTGTCATAAAATTCATATACGCAACTAAACCTTTCCAACGGATCATTCTGACAAGGTTTTTAAGATTCTGCGTAAGGTGACTTAATAACTTCTGATCGAAAAATGTTTTAGGTTAAAAATATCTATTTTGAATAGCGACATAAATAAAATTTTTATATGGTTGAAGGAAAATGAAAGCAATTGGAAAAACACCTTTAATAAAATTGGAACGATTAACTGAACCCGGCTGGGCAGAAATTTATGTTAAATATGAAGGCGCAAATCCCACGGGAAGCATGAAAGATCGTATGGCGCTTTCAATGATTGAAGGAGCTGAAAAAAGAGGCGAACTCAAACCGAAAGGAACAGTGGTCGAATATACCGGCGGAAGCACAGGAAGCTCTTTGGCAATGGTGTGCGCAGTAAAAGGATATAATGCTCACTTTGTTTCATCTGATGCTTTTGCTGAAGAAAAACTTCAAACAATGCGGGCATTTGGCGCTGAGCTTGATATTATCCCCAGTGAAAATGGTTTAATAACAGCAAAACTTATTAACTCTTTAATTGAAAGAGCAAGAGAATTAAGTAAAGCTCCAAATACTTTTTGGACCGATCAGTTTAATAATGTTGACAATAGGAATGCATATCATGCTATGGCAAATGAAATTTTAGATGTGCTGGGAAATGATATTGACGAATTTATAATGGGAGTAGGAACAGGAGGATGTTTTTCAGGCAACGCGGAAGTATTTAAAAATAAAATACCAAATATCCGTTGCATCGCCATTGAACCGATGAACGTACGCTCTCTCTCAGGCGGCGATACAACAGGAAAGCACAAATTAGAAGGGATTGGTGCAGGCTTTGTACCATCCATTTGCAGATTGGATTTAGCAGATGAGATAATAGCAGTGTCAGATGAGGATGCATATTCAACTGCAAACAAACTTGCAAGGTTGGAAGGAATTTTTGGAGGAACCACTTCCGGTGCGAATGTTTGGGCGGCTATCCAAAGAGCAAAGATTATAGGACCGGGGAAGAAAGTTGTTACAGTAATTTGTGATACGGGATTAAAATATCTTAATGGAGATTTGTATAAATAAAACATCAAAAAAAATCCATTGATGCAAGTGAAGCAAGAGCGAAAAACAAAACACAATCTATTATTTTTTAAAGAAGTTTGGTGTTTTAATTCACCACATTAATAATCTTTTTCTGCTGCGTTGTTCTGCATAACAGTACAAGTAATCCTTGAAGACCACCTTTTGAATTTAAACCGACTAACAAGAAACAACCAACGCGAGGAATAATCATGCTTACAAAAAACAAATGCTTGATATGACCCCAATCGGGGCAAAATTTTTAATCAAGAAAACTGCATTGGAAACTGACGGCAATTCATTTGAAATGGAATGGGAGCTTGCACCTCATACCGGCGGAACCCCGTATCATAAACACCCGTACGCACTTGAAACTTACGAAATCCTGGACGGTGAGATGGATATTTTTTTGATTGATAAGTGGATTACGCTAAAGAAAGGCGAAAGTGTTACGGTGAACGAAGGTGAAACTCATACTTTTAAAAATTCATCGGATCATATAACAAAGGCTTACAACACTCATCAGCCGGCAAAAAAATTTGACGAGTATTTTGAAGGACTAAATCAGATAGTAATTAAACTGTCGGACAAAGGAAGGAAAAAACTAAAACTAAATTTTATTAGTGCGCTTTACCTTTCAATGTTGATGAAAAAATTTCCGGACGAAATTATTTCTGTTAAACCGCCGTCGCTGGTTGTTTCATTGTTGAACTACATCGGGAAGCTGCTCAACCTCAAATTATGAAAATACCGTTGAATATAATGTCGTTGCGCTGCATTGCAGTACAAATTTCTGTGTGTAAAACACATGAATAATCTGGGCTGCGGGATATTTTATCTTCTTTATGTACATAAAACCCGAATAAAATATTTTAAGTTGAAATTACTTTTTATAATCGGAAATTATTACATGTTTAAGAACATTCGGGGGTTAAGATTTTACCGACAAAGTACTAATTAACTATTTTCAAAAACAATTTAGGCAATTGCATAAATTTATTTTAGGAGAAGAGATATGCTAAACAAAATTCAAAAAATCATTCCCTGTTTGTGGTTTGCCAATCAAGCTGAAGATGCTGTAAAATTTTACACCTCAATTTTCGGGAATTCTGAAATAGGGAAGATTACCCGCTATGGAGATGAAGGATATGAGATACACGGAATGCCGAGGGGAACAGTAATGACCATTACATTCCGGCTTGGGGGACAGGAATTTACTGCATTAAACGGCGGACCTCATTTTAAGTTCAATGAAGCTATTTCATTTATCATCAATTGTGAAACACAGCAAGAAGTAGATTATTATTGGGATAAGTTAGGTGAAGGCGGAGATGAAAGAGCGCAGCAATGCGGCTGGCTAAAAGATAAGTATGGCGTGTCCTGGCAAGTGGTTCCCACCGCATTAACAGAGATGCTTAACGATCCTGATTCGACAAAGTCTGAAAGAGTTATGCGCGCACTGCTTCAAATGAAAAAGCTGGATATCCAAAGCCTAAAACAAGCCTATAAGGGATAGGACTAAGTGTAACTAAAAAAACGATGGGCAGCCTGTAATTAAGGTTTTTTCTCTCAAGAATATATTAACCCGGCTTCGACACAAACATTAGAACTTACTGGGAAAAAGTGGATATCAGCATGATCCTTCGGAAAAGTTTGATTTTATTAAATAATCAATACATTAGCCTTTCCGAATGCTCTTCCGAAGGAACCTTCGGTCGGGATGTCGAAGACGGGTTAACCATTTGCGGCTTCAAATTTATTTTGATTCTTAATCCGATAAAGGCATGTTAACATTTAATGTCTCCTCCAAGGAATGTTCGAGAATATGTTGAACGCATAATGATCGATTATTGTACAATACGAGTTTTAGTATATGCTTGTCATCAAGTTAAGATGGGTTTTCAAATTTGCGCCAACCAGGTCACACTTTTCGAAGAGCATACACATTTCGGGAGTGCGGCTCTTTGAATCATGATGTTCATTCCATAATTTCAATGCAATGAGAAAACCGGAAAGTGAACTCTTTACTTTGCTGATCGAAACTCTCGATGGCAAGATTATCGGGCAAAACTAGTGCGTGATATTCAAATTCTTCTCCGCGAAGTCGATACCTGTTTAACAGGTATATTCTAAGGCTGATTAATAAATTGCATCTAAAATAAAAAGTGATGCTGCTTGGCGCAAAGTTATGCTAAGCTAATGTACATCGTTCCCTTTGTTGTGGGCAAGTTTAAAAAACGACACAGCATGAGCAGACAGGTAAGAGAACCACCGCAATTTTGGTTTGACAGTTCTTGACTGTAACCTCGTACTTTTGTTACATCTTGACATTCATTGCTGACTGACAAGAATTTTAATTATATAAAAGTGGAGACCAGCGACCACTCAAAAAACGGGGCGACACCGAAAAGCCACACGAGTAGGAAAATAAAAAGGAAAATATTATGAAAAAAGGAATGATTAAAGTAAGCGTGCTGTATCCAAATGGAGATGGCAAAACATTTGACATGGATTATTATTGCGATAAGCATGTGCCTATGGTTGCTGGATTATTAGGCGACTCAGTGAAGGGTGCAACAGTTGAAAAAGGACTGGGAGGAGGTGCCCCTGACGCTCCAGCGCCTTACTTAGCAATGGGTAACTTGTACTTTGATACTATTCAAGCATTTGAAAATTCCTTCGGACCAAATGCGGATAAGATAATGGCAGACCTTCCCAATTTTACGAATATTGAACCCGTTATTCAGGTTAGTGAGGTGAAGATTTAAATAAGAAGGCGGAAAACCAGCCCATAACAGCAGCTACCCAAAAGTGGCTGTGAAGTGCTTAAATAAAACATGGTGCATCAAATAAACTCTGGTGCGTTAAGATAGTTTAGTGTTTCAAATCGCCATCTTCGGGTAGCTGCAAAACGTTAGGCGAAACAAAGCATAGCTTGTAAATAAATCGAGTGCAATTTCTCGTACTCTTTAACTTTCATTCATCAACATAAGGAGAATCTATTATGCGTTACATTGTAAAATTTAACTTTCCAGCCGAAGCAGGGAACTCTGCGTTGCGGGATTCACAATTCAATTCAAAAATGCAGCAACTACTCTCCGATCTTAAAGCTGAAGCGGCGTATTTCACAGTGGTGAACGGTCGGCGAGGAGGCTACATCGTGCTAAACCTCGATGATGCATCAAAAATACCAGCCGTTGCTGAACCGTTGTTTTTATGGCTGAAAGCAGAAATTGAGATCATCCCGGTAATGTTGCCAGAAGACTTGATGAAGGCAGGTCCGTCGATCGAATCCGTAATGAAAAAATGGGGATAACAGCTACGCTGTGTGTATCTTTTTCTGTTTGCTAAATCTTGAGGACCAGGATTCGCTTTGTTTCGCCTAACTAACAGCATTACGATATCCGCTTTGTTGAAAGTTTTTATTGTGCTCGTTCAGTGCCATCCCACCAAGAGAAGAATTGTTTTTTAATAGTTAGCGGGATGGTACTGCGTAAGGCTGCAGAAGTTAAACGAAGTTTCTGCATTAGAGAGTTTTAGACTACTGCATCATCTTATGGCGGCGAAAGCAACTGAGTTATTGGTCGAGAAGTTACACTGCGTTGGTTACGCAGCCACTATGAAGCATGGAAACATTCATCAATTATTAATTGAATATATTGTCTTAATCCACATTATAACAATAACAACCATGGAAAGGAGAAAAACATGGCAGCACAGGTAACAGTAACAAAGTTTGAAGTGAAATCTCACAATAGTCCTGATGAGATCCGCACACCGGACAAAACTCGCGTCGAGATCGTCAGGCTCGAAGGTTTCACAGTCGGTCGTTTCAATTTAGGAGCCGGATGGCGATGGTCTCAGTGTATCCTGCCTATAGTTCATACAGAATCATGTCAGCTCTCACATGTGGGTTACGCAGTTTCGGGACGAATCGTTGTCCGCTTAAATGACGGAACCGAGAAAACCATCAGTGCGGGTGAGTCGTACACTATACCTCCCGGTCACGACGCATGGGTTGACGGAAATGAACCTTTCGTTGCAATAGAAATAATGAGTGCCGAGCAATACGCAAAACCTTAACTATGCAATTAGCAGATGTTAATCCGGCTTTTTAAATCATCCGCTTGACGCTGGATTGCACAACTTTGCAATTGCCGGTATAGAACATTTCTCTTACACATTCAAAGGTAAATCTAGATGGACAGGAATGAAGTAGTTTCATGACGGATATTAATTATCATAGATGAGTTCACTCTAAGAAGGTAATTTTTGCGATAGAACATTTCACACTTTTCTCCGATCAAAACCGAAACAATAATTTTGAATTTTCAATGTGTTCTCATAAATGTAATTCCACAACGTCTCCGTCGTTTAAAACATGATTCCGCCCCACCTGTTGTCCGTCAAACACATATTTGCCCCAGATGCGTGCAGATTTTAAATTCACAAGAAAATCTTTGTGCACTTTAGCTGCAAATGTTTCAACGGTGCTACCGCGTTTTAAAATAAACGGCTGCGATTTATCGGCATCTTCGCCCGGTGGTTTTGAGTAAACACGAATTAATTCCATTTCACGAATAATAATATCAAACAGGCGGTCGATGTTATAATTCTCCTTTATTGAAATGGGAATTAAAAGCCACCCATCCCGAAGCAGATCGTTAAGCACATCAAACTCTTCTTCCAGCCCTTTAGCCTCGACTTTATTAATTGCAAGAACAAATGGAATAAATTTTATTCGCTGCTCTTTGTATTCTTCTTTTTTCGATGCGAAAGCGATGTGGTGCTCAATTAATATATTAATGCAATCATCAAACTGTTCCAGAGGAGATTCCTGCAAGTCAAGCATAAGTAAAATTAAGTCGGCAGTTTTTATTAATTCGAACAATTCCGGCTCAACATGTTCTTTATTTAATGGCGGTGTATCAATTAATTGTAAATGAATATTATGGTATTCCATCATGCCGGGAGTTGGCAGCCAGGTTGTGTAAGGATAATTTGATACTTCAGGCTTTGCATTTGTTAAAGAAGCAATTAAAGACGACTTGCCAGAGTTCGGCGCGCCCACAACAACAATTCTTGCAGCACCTTCTTTCTCGATGTGATAGTGACTATCATACCTGCCCGCTTTTTTGCTTTGCTGCGCCAGCGATTTTAACTTGGATAATTTTTTTCTATACTCCGCTCTAAGCTTATCCGTTCCTTTATGCTTAGGGATAGTGCCTAGCAGTTCTTCAAGCGCTGCCGCTTTTTCTATCGGGTTTGAAGCCTCTTTAAATTTTCTTTCGGCTTCAAAGTATTCGGGCGGAAGGTTTGTCGGCATAAGATTATTTTTTTGATTTATCAGCCGTTAAAATTTCTAAGAATAAATTAATGAATTAAAGAATTAGAAGACAGACGAAAAGCATAATCCGTTAAAAAATACATTTACATTGGAGAAAAATAAATCAGTGAAAACTACAATTCTATCTTTCTTTATAGTAATTACAATCATTTCATTTTCTTGTAAGGAGAATAACATGAACAATTTAAACCAACCCTACACTTTGGGAATTTGGACAGTGAAAGCCGGAAATGAACAAAGTTTCATCGAAGAGTGGAAAAACTTTGCAGTGTGGACTTCCAAAAATCAGCGTGGCATCGGTCATGGCTATTTGCTTCAAGATGCAGCAAACCCACAACGGTTTATATCTTTTGGAGATTGGGAAAATCTTGATGTTATTAAAGAATGGAGGGAACGTCCTGAGTTCAAAACTTTTGTAGACAAAGTGAAATTGTTTTGCGAAGATTTTCACCCGCATACAATGAAACTGGTGGCTGCTTCAGAAACTGACGATTCAAAAAAGAAATAAATAAGTGCCACGAACAAATCATTAAATTTCTAATGTGAATTGTTTGCAACAAACTTAGCGTGACGGCGTAAACACAACATACCTTGTGTGAAATTCGGCACCTGTATTTAAAATGCGAATCTGTAATTTCCATGCGTTTATATAGGGGCATAAATAATTAATTTGCTTCAACCATTAATATTAGGAGGCTGCTATGCACCGCGCTACATATTCTGTCCTTTCCATTCTTTTGGTGTCCGTAATTTTCTTTTCATGCCAAACTCCGCAGACCAACGTATCAGATGTACGAAAAATCATTGAAGAAGCCAATGCGGTTCAAATCAAAAGCTTTGAAACCAAAGACGTGCAAAACATGACGACAAATTATGCCGAAGATGCTGTTGTTTGTCCTCAAAACGGTCCCATGGTAACCGGTAAAGAAAATATTGCGGCGTTTTTCAATGAAATGTTAAGTATGATGAAAGAAATGAGTTTTGCCTCAACTAAGTTTGATGCAAGCGGAGATATCGCTTATGAAGTTGGCACGTATTCCGGCGTTTGGGATATGCCGGGAATGGGTGCCGTTGATGATAAAGGAAAGTACGTCTCCGTTTGGAAAAAGCAGGCAGACGGCACCTGGAAAATAGTAGTAGATATCTTCAATACGGATATGCCTATGTCGTCAGAAGTGGCGATGGAATAGTTTTGTTTAGGCTAATCTAATCTGCAATTCAGTACTTTTTTTTCCAGCATCAAAATTTAAAAGTACTTTAACCTCTGCCGTGTTAACTTATATCGTTAATACGACAGAGGTTTTTTTTTATAACAACATTAAGATTAAAAAAATTTTCCGTCACTAACTGAAGTTACGCAACGCTGAAAGATGACATCTTTTTAATAAGAAAATCAACTTTCTGTTTCTAGATAAAATTATCATCTATTTCTAATTTTCTTCAAAAATAAAGATGTCATCTTTTCGCTACTTGGTTTTTGCGTAACTTCCGTCACTAATAACAATCATAAAATAGAAAGAAACGTCATGACAATCGAACGATTAGCCGGTGTTGTTCTGCTTACCGGTTCTTTGCTTTTTATTGTTGCCGCTTTCTTACCTATTTCATGGGTCTTTGGTGAGCGAGACCCGGAAAAGAAGCTTGAAATGATAAACGCCGCTCTTGGTTCGTGGAAATTTGCTCAAGTATTATTCGGTGCCGGTGCTGCGGCAGCATCTACAGGTTTATTATTTGTATATCTTCATCTTAGAAATAGTGAAGCTAATACAGCAGTTTTAATAGCCTTTGTATGTTCTGCTGTTGGCGCGGTTTTGCGGGCTTGGCATACATACTTAAGAGCAGTTGACCCAAATGAATTCGTTTACAGACTTTTGCAGCCCAACTGGCTTGCCGGAGCTTATTTTGTCTTAACGATGGCTGCTCTCTTTGCTTTAGGAATTGGTCTTCTCAAAACAGAATATCAGCCGTGGGTTGGCTGGATGAATATCATCGCATCAATTGTGTTTATATTAATAGCCATAATTTTCGGAGATATTCCGCCTTTTGTTTTTTATATTATCACTGCAATTACGGCTGTAGTACTGATTCTGTGAATGAGTTTTTTTTTAAGAAGTTTTTTATGAATGAAACCGAATTATCTTCCTTTCCGCTTTTAACAACCGAAAGGATTCTTTTACGCCAGCTTGAAGAAAGCGACGCGGGTGAAATTTTCTTTCTTCGCTCCGATACTAACGTAAATCGATATATCGATAGACCAAAAGCAAAATCTGTCGAAGATGCAATGGAATTTATTAATAAAATCAACAGTGGGATTAAGGTTAACAAATGGTTTTATTGGGCAGCTTCACTCAAAGGCGATTCTAAGTTAATCGGTACGGTTTGCTTATGGAATTTCTCAGAAGATAAAAAAGCCGCCGAAATAGGATATGAATTGAATCCGGCATTTCAAGGAAAAGGTTACATGAACGAAGTCTTGAAGGAAGTTATTGAGTTTGGTTTTAATAAGCTTAAGATTTATAAGATCGATGCTTATACTCATAAGGACAATGTTAAATCAACAAACTTGCTGCTAAAGAATAATTTTAAACTTGATGCTGAACGCAAGGATAAAGAGAATGAAAACAATATTATTTTTACGTTGAGGAGAGGCTAACAGCGCGTATGAAAGAGCTACAAAAAATAATTAAAACTTTTTGTTTAGATAATGGTCTTCAATCTCCGGCAGAACATCGCGTTCTTGATGCGATGTCCGAACTTGGTGAGGTTGCAAAAGAAATTTTATTAATGAGCAGCTATGGCAGAAAGCCTTTAAAACACAGCGATGAAATTAAATCCGAACTCGGTGATTTACTATTTTCAGTTATTACCATAGCTAATTCTTTTAATGTTGATTTAGAGGAAGCATTGGACTTAGTTTTTGAAAAGTACAAAAGAAGAATGATGCACGGTTCACCTGGCTCGGAGGTTGAATTGGAATGATGCCCGTTTAAAATTTAATGTGCTTAAGAAATGCTCAACTCCCAAAACCAAGGTGAATGAGTTCATATTTGAGCATTGGGTGATTTACTCTAAACAAATTGATAAGCATGAATGAAAAAGATCCCAAATCAATTGCGCTGCAATTCGGTGAGTACATAAACTATCATGATGCGGCATCACTCGCTGCCTTAATGTCTGATAACCATTCGTTCATAGATCGCGATAATAATATTATCAATTCAAAAGAAAATGTAATTAACGCGTGGATAAATTTTTTTAAGATGTTTCCCGATTATAAAAATATATTTTCCATTGTAAAATCAACTAATGATTTAGTGATTTTTGCCGGTTATGCATACTGGTCTGAAGAAAATAAATACGACCCTGCTATATGGACGGCAAAGGTATAAAAGGATCTCGTGGTCGAATGGCGTGTTTATTACGATACGATAGAGATTAGGAATAAATTTGAGTTGATATGAGTAAGTTTTTACACAAAAGTATAAATCTTCTAACTACTTTAGCGGTGCAAGAATTAGGCTAATATACCAAACCGAATACTTAAAAAGAATTAATTACAAGGGAGAAATCACTCCCACGCTTGAAGTGCTGAACGGATTGCAAAAATCTCATCTGTTAACTGTGCCGTTCGAGAATTTGGACATTCACTGCGGAAGAAGAATCGATCTAAAACAAACGTATACTAAAATTGTAGAAAGAAACCGCGGCGGATTTTGTTACGAGCTTAACGGACTTTTTTTTGAATTATTAAAATCAATTGGATTCAAGGCAAAACTTGTTTCTGCCAGAGTGTATGATAAAAATACAGGCTTCGGACAAGAGTTTGATCACATGGTAATTATTGTAACAATCAACGGCAATAAATACTTAACCGATGTGGGATTCGGCGAGTTCGCTTTCTATCCTTTAAAAATTGAATTGGACAAACTGCTGGAAGATCCGAGAGGGAAATTCAAAATTAGTATTTATGACAACACATATTTGTTAGTAAGCAAGATAGAAGAGAATGAATCAATTCCCCAATATCTTTTTAGCGAGATTGAGCGGCAGCCTGAAGATTTTTACGAAATGTGCGTCTATCATCAAACCTCTCCCGATTCTCATTTCACACAGAAGAGAATATGTTCGCTACCAACCGAAAACGGCAGAATAACCATTTCGGGCAATACCTTAAAAATAACTGTGGATAAAAATGTTACCGAAAGAATTTTAACCGACAAAGATGACTTCAACAAAGCATTGTGGAATTACTTTAAAATTAAAATATAATTTTGTTCGCCGGTAAAATAATTTGATTAACCTTAATGACTTTATACATCTCTTTAATTATTTTTTCCCGCGTAAAAAACCTGGGCGCATTTCAATTATCGCTTATACTCTATTTCATTCTGTTAGAATAATACATCTACCCCTTACAAAACATCAAAGGAAAACATTATGATCCATAACATTATTAATTTTTTGCATCTTATGGCAACCACTGTTTGGATAGGTGGAGCAATTTATATTCACTTTATTCTGTTTCCCGCGTTAAAGCAAATTGATCAGCAGCAAAGCGGAAAACTTCAGGGGATTATTGCAAAAAGATTTTCTATTTATCAGAGACTACAATCAACTTAATTATGAACTAATAGCAGCCGCAGCACTTTCTGCATTTTTAGGTGCTTATATTGGAAACAGGCTTGTGAAAAAAATTAAGATAAAGACTCTTCACTATATCGTTGCCGTAATGCTGTTTGTCTTCGCTTTACTTTTGGGGCTTGGTATTATATAGAATAAACTTAGTGTGGCTTGATAATCAATTCTTATTTTTCTATTATTCAATTGTTTAATTGAATATTTTAGAAATCCTTTGGAATTTGAATGAAATCACGTGATTTTAAGGACTTGATCTTCCAGCAGTTTGCAAATATAGCCACCGCATTCTCTAGTCCTAAGCGATTGGAAATAATAGATTTATTAATTCAGGGTGAGAAGGATGTAGAAACTCTGTCTAAACAAATTTCATCTGAATTTGCTAACACATCCCGCCACTTACAAATCTTAAAAAATGCAAGATTGGTTGAAAGCCGCCGTGATGGGGTGAGAATTTATTATCGTATTACCGAAGAAAGAGTATTCAATTGCTGGAAAAGTTTGCAGCTTCTTTCTGAAAGCCGCGTGGCTGAACTGAAACAAGTATTGAAAGGATTTCTTGAAGAACGTAATGCAGCGGACACGATAAGTACAGATGAACTATTGTCCCGGATAAAATCTAACGATGTAATTATAATAGATGTTAGACCGGATGAAGAATATAAAAACGGACACATAAAGGGTTCAGTCTCTTTTCCTTTAGCAGAATTAAAAGATAGATTAGATGAAATACCGAAGGATCGGGAAGTAGTTGCGTATTGTCGAGGTCCATATTGTGTGCTTGCACCAGAAGCCATTAGCATACTAAGAAGCAAGGGCTTCAATGCCGTTAGATTGGAAAACGGATTACCTGAATGGAAAGCTGCTGGGTTACCGGTTGAATAATTAAACAATTAATGAGCGATAAAATGACAAACAAAAAAATAGTAATACTCGGCGGAGGCATTGGCGGAATTGTGGCTGCGAATAAACTGCGCCGCAGTCTTTCTTCCGATATTAATATAACCCTGATCGAGCGAAATAAAATTCATTCATTTGCTGCTTCGTATTTATGGGTTATGGTAGGCTTAAGAAAGCCCGAAAAAATTACAATGCCGCTTAATAAACTCGTTTATAAGGATGTAAACATTGTATACGCTGAGGTTAAAAGTATTGATACCGAACGAAGAACAGTTCAAACCGATAACGAAAAATTTGATTACGATTATTTGATAATCGCACTCGGTGCTGAATTGAAAAAGAAACATTTTGAAAGCGGCAAAAACGGAATTCACAATTTCTATACCTACGAAGGCGCTAAAAATTTAAGAGATGAATTGAGCCAAATAAAAGCAGGCAAAATTCTTATTGCTATTGAATCTCTTCCTTATAAATGCCCCGGAGCCCCTTATGAAGCAGCTATGTTGATTGCAGACTATATCAAAAAACAAGGGCTGTCCGATAATATAAAGATAAGTTTGTATACGCCCGAACCGCAGCCGCTTCCGGTTGCCGGACCTGAACTTGGTAAATCGGTTTCTGATCTTTTGGAACAAAAGGGAATTAATTTCTATCCGCTGCATCAGTTTATCGAAATCAAAACTTTAGAAAAAGAAATTGTTTTAGGTGATGAAAAAGCTATTTCTTATGATATGCTCATAGTAATCCCGAAGCACATTCCACCAGTAGCATTAAATAATTCAGGACTGACAAATGAGATTGGCCTGCCTGGCTTACCTGGCGGGAAGCAGGTCGATCAGGCAAGCTGGATACCGGTGGATAAGAACACATTAGAAACAAAAATCGAAAATGTTTATGCAATCGGTGATGTTACTTCTGTTTCAATTCCCGGCAGATGGCATCCCGATAAACCAATGAAATTACCTAAAGCAGGAGTATTTGCTCATTCACAGGCGTTGACTGTTTCCGAAATAATCGCAGCAAAAATTAATGGGAAAGAATCAAATGAGAGTTTTTGCGGCGATGGATTTTGCATGCTTGAAGCCGGTGACGACTTTGCCGGTTTTGCTTATGGTGACTTTTTCGCTTCGCCTCATCCTGATGTCAAAATGAAAAAACTGGGAAAAGTATGGCATTTGGGAAAAGTATTTTTTGAAAAGTGGTGGCTTGCACCAATTGGATTTACAAAAAACATTTATAAATACGTTCTATCTATTGGTGGAAAAATGTTTGGCATTCCTATAAAGTTGTAATCAGAACATTCAATAAACATTTAGTTATTAATGAAGTTACGCAACACTGAAAGATGACATCTTTTTATAGAGAAAGTAATTACCTATTACTGGATAAAATTTCAAAAACAAAGATGTCATTTTTTCGCTGCTTGGTTTTTGCTTAACTTCAATTAATTCAGTTAAACCATCCCAATAAATGGAGAACAAAGAATGAGAATATTGATCATCATTAATGATGCACCGTACGGAATCGAAAAGGCTTACAACGCTCTTCGCTTAGCAATGAATATGCAGAAAGAAAAACCCGAAATTGAATTAACAGTGTTTTTAATGGCTGATGCTGTCGGTTGCGCTATCCCCAATCAAAAGACCGCACAAGGATATTACAACATAGAAAGAATGCTTAAAGCGGTTCTAAACAAAAAAGGTAAATTGAAATGCTGCGGAACATGTCTCGATGCAAGGGGCTTAGATTCAATTCAATTAATCGAAGGAGCCGAAAGAAGCACCATGCAGGAATTAACCCGCCTTTCTTTTGAAGCTGATAAAGTAATTACGTTTTAGGCGGATACTTATAAATGAATTGGATTTTCGATGAAATCAATTGAAGAGAGTGTTATCTCCGCACTGGATGCGGCTGATATAGAATTATTTTCCTATCTGCCATACATTCTGCAAGATCTGTGGGAAATGGGAACGCCGCCGGAAATTGTTATCGACCTTGTGTTTAAACATGCTAAGGAATATTCTAATCTTAAAGTGCTGGATTTAGGCTGCGGCAAAGGTGCGGTATCGATTAAATTATCTCATAAGTTAAAATGCCAATGCTATGGAATAGATGCTGTAAAAGAATTTATCGATGAAGCCAAAATAAAAGCTCATGAATTCAATGTCGTTTCTCTTTGCAAATTTGAAGTGAACGACATTCGTACTAGAGTTAAAGAATTATCGGGCTTTGATGTGGCGATACTCGGGGCAGTGGGTTCTGTGATGGGTGATTATTATTCAACGCTTACATCTCTTACAAGCTGTTTAAATCAAAACGGAATAATTATTATTGACGACGGCTACATTGAAGATGACAGTACCTTCACTCACCCGTTAATTCAAAAGAGGAAGAATATTCTTTACCAAATCGAAAAATCCGGTATGCGGCTAATCGACGAGGTAATTATCAAACCTGAAGAGATTAAAACATCGAATGATCTCATCTTTGAAAAAATTAAGATGAGATGCGGCGAATTAATTGAAAAGTATCCCGATAAAAGCAGCCTATTCTTGAATTACATAAAGCGCCAGGAAGAAGAAAACAACACACTCGAAACAAAAATTGTTTGTTCAACAATGGTAATTAAGAAATTTTTTTAAGAATTTTGATTTAGAAAATTTTGGGGATTATAAATTGTTAAGCAATCAAAATATTTTACCTTTTGCAGGCTGCGCTGCATTAGACGGATATCACTGCCAAACCAACTCCCTTGCAAAAATATATCATTACTATAAACATCCTTTATCCGAAGACATGCTTTTAGGCTTAGGCGCAGGCATGGGCTTTATTTATTGGCGAATGGGCGGAGGAAAACAAGCGGGTCCTGAATCTGAGTTTGGCGATATGGTATTTGTAGGCGGAAGGGGAAATAATAAAAACTTCTTCCAAGATGTCGGACGAAGAACCGGTGTTAAGATCGAAATAAAATCGACATCGAGTGAAAAGAAAGCGGAAGCCGTTCTTCTGACAAAATTATCCAAACAAGAACCTATAATGGTTTACGGAGACATGGGTTTTCTTCCATGGTTTGAATTACCGAAGGATTATCATTTCGGCGGACATACTTTTGTTATCTGCGGCTTCGACGATAAAAACACTGTATTAGCTTCCGATATGGATCAAAAAACAAGCGGATTAAAGAAAGGTTTTTACTCTTCGATATCATTAGAGCAGCTAAAAAAAGCGAGAGGCTCACCCCACAAACCTTTTCCTCCTAAAAATACCTGGCTGGAATTTGATTTTAAAAATTTCCACAATCCAATAGAAGAAGATATTTACTCCGCTATAAAACAAACTGTTGATGCACAACTCAATCCTCCCATTAAAAACCTTGGAATAAAAGGAATCAAACACACGGCAAAGGAACTGCTAAAGTGGTCTACTTATTTTGATGACAAAGAATTAAGAATGAATTTATTTGGACTTTACATTTTTATTGAAATAGGCGGTACCGGCGGGGGGTGTTTCAGGTATATGTATTCAAGATTCTTAAAAGAAGCATCAATTATTACCGGAAACGATGAACTTGCTGCTGCTTCCAAAATGATTTTTGAATCGGGTAAACTGTTTTCTGAAATTGGAATGATGTTCAAAGACGTCGAAACAGATCCGGATATAAAAGATAAAATAAACACGGCAATCGAAACGTTTAATAAAATTGCTGAGATTGAAGAGGAGGCATTTAATTTACTTTCGGTTTGACATGAATGATGCCCTGGGATTTTTAAAACCACGGCGATTTGATGTTTGTCGGTTAACTCGCAGCGAAAGATATCGCCTCTACCATGATTAATAAGAGCGAGATAAGACCAAGTAGATTAGAGAAAATCAATCTTTTCATGAAAATAAAATATAATTATTCCGTAGCACAGATTACTGCGAATCGTTTGTCCGTTGGAATCTGTGCGAAATTAAAAATAATATTGTTAAAATCTTTTTTACACAGATTCGTTTGGCTGAGAATACAGAACATCATTTTTGTTCATTAACATAATTATTATTTAACAAAGGAGGACCTATGAAACACTTTTTAGTTTTAACAATTGCTATTGTTCTCCTGGGAAGCGGTTCTGCTTTATCCCAATTTGTTGTTACTTCGTCAGTTCCTTCTGACGGTTCGGTAAATGTTCCACTTACGGGAAGCGTTAGCTTTACCTTCAGCGCTCCGCTTGATACATCAGCGCGTTTCGATAATCCCGAGATTCCGATTTCGCTGCTTTCAAGTGAGCCTAAAGATTCGTTGGTTATTATTTCTGTTACTTACAGTCAGGATTTAAGGACTATTTCATTTGATGTGGTGCATACTGCCAATACTGATTTTGTCTGGATAATAACCGCTGCCCGAAGCAGCGGTGGACAATCGCTTGCACTGCCCTATGCGTTGAACTACACAACTTCATCGGCATACGGTAATTACTCGGTAAGCGGAAATATTGTATTTGAAGGAGGAAATCCTACCGGTGCCATTGCTGCACTCTTTGACAGATCTCTTTTTGGTGAAGAAGAGGGAAATATAAAGATAGCTGCCGTTGTTAATAATTCATACGGTGCGTACACACTTAATTATGTTCGTGACGGAGTGTATTGGCCCATTGCCGCAAAGGATTTAGACGGAAATGGAATAATCACTCCAGAAACAGATTTGATTGGTTTTTACGATCCGGATAATGACGGACAGCCGGATAGTATTATTGTTTCAGGCGGCAATCTTTCGGGTATAGACGTGTCGCTTCGCTTGCTTTTCAATACCGTTACTGCTAAAACTTATCTTTTCGATGCAAGGATATTTGCTCAACTCTACGCAACCGACCAGCAGCTTATTGCAATTGGTGTTCATGCGGATCCAAGAGGGATTGATATTAGCGTTGACGGTAAAGCTTTTATGTGGGTGTATCAATTCTTCTCTCCATCGCTCAATTTAAGTACTACCGTCATCTTTTCCTCATTAATTATATTTGTAGATACAGCCTCTGTCTGGATGCCGGCAAGTATGAGTCCAATACCCGCAAACTTTATCGACAGCGATGCTGCTATGGCAGTTGCCGAAGATAACGGCGGAAGAGACTTTACGCAGCAGCATAACCTTATAAGGCGGACTTTATACGGCGGTAATTTTTGGTGGGCATTTTTCCCTCAAGACTCAACTAAAATATTCTGGATAGCTGAATATGAATCGAAAGAACCTGACAACTCTTCGCTTATATTCAGAGCTTTTGTTGATATGGTAACCGGTCAATTTCTCGGAAGCATTACAGATGCAGAGACTTTGCCGAAGCCTGTTCCACCCGGATATTATTTGGCTCAAAACTATCCCAATCCGTTTAATCCCATAACGACAATTGAATTTTCAATTCCCAAACCGGCAAATGTAACTATGAAAATTTTTGATGTGCTTGGAAGAGAAATCTCTATGCTCGTAAATGAATTTCTTCCTTCAGGCACACACAAAGTTAAGTGGGATGCGAAAGATTTTCCGGGCGGGGTATATTTTTACCGACTCGAAACCGATGGTTTTGTTCAGACAAAGAAATTGATTCTTTTACGATGAAAATGGTTTTCTCGATTAGCATAATTAATCAATCGTTTGAAATCTTTAATTGTATTAATTATGTTGACACCGAAAAAAAATTTAATCGGTGAGTTAAAATGAAAAGCGCCTGTTAATTTAAAATCATCACATTCACAGAAAGGGGCAAACTTATGCCGACAGAAAAAACAGATCTACTTACAGCAGGCAACATCGCAAAGCAGCTTGGTGTTTCCGATGCAAAAGTAAAGAAAGCAATACAAGAGCTTGGTATAAAACCGGCAGCAAAGAAAGGCGTCTGCAATTATTACGCAAAGAACGACCTCACCAAGATTAAATCTGCGCTTAAGTAGCTAAGAAGAAGGGAGGAAATTTATTATGAGAGATAACTAGAAATTGTTTCTATGTAAAATTTATTGTCTGTTTAATTTGTTTTCTTTCAATTTCTCTATTACCGTCAGCTTTAGCTGACGGGCTAAAATACAAAACAAGATTTGGCTTTAGCCACATTACAATAAATTATTGTGGCTGAAGCCATATTATTTTTAGTGTTTGGTGATGATCGAGACCGACTATGAGATAAGGGAGTCATTTCCGACGGATCGTTTAATCGACTCCGTAATCTTTATCTCAATACGCAAATAAACTATAAAGGCATAAAATGGACAAACAAAAAGTACAGGAATAACAACAAAAAATTCTTGTGCTTATACGGGAATTTTGTACAAAGAAGCTCAACGAAGAATATCTTGAATTGGCGGAACGATTAGTTCTAAAGCTTGCCCGCAGAAGAAATGTTCCGTTTGTTACAGGACAGCCGCAAATTTGGGCAGCAGGAATTATTCATGCGATTGGAACAATAACCTTTCTGTTCGATAAATCGTCCAAGCCTTATATTTTTGTTAACGACATTAACGACTTTTTCGGAACGAACGTTTCTACGACCGGAAGTAAATCAAAACAAATTCGTGATATGCTAAAGATAAGAGAATTTAACGCTGAATTTTCTACCATGAAAATGATGAACAGTAATCCTTTTCAAAATTATGTTATGGTAGACGGGTTTATTGTCCCTTTGAAGTTATTGCCCGAAGATTATCAGGAAAATGTAAGGCTAACAAGGGCAGAGGGAAAAGATATATCGCTTAGGATAAAGTAGATACCTTTTTCAATATCGTTGTCCCGGTTACATTTACAAGTAGTTAAATGAATAATTATTACGCAGAAAAGCTTTCCGCCGAACGTCTCTGCAGATGTTATGAGATTGCGCCGAAGCGCGCAAAACAATATCTTAAAGCGGAACTCGATTTTGTACTTGGCAAAATTAGTTCGAACGATTTGGTTCTTGAGCTGGGATGCGGATATGGAAGAATAATTCCCGAGCTGGCACAGAGTGCCCGATATGTTGTGGGTATTGATACGTCTATTTCAAGTTTGCTTTACGGAAGGAAATTTCTCCACAGAACGTCAAATTATTTTTTAATACAAATGGATGCGGCTCGGCTTTCATTTTTTGATCACACTTTTGATGTGGTTGTATGTATTCAAAATGGAATATCGGCTTTCCACGTAGATCAA
Source organism: Ignavibacteriales bacterium (assembly GCA_020061465.1). Lineage (GTDB taxonomy): Bacteria > Bacteroidota > Ignavibacteria > Ignavibacteriales > Ignavibacteriaceae > JAGUYG01. Next base: position 92,077 of record JAGUYG010000004.1, read on the forward strand.
AAACAGCTCATCAATGAAAGCATTCGAGTTACTAAACATGGCGGGAGAATATTATTCTCAAGCTACTCTGAAAAATTCTGGAATGACAGATTAGAATGGTTCAGGCTGCAATCAGAAGCCGGACTATTAGGCGAAATCGATTACGAAAAAACAGCAAACGGCATAATTGTTTGCAAGGACGGATTTACAGCATCTACAGTAGATAGGCATCGTTTCCTTACATTTACTTCGGGACTTGATGTGGAAACGAACATTGTAGAGGTAGATGAATCCAGTCTATTTTGTGAGATGATTTCTCATTAGTGCAATGGGAGAATCAAGATCAAAGAAAAAAGTTTAATCAACGAAGTGCTTACACAACCAAACATAAAAAACGTGGGGTAATAAAAATGACACAGTGGTATGAATTGCTTTTTGAAAACTACGCAAAAAAATATGACGACGAATCGTTTACACAAGGCACAATCGGCGAGTGTGATTTTATCGAAAGAGAAATAAATTTTAACAAATCGCTGAAAATTCTTGACGTCGGATGCGGTACCGGAAGGCACTCAATAGAGCTGACAAAAAGAGGATACAATGTAACGGGAGTTGATTTATCCGAATCGCAGCTTCTACGTGCAAAGGAAAAAGCAAAAGAACATAATCTTCAAATCGATTTTCAAAAACACGACGCTAGAAACTTGCCATTCGAAAACGATTTTGATTTAGCCATAATGCTTTGCGAGGGGGCATTCCCTTTGATGGAAACAGACGAGATGAATTTTGAAATACTACGAAACATAACTAATGCGCTGAAATCTCCCGGCAAGCTGATATTTACAACGCTTAACGGATTGTTCCCCTTGTTTCATTCAATTGAAAAATTTTGCGCTTCAACTACAAAAGTAAAAGACGCTTCATACAGCAATAACTCCTTTGATTTAATAACTTTTCGCGATTATAATATTACAACTGTCGAGGATGATTCGGGCAACAAAAAGGAATTACATTGTAACGAAAGATATTACGTCCCGTCTGAAATTACATGGCTGATAAAATCTTTGGGTTACAAGAAAATCGATATTTACGGTGCGAAGCTCGGTGCTTTCTCTAGAGATGATAAGCTTACAACTGATGATTTTGAAATGTTAGTGGTAGCCGGAAGATAATTTAATTTTATGATTAGCCTGCTTATTACAATAACGCTGCTAAACATTGTGGGTTCTGCAATAGCGCAAAAGAACCACAAGCCAATGATTATCGCACACAGAGGAGCCTCTGCGTATGCACCCGAAAATACATTAGCCGCATTTAAACTTGCCGTGAAGACGGGTGCGGATGCAGTTGAGCTTGATGTTTATCAAACAAAAGATCAACGGCTTGTAGTTCTTCACGATAAAACATTAAACAGAACAACAAATGGAAGCGGCAATGTTTCCGATTTCACCCTTGACGAGCTAAAAGAATTAGATGCAGGAAGCTGGTTTGATCCAAAATTTAAAGGGGAGAAGATTCCTGCTCTTGAAGAAGTAATTGATGCATTGCCTGATACGACTATAATCATCATTGAACTAAAAGAAGGTTCTCATCAATCCCCCGGCATCGAAGAAGATGTTATTGAAATTATCAGGAGAAATAAAATTGCCGACAGAGTAATTTTAAAATCATTTAATCAAGAAGTGCTGCAAAGGCTTCGGAAATCGGCTCCGGAAATTCCTTTGTGTTATGTTTATGCATTCCGACTCCCGTTTCTCGGGATAGTTGTAGATAAGGGAATCTCGTTCGGAAGCATCTTCAAAATTAATGTTGAATACTTACAGCCACACCGGCTGCTCCTCTCCAGGTCTTTTGTTGAAAAAGCACACGAGTGCGGATATAAGGTAATATCCTGGGGTGTAAACAGTCCAAACCAAATCATGAAAGCAATAGATTATGGTGTTGACGGAATAGAGACCGATTATCCAAATCGGGTGAGAATGCTGCTCGATAAGAATTTTTCTGATTAGAGATTTTCTGAATATCCTTTCACTTATTCTATCCATCTTCCTTTAAGTTTCACCTAATTATTTTGAACGCTTGACGAAAATTTTTAATTTTGCACCGCACCCTTAGCTCAGTTGGTAGAGCAGTAGACTCTTAATCTATTGGTCGGGGGTTCGAGTCCCCCAGGGTGCACATTGTATTGCAATTCACAGCTTTTCCGTCACTCTTTACAGCAGTTTTTACTTTTCGCTGACAAATCTACAATTAGACTTCTAAAATTCTAATCGTTATTTTTACTCATAAATTTCCGTAACGCATACCCATGCTCTTACAAAATCATTCCTCGTGATTGAATGAATTGGAAAGAACATTCAGAAGAACCAGACAAATAACTTTATAAGGATTTTATTTTGTCACCGTTTAAGATAAGTGAAAAGGAAACACGCTATTCAATTCTTTTACAGAGTATCAACCGCTGCTATAGTTTTCCAGAAAGGCGGAGTTACAGATAACGTTTGGTTTTACGATATGGAAGCGGATGGTTTCACACTTGATGACAAACGAAATAAAACTGATAAGAATGATATACCGGATATCATTAAGCATTGGAATGTAGGTCGAATCTCCGATTCGACAAAATCTCGAAACAGAGTTTCGAGTTACAAAAAGGCAATCATAGTTAATGTTAAAGAGATCAGAGAAAACAAATACGATCTGTCAATCTCCCGTTATAAACCAATTGTGTATGAAGAAGTTGAATATGAAAAGCTGGATGTGATAATGGAAAAGGTTTTGAAGTATGAAAGTGAAATAGCAAAAGATATTACTGATATAAAAAAGTTTTTAAGTAAATAATGAACTCATCCCTCAAATGAGTCCTTTGGACAACCCTTCCCTTGCAAAGGGAAGGGCTTATTAGAGCAGTTTACTTTACATTTTTCTATGCTGACAGGAAAATTAATAAAAAGTTTTATAGTGAAAATAAGTCTCTCTCTTTGTAAGAGAGAGAGATTATCCCGAAGGGATGCCTTCGGCAGAGTGAGTTAAATAATCTGATGTTATTATGAATAATGTGTTAAGTTTGGAAAAAGAAATTGCTGAAAATATTAATTCAATTAAAAGAATGTTATCGTGAAGAATGAAATCATTTCAAAATAATTATATCGAATCTATTCCCATTACTCATAATGTTTTACAGACAATCAGATTGATTGGCGAATATAAGGGTAAGCAGGACTTGTTCAAGGAACAATCACCCCAGTTGCTGGAAACACTAAAGCAGACCGCAATAATCCAAAGCATTGAATCATCAAATAGAATCGAAGGAATATCCGCCCCGTTAGAAAGGATCAAAGCTATCGCCGCCGAAAAGACAACGCCTGCTAACAGATCAGAACAGGAAATTGCAGGCTATAGAAATGTACTTAATACAATTCATTCCGGTTATGAACACATACCCGTTACATCAAACATAGTTTTACAATTTCACAGAGATATTTATGCACTTTCAGCTATTCCCGGCGGCAGTTGGAAAACTACTGAAAATGAAATTGCAGAAGTTTATCCGGACGGAAGTAAAGTTGTAAGATTTAAACCCTTATCAGCTTTTGAGACTCCTGCTGCAATGGATAAGCTTCATACTTTATTTAAATCTGAAATGGATAGATCGCAGCTTGAACCATTATTAATAATTGCAACTTATGTTTTTGATTTTCTTTGCGTTCATCCTTTTAAAGATGGTAATGGTAGAATGTCCCGCTTACTTTCACTTTTGTTATTATACAAATCCGGTTATGAAGCTGGAAGGTTTATCAGTCTCGAAAAATTAATTGAAGACAACAAAGACAGCTATTACGATGCATTGAACAAGTCATCACAAAACTGGCACGAAGGTAAACATAATTTAATTCCGTGGTGGGAATATTTTCTCGGGATATTGCTAAAAGCGTACAGAGATTTTGAGGGCAGGGTTGGATTAATTTCTTCTACTCGCGGAGGCAAAACTTCTTTAGTGCTTGATGTTCTAAAGAATATTCAAGGTCAGTTTTCTGTTCAGGATATTCAGAATTTGTGTCCGGGTGTCAGTCTTGATATGATCAGAAAAATATTAAGGGATGAAAGAAAAAAAGGAAATCTTGAGTGCACCGAAATGGGCAGAGACTCCAAGTGGGAAAGATCTAAGTAATATCTCGGTTAACTGCGTAATGAACGACGGTTATTACACACATAGATTTGAATTTTAACCATTTTTGGAAGATTTTCATATAAAATAAAGGATAATTAATTAGGAAACTTTTCTCATTAATTAGGTAATGAAAAGCGGTTATTCTTATATACTTTTGATTTTGAGCATTTTTCAAACTATTCAATGAACATTATCATATCTACATTAACGTTATCAAATAAGCAGGATGTGATTATTTAGTATGAAAAATAACGGCTGGCTGATTAAATCTTTTGTGTTTTTATCTTACTACCTTCTTTTTTTAAGAGAAGGGCCGGGGATGAGTTTAAAAGAGTGCAGCTATGAGTAACCTCCCTTCCAACTGGCAAGTCAAATCTTTGGGTGATGTTGTGAAAATATCAAAAGGTAAAAAGCTTAATAGTTTGGTTGATAAAGAAACTTCAATTTCAAAAAGATTTATTCAAATAGATGATTTAAGAAATAGCGACTATCTGAAATATACTGAGGATGAATCTGGACTATTAGTAAACAAAAAAGATGTGCTGATTGCTTGGGATGGGGCAAATGCTGGTACAGTTGGTTTTGGATTAGATGGGTATATTGGCAGTACAATTGCACGCCTGGAAATTTTAGCTGAAAACATTTCAACAAACTATTTCGGATGGTTTTTAAGAACCAAATCTAAATACTTGCGTGATAACTGTACTGGTGCCACTATTCCACATGTAAACAAATCTGTTCTTGGAGCCATAAAAATCCCTCTCCCACCACTCCCAATCCAAAAACAAATTGCTGAGATTTTAGAAAAAGCAGACCAGGCAAAACAAAAACGTAAAGAAGCAAACAAACTAACAGATGAACTTCTGCAATCTGTATTTATAGAAATGTTCGGCGATCCGGTGAAGAATCCAAACGGTATTCCTTTAAAACCATTAGAAAAAGTTTGTATAAAAATAACCGATGGTACACATAACTCCCCAAAGAATGATGAATATGGTGTTCATAAGTATATCACAGCAAAAAATATTAAGAAGAACGGAATTGACTTAAGAAATATTACATATATCAGTGAATCTGATCATAAAGCCATTTATTCCAGATGTAATCCTGAATTTGAAGACATACTTTATATAAAAGATGGGGTAACAACTGGTATTGCACAAGTAAATACTCTTAAAGAAGAATTCAGTATGCTTTCAAACTTGGCGCTATTTAAACTTAACAAAAGCATTTTAAACCCATATTATCTGCGAGCCTATCTTAATAATGAATTTGTTTATCAAAATATTCGAAATTCAATGGGAGGAGCGGCAATAACAAGATTAACTGTAGATAAACTAAAACGACTTCCAGTATTGGTTCCATCACTCCCAACCCAACAACAATTTGCGGAGATTGTAAATAAAACAGAATCATTAAAAGAAAAGCAAAAACAATCAGAGCAAGAGTTGGAAAATCTTTTTCAAAGCTTAATGCAGAGAGCGTTTAAAGGCGAATTGGTTTCTTGAACTCATCCTAATCCTTCTCTTAGTAAGAGAAGGACTTGCTGGATAAATTAACTTTGCATTTGATATCTTGACAGAAGGTAATAACAGTAAGTTTAATATTGACAATAAGTCTCTCTCTTTGTAAGAGAGAGATTTAGAGTGAGTTTATTTTAAAAAAACAATCAGAGCAAGAATTGGAAAATCTTTTTCAGAGTTTTGACCTTCCCCCCGTAGAGTACCAACAGTTAAGCTAGTATATTAATACTAGAAAAAAAACGGAGGAAGTAATGGAACCAAGAAAAGGCAGAAAAAGCTA
>JAGUYG010000041.1 GCA_020061465.1 Ignavibacteriales bacterium
GGTATGCAACATATTTTAACGGTTCGAAGTATTTAAGCGGCGTTTATATCAACTACAAGTTAACGGTAAAACCTCTATGAAGAAGATGCTGCTTGTCAAATAACGACATTTGTAAACCTGCACAAATGAATTAATGGAGCAAAAAAATGTCTATCAAATTTTTTATTCAAGAAACATTATTAGTGTTATGCGGATTTATATTATTTCTTACTTCGGGATGTAAAACTTCAACCACTGAATCAACTCCCGAAGAACAGGAAAATTATAAAATTGCATTCGTTGCTTATCGCGGAGAAAATGATGTGGGGATTTATATCATGAATTATGACGGTATGAACCTAATGAGATTCACGTAATTGGTGCAGACGGAACTAACTTGCAAAGATTAACATCCGGGTTAGATCTTTATCCTTCCTGGTTGCCTGTGTCTCTAAAATAAAACAGTATTAATAAACCACATTAATACGGATGGCAAGGGAACTTATTAAGCGGCATGACGAAGAATGAAGAAGTTTCAAAAACTCTGTAGATATTATCAATGAAGACTCGAAATTATGAACTCATTTAAAGCTAAAATTGTACGAACATAAAAGATGGCATCTCTTGTGTGGGAGTTACAAGCTCAAGAGATGTCATCTTTTGAACAACAATACAACATTTACTTTAAAGTCTTCTTCAATCTGCTTATTTCATCTCTAAGGGATGCGGCTCGTTCAAATTCTAAATCTTTAGCTGCTAAGTGCATCTGTTCAGCTAATTGTTCAATCAAATCTTTCTTTTGGTCAACATTCATATACTTAATAACCGGTTCGGCAACTTTTGAAAACGAAAAAGTTTCTTTCTCTTCTTTCCTTCTTACATCTGCTATAGATGTAGAAGAAAGTATTTCTTCCAGACTTTTATAAATGGTAGCGGGAGAGATGTTATGCTCTTTATTATACTTTAATTGTAAAGCACGGCGCCGTTCAGTTTCGTCGATCATTTTCTTCATAGATTGAGTGATAACATCAGCATACATAATAACCTTACCGTTAACATTCCGTGCTGTTCGTCCTGCAGTTTGCATAAGCGAGCGCTCGCTTCTTAAAAATCCTTCTTTATCGGCATCTAGAATAGCAACCATTGAAACTTCGGGTAAATCTAATCCTTCTCTTAACAGATTTACTCCAACAAGCACATCAAAATCACCAAGTCTTAAATCACGTAAAATTTCTACACGCTCAAGCGCATCGATATCGCTGTGAATATATCTTACCTTCACGCCAATCTTATCTAAATAATCCGATAAATCTTCCGCCATCTTTTTTGTTAGAGTAGTAACCAGCACTCTCTCCTTACTGGCAGCGCGATTTCTAACTTCGGAAATCAAATCGTCAATTTGTCCTTTAATAGGTCGTACTTCTACTTCCGGATCGAGTAAACCTGTGGGTCTGATAATTTGCTCTACAACTACGCCGCCGCTTTTCTCAAGTTCGTAGTCGGCAGGCGTAGCGCTAACAAAAATAACCTGGTTTAACATTTTGCTGAATTCATCAAACGTCATCGGACGATTATCTAAAGCTGATGGAAGTCTAAACCCATAATCAACCAAAGTCTGTTTGCGTGAACGATCTCCGTTATACATTCCTCTTATTTGAGGAATAGTAACATGGGATTCATCAATTACTAATAAAAAATCTTTAGGGAAATAATCGAATAAGTTATAGGGACGGGAGCCTGCCGGTCTGCCGTCCATGTGTCTGGAATAATTCTCTATTCCCGAACAGTATCCGATTTCTTTCATCATCTCAATATCAAAACGTGTTCTCTGCTCTAATCGCTGTGCTTCAAGATATTTTTCATTTTCTCTGAAATATTTTAATCTATCTTCAAGTTCGATCTCGATATCATGAATAGCTCTTTGAATTTGTACTCGATCGGTAACGAAATACTTTGCAGGATAAATTGCGGCGGAGTCCTTCTCGGTAAGAACATGTCCTGTTATTGAATCGATGATAGATATTTTTTCAATTTCATCATCCCAGAATTCAAGCCTTATTGCTTCTTCATATTGATAAGCCGGAATTATTTCCAGCACATCGCCTCTCAATCTGAACGTACCTCTGGAAAAATCGAGATCATTTCTTACATAATAAATATCAATCAATTTTCGGAGAAGCTTTTTTCTTTCAATGCGGTCTCCCTTTTTGAAAATTATAACCTGGTTTGCATATTCCTGAGGAGCACCAATTCCGTAAATGCAGCTTACGCTTGCAACCACAATTACATCTCTCCTGCCTTCAATTAATGCAGTAGTAGCTTTTAGCCGAAGTCTGTCTATCTCTTCATTTACTGAAAAATCTTTTTCGATATAAAGATCGCTTGAAACCACGTAAGCTTCAGGCTGATAGTAATCGTAGTAGCTGATAAAAAACTCCGCAGCATTTTTCGGAAAGAAAGATTTGAACTCCGAATATAATTGAGCCGCAAGGGTTTTGTTGTGCGAGATGATTAGGGTAGGCTTATTAATTTCCCGAATTACATTAGAGATAGTAAAAGTTTTTCCGCTGCCTGTTACACCTAACAGAGTTTGAAATTCATCGCCCCGTTTTAATCCCTCGATCAATTCGGCAATAGCTTTCGGCTGATCTCCGGCAGGTTTGTAATTGGAAACTAATTCAAACTTGTCCATTTTTAATCTGCCGTCACATCGGCAGCATGGAAATACTCTTTATGCAAATGCCCTCTTAATACAATTACCGAAGCAGTTTCAATGGTTGGCGGAAGCATTAATGGTGCTTGCACCATTACTTCCGTTCCGTTCCGGTCGCGGGCGTAAAAGATAGAACTTCCACTTTGCTGATCTTTTCTGATTCCTTTTTCTTTAACCAACTCAACGCGAATATCTTTATTTGCAGTATTATTCGGATCAAAATCGGAGAAAGAACCAAGCCCTTCCTTTGGCGAAAAGTAAATTGTATAAATTATAATTACGAGTACAACAATCAGCAGCGGAAGAATAAATTTTTGAAAGTTTTTCATTTTAAAGCGCATGTTTTTTATAAAATTGCGGCTCAATTTAGCAAATTTTATTCTTACTAATCAATGAAATTCGATATTCGTGAAAATTAGTGTTAATTCGTGGCTTAATTATCAGCTTCACTTAGCGATAAATTTAAATGATTATTCTATACCTTTCTCTAATCGAATTTCTTCCACTCCTTTTAGTTTATAACCTGCTACTTTGTTACGCACTACACTCATAAATCGTTCACCCGGGTCGAACTTCTCTGTTCTGTAAGAGTTATCTGTCTCCAGCCAAAGCGGGTGTCCTTCAAACTCCCTGTATTCATGATGACCGATGAGATATTCTATCGCCGGATATTTTTCAGCAAGATATTTTACCAGCTTAATGTTCGCTTCTATTTGTTCATCGGTAAGGTTATCGATATTGTTTTCGCCGCCGACATTTTCAACTCCTATTGAATTATAATTCAAACCTATGCAATGCCTTGCCATCATTGTTTCGGGCATAAGCCGGTAAACAGTACCGTCTCTATCAACAAGGAAATGAATAGAAACATTAAGTTCTCCTGCACCGGACAAATCGGGTCTAGTCTGTTCCAATCTCTCGCGGTTGAAAGTGTTAAAGCAAGAATCAAAATCATCGATTGCCGTCCAATGAAGCACAATAATTTTGGGAATAATTTGAATATGTTCGGCTTGCGATCCGTATCGGTCGTTAATATAAAGTTTAGTTAACTCTTCCCTGTCTTGTGAAAATGAGATTGGCTTATCAACAATATTTATTTTAGCGGCGCATGAGGAGAGAATGAGGACTATTATTAAAACAATAGGAAAATAAAAAATGAGATTATTTTTTTTTATCATAGCCGTCTCTATTAAATTTTTTGATGATTGATTGAGTTATGTTACCATATCAACGTAAAGACGGGGAATGCCCCGTCTCTACAAATTCAGAATGAGTAACACCACCAAAGGGAAACTACAACTTTATTGGTATGTTATTACTTTTCAGCAATTTTAGTGACTAATTCATACTGTATAAATAACAAAAAACTACTGTTTACTTATCCAAAGGATCGTTCCGATAACTCCTATTCGTTTTTAAAATTTTTTGGGGCAGTCGTATTATTGTTCGCAGCAAATCAAAGACTGCATCTACGGTAATTCCAATAAGTCTAAACGGAAGCATAATTAACCAAACAATTGGATATAATATTAATGCCAGCAAAGCGAGGGGCCAGCACAATACAAGTAATATCAGCCATAAGAGTAACTTTGTCATACTAATTTGTGTTTTTAAAATTTATTTAGCCACAAAATTTTGCTTGACGATGTTTAAAACATCCAACGCTGTTTGGATTATACTTTCTTTTGTAAATCCGTACTTCTCCATCAATATCTTATATGGAGCAGATGCACCAAATTTTTCAATACTAATTACCTTACCGTAATCACCCAAGTATTTTTCCCATCCGAGTTTTACGCCGGCTTCAACTGATACCCGTGCTTTGATATTTTTGGGCAGAACAGATTTTTTATATTCGTCCGACTGCTTTTCAAATAATTCCCAGCTTGGAAAACTTACAACTCTAACTTTTATTTCTTCCGATGCAATTTCTTGCGCTGCCTGCAGGGCTAAGTAAACTTCCGAGCCGGAAGCCATTAAAATCAAATCGGGCGATTTATCATTCTCATAGAGAACATACGCTCCTTTTAATAAACCTTCGGCGGACGAAAGTTTTGTTCTATCCAACACCGGTATATTTTGTCGTGTTAGAATTATTGCAGCGGGACTTCCATTATGTTCAAGTGCTGCCTGCCATGCAAAAGAAGTTTCATTAGCATCTGCCGGACGAATTACAAGCATCTTCGGAATTGCTCTAAGTGCCGCTAAGTGTTCTACCGGTTGATGTGTTGGTCCATCTTCGCCTAAACCAATACTGTCGTGAGTAAAAACAAATATCGGCTTAATACCGGAGAGCGCTCCAAGCCGTAGAGCCGGACGCATGTAATCCGAAAAAACCAAAAAAGTTCCGCCGTAAGGAATCACTCCGCCGTATAAAGCCATGCCGTTTAGAATGCCTGCCATTGCATGCTCTCTGATACCGAAATGAAAATTTCTACCGCCATAATTTGAACTGCTGAAGACTGGATAATCTTTTAAGAATGTATTATTTGATGGAGCCAAATCAGCCGAACCACCGATTAAAGTTGGGAGTGATGCTGCAATAGAATTCAAAACTTTACCTGATGCCGCTCTCGTAGCCATTCCTTTCTCATCGGGCGGAAAGACAGGCAGTTTTGATTTCCATTCCGAGCCAAAATCTCCCTTCATTATACTTAAAAATTCTTTAGCATCTTCAGGATATTTTTTTTTGTATTCATCTAATTTTTTATTCCACTCTTCTTCTTTCCCCTTAAACGAAGGTTTCAGTTTATTGAATAACTCCGAAACTTTTTCGGGAATAACAAACTCACCTTTTTCGTTCCAGCCCAAATTTTTCCGCGTTAAGAATGCTTCTTCTTTTCCAAGCGGCGAACCATGAACGGATGCGGTACCCTGTTTGTTTGGGCTGCCGTACCCTATATGAGTTTTTGTAATAATAATTGAAGGGAGTTCACTCTTTTGGGCATTGATAATACATTCAATCAGTGCATCAAGATCATTCACATCTTTTAGGGTTTGAACGTACCAGCCATAAGCGTCAAATCTTTTTGCTATATCTTCCGAGAATGTTAAAGAAGTTGAACCATCAATGGTAATACTATTGTCATCATAAAAAAATATTAATTTCTTCAGCTTAAGATGACCTGCAATGGATGCGGCTTCATGCGATACCCCTTCCATCAAATCGCCGTCGCTGCATATTCCGTAGATGAAATGATCTAAAATTTTCAAATCGTTTTTGTTATATCTGGCTGCCAAGTATTCCTGCGCTATCGCCATACCTACAGCATTTGTAAATCCTTGTCCAAGCGGACCGGTAGTAGTTTCTACTCCAGGGGTTAAACCATATTCGGGATGACCTGGGGTTATGCTTCCCCATTGTCTGAATTGTTTTAGCTGTTCCATCGAAACATCATAGCCGCATAGATGAAGAATGGAATACAGCAGCATACTGCCATGTCCGGCAGAGAGTACAAATCTATCTCGATTAATCCATTCGGGATTTTCAGGATTGTGATTCATGAATTTTGTATAAAGCGAATAAGCAATTGGCGCACATCCCATCGGCATTCCGGGGTGACCGGAATTTGCCTTTTCTATAGCATCTATTGCAAGAAATCTAATAGTGTTAATTGTAAGGTTATCTAATTCTTTCGAATGTATAGGCATTAAGCAGCTCCGTATTTATTGAAATTTAGAAAAATGATTTTAAATATATTAAAAAGAAAGATGATGCTTACTGCTCATTAAAATTTCGATAAATGTTATGAAAAGATAACATTCTTCGCGTTGAATATGCTTACAGTATACTAAGGAAAGCCACAACACCTAAGTGTACTGTCAATAAATCGGTTTTAGAACGACTAACTTCATAATAAGCTTTTCCATTTTGGATTGTAACCGAACCTTCTTTCAAATATTCCGCTTCGGTGCCTAAGAGATATCTGACTTTAAAATCCAGAAAAAGAGAACCAAATCTTTCATACGAACCCGGTGCACTTAACAGATGAATCAGAAAACCTCCTCCACCGCCATAACTCCATGCAAAGTCGTCAAAGTTGGTAGAAGTTGCTACCTCCTGCTGTCCGCTGCTCTTTATAGAAGTTTGCGTAAAAATATAAGCGCCTCCGAATAAACCCTCAACGTAAGGTCTAACAGGTCCGGTCGGAAACATTAACTGAAAAAGCAGATGAAAGTTTGTTATGTTATTTGTTCTGTCGACATCAACCGTAACATCGGGGATTGTCATGCTAAAGGGTTCGCGGCGTGATTCGCTTCCGTAATTGATATAGCCGATATTTATTCCGGCGGTAAACGGAGCCACCGGAACAGGATCGAAGAGAACAAAATGCAAACTGCCGCCAACGCCCGTTCTCGATACATTTTCTTTAAATTCATTCATCGGAAAACCGAGAGTAAAATTTATTCCGGCTGATTGAGCAAAGATATTGCTTTGAATCAGTATCGTAACAAGAAAAATTAAAATGTTAAACTTTATAGAATTGCTTATCATAGTTTTCGCCCTATTTATATTTTGAATTTTTTTAACAATGGGAAATATCATTTATCAAGTATTCAATAAAATTTTTATCAAGATCATTTTGTTTACGTTGTTTTGATACGATATTATTCCAGGATAAGTATTTTGTACCCCCATGGTTGTAAACTCATTTGGTGAGTTTGCTCAATAGATATGTGATCCCCCGAAAAATAATCGATGTAATTTCCGCTTAATGAATTATCCGAAAGAATTACTTGTCGCGACAGAGGAGAAAAATTAAAAACCGATAATATTTTTTCATCATCTGTCTGCCTTATAAAAGCAAAAATATTTTCATTGTTAGTTTGAATTATTTTCATCTCTCCTCCCCGTTCGCCGTTCAGCAAGACTTCCGAATTTAGTTTAAGATGAACAAGTTTCTTATATAGTTCAGAATACTTGTGATCTATCCAAACGATCGGATCTTTTTCAAAAAACTTAAGACGTTTATTTAGTCCGGCTTCCTGTCCGCTGTAAATTAATGGCATTCCGGGAACTATAAATGTAAAAACTGCAAAACTTTCAGCCGCATCGCCAAAAAGTTCGTCCACTGTACCTTTCCAGCTATTTTCATCATGGTTAGTAGTGAATCTCATCCTAAAAGCACTTGATGGATATAATCTTTTTTCTTTATCAAAAAAATTATTCAATTCATCTGCAAGATCTCTGCCCTGTGCAATTGAATGCATCAGATTGAACAGCGTCCAGGTATAAGTCATATCAAAAGCCTCATGATGCAATTGAGGGTTCTCGGCTTCAGCTAACATAAAAACGGGTTTTATTTTTTCAAGCTCTTTTCTTGCTTCAACCCAAAAATCTAACGGAACCATTTCGGCAACATCGCATCGGTAGCCGTCAATGTCACATTCTTCAATCCAGAATTTTAAAGCATCGATCATATAATTCCACAATTCCCTGTTATCATAATTCAAATCGATCACATCCGACCAATCGTCAACAGGCGGAACAAAATTTCCCTCATTATCTTTAGTAAACCACTCAGGATATTCAAGAGTTAAGTTATTATCCCATGCTGTATGATTAGCAACCCAATCCAGTATTACATACATCCCCATTGAATGCGCTTTCTTTACGAGTTCCTTAAACTCATTTATTGTCCCAAATTCGGGATTGACTGCTAAATAATCTTTTACCGAGTAATAACTTCCAAGATTCCCTTTTCGATTCACTACCCCAATTGGATGAATCGGCATAAACCACAAAATACCAATACCCATTTCTTGTAGGCGGGGAAGATGTTCCTCAAAAGCTTTGAAAGTTCCCTCTTCCGAATACTGCCTTATGTTCACTTCATAGATAGTTTTATTATAGCTCCACTCCGGATGAGTGACCGAAGAATTTGAAGTTTGTGAAATACCCGCGCATGAGCCGCCGATTAATGCTGCAATGATTAGAATAATAAAATTAAAAGGTTTTCTTTGATAGCTGACGGAAGCGGATTTTAAAAAATTATACATGACGACTTATTTCTTTATAACTCAAAAATTTAATTGCGTAAAATTAATTTTTTTGATCTGGAAAAACTAATTATTGGCTAACTGTGTGTGAATTTTTCGGCGGTTCTGTTCTTAATTATCGCATGAAACCAAATGAACGATTAAATGATCGGATGAGTTTCACCTACAAACCCCCGAGGTTTTTAAAACCTCGGAGGTTTAATTTCGTGGGACCTACTTAAATCACTCCCGTGCCTGTTGCGTGCTCTTTGATTCAATTTCGGAGTCAAGGCTTTTCGGCTGAAGGCTTTTGTCTTCGCCTCTGTAAGGTGAACCTTCCGCTTTTATTTTCAAGAAGGGCAGTTGTTCGGAGCGAATTTTATCGCGTATCTTCTGATACTTTTGTAACACTGACTGGTGCTTTTGAATTTCATCCTGCAGCTTCCTTTTCATTGTAGTAAGCTTTGTTATTTGTCCTCTGTTTTCTTCATATTCAACTCTAATTGAATTCAAAGCATTTTGAACCTGGTCTAATTCTTTAGCTGCTTCATCGATTCTGTTTCTGTAAGCTGTCAATTGATTTTCTGTTTCTTTGAGTTCGTCTTCAAGCTTTAATTTTCTTTCGCGCGATTTGTTGTAGCTGCTTATCATCATATCAAGCAGTTCCTGCATTCCCTTATCCAGATTAGAGCGTTTCTTAAAGAGAAGTTCAGTTTCGAGCTTAAGATCGTTATTATAATTTTTTCTTTCGTTTGCTTCTTCTTCAAGCTTCAGCAAGTCGTCTTTTAATAAATTTCGCTGTTCATTAACATTTTTAAGCATATCTTCGATTGCTTCAATTTCTGCCTGGCGCATGTTTAGTACTCTTTCGCTTTCTTCAAGCGCGGCAATTTTTTCAAAAAGAAGCTGATCCTTTTCATCAATATCTTTTTCTTTCTTCAAAACAACCTGTTCAAGGATATTTCGCTTCCTATTAATTTCATTTAGTTCGCGGTTAAACTTTTGAAACAGCTTTGTAAATCTCGTCTCAAGATCACTATTGCCTTCCTCAATTTCCTTCTGCCGGCTTTCAAGCAAGCCCACAAGCTCCTGCAGTTTCTTGTTTTGCTCGCTGAGCTTACCGAACACCGCCTGCTTTGCGGAAATTTTTTCCTGCAGTTCAGATTTCTGCTTTTCGAAACGAATGTTTTCTTCTTTCAACACGGTATTTTTTCGTTCTATTCCGTTCATCTCCAGGCTCAAATCCGCAAACCGCTTGGATTTAATGCCCAATGACTGATCAATAGCATAAAGCTCCTTTTGCTTGCCTTTAGTTTCGTCGAATATTCTATCATATTCAACTTTGGCATTTTTGAGCAGCATAGTTTTTTCGGAAAGTTCCTTTAACATTTCTTCATGTTTAAACTGAAGCTCTTTACTATAATTTTTTTGGTTAGAAATTTTTTCAGTCAACTCGCTAAGAGATTTATCTTTGTTTTTTTCCTCAATAGAAAGCTGCTCAATCTTTTCAATAAGCTCTTTTTCCTGCTGGTACAGCAAATCAAGTTTTTCGCTTGTTTGAGCGTGCTGAATTTCAATCTCGTTTAACTGCTTAGCAAATGTGCTGACTTGTTCCCTTAATGCTTTTTCTCTTTCTGTAAGTGCGGTGAGTATATTCTTCTTTTCCTGTATGATATTTTCAAGCTCGGTATCTTTCCTTTGCAAAAAATTTAACTTCTCTTCAAGCTCTTCTGCTTCGTGTGATAATAATTCTTTTCTGTCTAATGCTTCGGTTTGTTCTCTGTCGATATCATCAATTCTTCCATGTGCTTCTTCAATCCTTTTCAAGAATCTAAGTTCTTCTCGTTCATAATCGGTGAGCGTATCAGCAGCTTCATCTGGTCCCTTAAATATATCATCACCCGCTGGGGGTAATTCTCGTGGGCTTAGGCTTCCGGATTTATTCTTTAACTCTTCCAAGTGGCTTGTAAAGTTAAGAATATCGTTTTGAAGCGATTCTTTGGTTTCGTTTAGCTGTTGAATTCTTCTTTGAATTTCTGCTAACTCCTCCAATTTTTCTGCTTCTTCATGCTGAATCGTTTCGATACTGGTACGAAGGGACACTCTTTCTTCATTAAGATGTGCTACTTCAAGACGAAGCCGTTTTAACACATCTTCAAGCCTTTTAGCATTTTCCTCTTTTTCATACAACCGATGAAATTTGTTTTTTAGCTCTTCGTTCTCCTGCTTTAGTTCTTCAAAAGCCTTTGATTTGAACAGTGCCATTGTTAGCTCCCGGTTTGTCTTT
The DNA here is from genome assembly GCA_020061465.1 of Ignavibacteriales bacterium. GTDB lineage: Bacteria > Bacteroidota > Ignavibacteria > Ignavibacteriales > Ignavibacteriaceae > JAGUYG01. The sequence goes on from JAGUYG010000041.1 coordinate 10,959, forward strand.
TACATTGTCTAAAAGAGATTTCTCCCTGCGAACATAATTATTAGTTGCTTAAGTATCAATGAGTATTGCACAATGATCCGTTTTGAGGGACGATGCAATACATTCCCTTATTTTGTTTCCGCCAGCTTAATTAACAGCGATTCATGGATTTTTGTTATTTGAGAAGAGCTACCACTGAATTTATTGGCAATCATGCTGAATGCAATTAGCCTGCCGCTTTTATTACGTACATATCCGGAATGACTTCTTGCTCCGGTAATTAAGCCGGACTTAATTCTCGCATTTTTTGCTGCCGCAGAATTTGCCCCAAAAGATTTATAAAAGCTTATATCTTCTTTATCGCCTGCTATACCTAATGAATGGTAAAAGGAATTGAAAAAACTGCTCTGTGAAATTTTTGTTAATAATTTAACCATCATCTTAGCCGTAATTGTATTTGTATGCGATAATCCCGATCCATCAAAAAGTTTTAAGCCTTCTGTTTGAATATTGTTTTCTTCAAGAAAAGCTTTAATAACTTGTAATCCTTCCTCCGTGCTACCTTTTCCCTTGCGCACATATCCTAACATTTTAACAAGCTGCTCGGCAAACAGGTTATTACTACGTTTGTTCAAAATGTAAATAATATCTTTTAGGGGAGGTGATTGGGTGGTGAAAATCAATTTCGATTTGTCATAAGTTTTTTGTTCTGCAATTTTAAGTGAACCCTTCGTAACGGCTATACCGTTTTGCTCCAGATTTTTGGCAAAATGCTGTGCTGCAAAAAGCGGAGGATCGGGTATAGAACCTTTGATTGAAAATTCTTTAACTCCGGCAGGGATAGTTCCTCTTAGAGTTGCAATGAAAAGACCGGGAGCGCAGTAGATATAACCATTGTCTCCCGAACCTGCGTTTCCTGTTTTCATATTATTTATAAAACTTAATCCGGGAATTTCAGGTTCGGTTCGAAGAACTTCTGCCGGTTCTCTGTCCTTTGTGCCCGGTTTGAAGTACAAATAATACAAATTTTCGTTGATGGTTAAAGCGCTTGTACTTGCACCGTAGTAATTTCCGATATCTATCCATGGATAATAGTCGGGCAAAAGATTCCTGTCGAATAACAAATCGTCCGCAATTACTGCACCTTCAACGGTTTTAATTCCAAAAGCTTTCACGGCGTTCACCCAAACTTTCATTAAAGAATCAAGAGAGAGCGAGCCTTTAACTGCCGACGAACCGAGTGTGGGATCTCCGCCTCCGGCAATATAAATATTACCATTCAGGGTACCATCATTACTAATCTTCCCGTCATAATATATTTTTGTATCAAATTTGAAATCTTCTCCGAGGTATTTTAACGCGCAGCTTGACGTAAAAACTTTTAATCCCGATGCCGGAACCATACTAAGATCAGGATTAAGTGAAACAATTTTCTCTCCGGTATCGGTAAACTCTGCGTAAACACTCCACTGTCCGTGCTTTAGTGCGTCAGATTGCATCAGTTTTTGCACATGGTTAGAAATGGTTTGTGAAGGAGAACTTGATACGAAAAGAATTAAGGTGTGTATTATAATCAAGAGTGTTATTCTCATAAGTCTGTGTATTTTTTTTATATTGGACCTAATATTCTAAAATAAAAACCAGGAAAAGCGGTGTAAGTTGGTTATTTTTAGTTTGTTAATAAAAATAATCAACAAACAAACACCACTTTCCTGATGAATAAAAGTAAGAAAAAAATTAGATATAAGACAAAAGAAATTAAACATTCTTTTACAGGCAGAATGCTAACAAAGTATGCCGGACTATCACAAATAATGAAAGATATCAACAAATTAAAAATAGGAAAACAGCTAAACGAAATATTTCCCACAGAAAAAAGCAATTCAGCAAAGTTCAGCAACGTACAGGTAATATTTGCATAATTATTGGCGTCAATATCGGGAATAAACAGAGCTGTAAGGATATCAAACTTCACAGCCGATTCATTAGTAAGAAGCTTATTAAACTTAAGAAAAATCTAAATAAAGATGTAATTGGACAGAGGTTGAAGAAGTTAGGACAAAGAGGTTCGGTTATCTTTCAATAATATGCATTTGAAAAAGTAAAAGAATGGATAAGAGAAAGCAAATTAACAAAAATAATAATAGACTGCGCTTCAACGTTTCAAACAGTCTATGGTAATCAGCAGGGGCAGCCAAAGGATAAAAGAGTGATAAATAGGGATCAAAAAATTATCATTCATTATTAGCATTTATAAATAAGTTAAAGATAGTAATTAACAATAGATTCAGAACCGGATCGGTATCTACTTCCAACGGAATAATATCATTCACAAAACAAACTGCAGAATATTTCGATCAAAAGCAGAAAGTAGCTGTATATGAATATGCTTGTTATAGTTCAACTTTAAGAGATAATGCAAAAGAATTACACTAAAAATATAAGGGACTTTCTACAAGTGAAAACTGGATAAAACAACTAAAAAACCAACTGTTAGCCGGGAAAACCTTAACCAACAATTTTTACGCGAATGATTTATTATGGCAGATAGGGGTATTTGCATATAACTTATCAGTAATAATGAAATATAAGATAAAGAAATATTTCAGAGAAGAACATAATACATTCTGAAATTGGTTTATTGAATTACCGGCAAAAATACTAACAGGTGGAAGACAATTAAAAATGATAATACATGAGAAATATTATTTTGGGGACGATTGGGAGAATTTTGCAAACGTGTTGTTAACGTAAAAGAATAAAGCAAAGCAGAATAAGAGTAAAGCGAAAACATCAGGTGGTGAATTACGTCATACTTGTATAAATTATTGCTTTAGGATAAAATATGATGAAGGAATTACAAATAAAATCACATCGAAATACTTTAATAATGAACAGGGGTAGGCTGAGGGTTTATGTTAAATATGAAAACCCAAAAATTTTAAACAATAAGTTTTTTAATGGGAAATCATACTAATTTAAATTTCACTTACAAATTAATAACGTTATACTTTCCCATTCGAAATTACGATTTAACAGCACATAAAAACACGGCTGATAGAGCTAATTTGAAAAGAACGTCCTCACCCTTCGTCCCTCTCTCTGAAAAAGAAGACAGATAATCAATCTCTATCCCATCTCATCCGTAACGCAGCCCTCCGATGCAGATGAAACTGTTTTTGCATATTTGTACAAAATTCCGCTTGTGAATTTTAACGGGGGCTGCTGCCAGTTCTCTTTTCTTTTTAGCAGAATAGGATCATTGACTTCTAAGATTATCAAATTCTTCTCAGCGTCGATGGTTATGATATCTCCGTTTTCAACCAATGCTAAAGTTCCTCCTGTCCATGCTTCAGGCGTGATATGACCAACTACGAAGCCGTGTGTTCCGCCCGAAAATCTTCCGTCGGTAATTAATGCAACCAATTTACCTAAGCCCTTTCCCATTATTGCAGAGGTAACTGCAAGCATTTCGCGCATACCGGGTCCACCCTTTGGACCTTCATATCTTATCACTACAACATCGCCGTGAGTAACTAAGCCATCTTCAATAGCTTTTAGTGCATCTTCTTCGGAATCAAACACTTTTGCAGGACCGGAAAATATCAGTCCTTCCTTTCCTGTTATTTTAGCTACCGCACCTTCCTCTGCAAGATTACCATAAAGGATTTGCAAGTGCCCTGTCTTTTTAATCGGATTGCTGAACTCCAAAACCACTTTTTGTCCTTCGCTTAAATCCGGTACCGATTCAATATTTTCGCCAAGAGTTTTACCGGTTACGGTAATGCAATTTCCATTCAGCAGACCTTCTTTTAGAAGGAGCTTTTGAACAGCCGGAACACCACCAACCTGGTGCAAGTCTTCCATTATATAACGTCCGCTTGGTTTTAAATCTGCGAGATATGGTGTTCGTTCTGAAACTTTTTGAAAGTCATTTAATGTTAACTTTACTCCAGCGGCTTTTGCCATTGCTATCAAATGCAGTGCAGCATTGGTCGAACCTCCTAAAGCAATCACAATAGTGACAGCATTCTCAAAAGCCGCTCTCGTCATAATATCGTTCGGTTTAATATCTTTTTCAAGAAGATTAAGAATTGCCTTGCCGATTTCATTAGTTTCTAATTTTTTTGTATCGCTCTCCGCCGGTGCCGATGAGCTGTAAGGCAAACTCATTCCAAGTGTTTCAATTGCCGATGCCATTGTATTTGCAGTATACATACCCCCGCATGCACCTGCACCCGGACAAGCATTTCTTAGTACATTCATCAAATCTTCTTCGGAAAATTCTTTTGCTAAAAACTGTCCGTAAGCTTCGAAGGCAGAAACGATATCCAATTTTTTTCCTTCGAATGAACCTGCTTTTATTGTCCCGCCATAAAGCATTATCGAAGGTCTATTTAAGCGAGCCATTGCCATCACCGAGCCCGGCATATTTTTATCGCAGCCTGGTAAAGCAATCAGTGCGTCGTACCATTGTGCACGCATAACAATTTCGATTGAATCGGCAATTATATCTCTTGAAGGTAAAGAAAATTTCATTCCCTCGGTTCCCATCGATATACCGTCGCTTACTCCGATAGTATGAAAAATTAATCCGATTAATCCGGCTTGGTTAACACTTGCTTTTATATCTTTTGCAAGATCGTTCAGATGCATGTTGCAAGGATTACCTTCCCAGCCCATGCTGACAATCCCCACTTGAGCCTTGTTCATATCTTCGTCGGTAAGTCCTATGCCGTAAAGCATAGCCTGCGAACCAACCTGCGAGCGCTGCTGTGTTAATCGGCTGCTGTATTTGTTGAGTTTCATCTTGACTCCATATTTAAAATTGTGTTATTTCATTTTGTAATTATTAAATTGGTAGTGTAAAAACGGTGCTCAAAATAGAGCAGATTCTTTTTACAATCAACTTGTCGATGTTTTTTTCTTATAAATGATTTAGTCAGGCAATTAACTTTATTATCATAGGGGCAGGTTTATGAAAATTTATTTTATAAATAGCCGGTACATTTTTTTATTACTCTTGTTTTCTTTTTTAAATTTATTCAGTCAAACTTATTCAAAGGAAGGAAGCGGGATGAATTCATTTAACTTGAAGAATGAAAATAAAAATGATTTCGTTCCCGAATGGGCAAAAACAGTAGTTTGGTATCAGATCTTTCCTGAAAGATTCCGAAACGGAGATACATCGAACGATCCTGCGATTGAAACAATAAAAGGCTCATGGCCGCATGATAATACTTCGCCATGGCAGGTGCATCCATGGACGTCCGATTGGTATAAGCTGCAGGCTTCTGAATTGCAAAACGGAAAGGATATCTGGTTTAATCTTCAAAGAAGAAGATATGGCGGAGATATTCAAGGCATAATCGATAAGCTTGATTATTTACAGGAGCTTGGCATCGGTGCAATTTATCTTAACCCGGTGTTCGAAGCTCCTTCTCTTCACAAATACGACGGCGCTACTTATCATCATATAGATCCGAATTTCGGTCCTGATCCTGATGGCGACAGAAAAATGATTGCAAAAGAAATTCCTGATGATCCTTCAACCTGGGTTTGGACTTCGGCAGATAAGCTCTTCCTCAAGCTTGTTGAGGAAGTGCATAAACGAAATATGAGAATTATCATTGACGGTGTGTTCAACCACATGGGCTTGAATAGCTGGGCTTTCAAAGATGTTGTGGAGAAGCAGCAGAATTCAAAATACAAAGATTGGTTCTCAATTAAATCCTGGGATGATCCGGTGAAAGGAACAAAGTTCGAATACGAAGGATGGTTCGGTGTGCGCGAACTTCCCGAACTAAGAGAAGATGAAAGCGGGATAGTGGATGGACCCAAAAAATATATCTTCGACATAACAAAAAGATGGATGGACCCCAACAATGACGGCGATCCTTCCGATGGAATCGACGGCTGGCGCCTGGATGTTGCATTCTGTGTGGAACACCAATTCTGGAAAGATTGGAGGAAACATGTTAAATCGATTAACCCGGATGCATATTTAACTGCTGAAATTGTTGATCCGATAGATATAATAAAACCTTATCTCGAAGGAGATGAGTTTGATGCAGTTATGAATTACAATTATCTCATGACATGTTCGGAATATTTCTTCGATGAAAAAACGAGAATAAAAACATCTGAGTTTGATAGTTTATTGAAAGAATTGCGGGAAGCATTTCCCGAATGCGTTTCTTACGCACAGCAAAATTTAAACGGAAGTCATGATACGCAAAGGCTGGCATCTCATATTGTGAACAGAGATTTAGCTAAAATTAGAAATTGGAGTGAGACGTTTGATTTGTGGAAAGGCTCGAATCCGAATTATGATACACGTAAACCGAACGATGAAGAAGTACAGATAATTAAACTGCTGGCTATTTTTCAAATGACTTATCTCGGTGCTCCTTATATTTATTACGGCGATGAAGCGGGCATGTGGGGCGGTAATGACCCTGACTGCCGCAAGCCGATGGTTTGGGATGATTTAATTTATGAAGATGAAATCACTCTTCCCGATCAAACAAAAAAACCGCAGCCTGATAAAGTTGAATTCAATCATGACCTTTTTAATCATTTTAAGAAGCTGATTCATATCAGAAATAAATACGAAGCATTGCAGCTTGGAGATTTTCAAACATTATTAACCGATGATAAAAATGAGGTCTACATATTTTTACGCAGCTACGGCAGAAAAAAAATTATTGTTGCATTAAACAACGGCATTAGACCGGCTAATGTTAAATTGAAAGTTGAGCACAAAGAATATTACAGCGATTTGTTGAACAAACAAAATTTTGAAGTGATGAGCGAAAAGATTGCTTTTGAAATTCCGGCAAAGTGGGGAAGGATCCTTTTAGAGGATTATTATAAATAGTTGTAGTTTTATTGGCGTAAAAGAGTAATAAATAATTAAGTGATATTTCTTTCTTCGACAGATACATGAATAGAACCGAACTTTTGCAAATAATAAGGAATGCCGGAATTGTCGGCGCAGGCGGAGCCGGGTTTCCGGCGTATAAAAAGCTTGATGCAAAGGTTGATCATGTTATTGCAAACGGCGTGGAATGCGAACCGCTTCTTTATAAAGACCGCGAAGTTATGCTTCAGGAAACAAAGAAGCTTATTCGCGGGCTCGAAATCGCTAGAGAAATTACCTCCGCATCAAAAGTTACCATCGCAATTAAAAAGAAAAATAATGATGTGGCTGAGTCACTCCGTCCTCTTGCCGAAAAGGCAAAGATGGATATCTTCATTATGGAAAATGTTTATCCCGCCGGTGATGAGTTTATTTTAGTTTACGATGTAACCGGCAGACGAATTCCCCCCGGCGGAATTCCGCTGCAAGTTGGGTGTCTTGTTAATAATGTTGAAACTCTGGTTAACATTGCTAAAGCGGTTGAAGGAGAACCTGTAACTGATAAATATGTTACGATAACTGGCGCAGTTAAGGAAGCAGTTACAACTGTTGTTCCAATCGGTACGAGCTTTAAGGATTGTATTGAATTAGCCGGCGGATTTACTACAGCTCATCCGGCAATCTTTACCGGCGGTGTGATGATGGGTGGAGTTGAAACCGATCTGTCCTTGTCCGTTACGAAAACTTTGGGGGCGTTAATCGTCTTACCTCAAGAGCATAATTTAACTGTCAGAAAAACAGCACCGCAAAAAGTGTATAACAAAACCGGACATAGTACGTGCGATCAGTGTTCGTTTTGTACGGAGCTGTGTCCAAGATATATTCTCGGCTATCCCATTCAGCCTCATCTTGTAATGCGCTCCTTGCAAATGACAGGTAGTGAGAAAGAAAGGTTAAGCTTATGGGCAGCTAATTGCTGCGAGTGTAATGTTTGTTCGCTTTTTGCGTGCCCCGAAAAATTAGACCCGAAAAACATTTGTGCCGATACTAAAATAAATCTTCGTAAAGAAAATAAAGGATTTACTAAACAAGAATTAGAAGTAGTATTTAGAGATGTTCACCCTGTAAGAGAAGGAAGAGAAATACCGATCAGTATGCTTTATCAAAGGCTCGGGATAAAAGCTTACGACAGAAAAGCGGATTTTGTAAGGAACGATCGAAAAGTGAAAGAGGTTTTAATTCCATTAAAAAATAATTTTGGAGAAGATGCATCTGCCGCCGTTAATATTGGTGCTCAAGTAAGAAGAGGTGAGTTAATCGGCACTGTTCCCGAAGAAAAATTAGGTACACCTATTCATGCCAGCATTAACGGAGTAGTATCGCAAATAACGGCAACAGGTATACAAATTTCATCCATCGTTTTGTAGAGGATTTTTTATGAAAACATCGATTGGTTTAGTTGAACTATCAAGCATTGCAAAAGGGATTGAAGTATCGGACGCAATGCTAAAACAAGCCAGCGTTGAAATAATTGTTAATAGAACAATTTGTCCAGGTAAATACATGGTGTTAATTGGCGGCGACGTTGATGCAGTAAATGCAAGTGTCGATGCGGGAGTGATGGTAGGAGGCGATGAAGTAGTAGATCATTTTATCATTCCTAATGTTCATCGGTCAATATTTCCGGCAATAAGCGGAGTTCATGTTCCTTCCGAGTTAAATGCGTTGGGTGTAATTGAATCATTCTCTGTTGCATCGATAATTGAAGCTGCGGACGCTGCAGTCAAAGCGGCAAAAGTTGAGTTAATCACAGTTTATCTTGCGATGGCAATAGGAGGCAAAGGTTATGTTATGCTTACGGGCGAAGTAGCAGCAGTACAGTCGGCAGTAGATGCCGGAGTAAGTGCAATTAAAAGAAAAGGATTGCTTGTTCAAAAGGTTGTAATTGCTTCTCCCAGAAAAGAGATTTTATCTCAGTGGATTTGAGGATTATTTAATAGTGTTTAATTGGGCTAAAGCCCTTTTATTTTTTGAGGGGTTTACCCATCCGTTCGCCCACCTTCGGTCGGTAAACTGAAGCGAACGGTAAGTGAGTAACTGAAAAAATTTTTCCATTTGCCGTCAGCTTTAGTTGATGAAATAAGTGAAAGTGACTTGAAATATTTTTTTCACTTGCCGTCAGCTTTAGCTGACGGATTAAAGAAAACTCTAATAAAA
>JAGUYG010000106.1 GCA_020061465.1 Ignavibacteriales bacterium
TACACTTCGTGATGCTCTTCGTGCACGTATTAAAATCGTTCAGCGACATACTTCTGTTACCAACTCCATGCAACTTCTTCTTGCTAAATATAACCTCTCTTCTCCAGACCAGCTTGAAGAGATCCCTCGTTATCAATACGAACAATTATTGCCAAGGAGATTGCCCGTATTGTCTATTATGTATTAAAATATAAAACCGACTTTAACAACACTTTCAAAGGTCATCAACTTGAAATGAAGTCTTTTCAATGGCCGCGCATTACAAACCCGTACACATAACTGATTAGTTAAGCATAATCCTTGCGCTGGATTGGGAAGTAATGCGCTTGCCAATATTTATATCTGAGATACTGCTCTTATAAAGCAGAACTATTACTGTCAGTTAATAGTAAGCTCCTAAAGAGGTTTGGTTTGCCTGCCCGCCTTTATTTTGGCGGGCCATTACCTTATTGATATTATTGGCATTCAATGTTGTTAGTAAATTATTTATCAGTTGTTCAAAGAACGTATTATATTTTATCTGCTCTGTCAGTTGGGAATATCTTTATTTTTTTTACCACTTGCCTGTCCCACGCTTTTTGTGGGGACTTTTTACTTATTAAAGATGTTATATGTTCTCATTTACAGAAATTCCCTTGTATAATGTTATCAGATTTATTGGCGATTTCAAATTAAAATAAATTGGCCCAGCAACTTCACCAAATGCATTGCCAGAAATAAATACGATTAGTGGTAACCAATAATCTGAATACAGATTATTTAAACAGATAATTAAGGAATCACCAAATGACATATCATATAGTAAATGATGGAGAGTTACTGAAAGACCAAGAGCACCGGCAAGAGACCAATAGCCAAATTCAAATACTCCCACTATCAATGCCCAAGTCAATTCTTTAGCTTTAAAATTGCCAATTAAATTTCCTACTGTAAATCCTTGGATAATCGCTAAAAATGGAGATAATAAGAATATTCCTAATAAGAAAAAGAGTAATACTGCTGGAATAATGATAATTACTATAAATGTAATGGAGGTGAGTAGAAATTTATTCGAAATCCATAATTTCAATAGATTCTTAAAAGGAGGATATTGAAACTTTTGAATTTGTTTCTTAACAAATAATTCGTGAAGTTTTTCTGAAAACTTGTGCTTATTCTTCATTAAGATCATACCAACAAAAAGAGAAATCCAAATAATTGAATAAATAATAATGAATATCATATTAACACTTGCCATATTCATTTTATATTTTATCCTTACGAACACATAACGGCGTGTTATGTTATAGATCAACCCGCCAAAAAGATGGCGGGCAAGTAACACCGTTCTGAGTTCTCTTTATTCAATTTATCAGAAGAAGTTTTAAAAACCTCCCGCAGAGCGGGACAAGTTGTTATTCGTCATCTAAGTGACATTGGCTGATCATAATTATTTTCTGCTGCGTCAGTCGGGCATACTTTTATTCTTTTTATACCCCTTGCCTGTCCCGCTTTTTTTGCGGGGACTTTTTACTTATTAAAGATGTTATGTGCCGCTGCTTATATTGTTATTGTATCTATCCAATTGCTCTTTTACAAACTCTATATACTTAGCACTTTTAAATGCAAACCATTTCTTTCTATATTCATTCTCATTATCTATTATATCTTTGAAATTTCTAAATGGTTTTGAAAGACTTAATCCCAACTCTAACTTCTCTTTAAGTTTTCCATCTTCAACAGTTTCAACAAACTCTTCCATAACTTGAAATGATTCTTTTGAATCCATCTTCTCGAATCCAAAATATTTATCATAGTTTTCTTCAACTTCTTTTATATCTTCTTCCCACGCTTCTGTATCTGCATAAATATTATTATCAAAATCTATTATTGATTTTATTTCCTTTGTTTCAATATTCAAATAAACATTAAAGCCAGTTTCTAATTCTTCTGCAATATATTTTATTTGTTCTTCTGTAAGTTCCATTTTATTCACCATTCTTCATAGGTTCTTTTTTCAATTGGTATCTTCTGAACTTTTTTGATTATTTTTTTTATTTCCTTTAGTGCTGATTTAAATTTATTTATTTCAGGAATATTTTCATAGAATATTTCGTCAATTGCTTCTTCAATATTTGATTCACATTCTTTTATAAATAGTAAAGCTTGTTTTAAATATTCACTTTCATCTTTACAATCAGAAGCTAATAGACCAAATTGTAATGTTAAATCGTGATGAAACTTTTCAGCTTTTCTAATTACTGCATCGTATGATTCTTCAGATAAATCGTCTGTATCCATTTTAATATTTTGTTACACTCTATGTTTAGGCACATAACGGCGTGGCTTTTCACACGTCCGCCCAACACAATAATGTAGAAATGAAAAGCTACTGCAAATATTTTTAACAATTTTGTTTAATAGAACAACCTTACTTACTATGCTTACTTTTTAACCGAACCCGAAAATAAAAATAATGCCCCCATGAAAACACGGACGTGTGGAAAAGCTTGATATTTCCGATATGATCTTTCTCCTAAAAGTGCAACAAAAAGTTAAGCAACCTTTTTGTTAATTACTCCGTTATTAATTTCTTCAAAGTCTACCGGTGATAAATAACCGATTGATGAATGAAGTCTTACTCTGTTGTAAAATATTCCAATGTACTCAAATATACTTCTCTTTGCTTCTTCTCTTGTTTTGTAATTATTCCAATGCGTTAACTCTGCTTTAAGCGCATGGAAAAATGATTCCGTAACAGCATTGTCGTAACAATTGCCAGTTGAACTCATTGACTGTGTTATAGCGTTTTCTTTAAGCATTGCTCTGACCTCAGTGCTTGTATATTGGCTGCCTCTGTCCGAATGAAATATTACTGCTCCAGCTTCTTCTCTTTGGGTTACGGCCATCTGTAATGATTTTGTTACCAACTCAGATGATGTTCTACTGCCCGTTGACCAGCCGATTATTTTACGAGAATATATATCCATTACTACGCACAAATACAACCAGCCTTCTTTTGTCCATAAATAATTTATTGAAGTTACGCAAAGTTAAAAACATAAGCAAAATAAGGGGTTATATTAGTGTATCATGAAAAAACGATATATCAAACCGCCTTATTCGCTTATGTCAATACAATCTGTTTCAGTCCGCCTAAGGCGGATTAACCCAACATGCACTAAGATTTCTGAACAGTTTAA
>JAGUYG010000070.1 GCA_020061465.1 Ignavibacteriales bacterium
CTGCCGAAGGCATCCCTTCGGGATAATCTCTCTCTTAAAAAGAGAGAGACTTATCCGTAGGATCTTTAGATTGTCAATAAAACCTTATATGACTATGTTTTGATCTACCTGACAGTAGACAGGCAGAATATATAACTCAAGTCATAAGTTTTAATAAGCCCTTCTCTTTTTCCTATGGATCCTTTGGATAAGGGAAGGGTTGGGATGAGTTCCATTGTAGTGTAAAAACAGTGTAATATTTTAATTATTCACAATTAATTTTCTTTAACAAAATTAATTTGGACAGTACTGCTTCACAGAAAGTATTTGAAGGTTTGCCAGATTTTTGTTTAACAAATCGATCAGGTTGTTGCCTTTCATTTTTATTCTCCTATTAGGTTGAATGAACAGTGATTAATTTTAATTTAATGGTGGTGTTTGTGTTCATGCCTGCAAGACTCGTAACCGCTAAGCTCTCCTCGAATAAAAAGATCCAAAGCCTGCTTAGATGATAGTCCCGGTGCGGTTATAACAATAATACCTGAGTTAAGAAAATTCTTTATTGCTTTTTGCCCCATGCTTCCGGCAATTATTGTATTTACATTAAATTGTTTAATGAATCCCGGTAATTGGCAATTACCGCCATGTTCACCGGATAAAGGATTAAACACCTCCTCTTCTTTCACGATGTTTTTATTTTCATCAAGCTCGCAGATATTAAATTTTGAACATCCTCCAAAATGTTCTGCAACGGTTTGCGTTCCATTGTTGTGCTCTTCAACTGCAATAGCTACTTTTTGATTCATATATACCCCTTTAATTTTTTTGATGTATTTAACTGTAACCTTTGTGTTTTTTTCGATAATGTTTTCTCCTATGATGTCGAGGAGTATTGAGTTCTACAGAATTAAGATTACCTTCTCTAAAAAGATTTAATGCATTATTGGCAGTAGTTTCCGTACTAAGAAATACTTGTACACCGGCAGATTTTAAAAGCATTAGAGCATGTTTCCCGATACTGCTTGTAATCAACGCGTCGCAATTATTTTCAATAAGTATTTGCGAAGTTTCTATACCAGCTCCGCCAACTGAAGCGAAAAACGGATTAGTAATAATTGTATCAGACTCGTTAATTGTGTCATGAATTAATAAATACCGGCTTCTTCCAAAACCTTCGGATATCATCGAATCGGGATCGGGATTTTCAACTGCCACTGCAATTTTCATTCTTGCCTGCTGCTATACTAATCATTATTAAATCTTCCGCCTCTTCCGAAACCTCCGCCCCTTCTTCCAAAACCTCTTCCTCTACCTTGACCTCTCGCAAATCCGCCGCCTCCTCGCGGTCTTCCGCCTCGCCCAAGTCCGTATATTACTTCTTTACTTTCGGATTCTTGATTTTGTGAATTTGATTTTTCAGTATCACGGCATCGTCCTCTTCTTCGTCCTGTTAAAGGACCTTGTTTTTGTGGACCTGTTCTATCTAAGTTTGGCATGATTAACTCCTTTGTTTGTTATTCATTCTTCCGGTTATACCAATGAGGTAATTTTTTTCAATGAGATTATAATTACTCTACCAATTTCATTCCATTTCCGAAAATTCAAAACAGATTCATTTTGTTGTTTTTACTTTATTAAATTTTGCAAGAATTAAAGAAGCATTGCATTGATATTGCAGAGATGCAAGGCTATCATTACATTTGCAACGTTAAAAGGGAGAGACCCATGAAAGAAGTTCAACAAATAATAGTTAGAAATAAGGAAGCAATTATAATTCCCGATGGAATTGCCGTAATAGGAAAAGACCACAACATAATCGTCTTTAATGAAGCCGCCTGCCGTATTACCGGATTTAATGATGAAAATATTCTCGGAAAAGATTTCAGAGTACTCTTTGAAAAAAGTAATCAAGATACAAAGCTGATTTTGGAATCGTTAGAAGAGAACCGTTCTTTTTCAAATCTATCTATTAATCTAACCGATAGTAAGGGGAAAATAAAAAATGTCCTCGCATCCATTACTCCGATACATAAGGAAAATGAAGTACTATCAGTAGTTTTTGTTTTCCGTAATACAAAAGAGATGCTTGCAATGGCTGAAGAAATAGAAGAAAAAACGCAGGAGTTGATAGATCAGAAAAATAAGCTCGATGCAATTTTTAACAGCAACATAGAAGGCACCTTTACAATAGATAACGATTGGATAGTAACTTCATTTAACCGCTCTGCCGAAAAAATTACGGGTTACAAAAAATCCGAAGCCGTCGGAAAAAAATGCTGGGAAATTTTTAGTTCAACTCTTTGTCGTAACGGCTGCCACATGGAACAGACAATGCTAAAAGGTAAATCAACAATTGGTAATGAGCTTGAAATAATTAATAAAAAAAGTATTAAGATTCCGATAAGAGTTAATTCGGGAATACTCCTGAATAATAAGAATGAAAAAATAGGAGCGGTTGAAACATTTATCGATATCTCTGAGATAAAAAACTTGTCCGATCATCTTAAAACACAATTTAAGTTTTCTAATATCATCGGTAATAATAAGAAGATGGACAAAATTTTCAATCTCCTTGAAAGTGTAGCAGAAACAGATAGCTCGGTACTGATAACAGGCGAAAGCGGAACAGGAAAAGAATTAGTAGCAAGAGCAATTCATCTTAATAGCTCACGCAGTACCGGTCCATTTGTGGCGCTCAATTGTAGTGCATTTGCAGAAACTTTGATTGAAAGTGAATTATTTGGACACGAGAAAGGTTCTTTTACCGGAGCCGTAAATACTAAAATCGGAAGATTTGAACTAGCACATAACGGAACTTTATTTCTTGATGAAGTAGGCGATATTTCTTTACCGGTTCAAACAAAACTATTACGGGTACTTGAAACACGTCAGTTTGAAAGAGTGGGAAGTAATAAATCGTTCACTATGAATGTAAGAATAATTGCCGCAACAAATAAAAATCTTTTGCACGAAATTAAAGAGGGCAGGCTTCGTGAAGATTTATATTACAGGATAAATGTTATAAATATAGATCTTCCGCCTTTAAGAGAAAGGATGGATGATTTCCCCTTGCTTGTAAATCACTTTATTAAAAAATACAATGAGAAATTTTCTAAGTCGGTAACGCATTTTTCACCGGAAGCCTACAGCTTGCTTGAAAGCTATCCATGGCCCGGAAATATAAGAGAGCTTGAAAATGTAATTGAGCATTGTTTTGTTCTTTGTAAGTGTGATGTTATCCGGACAGAACATTTACCGGAAAGAATAAAACAAACTGTTGAAAAAGAATTTACTTTCGGTAAAAATGCTTTGGAAGATGTTGAAAGAAAAATTATTCTTGAAGCATTAAGCAAACACATCGGAAGCAGAACAAATGCTGCTAAAGAATTGAACATAAATCCTTCAACGCTTTGGCGAAAAATGAAGAAACTTGGTATAAAAGTTTAATTTCTAATTTCTGTGCAACTCCCGGACGTATAAATAGTGCGTCATAAAAACAGAAAAACCCCAAATTGGTTTTGGGGTTTGTCGCTCCGCAGACAGGATTCGAACCTGTATCCCGATCCCGAAAGTTTTCGGGTCGGGATAACAGCCGGATGCTTAGGGTGTTATTTTTCCTTCAATTAATAGCTGAATCATCTTCCGGCTTTTCCATCCTTTTACTTTCCTCTCTGCTTGCATCGCTTCTGCTTTTGTAGGATACTCTTTTTTGTAAACTATTTTCCATGGGCGGTATCTGCTCGTGAATCCTTTTTCGATTGTATTATGATGTTTCAGTCTTTCCTCAGGGTTACTCGATGAGCCTTTGTAGTAGATTCCGTTTTTTTTTGATTGCAATATGTATAAATAGTGCGGCATAATATAGAAAAACCCCAAATTGGTTTTGGGGTTTGTCGCTCCGCAGACAGGACTCGAACCTGTAACCCTCCGGTTAACAGCCGGATGCTCCACCATTGAGCTACTGCGGAATTTACTTATTTTTTTCTCCCGCTTACCCTCCGGTTAACATCCCGACTCCTGTCGGGATCCACCATTGAGCTACTGCGGAATTTATTTATTTTTTTCTCCCGCTTACCCTCCGGTTAACATCCCGACTCCTGTCGGGATCCACCATTGAGCTACTGCGGAATTTATTTTCTTTTCTCTTCTTACTCTTAAGTAAACGTCAACGATCCACTTTATCTCCCGAAGAGAGACGTTGAACTGCTGCCAAATAGATTCTTTTAATCATTAAAAAAAGTGCCTTCAAAAAAGGCGTCTAAACTTAAAGATAGGCACTTACTTTGTCAAGCATCGGATGCTGATTTCTTCAATTTTTTATCCGCTTATTTCCTCTATTCCCATTTCTTTCAATAAATATTCTGCTTCGCCGATTTTTTGTGTAATCCATAAAATGTATCTAATGTCAACCCCTATTGAACGACTGTAATCCTCACACCAAGCGAAATCATTTATGGTGGCTTCGTAGGGGCGGTCAAAGTTAACACCAACTAATTCGCCGTAAGCATTCATTATTGGGCTGCCTGAATTACCGCCGCTTGTGTCGGTGTTATATAAAATTGCTACCGGTACTTCGTTTAATTTTTTACTTTTAAATCGTCCAAAATCTTTTTCCCCATATAGTTCTTTTATTTTGGGATGCAGCTTGTATTCCCCAACTCCTTTACCTTTTTCGATAACACCTTTTAAAGTCGTTATGGGTGAATAATAAACTGCATCGGCTGGGGAATAGCCACGTACATATCCGTAAGTTAGCCTTAATGTAGAGTTTGCATCCGGGATAAAATTTTTCTTTTGCCATTCCATTCGCATATCCAGATATGAAGCGAGAAGAACATTTAGCTTACCGTCCCTCAAATTTTTTGCTTTCTCAAGTTCAGTTTCTATGCTGTTTAGATTTCTAATAAAATTAAGAAATGAATCATTTACTGAATTAAGTGAATCTCGATCAAGCTCGAACAAAGCTTTAAAAGCGGCAGCATCGGTGACTACTGAGTTTGTATAAAAATCATCTACTATTTGTTGAATATAACTTTCTTCCGGTTTCATATTAAGTGATTGCAAATATTTGTTTTGAGCAAATTCGGGAAAGTGAATCATATCCGAAAGTATTTTTTCTAATATGATCCTATCAAGTGCAGGTTCAAAATTAGAATAAACATCTGAAATCGTTTTGAACAACTCATTCTGTTTTTCTTCCGTGAATATGGTTTTTCTTTTTGCTTCCGGTTTTGATAGCTCATTTTCATATTCTAGAAAATAAGATGCTAATTGAAACAGAACGACATTTCGCTTTAACTGGGAAATTAACAGCGGAAGGCGTCCCTCACGAAAAACGTCTTTATATATCTCGTCAATTTCAGTTAAGACGTTTCCGTACTTTATAAATAATTCGGAATTCGCTTTGATGTATTCATAAAAATCCTTTTCCTCCTGCTTTTTATTTTCGATTAGATTCAGTCTGCCTAATCCCTTCAGTTTTCCTTCATAATTTTTCATCGTGTTTGCGAGGCTTTTAATCTTTGAAGAAATACCTAATGCAAATTCTGGATCGTTTTCACCACGTTTTTCGTATAAATCTATCATCCACTTATTCAATTTTGAAATATATGGAAGCAAAATTTTTTGCTGATACTCAAGATACTGTGAAGGCTGATGTCTAAATGTTCTTCCCGGATATCCTAATAGAAAAACAAAATCTTCTTCATCAACGCCGGAAGGATTTACCTTTAAATATCTTTTTGGAGTATAAGGAACATTGTCCTTGGAATATTTAGCCGTTGAACCATCCGGGGCTACGTAAGCTCTAAGGAAAGCGAAATCTCCGGTATGCCTTGGCCAAATCCAATTATCCGATTCTCCTCCAAACCCGCCGATTGATCTCGGCGGAACATAAACCAGCCGGACATCATAGATAGTTTTGTAGCGGAACAGCACATAAGTCTTTCCGATAAACATTTCTGAAACCTTTGCAGTAATAGTTGGATCTTTCTTCTGTTCTTCAGCCACTAACTCATTTATTTTGTCGGCAATCGCTTTTGTTCTGGAGGCAATGTCCGGTGCTGAATTAGCTGCGCCTAAAATAATATCCGATACATCTTCGTATGAATCAGTAATTCTGCAAGTTATTCCTTTAGCCTCAAGCTCTTCATTTTTATTTCTTGCAAGAAAACCGTCCTCAAGATAATTATTTTGCGTTGTACTCACTCTTTGAACAGCACCGAAAGAACAATGGTGATTTGTTAAAATCAAGCCTTCGGGTGAAACAAATGAGCCGGTACAACCCCCAACTTTTACCAGCGCATCGACCACACTTACATCATCGGGATTGTATACTTCATTCATTTCTATCTTTAATCCTGCTGCTTTCAAATCTATTTTATGAATTTCACTCAAGGGATACATTCCTTCATCCGGAAGCGAAGGTACCATTGCAAGATAGAACACGGAAGTGAACAAAATAATTAATGCAATTCTTTTTTTGAATTTGTTTGGAATGGACATGTCTCCCTCATTTTTAACGATTGATAACACTAATTAAAAATTTTTCTGAAAAAAATATAATAAAAAAAGCCCGGACAATGCCAGGCTTTACATCGAATAAAAATTTTAGTGCATGGATTCTTTTAATCTTCTAATGACCGCTATAACAAATCCAAACACAAGCACAAGAACTCCGATCCAAACAAGATTAATGAACGGTTTGATGCTTGCAGACACAGAAAGTACTTCTTTACCTGGCTGCTCTGTCTGGACAGTTTGGCTTCCATCGAGCTTGCTCAATCCCAATTCAACTTTGCCTGATGCATCTAAATTCAGTAATTCTATTTTAAGATTCGCATCCGCAAGTTCTGTTGATGTAAGTATTCTTTCTCCGGAAATGTTTTGTAGAGCAACTTTTGTATCATATTTATTTTCACCTTGTTCGACAGTTAGTATTACACCGATTTCAAAATCGCTGCCTTCCATCATAGCCTCGCGTGCATCTTGCGGAAATACAAACTCAACAAACGTAATTTTTGAATTCTCATAGTCGATCGATGAACCTAGTTGAAGCATAATGCTCTTCTCGCCATGATCGTGCCCTGCATGGCTGTTTCCCTCATCATAGCCTAAGGGCGAGATATAAAAATCTTTTGTAACCATTGTTAGGATAGCCGGTTCTCGCATCAATCCGTTGTTAAATTCGCTGATGTACATAATGGGAGAAATTTTATAATTCTTATCCCCTTTATTTAAATTTATGTTGAATGCGAACTTAGTATTATCCTCAATTGGATGGTAGCCTGTAAACGTAAGCTTGTAACCAAATACTTCTTTAGCTTCACCCTTGATAAGATCAATATCCTTCTCCTGGCTGTATGCGGCAGAACCAATTACACCAAGAATAAACAATGCGATTCCGATATGAGCTACATAGGCACCAAGCATTCTTAAATTTCCGGTGATGATTTTATATGCAATCTCGGCATTAACAAAAAAAGCAAAAGCAGCAGCGAAGGCTAACAGTATCATCATGATATCGTAAACTTTTCCGAATAATACTATCAGCAATGTAACCAGAAGTGCGGACGATACAGCAAACAAAGATCGTTTGAGTAAATCCTGTCCATTGGTTTGTTTCCATTTAAGCAGTAAGCTAAGACCATTCAGAAGACCTATGATAATTGCGATAGGAAGATGCATTTCATTATAAAAGAAAGTATCCACAGCATGCCCGAAGATAGGCGCCGACGTTCCGACAAAAACAATAATTGCAGAAGCACTAAGAACAACAGCCGCTGTAAAGAGTGCAAGATCGCGTGAGAGAAGTCCTTCGTCGAATTCAGCATCTACTTTTAAATCATTCCAGCGATAAACAACCATACCGACGCCGAGCAGAATAAATGTTCCTATAAAAAGTAAAAGAAATAGATAAACAATTGCACCCGGGTCAACAAACGAGTGTACTGAAGCATCGCCAAGCACTCCGCTTCGGGTGAGAAAAGTGCTGTAAAGAACGAGAACATAAGTTAGTATACAGAGTATCAAATTCGTTTTAGCAAACTTACCCAAATTGGCTTTAGCCTGGCTTCTCTTTTGCACCAGCATCGTATGAATAGCAGCAACTGCAACCAGCCATGGAATTAAGCTTGAATTTTCCACAGGATCCCATGCCCAATAGCCGCCCCATCCAAGCATTTCATAAGCCCAATAACCACCAAGCATAATACCCAATCCTAAAACTCCTGCAGTGGCAAGAATCCATGGCAATGACTGTTTGATCCAATCACGATAATCATTTTTCATTAATGCAGCAATTGCAAAACTATAGGGAGCAGTAGCCATTGCAAATCCGATAAATAAAATTGGTGGATGAATCTGCATCCAGAAATTAAGAAGCTGTGGATTTAATCCTCTTCCGTTTATTATAAAATCTTTTACTGAAATTCCGGCTGAGGAAAGTGCAGAGTATAGTTCACCGTTCATCTTTATAAAATTCTGCCCGGTTGAATTATCGCTGAACATAAAGTTTTGCAGAAAAGGCTGCGAGAAGAACGCTGCATTTATGTGTTTTGCATTTATGAAAATCGGATCGCTCCAAATAAAAGCAAACGGATTTTTAAACATAGGAGAAACCATCACCAGCAGAAAAGTTGTAGCTAAAGTAAAAACCGCCATTACGCGCGGTTCAAGGTCGCCTCTTTTTGAGCTGTAAGATTGCAGAAAAATACCTACTACAGCAGTAAGCAGCACCCAAAGCATAAAGCTTCCTTCTTGACCTGCCCAAAAAGTGGCTGCAAGAATTCCGGTTGGAAGATTTGTGCTGGTATAGCTGTAAACATATTTCAAGCTGTAGTCGTGCGTAAGAATGGAATACAAAAGAACTGCTGAAGCAGCAATAACCAGCATAGCCATCAAGTGATATGCGACTCTCCCAAAGTTAATGGTATTTTTGTAGCCCCGATAGCTTAAAAAATACATCACTAATGCTATAATACTGCTAACTAAAGCTAATGTTAATAATATACTTCCTATCATTTAATCATCCTTTAATATCGTAATAAAAAATAACTCTTAAGAAAAGAGCCTTGTATGCGGATTGAAAATAAAAACTTATAAGCTGGAAGCCTTTACACTTTCTTCTTCGTACTTGCTCGGGCATTTCGTTAAAATGTCTCTCGCATGAAAATATCCGTCTCTATATTGTCCGGTAACGACAACGCTCGTGGCAGTTTCAAAGTTGTTAGGAATTGTTCCCTCGTAAACAACTTTCATTTCCATGCCGTTTTGATCTGCCATGTAAAATGTGAAGGTTTTATTTTCTTTATCAATGTTATAGTTTTTTTCTTTCACCCAAAACCCTGTAGCCTTAACTATTTTTTCTTTAGCCATTACATGCCTAAAATCATTTTCATACTGGATATTGCTTTGAGTGAATAAATAAATCATCAGCCCTAAAAAAACTGCAACGATTATTCCGCCAAACATATATTTACTTTTCATTTTTTACTCCGTTTATTTCCTTTTCTATCATTTTAATTCGTTTATCAATGTTTATTAAATATAAAAAAATACCAGCCCATACTATTAGAACAATTATCATTACAATATAAATTGCATTCTTTTCTAAGAAGCCGAAAAATCCTTCCAAGTTACCCTCGCGTTAAAAGTTTGTTGATTTTGTCTTTATAAATTATTGATTTATAACCAATATTCCATATCCAAAAATAAAGGATTGTAAAAGCAGCAAGCGATAAGAAAAATATTAACAGCATATTAGAATTCATTTTGAAATTAATCACAGGTCCTGCAGTTGTGTCATCCGCCGAACCCGGGTGTAAACCGGTCATTAGTCGGGGCATAATAAAAATAAAAAACGGAACGGTAATAAAAGCAATTATTGCATATACGGCAGATAACGAAGCTTTCTTATCCTCTGATTCTATAGCTGAACGGAGTGCAAACCACGCACCGTAAATCAGCAGCAATGCAAAAATGCTTGTTTGTCTCGGATCCCAACTCCAAAAAGAACCCCAGGCAAATTTAGCCCAAACTGCCCCGGTAATTGTAGCCAGGATGCAGAACACCATTCCAAGTTGTGCCGCAGCATAGGATTTAGCGTCATCGTCAAGATTTCTTTTGCGCAAAAACTTTACACCATAAAACGCCGTCATGAAAAATGCAATTACAGTTAACCACGCGGTTGGCACATGAAAAAAAATAATTTTAGCATTTTCTTCTAAGCCAACGATGATCGGGAATTCGTACCAGGCGGATGGTTTCTCAACAATGGGAAAAGCTATTCCCGCTACCGATACAAAACTGATTAATAAAAAGAGACCTATTTTCCACCACATATTTTTCTTCAGATTTTTTTAATTAAAATTGTTAATCTTTCCAAATAAAATCAAACAACATATAAGAGGCTGAAATCATAATAATATCGTAACAAACAATTATTGCTAATTCAAATATAGCTTCTCCAAACCTTGTGCCATCCATAGCAAATAGCGTTAATTGTACCGAAGTTAAAATCAACGGTAATAAAATTGGGAACGAAAGAACGGGATAGAGCGTTCCTTTTGACCCGGCTTTTGCAATTATAGCAGCTATTACCGTTGAAGAAACAGCCAGACCAATATTCCCCACTACGAATGTTATAAAAAAGAGCAGAAAATTCTTTATCACAAATTCATCAAAAAGTGCAGCATAAAGTAAGGTGATTACGCTGTTCATTGCGAACACTAGAATTAGATTGAAGATTAATTTGCCTGTGAAAACAGTAGAGGGAGATGCAATTAATTGTAAAGTTAACGTAGTACCTCTCTCTTCTTCCGAGACAAACGCTCTTGCCAAACCGGACATAGCCGAAAAGAAAATTACAACCCAATATAAACCGCCGGTTAAGTTCTCACTTATTTTTTCATTGCCGATGGAGAATAAAATTACGCTTATCGCAACAATTACAAACATAGCAAGAGAATTCACTGCATAGCGTGTGCGCAATTCTGAATTTATATCCTTTTGAAACAGTGCGTATGATTTCATTTGCTAAGTTCGATTCACTATTCTTTATAATTTTCAAGTACAATAATTTCCGGGCACAATGATATATCCGTCTTCTCATTGGATGCAACTATGACTATATTTTTTCCCCCTTCTTCTTTAATCATTTCATAAACCACTGCCTTTCCTTCATCATCAAGGTTCGATGTCGGTTCATCAAAGATCAGTAAAACCGGTTTATGCATTAGCGCGAAAATGAATTTAAGTCTTTGTTTCATTCCCGAGGAGTATGCTTTAACATAATCATCTTTTCTCGTTTGAAGAGAGAAACGGTAGAACAAAAACTTTATTCTTTCTTCGTCAAATTTTACGCCTCTTATTTTCGCAAAATAAGATAGATTCTCCCACGCCGTAAATTCATCATAAAGAATTAAGTACGGCGATACAAACCCTATATAATTATGAAGATGTTCGGAATCAATTACTTTACCTTCGTTTGTGTGAATTATACTTCCGCGGGTAGGAGATATTAGACCTGCAATAATTTTAATAAGAGTTGATTTGCCCGAACCGTTTGCGCCTGCAATTCCAAAAATTCCGTTCTTCTTGAATTCAAAACTCAAGTTGTTAAAGATTAGTCTTCTGCCAAATGTTTTTAACAATGCATCGGCTCTAACGGAATAGTTACTCATTAAATATTACTAGCTTTCCCGTTGTTGTGTTGTTATCCGACTTAGTAATGTATAAGTAAACGCCCGATGCAAGCTTGTTGTTATTATTATTCTTTCCGTTCCATTTAACCATGGTTTGACCGTTCGGCTGCTTAAAGATATTTGTCGAAGCTGAATAGACTAGTTCCATGCTTGATGAATAAATATTTAAATCGGCAATGGGAAAAAGACCCGGATTTGCCGGAATGTAAATGAATGAATGTTTGCCGTAATTGAATGGTGAAGGAAAAGCAAAATCACCTTTCGGCATACTGCTGTAGCCCTCGTTTATTAGGTAGTTATTTATAATCTCCGTCGTAATCCAGAATGCCGGGCTTTCAGTTGAAAATATTGAGTGGTATGTATTCGTTAATTTTACGCTCCCTGCAGTATCATAGTTAAAAAGTTTATAGTCATATTGAAATGATTTTGATGAATTGCTTATTCCATTCACGTAATCCGAATTGGTAACAATCGCAACGATAGTGTCAGGCAAAGCCTCCGATTTATTTACAATGTTAATAAAATTATTTGCCACTGCTTTGCTCTCAGATTTAATTAGCATAGAAGGGGGGGTGAAATTCGGTATGGGATTTAATAATGGACGAACTAAAGGGTACTTATCAGCTTCAGAAAAATATTTACCGGAGCGTGTCCGATAATTAGTAAAGTAAGTCCATATACCAAACTTATTGAACACTAAATTTATGGATGAGTTTTGCTCCTCAATACTTTTATTAATTGCATCAAGCGCTCGCATCTGCGGCATCATCTCCCACTGTCTTCTTAATATATCGAATCCGAATTGTTCTTTAAGGAAGATATTCCATATTGCCAGGTTATAACCATTATTTGCCGAAAAGGTTCTAATGGTATTTCTAAAGTAATCATCCATATATGCGTAATAATCGTTAACATGATCAAACACGAATTCTTCCATCGCAGTAGAAGATAATTCATAAAAATAGCGGTCCTGCTCCCTCCAAATATAACTGCCGGCTTGTATTGCGTGATGAAATTCATGAGCAACAGTTACTCGAGCACCGTCAATTCCTTCGCTGTAATACCCTAAATAATCGTTATCGATTACCATAAAAGAAGTATACTTTCCTGGTGAAACTTCTTCTTCAAACTGGGTATAGCCATAATCTCCGGAACCATGACTGCCTCTATTGACAATATAAACATCGTATTTATCATCCCCTCCCTCACCCTTATCTGAAGGAGGTGGAAGGTAACCCAAATAATTAACTTCAAAATTGTAGGAGGAATCGAGTGCGATTGCAAGTTCATTAAGGTCGTATTTAGGAGCCTCAGTTCCGCTTAAATTATAGTGAACTCTAAAATATCCGCTTGGAGTAATAAAGCTGGTGTCTCTTTCAGGTCTTTGTGAAAGTGTTTTGATCAAAGCTTGTTGAGTCGGCGAAAATTGATCGATATTAATAACCACCTGATTAATCAGCCCGAATCCACATTTAGTATCGATAGAATCGATTGAAAGTGTTTGAAGAAGCTTTGGATCTACAGGATAATTCATCGTTCTTAAGTAAAGATAATATATCGAATCCAATTGAGTTTGAGTAAATGATTGTGCAAATGCTGTTGAATAAAATAAAATTAAAATGATAAGCTTAAGAGTAAACTTCATAGTTATAATTCTCTTATTGTAATGCAATTTTCTTTTTTATTAGTATAAACGAGGTGATAATTTTTAAAGCTTAAATTTTTAATGAAGTAACCGCCAATTTCTTCCAGCCCGAATAACTTAGTAATAACAATTTCTTTACCCCTGCGGACAAAGTGAATTTGATTTACTGATTTTTCTTCGGAAAGATAAACAAAAAGCCTTTTAATCCCGTTCTGTTTTATTTCGCCGAAGAAGAAATTATTCATTGAATCGATATATATTTTTTTATCAACTTTTACTTTGCTCCTTATATTTTTAGCATATTCATCAGAAGTAATAACGAGGCTCTGATCATTAAGAGAGATGAAATTTATAGCAGCATCTCTCTCGGAATTATAGAGATCGCCGGTGAAGTTTCTTACATAAAAATATTTACTGCCTGCATCCGGTACCGTATATAAACTTTTTTTGATATCCCCTTTAATCGTTTTTACAATATACTGAACTGAATCGCCGAAACTTTTCCAGTAATTAAGCGAAATATCCGGCGTAAAAAAAATATTGACGCTTTTAACGTCAGAATCTAAATCCGGGTAATCTGTAAGCGAGTATCTAAAGGCGTGATATTCAAAAATACCAAGACCCAATTTATTTTTTTTATTATAAGCAACATAAATTTTGGTGTTTTCAGGGTTGGATTTTTTTATTTTCAAATCTTTTATCTCACCCGGGGCATATAAAATATTTTTATCGATTTTATTTTCAGCTGCATTAAATGTTATAATCTCAATCGGTTTTTTATTTTCCGAATAGCAGTAAAATATTTTTTGATTAGGATCGTTATTATCGACAACCATACTTGTGTGAGATTCAAAAAGCTTAATAGAATAAAAAAGCGAAGGCAAACCCGCGGTATTTCTGATTATTAAATTAAGCGAGCGGTTGTAATCGTCGATAAAGCATATATCGTTAACACCGTTATTCTCGCTGTCAAAAAATGAAATTGACGAGGGATTGGCAGCTAATGTGAGGTGAATCCCGTCTTTTATCGAACTTAGATTGGTGACTGTAAAGATATTACCATTCTCGCTTATTAAAGCAATGCCTGTAATAAATTTACTGTAAAACGGGATCAGGTTCTTTATCCCCTCCTTTTTTAAATAAGTAATTTCCGGATGATATTCCCTTTCGCTTTTTGCGAAAAAAATACCGAGTATTCCGGTTTCAATGTTTAAATAAGCCAAATCAATTTTACCGTCTTTGTTAAAATCACCCATAACAAATTTATCGGGAACAAACTTGGCTGTAATATTTATCGAGCTGCTGAATGAAGCTGAATAATCGCCGTACATTATTGTAATGGAATTCTCTGCGGTAAAGATAAGGTCTTCGTAGGAGTCCAGATCCATATCGAATGAGCTGATGGAGGAAACGTAATTATTAATGGGAATAGTACGGATTTTTTTAAAGCTTCCGTATCCGTTATTATAATAATAATCCAGAGTTGAATTTATAATATTTACCGCTGCAATATCTTTGATACCGTCGTTATTCAAGTCAACAAAAATTGCATCACGGTAGCTTGTTTTTTCGCTCAGTTTCGTTTCAATAAATGTGTTTCGTTCATATCGAATAATGCTAAGCCCGTTAAAACTTACTCCTGAAATTAAAAATTCTTGAGAGCCGTCTCGATTTATATCCGCAGCGGCAACGTTTTCAGGAAAAGAATCGAATTTAATTTCATTGACCAATTTAACTCTTCGGTTAGGGGCAATCGAATAAAAACCGGCTTTCATGTTTCTGCGTGAAGTAAAAAAGTACCCGTTCACCCGTCTGCTGCGATCATAGGAAGTTACTATTTTAGATATTTCATTTGGCACAGTAATCTCTGCAGCCGTACCAAAACCGCCTTCGGAGTTGCCGTCTGCTAATAAAATTTTATTGCTTGCAGGATTAAACAGAATGAGGTCAGTGTATGAATCGTTATTAAAATTAAGTGCAAACAAATTAGTAAAACCGTTCTTTACAGGATAGCTGTTGTACCTGCAAAATCCATTTATCGGCACCTGTGCGAATCCTTCATGCGTTAAAAGAAAAGCAAACAAAATAACATTAAGCTGTCCTAATCCTATTCTTGAGCCTATTTTCACGCCGAAGTAATGCTTCTTCATATCGTCTAATTTCATCTTCTGTCTCCGGTATGGCTTCGATAGCTTTAGTCGGTTTACCATTCTGATCAACAGCAACAAAAGTAAGATAAGCTGTATTTGAATGAACCTTTTTCCCTTCTCTAAATGTTTCGGCAAAAACTTTAACGCCAATTTCCATTGAAGTATTAAAAACTCTGTTGACCGAAGCAACAAGTGTAACCGCATCTCCTAAATTAACCGGATGATGAAAGTCTATTCTATCAACCGAAGCAGTTACACAAACCCTTTGATTATGTTTGGAAGCGCAAAGAGCAGCACAAATATCTATCCAATGCATTAATTGACCGCCTAAAAGTTTTCCAAGCTGGTTTGTATGATTAGGCAAAACCAGCTCTGTCATGGTTATTGTAGATTCACTTACTTTCTTTGCTATTACCATTATTTGGATGCAGAGATTTTGTTTTCCAACGTAGTTTTAATGGCGGTAATTTCTTTCACATTGGAATCGTTCGGAAATTTCTGTAGAAATTTAGATGCTTCACTCAATGCTCGAGAATTATCGTTTCTCTCCAACAGCAATTTTATCTTTCTGTACAAAGCCATGGGTGCAAAATGTGTATCGTGATAAGTTTCTTCAACATTTGTAAAATACATAATTGCTGCGTTGTAATATTCTAATTTTTCATATATAACGGCATTGCTGTATTCTTTAAGTGCAAGCTTTTCATTTAACTCTGTTATTTTCTTTTCGGCTTCGGGTACTTTTCCATGAGTTGGAAATACATCTATGAAAGCTTGGTACTCTTTAATTGCAGATCTGGTGTACTTTTGCTCTAACGCATAATGAGGCGAGAGCAGGTAATAACACTCGGCAAGCATGAATTGAGCTTCGGGAATAAATTCGCTTGCCGGCATATTTCTAATCAGCTTGCTGAATTCATAAGCGGCGATGATATATTCACCTTTTTCAAATTTAGATTTTGCTAAATAATACTGTGCATCGTCCACCACGGCACTGCCCGGATGCTGCAGCACTATTGCCTGAAAAACATTATAGGCTTCTTCATAAGATTCATCTTCCATCAAATAAATCCCGTGTTGTAATTTTTCTTCTGCCGATAGATTGACGATATCTACGGTACCTGAACAGCCGGCATACATAATTGAAAGACTAAACAACAAAAAGAGTTTTTTCATTAAGTATTCAATGTTTTTGTTCAAAAAATAGTGCACAATTATAAATAATTTCCTTACGTCTTCAAAGGTATTTATTGCTACTTACTTCGCACTGTGAAGAATAAAATTATTGCTATTGCTGCCGTACCGACTGCAATTATTGGTTCGATTAATCCCGGGAAGAATGGTTCGGCAGGCAATTCGCCCTGTGTAAACGGATAGGAACTGTTTTCCAGCTTTTGTATTTCAGAAACATCTACTGAGTCGATTTGATTAAATGAAAATCGCTTTATTCCAAATTCTCCGGGATAAATTAAATAGTTACCTTCCACTATAATTTTTCTCGTTACGAAATAATCGCTGAATAGTCCTCTTCTTTCCATATTATCGTATTCAACATTTGAAGTTTCAATTACGTAACTCAGCTCAGGTGCACTTTCAGAGTTACGGTTTATTATTATTCCTTCGCGGGATAAACCGGAAATGAGGTAGTTATGAAAGATTGAATACTCTTTTCCCAAATTAATTTGGAGATTTGATATTTCCGACTTTTCCGCCAGCATATTTTTTATTTCGTAAATTGATGAATCAAGGAGTGAGTAAAAAACCTCAAGGTTACTTTTAGTTTGAGCGTTGAGATTGGAAATGAGAAAAAGAAAGATTATTACTGTAAAAGGAAATTTAATCTCAATTTTTAAAGAATGTTTTTTTTTTATCATTAAATTATATTTTTTAACTTTTTTAGGCAGCTTCGCTGGTGTTCAATATAAATTTGAAATAGTGAAAAAGGTTCTCTTTTAATCTGTATTCGATCAGTTTTTCTCTTAACTGAATTTAATCCCTCTGTTTAATATGGAATCAACTTCCTTTTAGCTTTATATAATAAGCTAATCCATTGGATCCTTGGATAAGGTTTGAGTGATTTTATTGCTGCTTTTTGTTACTAAGGTTTTTGATTTTCAATAGGAGTCATCAGACAACCGCGATCATATATTACCGGATAAAAAGTTTAACGGAAATACTCTTTATATTTTTGAAAACCTTAGTAATAATAACTATCCTCGTAACCTATTCACCTTATACCTTATTTTTTGGATAAAATTATTTTGGACGAATATGGTCAGCTTAATTAATAAAGATTCTTGAGGTTCCTCTTTTTAACTTCAAATTATAAACTAATTCAATTTTGTGATTACAATTTAGGAAGTATTCGTAAAGAATGAAATACGGTCGCTTTTGCTGTCCAAATTAAATTTATTATACGAAAGACAGTGGTAAATTTAATTACCGTCTGCTTCAGCGGACGGCAAGAAAAGGTACCTAATGACATCGGGCTTTAGCCGCTGATTACAATTTTTAATCTAATCGCGATTCGTCTATTGAAACTGGAAGATTATTGACTAACACAATTTTATTTCATAAGAATTAAAAACTTTTCGCTTATAATTTATTTTGGATTGATGTGAAGGTCGAATCGACGAGAGAGATGACATCTTTACTTTGCGGCAGCATCGCAAAAGATGTCATCTCTAAATTCAGTGTAATAGAATAAGATTATTTATCTTCTCCCTGCAGCAATTCCCTGCAGCCTTCTAATTCGTTCTTCAATAGGCGGATGGGTTGAAAAAAGCTTCATCACTCCGCCGCCGCTTAATGGATTAACAATAAACATGTGTGCTGTTGCAGGTCCGGCATGATCGAGATGCTTTATCTGATTAGCCCTGGATATTTTATTCAATGCCGATGCCAACGCAAGCGGATTACCGGAAATTTGTGCCCCTCCTTCGTCAGCCAAATATTCTCTTGAGCGTGAAATAGCAAGCTGAAGCAGAGTAGCTGCAATTGGTGCGAGAATCAATAACACTAATGACGATATTCCGCCTCTGTCCTCACTGCTGCCTCCCCTTCCGAACATCATAGCCCATCCAGCCATGTGAGCAATATAAGTTATAGTACCGACGACAGTTGCGGCAATTGTACCGATTAACATATCCCGATTTTTAACATGAGCTAATTCGTGCGCCATCACTCCCATTAATTCCTCGTTATTTAATCCTTGCAGAATTCCGGTGGTTGCTGCAACTGCCGCCTTTTGCGGATTTCTTCCGGTAGCGAATGCATTCGGAGTGGGATCATTAATTACATAAACTTTTGGCATAGGCAGATTGGCATTTCTTGCTAACTGCTCAACCGCCGTATATAATTTTGGTGCAGTTTCCCTTGTCACTTCTTTCGCTCGGTACATCGATAAGATGATTTTATCGGAATACCAATAAGCGCCAAAATTCATTACAATCGAAAAGATGAGGGCTATGGTCATGCCTGTTGATCCTCCTAAAAGATAACCCACTATTAAGAAGAGGATCATAAGCATAGTCATCAGAAAAACTGTTTTAACGGTGTTCATTTTTTCTCCAAAAAATTTTGAACAAAGTTAAAGAATGAATAAAGTTTAAGCAAGGTAAAGAAAAGGGATTTGAGGCTGCAAAAGGTTTTTAATATTTATTCAACTGTGAAGACTATTTCCCCTTGCCTTTATTTTCTATTATCATTAAATAAGCTGCTGAAATTTTGGAGTTTTATGAAAATGAGAATCATCTTAACCGCAGCCGTCCTTTTCTGTTTATCGTCTACTGTTATTGGACAGAACACTTTTGAGTTTTTAAAAATAGATATGAGCGCCCGCGCAGCGGCATTGGGCGGAAGTTTTACTGCCAATCACGACGATCCGAACGTTATTTTTTATAACCCTGCAGGATTAAAACTTCTAAACGAAAATCCTGTTTCTTTCTCGTTCGTAAAACATTTATTAGATATAAATCTTGCAAGCGTTTCCTATTCAACCGAGCTTTATGGAATAGGCAGGTTTGGTGCAGCAGTAAAATATATAAACTACGGAAATTTTGTGGCTGCCGATGAGTTCGGAAACAGAAACGGTGAATACGGTGCCGGAGAAGCCGCATTTATAATCGGATATGCCGGATCGTTAGATGAAAATTTTTATTACGGTGCAAATGTAAAATTTATTTATTCTTCCATTGAAACACGTTCATCGAGTGCGGCGGCAGTAGATCTCGGTTTTCATTATGAAATACCAAGCCAGCAGTTAAACTTCGGATTTGGTATTCTCAATTTGGGTTCACAAATTTCTTCCTATTACAGCACTAAAGAAAATTTACCACTAGATTTAGTTTTTGGTATTTCTAAAAAGCTGGAGCATCTGCCATTAAGACTTTCGCTCGATTTCCACAAGCTGAATGAAGACAGGGACGATTTTATTCAAAGGTTCAAAGCTTTTAGTGTCGGCGCCGAATTTACGCTTAGCAAAGTATTAATGCTCAGATTGGGATTCGATAACGAAAAACGAACCGAACTGAAAGTGGGCACGTTTGCCGGTATCGCAGGCTTCAACATAGGCTTGGGAGCTAAAATCTCTAATTATAATTTTGACTACGGCTTCTCTTCAATGGGATTAATCGGCGGGCTGCATCGAATAGGAATATCAACTTCTTTTTAAAAGTAAATATTAATTCCTATATGGGTTTTCTAAATATTGCTTTGCCTGCTCACGGCTTTTGCCATAATTCCGCATATCTAATAATTCCCGGTAATATTTAACTGCATCTTCTCTATTATCAAGCAAGTCGTTTATCATTCCTAAGTATAAGTAAGCATTAATCAAGAAACCCGATTCTTCTTTCTTATCAATCTGTTTTGAATACTCTGCACACAATTCAAAATAATGCTTAGCTGAGTCAAGCTCATTCA
The DNA here is from genome assembly GCA_020061465.1 of Ignavibacteriales bacterium. Lineage (GTDB taxonomy): Bacteria > Bacteroidota > Ignavibacteria > Ignavibacteriales > Ignavibacteriaceae > JAGUYG01. Next base: position 20,400 of record JAGUYG010000070.1, read on the forward strand.
TATTTCGATGATGCACACCGATATAGTAAGCGGCTTCTCTTTTTACTCGCGGAGTTGAATATCCGTAAAAACCAGGCTCGGCTTTATTTAAAATTTCATTAAAAATTTCGGATGCCAAAAAGTAGTTGCCCTTTTTTACCGCAATTCTCCCTAACCATCGCTGAAAAACAGGATTATCAGGAAATTCTTCATGCAGCATCACCGCATATTCTTCAGCCTTTCTATAATCATTCTCATACGAATAATAAAGTGTTAACAAAAAATAGCGCGCTTCATATTTAGCATATTTACCGTTCAGCGCAGTATTTGTAAGCTGTTCTATCCCTTTTTCTTTATCGCCGGAAGGAAAGAAAATCATTAATGGTTTTAATAATGGATATTCATTCGGGATAACGGATGCATAATAATTATAAATTCCGAAACCAAGCTGCACATCCAAATTAGACGGATCAAGGTTTGATGCCCGCTCAACGATAGGCAGTGCTTCTCTGCCGTCGTCGGCTGCTTTTAACCAGCTTTCTCTGTAAGCTCTCAGGCGCCCCCTGAAGCCAATGGAACCCCCTTTGAAAAACAATGCATCAACATTCTTCGGATCTTTTTTTAGAATTTCGTCACACTGGAAAATAACGTCTTCCAATTTTTGAAAGAATAAATCGTCGTAAGTTTCTACATCGAGGTCTAATAAAATTTTCCACCAATCAATCATCGCAAGAAAAAATCTTCCGGCAGGATTTTCGGGATAATCGGCAATTAAACTTCTAAAGATCGTTTCTGCTTCATCAAATTTTATGTTGTAGATCGCTTTGATCCCCTGAATAATAGTTGAATCGCGATTGACGGTTTGTGAATGTAAATTAGTTGAAAATAGTAATAATAGGGTTAGAGGGAAAAGTATTTTTCTGAGGCTCATGTTTTAATTCTTAATAATGAATATCAATTCTCTTAAAGATAATCTGTTAATAATAATTTTAAAGCCCGCCTTATACAATCGGCGATATCTAATTGTTGCATTCCGTTAGTGAGACAAGATCAACAAAGCTGAAATTTTTCTAATTCTTAATCGGAAAAGATTATATCATTCAGATACGCAGAAATTTTATCAATCGAAATTCTAATTTGATTCATTGAATCCCGCTCGCGTATTGTTACAGTTTGATCGGAAAGTGTTTGCGTATCAACCGTAATCGAGAATGGTGTTCCGGCTTCGTCCATTCTTCTGTATCTTCTTCCGATAGCTCCTTTATCATCATAAAATACTTTGAATCTCTTTCTTAATTCCTTTTCGATGCTGCGTGCAATCTCCGGCATTCCGTCCTTATTAACCAAAGGCAGTATCGCAGCTTTTATAGGGGCAAGTTTAGGATGAAACTTTAACACACTCCTCATTTCGTTATTTACTTCTTCTTCATAATATGCATCGATTAAAAATGCCATGAATGATCTGCTTGCACCCGCTGAAGTTTCAATGATATAAGGGATATACTTTTCTTTCAATTCTTCGTCGAAATATTTCAACGATTTACCGGAGAATTCTTCGTGCCTGCTCAAGTCGAAGTTTGTTCGGTTGTGAATCCCTTCAATTTCGCCCCAGCCGAACGGAAAGTGATATTCGATATCGGTTGCTTCTTTAGCGTAATGTGCAAGCTTATTTACCGGATGATCGTGATATCTTAATTTATTTTTCGTCATACCGAGAGAAATAAACCAATTTAATCTCTCGGATTTCCAGTAATCATACCATTCTTTGTCTTTAACAGGATTAACAAAATACTGCATTTCCATCTGCTCAAACTCGCGTGTACGGAAAAGAAAATTCTTAGTATTAATTTCGTTTCTAAATGCCTTGCCAATTTGAGCGATGCCAAAAGGTAATTTTTGCCTTGCCGAGCTTTGAACATTCAGGAAATTAACAAAAATACCTTGCGCCGTTTCAGGTCTGAGATATACTACCGCACCGGAATCTTCAACTGGTCCGATAAATGTTTTAAACATCAGATTGAATTGTCTTGCCGGTGTGAAAGTATTTTTATTTCCGCATTGTGGACAATTAACCTCCGAGAGTAGAATTGCGTTCAATTCCGAATCTTCTATGGCAGCACTGAATTCATCCACAGCACCATTAATTTTTTCGGCATTTTGTATAACAGTTTCAAATTTATCTTTCCACCCGGGATTGTCCGTAAATTTTAATTTAAGTTCTTCAACCGCTTTATGTTTTTTCTTTTCATTTATCAATTCGCCCAGAACATCCAAACGAAATCTTGCTTTGCAGCTTTTGCAGTCAATCATAGGATCGGTAAAACTATCAACGTGACCCGAGGCTTCCCAAACGCGTGGGTGCATTAAAATAGAAGCATCCAATCCTTCCACATCCTCCCGGAAAGTCATGGCTTTCCACCATTCTTCTTTTATATTTTTTAACAGCTCAACACCTAAAGGACCATAATCCCAACAGCCGTTCAGTCCGCCGTAAATTTCACTGGATTGGAATACAAATCCCCTTCTTTTTGCAAGTGATACTATTTTCTCGAGTATTTCGTTCTGAGGTTTCTTTTGCATGTACTTATTCAACGCCTTTATTATTTATTTGAAAAAATGAATGCAAATATAGTGAATTTAAGCGAATTTATAAGTCGAAATTAGGTTTCAATATCAGTGCTCGATTTCAAATAAAAAATTTTTAATAAAAGTAGTGAACTATCCAATAAGATTTTTAATTTTGTGCTGTAAGATATAAAAGGGAGTTAACCATGCTCAAAATCTTGATGCCTAAAGAGGAAAAGTATTTCGAAGATTTTAAGGAAATGATTCGACATATCGGTCAAATGGCTGACTGGACGAATCAAATCTTTAGTTCAGACGAGATCAATCAAAATTTAATTCTTAAAATAAAGCCTTTAGAGGTTAGGTGCGACGAAATTTACTCTAAAGTTGTAAAACGATTAAATAAAACATTTATAACACCTTTCGATAGAGAAGATATTTATCTGCTTACCAAGCGTCTTGACGATATCAGCGATATGCTCTTCGGAGCTACAGCCCGGATTGAAACTTTTAACATCAAAAGAAAAATTAAATACGCAGATAAATTATCTTCCATTATTCTTGAACAGATTAGTGAATTGGGTAAAGCAATACAGGATTTAAAAGTAAAAAGCATAAATGAATGTAAGATCGTGAAAACGCTTGAAACGGAAGCGGATAAAATTTATCAAAACGCTATCAAAGAACTCTTTGAAGAAGAAAAAGATCCGATTGAAATAATTAAGAAGAAAGAAATTCTGGAAATACTTGAGAATACATGCGATAAATGTCAAACTACAGCAAACGTCATACTCTCAATCTTCATTAAAAACGCATAACTGAATGGAATTTGCAGTTGTAATTATTTTTCTCGCACTTGTATTCGACTTTTATAATGGCATGAACGATGCCGCTAATTCTATAGCAACTATTGTATCAACAAGGGTTTTACCCCCTGCGATGGCTGTAGCATGGGCGGCTTTTTTCAATTTTGCCGCTGCGTTTGTTTTTGGTGTTAGTGTTGCTACAACTATCGGTAAAGGTATCGTCGACGTAAATATGGTTGATAACTTTGTGATTTTCTCCGGCATAGTTGGTGCGATTACACTTACTGCAACTGCTACCCACTACGGATTACCTATAAGCGTTTCCCACTCTATTATAGGTGGGTATGGCGGCGCTGCACTAATTAAGGGTGGAATTGATGCAATAATAATTTCGGGGTATACCAAAATTTTAATCTTCATTTTCGTAGCTCCTTTCCTCGGTTTGATAATGGCATTTTTGTTTTCTGTGATAACGCTGTGGATAGTTAAAAACAAATCGCCCCGCCGCGTTGATAAATATTTCCGGAAGCTGCAATTAATTTCGGCTGCGCTTTTCAGCTTAAGCCATGGTTCAAACGATGCGCAGAAAACGATTGGAATAATTACTATTGTTTTGTTCACAAACCAGATGATAGGATCAACGTTTTATGTGCCTTTCTGGGTAGTAATTTTATCTCACACCGTTATTGCCATGGGAACTTTTATAGGAGGCTGGAAGGTTATACGCACACTTGGAATGCGTATTACCAAATTAAATCCGTTCGGTGGATTCAGTGCGGAATCTTCAGCAGGACTGACTGTGATGATGGCTACTTTACTCGGTATTCCCGTAAGCACTACACATACTATTACAGGCGCCATTATAGGCGTGGGAACCACAAAAAGATTTTCGGCTGTTCGATGGGGAGTTGCTAAAAACATTCTTTGGGCATGGGTGCTTACTATTCCGCTTTCGGCTTTGTTTGCTATGCTGACGTTTCATGTATCTACCACACTGTATAATTACTTCAAATAGTTTCTGCTTAATTCGATAACAAATGTAAATTTTTATCCTAATCTTTTCTTAGTAACTCACCTTACGCAAATTTTCAAAAAAATATTTGAAATAATTATTAAACTATATAATTGGTTACGTGTTATACTGTTGTAGAGACGGGGCATCCCGAAAGCATTCGGGACAAGTTACCCCGTCTTTACGTTCGAAATTACAATTAATTTTTCATTATCGACTTAATGATTTTTTATAATCCTGTTTCAATTCAGCTGATATTTTAGTCTAACACTGATATTTTTGCGTAACATGAGTTAGTAATTCTTCTGATATAATTCTAAGTAGATATTGCTGCACTTCATCAAAATTTAGCGGCTGACCATCTTTTTTCGATTCCACAATTTCTACAAGCTGAAGCGATTGAATTGCATAACTCAACAGCGTTACATTAACCTCAGAGTTTGACTTTAATTTCTTTAGCGCTTCAACATGTTTTTTTATCGTATCGATATCTCCCCTTTCAACCGGTCCCGACAATGCTTTTTCAATACCAAACCGGTACACGTTTTTAATTGAAGATCGAACAATTGGGTTTAACAATTTCAGCGATTCATTTTCATTAATGCCTGATGACTTTAATAGTGAAACCGCTTTGAACATATTACCGATTAAAAAATTTGACGCAAAAACTCCCGAGGCATGATAATACTTTTTATCTTCAGCTTTTAAACTAAACGGAAGTAATTTTAGCTGATGAGCTAATGAATAAAGAAATTTTTCAGCCACTTTATTATCGGTTTCGATACATGTAAAACTTCCTTTTACCGGAAAAACCTTTTTTGAGGGAAACGTTTGCATAATATGAAATGATGCGGTTAGCGCATCTCTCTTTTTTAAGGATCGCAATAACGACGAATCTTCTGCACCGGAGAAATGAACGAAGAGAGAATCTGAAAATGAAAAACTTAAATCTGAAAGGCTACGGGCAGTTTGCTCAATTTCATTATCGGGAACGGTTAGAAAAAAAATTTTTACCGATGGCGGAATTTCATCCAATCGATCCGAGTAATTGTTAATAGAAAACTTCTTTGCAAGTTTAAATGCCGATTCGTTGTTTTTGCTGATTATCGCAGTAACCTTATACCAGCTTAACTGCAATGCACTTATCAGCGAATATGCAATTTTTCCCGCACCAATTACCGCAATATTTGAGCGCCGGGAGAACACTCATTCACCATAAACCACGGCAGAGAGATAACCGACAACTTCATCATAGTTGCCCGATGTTTCGCCGGAAGTAGTTCTATACAGCACGACAGTTTTTTTCTTATTCAACAAGCTTGCTGCTTTAAGCATTGCCACAATCGGACCGCCGCCGCAGGCTTCGCATCTTTTTTCATCAAGATCCGATTGCAATCCTTCAATATCAAATTCTTCAACTCTTCTTGCTACAACTGAATCTAACCTATCCGCAATTTGTTGAGAATAATAGTGCGATAGATCCGAACTTGCTACAACTACCGTAGAATCATCCGCCGATTTCGCAATTGCAGCCGCTAATTCATCGACAAACATCTTTCCTTGATCGCCCATAACGACGGGTACAATTTGAAAATTAGACAAACTCAATTGTAAAAACGGAAGTTGAACTTCAATTGCGTGTTCTTGTCTGTGACCATCTAATCCTTTATAAATAATGCGGCTGTCTGAAATAAGTTTTTCTCTCATCTCTTCATTTACGGGAACAACGCCTAACGGTGTTTCGTACCCTTCGCCCTCATAAATGGATATGCCTGGAAAGTATTCACGATGACTCGGAGAAATGATGATAACGTTTTTTACCCCTGATCCTTTTAGCAGATTAAAACCAAATGCAGCAGTTCTGCCGGAATAAATATAACCCGCATGAGGTGAAACTAAGCCAAAAATTTTTTCCGGCTTCAGTTCGAGTTTAGCAGAAGCCATTAAAGTTTTTACTTCTTCCCGTAAAGAAATGGGATTAGCCGGATAAAACATTCCTGCTACGGCAGGTTTTCTATAATGGTTCATACGTTCTTCTCCTTCTTCCCAATTCGGAAAACACAACGGCTGTAAAAGTATATAAATTCAGCGGCTTGTGTTCCCATGTAAAAGAATCTATACCGGTCTTTTCACAAATTGCGGTTAAAAATTGAGGAATTGAATAATTATTCTCTCTGGCAACCTGCGGTAAAAGTACCCCGCGGCGGTAGCCTTCGTCAAGTATTAATCCATGCCTGCCTATTTCAATATCCTCGTAGCTTCTAATCGGATTAGGAGGCGAAAGAACCGAGATTTCTATGTTTACTTTTCCGACTTCCTCACGGGTTAACGGTGGAAATCTGGGGTCGTTGGATGCAGCTTGTACGGCTGCGTCACACACAGTCTCAAATATGTTTTTTTGAGACGATAGATAACCTATACATCCTCTAAGGTGACCGTTAATAGTTAACGTTACAAATGCGCCGGCGTTTTGTTTAAGGTTTGAAAATTTCTTAAAATCAATAACCGGGGGATTTTTCTTTGCAAAAAGTGTTTGAATTGATTCGCGGGCTGCTGCTAATAATACTCCTCTTTCCTCTGTAGTAAGTTGCATATTTTTTCTCCATTAAAATTATTAATCATGTTTTATCGAACATACTAACAAGATTGACTTTTCTTTCAAAAGAAACAAACGATCATCGATTACAAAGAAGGAATCCGGTACAATTGCGCGTGCAGTTGAGTTCAAAGTTTCTTCAAAAATAACTTTTTCATGTTCAATATCAATAGCTTTGAATTTATTTTTTAAACTGCCGTCATCATTAACCGTGTGAAAACTTAAGAGCAGCAATCCATTTGAAATTATATAATCGATGCTGCCGGTTACCAACTCAGCTTCTTTCACTTTTTTTATAATTTTTACTAAAGCGGTTTCATCGTTCGATACTGAAGAAAATTTTCGCGGGAAAAAGAAAGCATCGTAAAAAGAGTTCTTTGTTTGCCCTTCTCGAATTTTATTTACTTCGGCAGCGTTATCTCCTAAGTCTTCGATTAGTTCCCCGGTATTCGAATTAAGAATAAAAAATTTTCTTCCTTCGAAATATGTTTGATATGAGTAAAGCTTATCTTCATTAAGGAAAAGAAAATTATAATTTTCATCTTCCCAGAGAATTTCAGCCGAAGCTATGTCGAAAGCTATGATACCTGTATGATAAGGAAGATCCGGTTTAAAGAATTTATGGAAAAATATTATTCCTTTTGCAGCATCTTCAATTCCAATCCAAAATTTTTCATCAAGCTGAAAACGTTTTAGTATAATTTTGCCGGAGGATATTTTAAAGCATGTAAAGAAAGCTTCTTTTTTCTGAACGTCACGCTCTTCGATAATTAACAAATCATTCCCTGCGGGTATTATCCGCCAAATATGCGCTTTACTTTTGTATGAATATTCCTTCTTAATTCTTGACATAAAAATTATTTTCTTATAGGCTCGAACAACGCTGTAAAATGCCTTAGCATCGGGGCTTCATAAATAATTTTATAACCTCTTAATCGGTCTTTATTCTGAAATACTTCTAAGATTACTTCAATAACATAATCGATATGGCTTTGTGTATATACTCGTCGCGGGATTGCAAGTCTTACCAACTCCATAGGTGGAGGAATTAATTTACCTTCTTTATCATATTTACCAAACATAACGCTTCCAATTTCTACCGCCCTTATTCCGCCTTCAATATAAAGCTCACAAACTATTGACTGACCGGGAAATTCTTCTGGAGGAACATGCGGCAAGAATCTTTTTGCATCGATGTAGATGGCATGCCCGCCGGGGGGTTCTATAATCGGAACTCCGGCAAGGATTAATTTTTCGCCAAGATACTCTACGCTTCTAATTCTATATTGAAGATAATGCTCGTCGAGAACCTCTTCTAAACCTTGAGCTACGGCTTCCAAATCACGACCGGCTAATCCGCCGTATGTAAGAAATCCTTCGGTAACGATTAAAAGATTTCTGCATTGCATTGCAAGCTCGTCATCATTTAATGCAAGGAACCCGCCGATGTTTACGAGTGCATCTTTCTTCGCGCTCATCGTTGCACCGTCGGCATAGGAAAATATTTCCTGTGCGATCGCTAAAACAGATTTATTCTCATATCCTTTTTCTCTTTTTTTGATAAAGTAGGCATTCTCCGCAAACCTGCATGCATCAAGAAAAAGCGGAATACCGTGTTTAACACAAACTTCTTTTACCTCTTTAATATTTTGCATTGATACCGGTTGTCCCCCGCCCGAATTATTCGTTACGGTAAGCATGCAGAGCGGAATATTTTCATTACCTTTTTCATTAATAAATCTTTTAAGCTGAGCAACATCCATGTTACCTTTGAAGTCCGCTCTTACTTCGGGATGCTTTCCTTCTTCAATTAAGATATCAACCGCTTCGGCATTTGTAAACTCGATGTTTGCTCTGGTAGTATCGAAGTGTGTATTGTTAGGAAAATATTTACCGGAACCGCCTACGATAAAAAATAAAATTTTCTCAGCAGCTCTTCCTTGATGCGTGGGGATGATATGTTTCATGCCGGTAATTTTTTTTACAGCTTCCTCAAACTTGTAAAAGCTTTTAGAACCGGCATATGATTCATCGCCTCTCATTATACCTGCCCATTGTTCTGAGCTCATGGCAGAAGTTCCGCTGTCAGTTAATAAATCAATAAGCACATCATCGGCGTGAAGAAGGAAAGTGTTGTAACCGGCTTTTTCAATTACCTGCTGTCTTTCTTCCTTTGTTGTAAAACGTATCGGTTCAACGGATTTGATTTTGAACGGTTCAATTATCGTTTTCATGCTCTCCCTAATGAATTGAAAATTTATGTTTCAAATTATTCTTAAATGAACAAGAAGGCAAATTTTCCTATGTAAAGTATGCTTGACATTTTGTAAAGAATACTATAATTTTATTTTAGAAAAAAAATAATTGTACCCCTTTTTTCTTCGTGCTGAAATAGTGCAAATCAAAATGAATCATGAAACGATTATGAAAGCTTTATTATAAAATTATGCAAAACGGAAAAAGTTGGACCATTACCGTTCGCTTCAGCGAACGGACTATGGAAGTTAAAGAAATTTCAGGCTTTAGCCATTAAGTGTAATCCGATGACGGCAGTAATTATGATTAAAAAGGAAACGAGTTCATAGATAAAATATTCCATAAAGAATTTGGTTATCAGAGTAAATTTCAAAGCGGTATTTACTCATTAGGTCACGTTGTGAAAGATGTAATTTTGGCTACAACCAGTGTGTTAATGAAAAAAATCATCCAATGACCTAAATGTCGTGACAATGAAAATTAACAAAATATAGCTTTTGCGCAACTTCAATTAATAATGTTTTTATCCCAAGGTATTTGAGGAGAATCAGCATGAAAAACTTTCTTAAAAATTTTTCGTTCCCGCTTAAGACGGCAGTTTTAATTCTTTCTACGCTTATATTGTTTATACCGGTAATATTTATCGGCGTGTTAGGACCCGATAAAATTATCACATTAAGTGAAAGGATAATAAGATTACTCTTTTTGATCCCAACCTTTATTGCGATGCTGGGATTCATTTATTGTACTCTTGGCTATCACTTTCAGATTTTGAGGGGGGACGAGCTGAAACTTCGCATTCATTTTGAATCATTAAACATTTCATTTACTTCCATGCTGATTGCTTTCTTCGTTCTTATTTTTGTGTTTATAAATTTTGCGCCGGTTATGCTGAATTGGATTTTGGTATTTTTAGCTGCGATAGGAATTATATCGTACCTCTTAGCCGTGCAATTTGTGAAAGAGAAATACCATTGAAGAATAGACTAAAAGTATTACGTGCAGAGAAGAATATTTCTCAGGATGATTTAGCAAAGGCTCTTACTGTTTCCCGGCAGACAATAAATGCAATTGAGCGCGAGAAATATGATCCAAGCTTACCGCTTGCATTAAAGATTGCTAAATTTTTCGAAAAGAAAGTTGAAGAAATTTTTTTTCTTAACGACTGACTTTGCTGTAAAGTGTTCGCCTGCACACCGAAGTTTCAAAGTTGGGACATTTAAGTGTTGGTGTGGCGAAGGCAGATTGGATTTTGTTTTCAGTTTATGGTTTGTGGTGATAAAAAGAGTTTGATTAGTTCTAACTGTTGAAGGAAAAGAAGAATTATAATGAGAGATGTTGCCGAGTTTAGTAGAGTATAATATTTTTATTAGTGATTCTAAGTGTCTTAGTGCCTTTTCAGACTGATCCTTCGGAGTGGCAAAAGAAACACCAGGCTGCGTCAATTTTAAAAGCAATAGCCCCTACCCCCGGCTTCCCGCTTCCAACCGCCCAAGATGTTCTCTGAATTACACAGAGTTCCGCAGAGGGAATACAGGAGAAACACGGAGAGACGAATCAAGATTATAAACGGAATGCGGGGAATGAAGAATATGAAGGATCTAAAAGGACACTTAAGGCACAGCATCCTTTGGACACGAAATAAAAAATGAAAAAACAACCACTCTCTTAGCTCCCACTTCCAACTCCCAACGACGGGCTATCAACCACCGCCTACCCGAAGATTTTTTTTGCCTTTAGTGAGAACATTAGATAATTTTTTTATGTCTTTCTCAAAAACTTTTTAACAGGAGTCTCACCATGGATAATTTCGAAAACAGCGAAGTGAATCAAAACACTCAAATGCCGGGGGAAACACCTTCCATTGAAGAACTTTCCCACACCGATAAAGCTGTAGGAATATTTACAGAACCTGCACAAACTTATTCTCAAACGGCTAAATTTCCGCCTAAAACCATCGACTGGTTTTTACCTGTGTTATTACTTCTAATACTCGTTGCAATATCACGTGTTCTAGTACTTCAAGATCCGGAGATATATTTACAGATGAAGAACGAACAAATAGCAAAAGTTGAGAAGCAATTTAACGAAATGGTTGAGAAGGGGCAGATGACAAGAGAGCAAGCCGATCAGCAATTGGATAGAGTACGTGATCAATTCGAAATGGGACGGGGGGCGGTAGGAATGATAATACAAACTGTTTCAATTTTAATTTTAGGTTTTATATTCTTCTTTATAGTGACGGGTATTTTCTTCCTCTTCTCAAAATTCGCACTGAGAGGAGACGGAACATACTCCTCAGCATTAGTTGGAAACGGCTTAACAGCTTACATAAGTATGGTTCAAATCATAATAGCTGCTATCCTTTCTTTCCTTTTCGGAAGAATGATTAACGATACAAGCGCGGCTTCTTTAATGCATTCCGATACAGCAACGGTTACCGGATTTGTTTTAGCCAAGATAGATCCAATTTCAATATGGAGTTACATTATACTCAGCATTGGTTTGGCAAAAATGTTTAAATCTCAAACTATGGATAAATATTTTATTATGGTTTTTGCTGTTTGGATTTTGGGTTCGCTGCTGTGGTTCGGAATCGGTCAGTTATTCCCATTTTTACAATTCGGATAATGCGGTAATGAGCTAAACTTTTAAATTACATTACGAAGAGATGTTCGAAGTGTAGAGATGACATCTTTAATTTTTTACATTACTAAAAGATGTCATCTCTGTTTATTGTCTTTGCCGAATTTATTTGGTTGTTAGCCGCTTCATTCAATTTGCGGGGGTATAGCCGAGAGATTCAATATAATCTCTATTCAGCTTAATCCCTCTTACCTGTTTTATGTATGAACCGAAAATCCCTAAGCCGCCAACAATATTTGTAAAATCGATTTGGTCTAAACGGATTGTAAAATCATCCAGGTAACCCTTCGAATTAGAATAGTAGGTAGATAAATTTTCATCAAGAATAAGCAAATCAAATCTTCCGTTATAAATGATATAACTCCATTTATCAGGATCGCCTTCTGAAATTTTTTTCATTGCATAGTCGATGTTTTCTTTTTTGTATACCAAATTTTCACCCCTAAACGGTTTTGAATAAATTGGGGTTGAACCTTCAAAAGTAATCGGAACATCAACACTTAGCCTTGTAAATTGGCTCGACTGATATTTTCTGTAAAAAATGGTAAGTCTCGGGACATACCATGACCGGTAATTTGCAGCCTTCCAAGCAAAATTGCTGTAGTCTTTATCCTCAGCCGGAATTATTGAATCCATCGCCGAAGTATTCCACTCAACCAATTCAGGCATCTTTGTCCACGACCAAATTACACGGTCATCTTCCAGCAGCGCCCTTAATTTTAATGAATCTTTTTCTGAAGGAATAAAATCATTTAAATAATAAATTAATACTTCACCTACATATCTGCCGGAATTTAAGATGCTTAAAAGCGTATCTTTAAATACGTAAACCTTTTCATTGTTCTTCCAAAGTTTTAGCTCTTTAACTCTTCGGAAAGGATTATCCGGATTATCGTAAGGATTGTAACCCGGTACATCGTACGATTGCAAGACAACCGCTGTTTGATAAGTAGTATCACCGCGTATTATGCAATTCAATATATAACGCGGCTGAAATTCGGTTCTTGGGCTAAAGCTTTCTTCGCATGATATTGAAATAAAAAACGAAATTATAATCAGTGGTAGTACCAAAATTTTGATTAAAAATTTCACACTAATCCCCCTTGTATTTAATGACTCCCCGCCTCCAAGTTGTGAACCACTTGTGATTGTTTTCATCTATGGCAACTGATTTAAGTGTATCGACTTTAATCGGAGAATTTGTCTTGTCGAAATTAGTATAACCGCCAACAGTGAACTTGTATAATCCCTTGCACGTGGTAAGCCAAATATTATCATTTTTATCAGCCTCGATGTCTGTTATGCTGTAAGGAAAATATTTATCCCATATTTTCCAGGAATTACCGTTAAAGTACGCTACCTGCGTTGTACTGCATATCCAAACGTTATCATAACTATCTATTGTAAGCGCAACAAGAGCAGGATAGTCATTAGGATTAACTTCTGTATAATTAAATATCTCCCAATTAAATTCTCTATCGAATTTACCTATGTATTTGTCGCTTATTATCCAAATGTTATTTTTTCTATCACACTTAATGTCTCTGGCTAAAATAAATTCTTTGTTAATCGATGAATTTGTACTATTTATAACTTGCCAATTTTGCCCGTTAAAATGTATGAATCCGGCATCAGTTCCTGCCCAAAAATGTCCAATGCGATCTATTAGTGAAGAATAAATTTTAGTAAATGGGACATCCAAATCGATCCAGTTATTATTATAAAATAACATTTCGTCTATGGTTTGAATGAATTTGTTATTTAAGTTGTCAACGCCTATATAGAATGTCATGTTAGTCGGCATCGGAGAATTATCGGAGTTAAACAATGTCCATGCTTTATCATCAAACCGCACCAGACCCTCTAATGAAGCAATCCACTTTATACCTTGACGATCGATTGTGATTTGATCGTACAATCCAAAATATAGTGGTATCTCTGAATTATCCTTTCTATAGTTTACCCACACAGTCGAATCTTCCATCAGGTAAAAATTATAATTAGAAGTGCCGCTATAGACAAATGTTGTAAACTTAACATCCCAATATCCTTCTTTTTTGAATCGTACGTTATGATAACCCGGTAGCAGTTTATATATATATGCAGGTGTAAATTCATTTGTAACAGAATCGTTAATTATAATCAGCGCCCCTTCAGGCTTGGAATTAAGAGATAGATTTCCATACATAGCTGGATTTTTTGTGTAATCAATAAAGTAGCTGACAATGGTGTCTTTCTTTAATGTAATTACAAGAGATGTATCCTTAAAAAATTTTTTCTTTAATGTTAATGTATATGTACCTTCTTCGATGCCGTCAATTGTGTCAGGTGTAATGCTGCCTGTAATTGAACCGTTAAGAATAATTTCCGCCCCTGCCGGATATGAGTCGATAAAAGCTTTGGCTGGTAAAATTGGACCCGGGATGGGAGGGCTAGTTGTAATTTCCTGTTCGCAGCCGGATAACAAAACCAATAATGCGAATAACTTTATTTTTAAATTGATTTTCATAATAACTTATAAGTGGCTGTATAAAGACACAATGTTTCCCCGGTTTTACACAATCCCGTTCAGGTACATTTGCTTCACAGAAAAAATTTAACCTTTTAAATTTGCTTTTTCAATAGAAAAAGATGAGCCGCTTAACTTCAATACATTTTATGAGAGCCATATCAACAAGTTAACATAGGTTCAATGCTGGCAAAGATTAACAATCGGTTTTTGATTCAAACAATTACATATTTATATGGTAATGAATTCTACAATCATTTGGCTTGGCGAATTATAAAAAAGTTATTAATGACAGTGCTGTCCAAATTAATTTTATTTACTAAAATTGGTTATGAATAAAAGAAATATTCTAATGTTTTACAACAATTTTAGAACTCATCCCTCAAATCAGTACTTTGGACAACGAGGGTGACTATAAAGTAATATTCTTTCCGAAGGATCAATCTGATTTGTGTTTCTTAGTGTCTTAGAGAATCAATGGCAAATTAAACCTCGGTTTTTTCCAAAGGATCGTTCCGACAAACGAAATTAAGCAATCAGCCACTAAAGCACTAATTCACAAAGCAGCACGGCGTAGCAGTCAGACTGATCCTTCGGAAAAGTAGAACTCATCCCAACCCTTCTCTTAAGAAGAGAAGGGCTTATCCGTAGGATCTTTAGATTGGCAGAGATAACTTAACATTTAA
>JAGUYG010000105.1 GCA_020061465.1 Ignavibacteriales bacterium
AGCAAGCGTAACATCTGAAATCACTGCAATATGTTCATCGTCAAAAATTTTCTGTACAAGTTTTCGAGTCCAAAGTTGAAATTCTTGTTCAAAATAACCACCCGATACTGAAGTATCAATGTAAAGTCTCATTTATCTGATTTCACAATAAACTTATGTTATTTTTCTTTTAGGAAATTCATTGCATTGTTTATAAAGCGCATTTTTCAAAATTAAATTTTGCATCGTTAAACGCTTCAAGGGCTTTTGTCAGGCAGTTTCTGAGAAGGACTTTGTTATAATCTTCCATAATATATTCCGTTATCAACTGCTTTGTTTATAAAAACAGGATTTACTTCTTTCCGGATATATCCAATACTTCTATTGCCTTCGGTTGTAAAAATTCTATAATCAATTTCTGCATCTTCCTCATATTCTACTATAGATATTATCCCGGCTATTTCTAGTTCCTTTTCATATCCGGTATTTTCGAAAATTAAAATGTAGTCATAATCACTTTCAACTCGGTTTGTATTTGTAACGCGGCTTCCATAATGATATAACCCTTTGAAATCACTAAATGCTGAACTTAGCTTTTCTATTAATTTTTTAGTGACACTATCGCTTTGCATAAAATATCTTTCTTTTGCACGCTGGTGGAAATGATTATTTATAATTAAACTTAACAAAATTCTTTATGATTTTCATCTATTAACACTAGCTGAATTCAGCATCGTTGAACCTATTAACTTTAGTTAAGAATGAAACATTTATATCAGTTCAAACGAATTCCATATTCTTCTTATAGCTTAGCTCAATGAAATCTGACTTTTTCTAGTTATCTAAACCAGTACCGCCTTATACCCCTAACAATACAGCCCCGATTTACGTTCATCCCTGTCTAGCGGCAGGCAAGCTGAATTTTTCTGAAAACCAGTATGAGATTATCACAAGTAAATTAAATAATTACTGCTTTATAGCCATAACAGTGAAGTCCAGACTTCCCTTCATCTTGTATTTTGCGAAAAACTAATTTTACTTTATCGCCGATCTCAACTTTGTCCACATCGCAATCCGCAATTTGAGCAGTAAGACGAACGCCGGCATTCGCAGAGCGTCCTTCGGACAATTCAATTATCGCAACAACGTAAGGAGTTTCTTTGGAAAATTTATCCGGTCCGACTCGAATTATTGTAAACGTTAAAATTTTTCCTTCTCTGCTTAAATTCACCGTCTCAAAACTTTTTGATTTGCATTTTGGACAAACCAATCTCGGCGGAAAAGAAATGTGTCCGCATTGTTTACATTTTCCCGCTTCAAGACGATGACGCTGCGGAATTTCGCGATGATATCTTGGTGTTATCATATTGCCTCCAAAATGTGAATTATACAACTTGCACCGGACCCGCCCATATTTTGGGCAAGCCCTATCTTTGCATTTTTAACCTGGCGTTCGCCGGAATTTCCGGTTAATTGTTCATAACATTCTATGATTTGTGCTATACCAGTTGCACCAACCGGATGTCCTTTTGATTTTAATCCCCCGCTTGTATTGACTGGAATTTTCCCCTCGATTGATGTTACCCCGTTTTCAGCGGCTGCGCCCCCTTTTCCTTTTTCGAAAAACCCTAAATCTTCAGTTACTACAATTTCAGCGATGGTAAAACAATCATGTACTTCGGCAAAATTAATATCGGTCGGTTTTAGTCCGGCTTGTTTATAAGCTTTCTCAGCCGCAATGGAAACACATTTCAAAGCAGTTAAACTTTCTCTGCTGTGAAGCGCAATTGTATCGGATGCTTGTGCAGAAGCAATTACTTTCACATAAGGTTTTTTCAACTTCTTTGCATAATCCAGAGAACAGACAATCGCTGCCGCACCGCCGTCGCTAACGGGAGAGCAATCAAGCAATCTAAGCGGATCAGCAACCATTGTAGATTTCATCACCTGTTCAAGTGTTACAGGAAAACTAAACTGCGCATTTGGATTCATCGAACCGTTTTTATGATTCTTCACTGCAACATGTGCAAGCTGTTCACGGGTAGTTTTATATTGATGCATGTGCGCTGTTGCAATCATTGCATAAAGCCCGGGGAAAGTAATTCCATTATAAACTTCATACTCTTGATCAGCGGCGGTTGCCAAAGCTTCGGTAACGTCTGCTCCGTCTGTCATCTTCTCAACACCTCCGGCAAGAATGATTTCACTATGACCCGAAGCAACTTCGAAATATGCCTGGCGAAATGCGGCTCCACCGGATGCACAAGCAGATTCAACTCTTGTTGCCGGAATAGGCGTAACTCCAAGGTAATCAGCCATAACTGCGCCGATGTGTTCTTGTCCTACAAATAATCCGCTTGACATTGTTCCGATATACATGGAATCTATATGATCAACTCCGGAATTTTCTATGGCTTTTAAAGCAGCTTCAACAAAAATATCGCGAAAAGATTTTTGCCATAGTTCCCCGAATTTCGTCATGCCTACGCCAATAACTGCTACTTCTTTCATTTCATCTCCTCCTTATTCATTTAGAATAATTTTTTGTCTGAACTTTGCGTACTGACCGTAATCGAGATAAATCTTGTCGTTATCTAACATATCTCTAAGCTTAGGAGCCAAATCTCTAACATTATCAATCTCATTTGTAACTTTAAAGATAAAACCGTCGCTGCCGGCGCCTGAACCGAATGAAACCATAAAAATATTATCGCCCGGTTTTGCAACATCGAGAATTGCAGATAGTCCGGTGGGTGATGAACCCGAATAAGTGTTGCCCATCCACGGAGAAATCCAACCGGCTTCCATTTGTTCTTTTGTGAATCCAAGTTTCTTTCCAACTTCCAATGGAAATTTTCCATTAGGCATGTGAAAGACGGCAAATTGAAAATCTTTTGGAGACAAGCCGGATTTTTCCAACAGCGTTTTTCCGGCATTAAGAATATGTTTAAAGTATGCCGGTTCACCTGTAAATCTTCCGGCATGCCGCGGATAAAATTCATGTTCTCTTCTCCAAAAATCCGGTGTATCGGATGTGTAAGAGTTAGTGAAAAGAATTTCTGCGATTACATTTTCTTTACCCATGATGAAGGCTGATCCGCCGGCTGATGCCGAATATTCCAGCGCATCGCCAGGTGCACCTTGAGAAGTGTCGGCACCAATTCCAAGTGCATATTCCATTTCACCGGCTTTCACCAAACTGTACGCAGAATACATAGCCTCCGTTCCGGCTTTACATGCGAACTCGTAACTTGCCGCGTGAACATGCGGACCGATGCCTAATGCATCAATTAAAACCGTGGCGCTTGGCTTTACAGCATAAGGGTGAGATTCTGAACCGATATAGACCGCGCCAATCTTCTGTGGATCTATTCTCGCACGCTGAAGTGCGTACCGTGCAGCTTCAACGGAAATAGTGATTGTGTCTTCGTCTTGTCCGGGAACTGTTTTTTCGTATAGCAATAATCCGCGTTTTATTGCTTCCGGATCGGCACCCCATTGTTTTGCAATTAAATCTACTTTGATTCTATAACGCGGCAGGTAAGAACCATAACCTACGATTCCGATCATGTTGACCTCCCTCTTAGTTCATGGAATTAGTAGTTTTTTGGGCTGAGAAGTTTACACTGTTAATATATCGAAAATTGTTATCGGATTAAACAATAATGTTTGGAAAGTATTTTTATTTTAAAATCCGTAAAATTTCTCCGGCAATTTTATCAAGCTGAGTAAATTCATGAATATTAAACCACTTGATTCTTGTATCTTTTTTAAACCAGGTCATTTGCCGCTTAGCAAAATGCCGCGTGTTTCTTTTAATTAAATCGATTGCTTCATCCAAACTAACTTCTTCTTCTAAATAAGAAATTATTTCTTTGTATCCAACTGTGTTAAATGCGTTTAGTTTTTTATCATAGCCTTTTGCAAGAATAGAACTTACTTCATCGATCAATCCTTCAGCAATCATGTTATCCACTCTGTCGTTAATGTTTTTGTATAGTTCTGAACGATCCAATTGAAGTCCGAATTGAATAAACTCGAAATCTTCACTTCTCTTTCCTGTTCTATAATACCCGGTAATAGATTTTTCGGTAAGATAAAAAACCTCAAGTGCGCGTATAATTCTTTTCCAATTTTGAGGAAGCATTTTTGAGGCACTTTCGGGATCGACTTTTTTCAGCTCATTGAATAAGTACTCATTGCCGTAGTCACGTTTTTTTTTTAAGTAGTTCTTCTCTTAAATCGTGGTCAATTGCCGCCGGAGATGAGATTCCATCAATAAGAGCTTTAATATACAATCCTGAACCGCCTACAACCAGCGGTGTTTTCTTTTTTGATATAATCTCTTGAATAATCTTTAGAGCATCGGTTTCAAATCTGCTGGCATTATAATCTTCATCCGGATAAAGCGTATCAATAAAATGATGTTTTACTTTCTGTAAGGCATGGCGGTCAGGTTTGGCAGTTCCAATATCGAGTAACTTATAAATTTGTCTGCTGTCGGCTGAAATAATTTCACAATCAATCTTCTCAGATAAAGATATGCTCAATGATGTCTTACCGGAACAAGTCGGTCCGGTTATTACAAATACTCTTCCTTCCAACCTTCTCTGCCAATTAATGGTACAAAAGAAAACTCAGGAATGCTTTCCTGCTCAAAATTGTTCTCATCTATTTTTGTTACGATAACAAGTTTTTGTGAGGATCTGTCACCAACCGGTATTACTAATTTTCCTCCAATACTTAATTGTTTTTTTAACGATTTCGGTACGTCGGGAGAACCGGCAGTGACAATTATGCCGTCGAAAGGTGCGAACTCTTCCCAACCGATTGTGCCATCGCCGTATTTAACATGCACCCGGATGCCCAATTTCTCTAATAACTTTTGCGCTCTCGAATAAATATCAAATTGTCTTTCAATACTGTAAACGCGCATGCCCATGCGAACCAGAATTGCGGCTTGATATCCCGATCCCGTTCCGACTTCAAGAACTTTGGAATCGGGTTTTAGTTTTAGGGCTTGAGTCATAAACGCAACAGTATAGGGCTGGGAAATTGTTTGCCCGCTTCCGATTGGCAATGCAATATCCTTATAAGCATGATGTTTCATAGGTTCAGGGACAAATTTATGCCGTTCAACTTCGCTTATTGCTTTAAGCACAAGTGGATCATAGATACCTTTTTCCCGGAGCTTATTTATTAATTCTTCCCGTTCTCTTTTATACATTTGATTATTATTATTTTTGACTGCGAAAGATAAAAATAATATCGATTATTTATTTAATTTTCGTTTGTACAAAAGCGGAGTTATTATATGCTGGAAACAATCCTTGGTGCTCTTTTAATTCTATGTATGCGTATATGTGACGTATCAATCGGCACTATTCGAACTATTCTTGTAGTTCAGGGGAGGAAATATCTCGCCGGAGTTGCAGGTTTTATCGAGGTTTTAATCTGGGTTTTTGCCATAAGATTTATAATGCAGCATTTGGATAATATAGCAAACTTATTCGGCTATGCTGCAGGTTTTGGTTTGGGAAACATTATTGGAATTACAATTGAACAAAAAATCGGTTTGGGTTACGTTCAATTAAATGTTATCTCCCGTCATTTAACTGATAAAATTGCGGACACTCTTAGAAAATCGAAACATGGATTAACTATTCTTCCAGCCGAGGGTGGAACAGGAGGAATGGCAGTTATTGTACTAATTACAGCAAGGAAAAACCAAAAGAAGGTTATAAATATTATTGAATCTATTGATCCAAAGGCATTCATTACAGTTCAGCATTCTTTACCTTATCGGGGTTTCATTCACGGTGCAAGAAAGTGATAACTATAGAGAAGATGGATCAACAATTAACTGAAATTTGCATGAAAGTTCGCTTCAGATTATATTTGCCACGCAATTTTTGATGATTATAATTTCGTTCTGAAACAATTTGTATTTAATGCGGGAATAGCTCAGCCTGCCTAAAGTCAGATAAACTGGTAGAGCGCAATCCCGAATGTTTTTCCATAGGAACTTTTAGTCGGGATTGATGTCGCGGGTTCTAATAATCAATCTAAAGTAAGTTCTTTTTGAAGTGTATTTTCTTTGCGGGAATAGCTCAGTCTGCCTAAAGTCAGATAAACTGGTAGAGCGCAATCCCGAAAGCCTTCGGGATTGATGTCGCAGGTTCGAGTGTTATGATGGAAGTTCTTTTACTAAGATTGTTTTTCCTTTGCGGGAATAGCTCAGCTGGTAGAGCGCAACCTTGCCAAGGTTGATGTCGCGGGTTCGAGTCCCGTTTCCCGCTCTACGATCCCGGTGTTAATCGGGATTTTGTTTTTTTAAGAAAGATAAATTGGCTCTTAAAATTCAAAAGGCGCTGTAGCCAAGTGGTCTAAGGCGAAGGTCTGCAAAACCTTTATTCGTGGGTTCGAATCCCACCGGCGCCTCAGGTTCTCCTCTTAAACCTTCTCAAACTTTTTCCTTTTAATTTTTTTCTTCGGCGAAGGGCTGCAATCCCGCCTTCGGCGGGACGAATCCCACCGGCGCCTCCAAAGCTGTACAAATACTTTCCTTCTCACCTTACCAGTTTAGCCTTAGCATAGCGAACTTGTGTAATCGAATAATCCTCACAATTTTTATTCAATGACCATGTAAAAAATTAAACGGAAACAACTTGATACAGTGTTAATTTTATTTTAGGTTTGAACTGAACTTAGTAATAACGAAATAAGGAAAATTTAAATGCACACACAGACTATAGAAGAAACAAGGAAAAAAATACTTTCAATAGTAGAGAAGCTAGAACCTCTTGAATTGAATATCCTTAAAAGCTACGCTGAATATTTAGCACAGCGAAATAGCGAGGCTAAACTTATTGATGCTTTACGCTCTGCCAAATCAGAAGACGAAACTCTAAGTGAGACGGAACTAAAAGGAATTAAACAGGCTGAAAAGGATATTAAGAGCGGAAGGATTAGAGACTTTAAGGATTATGCAAAAGATAGAGGGCTGCTGTCATAGGGATAGCGATGAAATTAATTTCCACTTCACATTTTGAAAAACACCTCACTAAACTACCAGATGCAGTAGCGAAAAGAATTTATAATAAGCTGAATAATTTGGTACAGAATGCTGCTAATATTGATGTAAAAAAACTGCAAGGAGGAAATGACTATCGCTTAAGATTAGGTAGCTATCGCATTATATTTGAGTACCGGTCAATTAGCGGTGAAGTTGTGATTTTATTAAAACACGTAGAACAAAGGAAGGATGTTTATAGAAAGCGGAAAAAATAAAATTAATACTGTATAAACTAGATATATGTTAAAATGAAAATTTTTTCTACTAAAAAGTCACTTATACACTCCATTCTTTGGGAAAAAATAGCTCCGAATATCTATCCAATAATCCTTTTGGGGGAAAGTCAATTTAAACATCACAATTCTGATTTCCTCCGCCCCTTCTTAAAATGAGATATCACCTCTTATCTTTATTCATTTTGATATTTTTTTTAGCCAAGTTCGTGCCCAAATGAACAATTATGAGGCGTCTGTCTATGGCACAATGGTTGAGATATCCGTTATACGTTGAAACTAAGGAGGCACTGCATGGAAAATATATCCATAAATTCTATCATGTTGATTACTATATTAGTGTTGGTGGTGGTAGGGCTTTTTGTTTTAAAACGACAGGAATAGTTCCCAGAACGACTTATCAATGAGCCAAAGAGTGATTTCATATTGACTATCGGGTACTCTTTGGCTTTCTTTTTTTTATTGTTTCCGAACCGTTCATTTCATTTCAATTTGAAATTCTAATTTACTTTCCTCTTAAATAACAATTTTTTATTAAATTTGAATCATTCATTAATCATTTCTTCCGCAATTTTATGGAATATTTAATCAGCGTTGCCTTGGGCTATTTGTTAGGCTCAATTCCAACCGCATATTTCCTCTTGAAAAAAATCAATGGTATTGATATAACACAATCCGGTTCGGGTAATGTTGGCGCATTAAATTCTTATCGTACCACAAAATCAAAATGGATCGGACTCTTAGTTTTATTTATCGATTTGGGAAAAGGACTTTTAAGTGTATATCTCATTTCTTTAATATATCCAAACAGTTTTATCCATTTGGCTATAACGCTCATTTTTGCTGTATTCGCTCATTGTTTTAATCCTTGGCTGCAATTTAAAGGCGGGAAGGGTTTAGCTACTGCAGCAGGTGGTTCATTGTTGTTATTTCCGCTGCTAATTGTTTTATGGCTTCTTTTGTGGGTAATAATTTATATCTTTAAGAAAAATATTCTTTTTGCCAATATTTGGGCAAATTTAATGGCATTTGCAATCGTTTTGAACAGCGCTAATATTGCCGTTAAATATCTATCCCCTGCTCCGGGAACAATTGCAGAGATGGTGTTATTCGCTTCTTCTTTGCTATTGATAATTTTTATTAAACATTTAGACCCATTAAAAGAATTAATCGTAGATAAAACTATATTAAAAACAAGGGCTGAAGATGAAAAGAAATAAATTAATCATTGCTTTGTTATCCGTCGTTTTAATTTTGATTGCAGGCATCTTATTCTTAATCTCAAAGCTGAATAATAAAGATATAATCTTTGTTGAAACTCCCGAACAAGTTTATTCACTAACCTCTTATCAAAAAAATTATGACGACATTTCAAATTCGCGACGGAATATTATTACTACCACTGTGGAAAAAGTTAGTCCGGCAGTAGTAGGCATTAATGTGATTGAGATAAGACAATACCGCGATCCTTTCAGTTACTTTTTTGATGATCCCTTTTTCCGCCAATTTTTCGGTAACCGGGGAAACTACAGCCAAAGAGTTAAAGGGTTGGGTTCCGGATTCATCATATCACCTGACGGATATATTTTAACCAATGACCACGTAGCGGGAAATGCGGCTGAAATTACCATCACTATGACAAACGGAAAACACTATCCCGCAAAAATTATCGGAACCGATCCGGTTTCGGATATCTGTCTGCTTAAAATCGATGAAACTAATCTTCCCTTCGTATTCTTAGGAAATTCCGATGATGTGATTATCGGAGAATGGGTTATTGCATTAGGTAATCCTTTCGGACTTTTTGAATTGAACGATAAACCCACTGTTACTGTCGGAGTGATTAGCTCAATGGGAATGAATTTAGAACCGATAAATAATCGCTATTACATTAACATGCTTCAAACGGATGCTGCAATAAACGGTGGTAACAGCGGCGGTCCTCTCGTTAACAGTTTAGGTGAAGTTGTAGGAATGAATACCTTAATCTTTACCGCATCGGGTGGTCAAGGAAGTATTGGATTGGGCTTTGCTATTCCTGTTAATAAAGCAAAAAGAATCGTTACCGAATTGAAAGAGAAAGGAAGAATCAACCGTGACTTTGATATAGGTTTCGGAGTTCAATCGATTGATGAAGGAATTGCTAAAGCCTATAATCTCGAAAACACAAAAGGGGTAATCATTACAAGAATCATCCCGAGCTCCCCTGCCGATAAAGCAGGCTTGCAAGTCCGCGATATTATTTTAGAAATAGAAAACTTCAAAATAAATAATGAGCAAACGATTGCCGGAGTTTTTCAGGAATTTAGAACCGGTCAAACCATAACTCTTAAAATTTTTCGTGACGACAGAATAATTACAAAAAAGATGCTGCTGGAGAAACGTTAATGATAGAGAGATATACGTTACCCGAAATGGGTAATATCTGGAAAGATGAATTTAAGTTTAATACGTGGCTGAAGATTGAGATACTTGCCTGTGAAGTACGAAGCATCATGGGAGAAATTCCTCCTGCAGATGTTCAAGCAATTAAAGAAAAAGCGAAGTTTGATGCCGCAAGAATTCTTGAATTAGAGGAAACTACAAAGCACGATGTAATAGCATTTCTTACCAACGTTGCCGAGTATGTCGGCGAAGAAGCCCGTCACATTCATTATGGTATGACTTCATCTGACATTCTCGATACAACTCTTTCATATCAAATGAAAACTGCAGGCGAACTGCTAATACAAAAATTGATTCAATTAAAAGAAGCACTAAAAAAAAGAGCGATCGAGCATAAGAATTCTATTTGCATCGGAAGATCTCATGGCGTTCATGCTGAACCAACTACAATGGGATTGAAGTTCGCTCTCTGGTTCGAAGAAACAAAAAGAAACTTGCTTAGACTCGAACATGCAATCGAATCTATCTCCGTTGGAAAAATTTCAGGTGCGGTAGGCACTTTTGAGCATCTTGATCCTAAAGTTGAAGAATATGTCTGCACTAAGTTGGAATTAAACCCGGCTCCTGTTTCAACACAAATTATTCAAAGAGATCGTCATGCAGAATTTCTTACAACACTGGCAATAATTGCAGCATCGCTTGAAAAGATCGCTGTAGAAATAAGACACTTGCAGAGAACCGAAGTTCTTGAAGCTGAAGAGTATTTCTCAAAAGGGCAAAAAGGCTCTTCAGCAATGCCGCACAAAAGGAATCCGGTAATAAGCGAACGAATAGCCGGTTTAGCCAGAATCCTAAGAACCAATGCTCTCGCTGCTTTAGAGAATGTAGCTCTTTGGCATGAACGGGATATTTCACATTCTTCGGTTGAAAGGATAATAATACCCGATAGCTGCATTACTTTAGATTATATGCTTCACTTAACAATTAATCTGATAGAAAGACTAATTGTGTATCCGGAAAATATGATCAAAAATTTAAACATTACACGCGGATTATTTTATTCTCAAACTGTCATGTTAAAACTCGTAAACAAAGGTTTATCAAGAGAAGAAGCTTACATGATTGTTCAAGCTATTGCGATGGATGTATGGGCTAATCCAAATAAAAATTTCACGGATGAAACTTTAAATTCAAAAGAGATAAATAAATTGATGAGCAAAGATGAAATTAAGGATATATTTAATTATGACAAAGTTCTTCAGAATGTCGATTTTATTTTTTCAAGAACTGTAGAAGCAGATACACAATAATTCAAAGGTTAATTTAGATGAATGCACTTAAAATTTTCCTAATGTTGATCGCAGCATTATTCTTAATATATCCGGTTCAATCCGAGGATAAACCTAAATTAAAAGTCGGAATAGAGGCACCGGATTTCACATTAGAAGATCCTTACGGTAATCAATATACTCTATCGTATTACCGCGATAAAAATCCGGTTGTAATTTATTTTTACCCAAAAGCGGGAACCTCCGGCTGTACAAAGCAAGCCTGTGGAATTAGAGATAATTGGAAAAAATTTAAGGATAATGATATCAAAGTATTCGGCATCAGCGTTGACACAATCGAAGAAATCGATAAATTCATGTACGAGCACGCTCTCAACTTTCCGCTTCTTGCTGATACCAGCAAATCAATTGCAAGGCAGTATGGAGCTTTAAGAGATGACGGTTTAGCAAAAAGAGTTACTTTCATAATCGATATGAAAGGCATTATCTCCAAAATAATTGAAGTGAAGGATATTGACTCCCACGCCGAACAAGTTTTGGCAGAGGTCTTGAAATTGAAAGACTAAACTGAAAAAACTAATTTCTTCGAAGATTATTCGTTAGTCAATTGGCGAAAATTTATATCTAGCAGCTCAAAATTCTCCCAGCCTTCAAAGTCGTAATGCCACCATTCGTACGGATAGGATTTGAATCCATACTTCTCCATCAAACTCTTTAACAGTTCTCTATTATGAATAATTTCCTCCAGAAGATCCGAGTAATCATGATGAGCTTTATCCGTAAAATCATCATAAGCAGTAGGCATTTCTATTTCTTCGCCGGTATCCAGACTAACGATTGTAAGATCAACTGCACAGCCGCGATTATGCCTTGAACCTTTCCAGGGCGAAGCTACATAAGTGCTGTCAGGATAATTCTTATAAAAAGCAACTGTAACACTGTAAGGACGATAGGCATCAAAAATTTTTATACCAAGCCCCATCGTTATTAATTCGGACTGAACTTGTTTAAGTGCCTGTGCAGTCGGAAATCTTAAAAAAGCAAGTGCAGTATCGTATACCGATTTCCCTAGAAAATTATCATCTGTCGCATATTTCACATCTAACCTAATATTATCTATAAATTCTAATAAATTAGCAAGCCTTTTACTGCTGTCAATACTTATGCTTTCTTGATACCTATTAAAATCTGTGATTACATACAATCCATATTCGTTTAATTTATCCTGTTGAGCATTAGATAACTGAGTGAAAAGCAAAAACAAAAAAATTAAATGACTTCTTTTCATATTCACCTCAAATTGATTTGTATTGTGAGCATAGGGATATTTATTCTTTTCTGATAACAATTTTTTCTTAACTTTAAAATAAGAAAATTATTTTGCTGTTGAATTAACGTGATAAAAATAACTATGTTGGTTTGGCTTGATATTACCTATTCAAACCTTTATTTATGGACGTAATTTTTGCAATTATTTTTTTCTACTTAATAGAATTTTTGAATTCTGGCAGGCTTCGTTTTCATAGATTAAGCTTGTGCATAAATATTTTCATTTTATTCTTTTACCGATCTTTTTAGTTTTACATGGCAAATCTATTAATCAATATTCACAAGGAAAGTATGAAAAAGCTCACTCTTGTTCTGTTATTATTATTAGGGGCTAATTTATTTTCGAATTATTCAGTAGAGTTAGACCGTTCGTCGATTCCGCAGGAAGATTCTACTTTTGTGCTTGCACCTGATAATTTTCATTCTAACGTTAACAAAATGGTTACAAGCTTAATTACACGTTACCATTATAAAAAAACTAAAATCAATGATTCTTTGTCCTCGCTTATCTTTGATTCATACCTTAAAGCATTAGATGCAAGCAGAATGTATTTTTTTGCCGCAGATATAGCGGAGTTCGAAAAGCATAGAGAGGATTTCGATAATTTTATTCTCGAAGGAAATCTTCAGACAGCATTTGATATTTTTAACGTCTTTAAAATAAGAGTGAATGAAAGAACCGAAGCAATTAAAGAACTATTGCAAAATGAATTTGATTACTCAATCGATGAAGATTATGAATTTAAAAGAGATAAAGCGCCGTGGGCTGCCGATGAAAACGAATTAAACGAACTGTGGAGAAAGCGTATGAAGAACGATGCGTTAGCACGAAAACTTTCCGGTTCCGAATGGTCTGAAATCTCATCATCACTAATTAAACGTTATGAAGCAATCAAAAGAAATGTCAATCAGTTCAATGATGAAGATGTATTTCAAACCTTTATGAACGCATTTGCCGAAAACATCGATCCTCATACTAATTACTTTTCACCCATTACTTCAGAAAATTTTAACATTTCGATGAGTCTTTCTCTTGAGGGAATAGGCGCACAACTTCAAACTGAAGATGAATATACCAAAGTAGTTGAAGTAATTCCGGGTGGTCCTGCTTTTAAAAGCGGATTGTTAAAAGCAGAAGATAAAATTATCGGCGTAGGGCA